>JAZORI010000071.1:0-47398 GCA_045656505.1 Alistipes sp. | reverse complement strand
CGTTAACCTCTTGTGGGGTTATGGATTGCTCGGTTTGGCAATCTTGGGAGTGCTCTGCGCTGCTCTTGTCGATACGATTAGCCATCCTGCAGGATTGGGCAAGACGCTCCTCGGCGTTGTTGTCGTAGTAGCAGTTGTGGGTACCGCTTTTGCTTTGGCATTGACCCACGATGCTGCTCCGGTAGCAAATTCGGCCGGTGGCTCTTTCGACAATCCTTTTGAGTTGAGAATTGCCGAGATCGGTATCTACGTTACATATATCGTTGCAGCTATCGCATTGTTGGCAGTTGTTGTCGATATGGTAAGCGGTGTAGTTCGCAAATTGATTAAGTAGGCAAAGTATTTATGGCAAGTAAAAAGAATATACCTGAAATCAACGCCTCATCGCAAGCGGATATCGCATTTACCGTGTTGATCTTCTTCCTTGTGGTTTCCACAATGGATATCGACACAGGTATCGTGCGAGTGTTGCCACCAATGGCCGATCCGAAGGTGAAGCAGGAGGATATCAAGGTGAAGGAGCGAAACCTTCTCTTGGTGTTCGTCTCGGGTTCGGGTAACATCATGGCCGGAGGTAAGGTGATCTCTCTCAACGCCTTGAAGGACAAGGCAAAGGAGTTCATCCTCAATCCGCTCGACGACAAGGATCTTCCTGAGAAGAAGCCTACTGTCCTCGATATGCCTGATGGCTCGAAGTGGACATATCCTGTAAGTGAGGGTGTGATCTCGTTGCAGAACACCCGCGACACAAGCTATGAGGTCTACATCAAGGTTCAGAACGAGCTTACCCGTGCCTTCAACGAGGTGCGTGACGAGGTGGCTATGGCCAAGTTTGGCAAGTCGTTCAAGGACTTGAGTGAAGCAGAGAACAAGGTAATAACCAAGGCTGTCCCAATGAAGATTTCGGAGGCAGAGCCGCGTAAAAAAGTTAAGTAATTATGGCAGTAATGAAGAAAAAGGGCGAGCGTTCGGTGCCGGCAATGTCGACCACCTCGTTGCCCGATGTAGTGTATATTATCCTCTTCTTCTTTATGCTCTCGACTTCGATGCGCGACCAGGAGCTTATCGTAACCTACAAGATGCCTGAGGCTACCGAAGTTCAGAAACTCGAGAAGAAGAACCTCGTATCGTTTATTCACATTGGTACTCCAACCCTTCATATGCAGGCAAAGTATGGTACTGCACCTCGTATCCAGTTGAACGACTCGTACAAGACAACCAAGGATATCTTGGACTTTATTGCTGCCGAGCGTGACAACCTCAACGAGTCGGACCGTGCTTCGATGACCGTATGTTTGAAGGCCGATGCGAATACCAAGATGGGTGTTGTTGCCGACGTCAAGCAGGAACTTCGTCGTGCCAACGCCTTGAAACTCTCTTACGGAGCATACAAGGTGGCAAGCTACTAAACACCTTTCTGTATAACCAAAAAGCGCGATCCTTGACGGGTCGCGCTTTTTTTCGTTCTCGATAGGTTCGATTATCTCTTCTCGCTGCGGTAGGCCTCGACTGCACGCTGTACCTCACCGTGGATAAGGAGCAACTGCTTCGCCTCGTCGTATGGCAAGCCGAGCTCCTCGACAAGCATACGGGTACCACGATCTACGAGCTTCTGATTCGAGAGCTGCATATTGACCATCTTGTTGCCCTTCACGCGGCCGATACCAATCATGGCCGTGGTGGTAATCATATTGCAGACAAGTTTCTGTGCTGTTCCCGACTTCATTCTCGAGCTACCCGTAACAAACTCTGAGCCCACGACAGTCTCAATGGCGATATGGGCCTCAGCTGCCGCCGGAGAGTTATAATTCGACGCTATAGATGCTGTGAGCAACCCATTTTCACGCGCTTTACGCAGCACCCCGACAACATATGGCGTAGTACCCGATGCCGCAATACCCACAACCGTATCAAGCGGTGTCGGATTGTACGGCTCAAGGTCGCGCCAACCCTGCTCAGTATCATCCTCAGCACCCTCAACAGGCGTTCTAAGAGCCTTATCTCCTCCGGCAATAATACCGATAATCACCGTTGGCGGCATACCGAATGTAGGTGGCACCTCCGAGGCATCAAGTACACCGAGGCGACCACTGGTACCCGCACCCATATAGAACAGTCGTCCTCCCCTCTTCAGGCGCGGAATAAGTTGCTCAACAAGCTGCTCAACTGCCGGCAAAGCCCTCTTGACAGCCATTGCGACACGACAATCCTCCCTATTTATAGACTCCAAGCAGCAACGAACAGCCATCTGCTCCAAATCGTTGTAGTATGACGGCTCCTCTGTAAACTTTCTAAACGGTCTGTCGCTCTGGTTATCGCAAGCAGTTTTTACCCCCGAATGGTACCTTACAAGCCCCTCCATTGGTGACTGAACAACTGACACCAACTCAAAGCCGGCACGCTCAACCACCCTTTGTAGAACATCTTGAAAGTGGTAGGCAACAGAGCCAACTGCATAGAGCTTGCGCTCTGAATATTGCAATAGATTTCGTTGCACAAACTGCTCAAAACACCCCTCAACAAGCGCATAGATGTAGCTATCATCAAGGCGTGCCGACAAAAACTTTGCGAATCTCGCCAAGTAGCGATTTGCCTGCGGTTTTCGATATACAGCCTCCAGAATATCTGCCTGACTGAGCGAATACTCCGACTCAAAGAGTTCTACGATATGCTTTGGCGCAACACCCTTGAAGATATCGCTCACAAGCGTTCTACCCAGCACTGCGCCACTGCCCTCATCGCCAAGGATATAGCCCAAAGCTGCAACCTTATCGGTCACAACGCCTGCGCTATAAGCTGCTGAATTTGAGCCTGTTCCGAGTATTGCTACAATACCGTCACCATCTGCAACTGTACCACGCGCGGCACCCTCCATATCGCTCGTCGCGCTGACCTTTGCACCCGCAAAGAGCCTTGAGAGCAGAGCTACAAACCACTCCCCCTTTTCAGGAGTTATGCCCGCACCATAGAGATATATACTATCTATTGCAAAGTCTGCTGTTTGTGGCACAACAACATCACAAAGCAAAGCCTCAATCTCAGAGGCAGAGCTTGCAAATGGGTTTATGCCCTCTGTTTGGAAGCGTTTGAGAATTGTGGCGCTTGCGCCATCAACTACCGCCCAATCACACTTTGTTGAGCCTCCGTCGGCTATAAGAATCATCGTTTATCTCGTTTAATAAGAAGTATCAGACCTATAAATGTTATCAAGGCGTTGACTATCAGCAGCTCATAGCTGAACTTATACCCACCAAACCAACGCTCCGAGTTCTGCTGAAGCACAAAGCAGAGTAGCGGTGCAACCACAGCCACAATACCCACATAGCGCCCCTTGACGCTCCACTTTGTAAATATACCAAAGGCAAACAGTCCCAAGATAGGGCCATAGGTATAACTTGCAAGGGTATATACAGCATCAATAACATTTGAGCTACCCATGTGGTGCAATGCGCAGATAACGACAAACATCGCCACCGCCATTGCTATATGCACGCCCTTACGCACCTTTGTAAGGCGCTGATCATCAAAACGTTTTGTGCCACCAAGCACATCTATCGTAAACGATGTCGTAAGTGCCGTGAGTGCTGAGCCTGCAGCCGAATAGGTCGAAGAGACAAGGCCCAAAATAAAGAGCACGCCAACCACAATCGGCATTGTCGGCGAGGTTGCCACCGTAGGGAACATATTGTCCGTTCCTGCAGGCAGCGTTATACCCATACGCTCGGCAAATGTATAGAGGATAACGCCCAAAACAAGCAGTACGAAGATTATTGTCGTCTGCAGAATAGTTGACACAACGAGGTTTTTCTGAGAATCCTTATAGTTTTTGCACGCCAAGCTGCGCTGCATCATATCTTGGTCAAGGCCCGTCATCGCAATTACCGAGAAGAGACCTGCTAAGAACTGCTTGAAGAAGTAACGGCGGTCGTTGATATCATCAAAGAAGAATATGCGGCTATTCTCGCTACCCTTAACAGTTGCAACCATATCGGCCAGAGACATATCAAGACGCTGAACGACAAACCATATCGAAAGCGCGATACTCAGAATCAGGCAGAGGGTCTTGAGCGTATCTGTCCAGATAAGCGACTTTACACCGCCCTGGAATGTATATAGCAGCACCAGCAGAACGGTCACCAAAGCATTCAACCAGAATGGCAAGCCATACGGCTCAAAGAGCAGCAGTTGCAACACTACGCATATCAAAAATAGGCGCACAGATGCTCCAAGCAGCTTGGAGATAAAAAAGAACCATGCACCGGTCTTATATGCCCCCACACCGAATCTCTGCTCAAGATAGCCATAGATAGAGACCAACTTCATGCGATAGAAGAGCGGAATGAGGACAAATGCTATGACAAAGTAGCCCGTCATAAAGCCCAATACCATCTGGAAGTACGAAAAACCACTCGTTGCAACCATACCTGGCACAGAGACAAACGTAACACCCGACATCGCCGCACCAACCATTGCAAACATCACCATCCACCAGCTCGATGAACGATTACCTACAAAAAAACCCTCATTATCGGCCCTGCGACCCGAAATATATGCCACCGTAAAGAGCAGGGCGATATACCCTAAAATCGTGGCAATGATGATTGTTGCACTCATACGCTTATGCTATTTATAGATGCAAAGATACAATTTTTTGCAAAAAAAGATGGGGTACTCAGCATATAATGCGAAATACCCCACGCCTAAATCGTTGATTTTCTAATATATTCTCAATGATGGGAACAGCTTACACAAGGCATTGACTACATCCTGCTGCTCAGCACCCTCTCTGAGCACCACGATAATTGTGTTATCTCCGGCAACCGAACCCAAAATATCTGCAGACTTACAACCATCCAAAACCGAGCCAATAGCATTTGCATATCCAGACTTTGTAAGCACTACGCAGATGTTACCCGAGAACTTAACGCCATAAATAGCATCCCCAAGGTTAGAGGTTCCTGTATCTATGTGCGAGGTCATGTGCTCTGCCGAAACATAGATGTATCCCTTCTCCGGATGAGGAATCTTAGATATATTAATCTCCTTAAAATCGCGCGACAATGTACTCTGTGTTGCATGAACACCACGTTTCGCCAAATGGCCAATCAACTCCTCCTGAGAGCCAATCTGCACCTCGGCAATAATCTGCTTTATGAGTGATAAACGATCTGATTTCTTTCCCATAATTTATAAATTCATCCTAATTTCCACAAATATAGTTAAAATTTTCTCAAATCCACCCTTTCTTGCGTATTTTTCACAAAAAATAGATAAAAGTTTGGTATTTCATATTTTTTTCCTACCTTTGCACCCGCAAACAAGGGAGTTTAGCTCAGCTGGTTCAGAGCATCTGCCTTACAAGCAGAGGGTCGGCGGTTCGAATCCGTCAACTCCCACTATAACAGAAGGCACGTCACTCTTTGAGTGACGTGTTTTTTTGTTTGTGTATGGTCTTGTGAGCGAGCTCCCAGACCTACACAAACAAAAAAAGCAAGCATCCCGCTTGCCTTCTGTTGGGGAGGTGACGGAGTTTGAATTATCAAGCGGTTACTCCTCGGCTATTCGCGCACCGCCACAAACAAGCATCCGCCTAACCTTAAGGTTAGACGGATTTTCCGAATGATTCGCGGAGGATAGAATCTAATAGTAACAACTCCGGTTCGTTACATATTACATACTCCATCAAAAGATCCTCATCACTACATGTCAAAAGGTCGAGTTGTTGCATAGGCAGTCTGTTTTTAGTGAGTGTTCACATAGATAACGGAACTGCCTATGGTTTTAGTATTAACAGAGAGAGATTTTTTTATCCTGAATCATCTTTCTCAGATTTATCAGCGCGTAACGCATACGACCAAGGGCTGTATTGATACTCACGCCTGTCTGCTCAGCGATCTCCTTGAATGAGAGGTCTGAGTAGTAGCGCATCTTGACAACCTCGCGCTGCTCATCAGGCAGCAGCTCCACCAACGCGCGAACATCGGCACTGATTTGCTCCGAGATCATACTATCCTCAACACTCTTATCGGCATAGCGCATAGTTCCAAGCACGTTATAACCGGCACTTGACTCGCTGACAGAGTTGTTGCTCTTCTGAGCGCGGAAGTAGTCCAGCGCCTTGTTGTGAGCAATACGCATAACCCACGAGAGGAATCTGCCGCTATCGGTATAACGACCCTCATCTATCACGCGAACAGCCTTGATAAAGGTCTCCTGCGCAATATCGTCTGCCACATCGGCATCACCAACCATCATTCGAAGATAATCTCGAACTCGGCGGTTGTGTCTATCTATCAGAGTGGATATAGCACTCTTATTGCCCTGCAGATAAAGATTAAGCAACTCACGATCGCTCAACATCTGTGCATTCATATTCTTCTCCTTTCTTCTAAAATGTTCAGAGTAGAATTTTTCCTATAGGCAATAAGTGTTTTAAGAGTTAAACTTTTGTGCTTTAATTTTGTTTCTAATGCAAAGATATGAAAGATTTTCTTCTCCTCCAAATCCCCATTTTGGCCTCAATCGTGCCGTTTTTCGCGCCATTTATAGCAATTTTCGTGCCGAAAAGGCACTGTAGGCCCGATTTTGTCAAAAAAATTCACCACAAGTTTTTGCGGTGAATTGACCATTATATGGGGTGAAACGACACAATATTTCCTGTAAAGTGTGCTTTACACAGAATCTATTCGTCATCTGACGGCTCGAGGGCAAAGACCTCTTCAACCGGTTTTTCAAAGAGACGAGCGACCTTAAGGGCCAAGACCGTCGATGGGATAAATCGTCCACTCTCGATGGCATTGACCGTCTGGCGGCTCACCCCGACAGCCTCGGCGAGCTGCTGCTGCGTCATGCGACGCTCAGCGCGAAATACTCTGATACTATTCTTCATCGTCACCTCCACTATTTAGACGCCACAGCTTGACCTTAAATGTGATAAGGAAGATAAGCGGCAAGATGAACATATGGTATATCAGAAACTCGTAGAAGTTGTTGCCATAGAGGCAAAGCACTGCTACAATAAGCAGAACTGACGAAATATAGAGTGCCAGAAGTAGTGAATCAAGACGAATTGCTGAGATCATCTCATCCTCATTCTTCTCACGAGAGCAGGCGGCAAAGATAAGGCCGACAATAAGACCGATAATAGTGATATTGTTGAGAATCTGCGACTCAAGCTCACGATAGTTACCTGTAGCCGAGAAGAAACGGCCAAAAGCCACCTCTGTTCCGCCCGTAAACATAATAAAGAGGCCGAGTAGAGTAAACGGCACAAGGATGGCAAGACCAATCTTGCCAAAGATATGCGGAAGAAGGAATCCTCTGTTTTTCATAGGCGCAAAAAAATGATTTGTACAAAAGTAGTAAAACTTTTGACAAATCCCAAAGATGACTCAACCTTTTTCCGAAGGCGGGCGTGCTCAATCAGCAGATCACTCACCATTTATATTGCACACTGCACTTTTGAAAATTCAGAACGTCGGGAAAGTGCCACCCATACGCCCAACTCTGTCGCTTAACACGCCACACTTTCAGGAAATAGAGTCTGTCAAACACTGTGAATCTCAATTCACAATGCAAATGTAAAGAATAATTTACATTTTAGCAAGAGTACGCGACATTTTTTTGTAAAAATTAGCTTTTGTCCATTAGCCAAAAACAATTTACTGCCACATACGCCAAAAAATCTTTTTGAGGAAGAGTCCGTAGGACGCTATATTATATATAAGGTGCGGATGTTCGCGGCAAGTACTCCACCAGAGTTTGAGATATCGAGCAACTGAGCCGTGGTAAGAGAGTAGCCATAAAGTTCGGTTTTGGCGGCGACAAGAGAGAAAACGGCGCAGATGGCCGTCGTTGTAATGCTCATCAAACCAGAGCATTATAGAGTCGAGCGAGTAGCAGAAGTCGAGCTGTTTTTGCCACTGCTCGCTATGGCTGACACTTGTCGAAAGTACGCGATGGACAGCCGTAACGCGGTCGATTGCAACAATACTCTGCGTAGCTGCAAACCACAACCACATCGGAAGGTCGTCGGTCAGCCACCCCTTTGTCTGCGGATTAACCTCGGCATAGTACTCCAGAATCTTGTCACGAAGGGCAACCGTAGTGCAGTTCTCGGCAGTATTTAGGCGCAGCATATCCTCAAATGAGGTATGGAGTGCACCTTGCGGGTAGATTGTGCTATCGCTCTCACTACGGCGCTCCGAGCGGGTGTAACACATAGCAGCACCACACTTTTCGAGCAATTCGACCTGCATCTGCAGCTTCTGAGTATCCGAAAACCAGTCATCACCATCAAGCATGGCGATATACTTACCGCGGCACGCCTCGATTGTACGGCGGTAGTTCTCATGCATACCCACGTTATGCTCAGAGGCGATAATACGCACGCGGTCAGGGTAGCAATTCTCGTACTCGCGGCATATTTGAAGGGTGCTATCCGTACTGCAATCCTCGCCAATAACCACCTCGACAGCAAATGTTGTCTGCTGACAGAGCACGCTCTCTATCGCCTGGGCGATGTAGCGTTCATGGTTATAAGTGGTCATGCAGACCGATAGAAGTGGCATCATAGCACGGTCAATTTTGCAAGCTTTGCGAGAAGTGTTTTGGAGCCAAATGCCTCAAACTCAACGACAAGCTTATGGTCTGTAGCCAGGGCATCTATTGCTGTAATGCGTCCGTTTCCGAACTTAGGGTGCGACACGCGCTGACCTACTGAGTATGCACAGGCAACCGTTGTTGTTGCTGCCGAAGGTGTTGTGACAACCCTTTTGAGGCGGTCGGCATTGTATGTAGGCTGTGGCGGTTGTGGCTTTGGTGCCGGCGTGGCGGGGCGTGAAGGGAAGTTGTTGCTTGGCGTGCTGCGCTTCTGCTCCTGATGGCGCACATCGTAGCGACGACGCATAACAGTTATTGCATCCTCGCCCTCATCCACATTCAGTTCTCGGTTACGACGTGTTGCACGCAGATCGAAGTCGCTCTCCACAAACTGAGCGTCAATCTCTGCAAGGAAGCGGCTCGGGGTCGAAAAGTTCATCTGACCCCAACGGAAGCGCATATCGGCACAGGTAAGGGTTGCGAGCTTTTTGGCGCGCGTAAGTGCTACATAGAACAATCGGCGCTCCTCCTCAAGACCCTCGGTGCTCTCCATAGCCATCATTGACGGGAAGAGATTCTCCTCACAGCCGACAATATATACATACTTGTACTCCAGACCCTTAGCCGAGTGGACGGTCATCAGTGTAACCTTATTATTGCTATCAGGATCCTCATTATCCATGTCGGTCATCAGCATCACATTTGACAACCACTCCTCAACTGTCGGCACATCAAACTCCTCACGCTCTCCGGCACGAATTTCTGCCTCGGTGCGCTCGGTGTACTCCTGCATTGTGTTAAGCAGCTCCTCGATATTACCGATAGCCGATTGAGCCTCAGGGGTATTCTGTGTGCGATATGAGGTGAGCAGTCCTGAGCGGGTCGCAACATCCATACCGAAGTCATAGATGCTATGTGTCTCGCGCTCAAGAGAGACGTTGCGGATAAATGAGACAAAGTCTGTCACCTTCTTTATAATCGCCTTCTCAACGCTATCTGCCGGAGTCTCGCCGACAAGGGTATCTATCGCCTCCCACATCGAGCAGTTTTTAGATGCAGCTATGGCGGCTATGCGCTCAACTGTCGTATCGCCAATACCTCGCGCAGGGGTGTTGATGACACGTTTGAATGCCTCATCATCCTTCGGATTGATTACAAGGCGGATATAACCGAGCAGATCCTTGATCTCCTTATGGTCATAGAAGGAGTTACCCTTATAAATCTTATATGGAATACCCTTACGGCGCAGCGCATCCTCAAGAACAAGCGACTGATTATTAGTTCGGTAGAGTATAGCAGCCTCAACCCAATCATCGCCACCCTCGCGCACACGGTCTCTAAGGTCGGTTACAACCAGCTCAGCCTCCTCGCGGTCGGTGTATGCCTTGAAAATACGAATCTTGTCACCCTTATCTCCTGCAGAGAAGCACTGCTTCTGCATCTGGCGGGTATTATGACCTATAACCGAGTTGGCAGCGTCAACAATGGTCTGTGTAGAGCGGTAGTTCTGCTCCAACTTAAAGACCTGTGCCATCGGATAGTCGCGGCGGAAGTTGAGGATATTCTCAATCTTGGCTCCACGGAACGAGTAGATACTCTGCGCATCATCTCCCACAACACACACACGATTATGGAGCTGCGAAAGACGGCGAACTATCAGATACTGAGCGTAGTTTGTATCCTGATACTCATCCACAAGGATATACTGAAACAGATTTTGGTACGCCGCCAACACATCAGGACAATCCCTGAGCAGGATGTTGGTCTGTAGCAGCAAATCATCAAAATCCATCGCATTATTGTGCTTGCAGCGACGGCAATACTCGATGTATATATTGGCAAACTCAGGCATCTGGCGGCTACGGTCATCCCCCGTAAGGGCTGCATTAGCTGCATATGCTCCAGGGGTAATCAGGCTGTTCTTGGCAGTTGAGATACGCGAATGAACAGCATTTGGCTTGTACTTATCCTCGTCCAGATTGCGCTCCTTGATGATGGTCTTGATAAGGTTGCGCGAGTCTGTGGTCTCATAGATTGTAAACTCACGCTTGTAGCCTATCGCCTCGGCATTATCACGCAATATACGGGCAAAGATAGAGTGAAACGTACCCATCGGAATACGTCGCGATGCACTGCCAACCATCGCCTCGATACGCTCACGCATCTCATTTGCCGCCTTTTTTGTAAAGGTCAGTGCTAAAATATTCTCTGGTCGAACACCCTGCTCCAACATATAGGCGATACGCGAAGTGAGCACGCGCGTCTTACCCGACCCCGCACCGGCAATAATCAGCGATGGGGTAGTATAGTTTATTACCGCCTCTTTTTGAGCCGGATTAAGTCCTTCTATTATTTTACTCATTATTATCCTCGTCTAAATTCAGAACAGGTTATAGCTGTAGCGATAGCCACGTTGAGCGACTCAGAGCCGCATCTGTCTGCCGGATATGGCGGGATATAGAGTCGGTGGGTAACACTCTGCTCACACTGAGGCGAGATTCCTTGTCCCTCATTACCCATCACAATTACGCCACAACTACCCTTTTCGGTCTTATAGATATTCTCGCCATCGAGAAATGTTCCATAGATATTTACACCACGCTCCTTCTGCTGCGCAAGCCACTGAGAAAGGTCTGTATAGTGCACTCTCACACGAATTATGGCACCCATTGTCGCCTGAATAACCTTCGGGTTGAAACAATCTGCACTATCTGCAGAGCAGACAATATCTGTAATGCCAAACCAATCGGCAAGGCGGATGATTGTTCCGAGATTTCCCGGATTCTGCACACGGTCAAGGGCAAGCACAAGATTCTGCTTCGGCTCTGCCTGCTGCAGGTCGTAGTGCGGAATCTCAACAACAGCAAGGGTGCTATTTGAACTCTTGAGCTGAGATATGCGCTCCATATCCCTCTCCGCAATCACCTCTGCACCGGCAAACAGCTCCTTTGTTGCATAGACCTTGCGCACCACAAGATGTGATGACAAAAGCTCAGCAACAAGCTTTTCACCTTCGGCTATAAATGCACCGAGCTCTGTTCGACCACGCTTATCGGCAAGAGCCTTGATGCTCTGAATCTCTGCTTTGGTTATCATACGGTATATGTCTCGCCCTCCTCGGCAAGAAATGTATTCTCAAAAATATCCTTTGCCTCCGCAAGTAACACCTCCGGAGATTTATAACGTGACGAGAAGTGTCCGATGATGAGCTTCTCGGCCGCTGCTGCTTGAGCTACCTCTGCCGCATCTGCCGCAGTTGAGTGGCCTCGAGCCTTAGCATCCTTGGCAAACTCCTTGGTATAGGTAGCCTCATGATAGAGCAGGTTTACCCCCTCCACACGCTTGGCAGCCATTGCCGAGCGCGATGTATCAGAGAGATAGGCATAACTGCGTGGCTCAAATGGCAGGTATGTAAGCTCGCTATTCTCCACCACCGTTCCATCCTCCAACACGATATCCTCACCGCGCTTTGCCGCAACAATTTGGGCAATGGAGAGTGAGTACTTCTCAATCTTGAACTTATGGACGTTCCTCTCCGGACTCTTCTCCTTGAAGTGGTAGCCGGCGCACGGTATCTTGTGCCTAAGCGGAACGCTCCACACCTCAAGTGTACGACTCTCAAAGATGCAGCAGTGCTTTGTCGTATCGACCTCAATCCACTCAACCTCATAAGGCAGTGCCTCATCGAAATATTTGAGGTGAAACTCCAACATCTCACCAAATGGGCGTGGTGCAAAGACCTTTAGAGGCGTCTGACGACCACAAAGACCCATTGTCGAGAGTAGCGGGAACAGACCAAAAACATGGTCGCCGTGCAGGTGCGAAATAAATACTGCGCGCAACTTGAGCGGATTTATTCCTCGGCGGAACATCTGCTGCTGCGTACCCTCCCCGGCATCGACCAGATAGTACTGCTCGTTGACATTTACTATCTGTGCCGAAGGGTGGCTTGTAACTGTCGGCTTTGCCGAGGCGCGACCCAAGACAGTTACCTTAATCATTATTTATGTGCCTGAAGGAAACGCTCTGCATCAAGTGCTGCGATACAACCTGAACCGGCAGCAACAATCGCCTGACGATAGTGTGAATCGCACACATCACCAGCAGCAAAGATACCCTCGCATGATGTCTTAGAGGTACCTGCAACAGTTACGATATATCCATTCTCATCCAACGCCAACTTGCCTGCAACAAGCTCGGTATTAGGGTGGTGACCAATTGCGAGGAAGAAGCCTGACAGAGGAATCTCGTACTCCTCGCCATCATTCTTGCGCAGACGAACACCTGTCACACCATCCTCATCGCCCAACACCTCTGCGGTATTGTGCTCAAAGAGAACCTTGATATTCGGAGTGTTGAATACGCGCTCCTGCATAGCCTTTGATGCGCGCAAGAATGGCTTACGGACAATCAGATAGACCTGACGGCAGAGCGATGCAAGGTATGTAGCCTCCTCACAAGCGGTATCTCCACCACCGACAACAGCAACATCCTGCTTGCGGTAGAAGAAACCGTCGCATGTAGCACATGCGCTCACACCCATACCCTTAAACTTCTGCTCTGATGGCAGACCCAGATACTTCGCAGTAGCACCAGTTGCAATGATTACAGTCTGAGCCTCAATAACATCTCCGTTATCAACAGTAACAACAAACGGACGCTTGGTTGTATCGATATTACCAACAATACCGGTACGAACATCTGCACCAAAGCGCTTTGCCTGACGGCGCAGATCATCCATCATGGCAGTTCCTGTAATACCCTCAGGATAACCAGGGAAGTTCTCAATCTCTGTTGTTGTTGTCAACTGACCTCCAGGCTCAATACCCTCATAAAGCACTGGGCTGAGCGACGCACGCGCCGCATAAATTGCAGCAGTAAAGCCCGCAGGGCCACTACCGATAATAAGACATTTTACGCTCTCCATAATTATATTATTTTTTGTGTTTTCTACTGAGGACAAAAGTAGTGATTTTTCGCCGTTTGACCAACAATACAGAATAGTTTTTACTTATAGCCGTATTGAAAATAAGTATTTGATAAATTAAATTTTTATTGTACCTTTGCTGAAGAAACAGACACAATTTAACTTAAAACTTGATAAAACTATGAAAGATTTGAAGGGATCACGCACAGAGCAGAATCTGTGGACCGCATTTGCTGGTGAGAGCCAGGCTCGTAATAAGTACACCTACTTCGCATCAAAGGCTAAGAAGGAGGGTTATGTTCAGATTGCAAAGCTCTTTGAGGAGACTGCAAACAACGAGAAGGAGCACGCTAAGATTTGGTTCAAGCTTCTTAATGGTATCGGTGACACTGCTGCAAACCTCAAGGCTGCTGCTGAGGGTGAGAACTACGAGTGGACAGATATGTATGCAACCTTCGCTAAGGAGGCTCGCGAGGAGGGTTTTGTTGAGATCGCAGCTCTCTTTGACGGCGTAGCTAAGATTGAGAAGGAGCACGAGGAGCGTTACCTTAAGCTTCTTGCAAACGTTGAGGGTGGCTTGGTATTCTCTCGCGAGGGCGATATGATCTGGCAGTGCTCAAACTGCGGTCACATCGTTGTTGGCAAGCAGGCTCCAGAGCTCTGCCCTATCTGCGCACATCCACAGGCTTACTTCGAGATTAAGGCTGAGAACTATTAGTAGATCAGTTTACACAAAAAAGGTGTTCAGCAGTCTTCTGTTGAACACCTTTTTGTTATTGGCTGTTGCTACTTAAGATATAGGCTAAAGAACTTCCATATCTCAGCGGCAGTATCCATATCCTTCTCTGCCCATGAGTGCTTGCCATTAACAACCTCATAGAGCCACACCTGATTGCCATTTTCGCCACCAACATAGCGGTGGGCAATAATCTTATGACGGCGCTGCGGCAGAATCTCGCGCTCCTCGTGCGTACAGCGATTTGCCGAAATCCAGAGCGACATCACGCTTGGTATAGATACATCTGCACCGCGCAGATTATTGTTATATGGGTCACCATTCCAGCGGGCAAGCGAGTCGAGAGTTCCATGCACCTCCATTATCGGCACGGGGTTAGGTGTGAGGCGCTTATACATATACTCCATAATATGGCCCGAAACCGATGCTACTGCCGAGAAGGTCTCAGGGCTCTTATAGGCGAGCATATAGCCCATCGCACCACCATTTGAGTTTCCCGCTGCAAAGGTATTCTGCTCCGAGAAACCATACTCCTTCTGCAGGTACTTTACAAGTTTAGCAACAAAACCGACATCATCTCGCATCAGTTTATTCTCAATGTGGTACTTATAACCGATTGACCAATAGCGATTTCCACCCGGGTCCTTTGGTCCGCACGGATAGCAGATGGCAAAACCATTTTTGTCAGCAATAGGGTTAAAGCCATACTGCAGTGTCGGCACTCTCTTTGAGCCATAACCATGAAAAACCATCACAAGCGGGGCATTTGTCGGCAGATTTTTCGGCATGTAGAGCCAATAGTCATACTCAACACCCTTATGCTTGAAGGTGTGCTGCGTGAGCGTTCCCGTGCCGGCAAACTTATCTGCCGCAGTCGCAACCCCCGCCAAAGCGAGGAGGGCAAATAGCAAAAAGAGGCGTTTCATTATTATCTGAGGCTTAGGTTATCTGTAAC
This sequence comes from Alistipes sp., assembly GCA_045656505.1. Taxonomy (GTDB): domain Bacteria; phylum Bacteroidota; class Bacteroidia; order Bacteroidales; family Rikenellaceae; genus Alistipes. The sequence continues at coordinate 32,179 of JAZORI010000071.1, read as the reverse complement.
CTGCTTAGAAGTGGATTGCCAGAGTCATCATTGCATTATGGCGAGCAATAGACGTATTGAAAGTCGGCGATGCAAAATCAACAACATCATTATAGCCATAGAAGGTCTTGTATGGTGTCATCTGATTTGTGCAGTACTGGTATGTAACATCTATCGAGAAGTGCTCCGAGAGGGCAATACCAAGGCCCGCACTCGCATACTGTGTTTTGTAGATGACAGGGGTCGAGTAGATCTCATCATTATCATCCAGAGCCCCCCACCAAGAGCCATAACCCGCACGCAGAGCCATCTGTGGTATAAATCGCCACTCCACACCTACGCGGACGGTGTTCGAGCCCTCAAAATTCTCCTGAATATAGTCCTTGTAGAGCGGACCATAAGGTGAATCCTTCATGCGCATTGCATTGTACCAGTCGCGCTCGTAATCCACCGAGAGAACAAGCTGTTTTGCAACTGTATATGACGCACCGAGCAGCAATCTTGCCGGTGTTGTGTAGCACCAGCTATAGTCGCCATCGTCAACAAGCTGCACGGTTCTCTCAGAGAAGGTCGGATAGATAAAACCGTTGCTATCTACCTGATAATCATCGACATTATTGAGTGCCTTTACCTGTGAGGTCATGCCACTCTGGTAGCTGTAAGTTACTGTATAATAGGTTGGTGTATGGAATGCAACACCAATTCTGAGCGCCTCAATCGGACGATAGATAGCACCGAGCTTAAAATCGATACCTGTACCCTTCATCTTAGCCACCTGGTCGTAGTTGAAAAGGTCGGCGCGGTAGTTCAGTGCAGGCTCTGAAGAGTAGTGGTAGCCCTCACCATAATATGTATGTTGCTCACGGGTGATAGTCGTTGCACCGAGCGAGAAACCGAGGTAGAACTTACTGCCAAAGTTCATGCCGAGCGACCAAACCCACTCACCTGCCGAGCCTGTGCTCTCAACGGTGGTATAGCTATCCACAGCGGCATTATCGGCAATCATATCTCTGCCCCACTTGCCACTACCATCATAGACAAGACCGGTCTTGTAACCCAAAATCGCACCCCAATATGTCGGGTCGTATCTACCCCACACAAACTCTCCGGCACCATCATAACTATTCTTGAGATGTGTTGAGGTGATACCGCTATCGGCAAGCTGACCGGCAAAAACATCGGCAATAGAGGCATTTCCGGCACGACCAGTAGTTGCAAAGGAGTACTTGTAGTTAAAATCTGCTAAACGATTGTAGCTCAGACCCATATTGATAGCCGTAATGCCCGTTGCACTCTCGCGCACCTTAGCAACCATGCCGAAGTTACCTATAGCAAAGCGATTCTTGACATTACCCTCGAATGGCGACACGCCCTTATTTTTTGCGCGTGCAAAGGTCATCATCGGGGTGATGGTCATCTCGTTACTGCGATACATACCAATACCTGCAGGGTTGATGCTCATGCTTGAGGCATCACCACCAAGAGATGTCATCGCTCCCGCCATAGCTGCCGAGCGAGCCGTTGTGCCGCTGAACTGTGTGGTTGAGGTATTGAACATATCGAATACGGTGATTGTTGCCGGATCGACAACAAGACCACCCGAGTCAAAGCCCTGAGCGCGAGATACTCCAGAGAGTAACACTGCCAAACAAAATATAACCGATATCTTTCTCATAACTGATTGCACTTAAATTGTTTATAACTATCGTCTGCCCTGACCACCTCCGTGGCTACCACCTGAGAAGTTTCCGCCACCTGAGTATCCGCCAGAGTAACCTCTGCCAGAGGTTGATGATGAAGATGGAGTGCGGAACGAGTTGTTATCATTGCGCTGATTGAAGCTGTTGCTTGTACGAGTTCCCGAGTCACGACTCTGTGAATCATAGCTACCGCGAGAACTGCTTGAGCCACGATACTGACCACTACCAGTCACCGTTCCGCTCTGTCCACGATACTGTGGTCGGCTACCACCCACACCCGACTGAGCCGATGGATGACCGCCATTGAGGTATGCCGGTCTGCCTCCAGGCTGCGAGCTATTTGGGCGATGTGCCACAGATGGTCTGCGATGTGAGCCGCCACCATAGTGAGGTGGGTAGTAGTGGTGGTGATAGTATGGCGGGATAAAGCCCGGGTGATAAGGGTAACCACCCCAACCAAAGCCCCAGCTCCAACCCCAATATGGGTCATAAACCGAGCCATAGCCCCAATCATACCAAGAGTAGCGCGGATAACCGTACCACCATGAGTATGAAGGTCTTGACCAACCATAGTACCAACTGTATGACGGCACAACTACCGAAGCACCCCAACTGCCAAACATCGATGTGATGTACTTAGGCTCAACCCACACCTGATCACCCGACACCATTATGTTGTAAAACGCAGGGTCATAGGCAGTTGCATACTGATATGCATCTGTATAGCGATATGTGTAGTAGCTCGACGGCATCTTGTAAGATGGTGACGCAAAGCCATTAAGGCGACGCGCATAGGCACTCTGATAGTCATCCGCCAGAACATCATCGAATGAGTTTGTATAAGGCGTAGCCATCGACAAACTGCTAATCTCGCTCTCGGCAGCAAGTGCTCGTGCCTCAGCAAGCTTTGCCTCCCATGCCGCCTGACGCGCCTGAGCTGCTATCTGCGCAGCCTCTGCTGCTGCCTTCTGCTGCTCAGCAATCTCTGTACGACTATGAGCCGTATATAGATCATCACCTATCACTGCTGTGCTGAATGCCGCACATCCGCTGAGGAGTATAGGTGCAATTATTGAAAATAAAAACCTCTTCATAACTTTCGTTTTTTAATTAAACGCAAACAGGCCTAAAAATCGTGCCTAATTTGTTGCAAATATAGCAAATAACTGCAATTTTTCATAGAAAAATCAGTCAGTCGCCCCAAAAGGCGGGTGAAGTGATAGATTTGCTTTAGGTGTAGGGTGGAAAAATTACACTGAATCTGTTACAAAGAAAGGGGTTGACCGTGCGATCAACCCCCTTTAGCAGCAGATTCCGTAAGCCGAGTTCTGTTTTAGTTCATCATTTATCTACGGCGGCAGTCACCTGCCGTCTCTAGCGGTTTACCCCTCGGCATCGGGCGAGCAACCCTTAATTGCCGATATACATAACCTTGCAACCCACAAGACGTACTGCCGGATGACATTGCTGCCCCCGCGGTGGGCTCTTACCCCGCCTTTTCACCCTTACCCTTTCGGGCGGTTATTCTCTGTTACGCTACTATACCCTCTCGAATATCAAGCCGTTAACTTGTGTGGCGCTCTGTGTTGCTCGGACTTTCCTCCCCTCTTTCGAGCAGCGATGAACCGAATCTGCGCTGCAAAGGTAATACTTTTGTAAAAATAAAACAATTTTTAGTGACTTACCGTAGCTGTCTCCCAATGCGACTGCATAATATGGTGGCCTTCGCGGGCCGCTTCAGAACGGATGCGCTGCATCTCGCGCTGTGCTTTGCCAAGCTCAACCTTCATTCCAACATAGTTCGAGCCCTCCCAACTGCCAAGGGTCGAGCCCTCACGGCTACCATCCTCGTACCTTACAGAGACACCCGTACTAGTCAAACTACGATATGCCGACTCGGCAAGGCGCTCATACTGACGATAGAGATTCTGGTAGTATTCTGCACTCATTCCACTCTGAATCTGTGCTGGAGCAACACTACTACCACCGCCGCCACCACTATCGCCACTCATCGCCTGGAACATATTGACCATTGCCGTTGAAGCCTTCATATAGGCATCATACTCCGCCTTGGTTGCCATACTTGTAAGGATTTTTTTGCCGAAGTACCTCTCCATAGAGGCATCAATAAGTTGACTCCAATCCTTTCTGATTACAATCGGCGATCCGTATTGAGTCTGATACGAGACATTTATTGAGTTAAAGGTGTTATAGCTCGATGAGATAACCTGACGGCAAGGCTGGAACAAGAAGCTATCGGAGGTTGTCTCTGTCAACTTATACTCTAGTCCTGGGCCACCGTTGTTTATCTTGAGGATATAGTCGCCATTGTGTGTAAAGAACCACAACTTATTGACAACCAGGCGATCCTTGTTGGTCGATTTCATATAAATATCGACATTTGTTGGGATTGAGCCATAGGATGGGCGACCCACATCCGAGTGTCTCATAAAATCTTCAGCGGTGATAGTTCCCGAGTTGCTTGAGCTCTGTGAGCGAGATCTACTTGAACTGCTTGCAACCTGCTGTCTTGGATTCTCCTTATTCTGCAGGGCAACCACCTCGGAGATCATATCGCTTGCAGTCTGCTTATTTATCTGGGTGGTGTTGTTATAGAACATTCGCAGATATTGGAGCGACTTATCGTAGTTTTTCTCACATCCGCGACCCGCCTTATACATACCTCCAAGCATCATACAAGCAAACCAATAGTCGTTGCTACCAGGGGTTAAATCGCGAACGCAGTTGTTGTACCATTCCCACGCCTTCTTAAACTGTTTGGAGTTGTTATAGCTATCGGCAAGCTTACGGTATGCAGCACTGTACTTACCCTCAGCTGCGCGGAGCAACCACGGGATAGCCTCTGTATATTTATTCTTATCGTAGTAGGCTACACCTTTGGCATAACACTCTGATACAGAGTACTTATCAACCTTTGGATTTGCCTCAATCTCCTTGACTTTGGATACGATGCTCGTCTTGCTTGATGAGTGTGTTGGAAGTTTTGCTACCTGAGCAACATACTCGTCATAACGCGCTTTGTTCGGATTGTTAATCTTCTCCTGAACACTTCGCATAATCTCCCCTTTGCGCAGAAAGTGTGGGATGATAACCTTTTTGTAGTGCTTTTTGAATACATCTCTGTAGTAGGTATCCTTATAGACTCGTGCCGATGTCAGCTGTGTACCGCTCTGGTCATAGAGGGTAATCAACCGACCACTCTTTGCGTATATTATACCAACTCTTTTCTGCAGCTCTTCGCTGTATTTACTTAGCACACCCGCCTTCTGAAGAATTTTTCTATCTTTGTAATAGATACCACTCAAAGAGTAAAACGATATCTCTTCATACTGACAAGGTACTAAAATCTGTCCCCACGCATTGATAACACCTTGTGAGTGATTTGATGAGGCGTCTGCATAGAGTATTGCACCAGATTGCATTGAACTGAAGTCGCCGAAGAGGTTTTTGCCGATAGCTTCACCATTGATTGTTGAGAGTTGTCCGCTAAAAGTTTTGCGGTTCTTGCTCACGGCTAAGAGGTGGTAGCTCTCTTTCTCAGAGAGGCTGATAGAGATAGTTTTTGCATAGCTTCCCGGCAGCAGTTGCTCTCCGCGACTGTTTATCACGGTACCGTAAGATGAGTCTATCTTATATTCGTATATGCGGTCAACAATAGCAAAACGAGGATAGATGTTCGGATAGACTTTATAGCCCTTATCGGTGACCATATTACCATTACGGTCGATAACAAAGTGCTCTTTGTCACACTCGACATATGTCATCGCCTCGCCCTCAAGAAAAGAGCGGGCGCCGTCAAAGATATGCGGAATAACCTCTTTACCGTCTTGCACAAAACCATATTTGCCACTCGCATCCTTATGGCGAGAGATATATGGCAACGTTGTCTTAGCAAAAGTTGTTGATGAGAGGAGGGTTGCAAGCAACAAAAAAGCAATTTTTTTCATACCATGAGGATTTAGTTACCCCAAAGATAGTAAAACTATTGCAAATATACAAACAGCAAACCCGGCTCAATAGAACCGGGTTTATGCTGTTACTCACTAAGAATTACTCCTAGTTGTACTTGAATGTAGCCTCGTCAGATACAGTCAACTTCTTACGTCCCTTTGCGCGACGTGCTGCCAAAACCTTGCGGCCATTAGCAGTTGCCATTCTCGCACGGAAACCATGCTTGTTGATTCTCTTGCGACGAGAAGGCTGATAAGTTCTCTTCATTGCCATAGTCGTATCGTTTTTATTGTTTTTGTTCTAAATTCAATCCCCCATTAGGCGCATAATGCTCCCTTGCGAGGTGCAAAGGTACAACTAAAATTGAAAAGAGCAAACATTTTTCGAAAAAAGTTGAAAAAAGCACCGTTCCAACCCTCTGTTTTACCCTATTTTAGCACCTCCTCGGGGTGTTATTATTGCTCTTTGCCAAATATCACCTCCTCTGCGATAGCTCGTATCTGCCTTGCCAAATTGCTATCAACCCCACAATCTGACACACTCTCCGTAAAGCGAGTTTTATAGACAAATAGGTAGTTGATGCACGCCTTCATATAGGCTCCCGCACGATTTTGGTGGCGCTGGTCGCTGGTTATAAGGTTGATATTCTGCTCGCGCGCAATCTTAAAGCCGTGTCCGATAGGCGACATAGCAACATCACCCAACTGCTCGGCAAGCATCTGTGAGCCCTTGTCAAGCAGATACTCGAGGCGCTCATAACTACCATAGGTGCGATAATTATTGTGCGGACATGCCCAAGTGCGCTCATATATAATCTTGCAGTTTGGCGAGTATTTGTATGTCAAATCGTTAATCTTACGGCTTGAGGTGAAGATAAACTTACTACCCTTATCGGCATAGATTGCAGGGTTTGGCGAACTATCCTGCAGAATTGCGTAGTCAAAACCGCCACGACCAATAGCCTCCAATGTGCGCTCAAGCTGCAGATGCTCCTGAAACTCCTGACCGCCCTTGACACTGATAACAGCATCGACCTGATGACCCTGAGTGCGAGCAATCTCCTTGAACATAAAGGCTGTACCGTAGAAGTATGTGAACGAGTTGCCAACAAAGAGGAACTTATTTGTATCGGTAACGGCTGGTACATCCTTATAGCGAATCATCCACATACCAACATAGCCCCTTGCATCGGGAATTCTAACCCTTCCGGCACCCGCAGACAGCACTCGCAGACGTACCTTAACAACACCCTCAGCTATAGGTGTGTTGAGCGTAAACGACTGTGCATATGTAGTGTAATGCGATGACTCAAAGCGCTTTATGTAGAATGAGTACTTGATATTCTCATCCTCTTTTGCTGTGCGAAGGTCGCTCTCAATTGCATTCCAGCGACCAGAATCCCAATACTCAAAAATCCAATATTTCGGCGAGTTTTCGTCATTTGCCGCAATGGTACACATGAAGTCAATCTGCTCACCCGCTGCCAGATTTTTGACAGGCACCGCGTAGTAGAGGTAGTCACCAACATCCAAGCCCCAAAACATCGCGCCGTGGTTGTCATCGCAGACAATCTGGCTACCACTTGTACTTACCACGCCGAGCATAGCTGCACTTCCCTTAGGAGAGCAGATGCCGTCACTAATCCACTTGTCGCCCGTATAGCGTTTGGTCTCCAGTCGTGCAGGAAAAGAGTCTGTTATCTGCGAGAGGTATGGTGGCTGAACCAGCGTAATACTCTGACTCTTACCACTTGCTGCTCCGGTAATTACAATCTCTCCACGGCGCTCTGCAGTCGAAAAGTTTGGTTCAAACCATACCGAGATGCTCTTGCACTTCTTGGCAAGGGTCTGACCACCAACAACGCCAAACCATGCATCAGAGACAGTTACCTGACAAGGCTCGGATAGTGCCTTAATGGCTATATCTTGCGATTTAATGCTCTGTACAGGGAGAGTTACCTCCTGCATAGAGGTTGCCTTCTGAGCTTTACCTTGAACTTGTGTAACACCGCTAAAGCAGAGGGCTACAATTAGTAAGAGTGTGGTACGTAACATAGCTTATCTATTTTGAGAGTCGCTTGAATTCGCGCTTTGCACGCTTCATCTGCTTCAAGAATCGCTCAGAGGTGTGGAGTTTTGCAACAGCAGCCGCAGATACAAGGCGTGATGCATCTACATCACTCTGCCAGTGGTAACCTGAGATTACTCGGCTCTCGCCATACTGATAACCCTTGGTAAGCAACTCGTGTGCACGAGCGGGATTTATCTCCAACAGAAGCAGCGCAGTAGTCCAACCTCTGAGGGTGTGACCCGATGGGAATGAGCCATTTTGGTGCAACATACCCTCCGCATCAGGCATAAGCGTTCCCTCCTTGTGGTATGCAAACGGACGGGTGCGGTGGTAAAACTCCTTCGGCTCGACAACACTCTTGACACAAGTTATCACACCATCGCGCAACAATATGTATATTTGCGGGGTCTTCTCCGGAGTAATCTCCATACCAAAGGCGTCACTAAACTGAACGCACAGATTACCAATTCGGTTATCAGACTGCGCCTTAGCCGCCTCAGCAGCCTTAGAGTCTGTAGCACGAATTGTCTTGCCCAACTCATATACCGCAAGGTCATAGTTGAAAGCCGCTGTTCCCTCAGCCGGTGGACCCGGGAGGAACTTTCTCATATCGGGCATCTGCTCGGGGGTAAAGTAGAGCTCTGCCTCGTGGTAATCCTCCTGCGCCACAGCAGTGCCGACAGAGAGCGAGAACAGAACAGCAAAAAGTGTAAAAAATCTCTTCATATAGCTTGTTTTTATCTTCTCTTCTTCTCAAATTCGCGCTTTGCACGCTGCATCTCCTTATTAAAACGGCTATCTGTGTGCAACTTTGCAACCGCTACAGCCGCAGCCAAACGCGCCGCAGTGACATCACTCTGCCAATGGAAACCTGAGATAAGGCGGCTCTGACCACACTCATAGCCAATCTTTATCAGCTCATCTGCCGCCTGAGGGTTTATCTCAACAAGCAACAGCGCTGCCGAGAAACCGATGATCGTGTGGCCTGATGGGTATGAGCCATTCTTACTCAGAACCTTCTCTGCCGACGGCACAATAGTATGCTCGTTGTAGCGGATAAACGGACGCTGACGGTTGTAGTGCTTCTTTGGGATAAGTGAGATGTTGTTTGCAGTCTCCATACCATTCACAAGCACGCGATAGATTGCCGGTGTATTCTCCTTAGAGATGGTCATTCCCATCGCCTCGCTAAAGTGGTCACAAATCTTTGCCGGATCAATAGATGCATGGGCGATAGCCATCTTTGCGCGCGCCTCATCTTTGCGCTGCTCCTTACCCCACTCATACTGCGCCTCATCATATGCAAAGGCGGCACTTCCCTCCTCCGGAGGAGCTGGTAACCACTTGAGCATATTAGGCATCTGCTCTGGTGTAAAGTAGTGCTCTGCACCCTTAAGCAGAGTTTGAGCCGAAAGGGTTGCCGCAGAGAGGGCAACAGCTGACAGAAGTAGTACTATTCGTTTCATATTTTCAATTAATTTACTCTTTGAACTACAAATATAGCTCATTTATTCCGAATAGTACAAAAAAGTACTATCTTTGTGGAGGTTAATATGTAATTTTTCGAACAATGAAATATTTTGGAGCGCACGTCAGTGCAGCAGGAGGAGTAGAAAATGCTCCATATAACGCAAAAGCTATCGGTGCAACAGCCTTTGCACTCTTCACAAAGAATCAGCGACAGTGGTTGGCACCAACCCTTACTGCCGAGCAGTGTGAGCGATTCAAGGCGGCATGTGCAGAGTGTGGATATGCACCGCATCAGATACTTCCGCACGACAGCTACCTGATCAACCTCGGACACCCTGAGGTTGAGGGACTTGAGAAGTCGCGCGAGTCATTTTTTGAGGAGATGGCACGTTGTCAGGCGCTGGGTCTTGACCGCCTCAACTTCCATCCGGGCAGCCATCTGAACAAAATCACCTCACTGATGAGTCTAAATCGCATTGCCGACTCGATAAATATGGCACTGGAGCGCACTGAGGGCGTTACTGCCGTTATCGAAAATACTGCCGGACAAGGCTCTAACCTCGGTTTTGCGTGGGAGCATCTTGCGCATATCATTGAGCGCGTAGAGGATAAAAGTCGCGTGGGATACTGCATAGATACCTGTCACAGCTTTGCTGCGGGTCACGACCTAAGCTCTGCTGAGGCGTGTGCAAAGACCTTTGCCGAGCTTGACAGCATCGTAAGTCTTAAATATCTGCGAGGCATGCACCTCAACGACGCCCTTAAGCCACTTGGCAGTCGTGTTGACCGCCACGCTTCGCTTGGTGAGGGTACTATCGGTTGGGAGTGCTTCAAGTATATCGCCACAAACCCAGCCTTTGATAACATTCCTCTGATTCTTGAGACCCCTGACGAGAGCCGTTGGGCAGAAGAGATTGCACTGTTGAAATCTTTTAGTGAACAGTAATATGAAGAAGTTTTTACTCTCTGTAGTCTTTACCCTTGTGGCACTGACAGCCATGGCACAGAGCCGTGCCGAGCGCATCCTTGCCGAGATTCGCAACCCAAAGTCGGACTATGTTGTAGTTATTGCTCATCGCAGTGACTGGCGCCACTACCCAGAGAACTCACTTGCCGCTATGGAGGGTGCGATAGCTATGGGTGTTGATATGGTCGAGATAGATGTGCACAAGACTGCCGATGGTGTGCTTGTCTGCTGCCATGACAAGACCGTTGATCGCACCTCAACAGGAACTGGTAAAATCAGCGAACTTACAGCGGAGTATATCTCGACTCTCAAGCTGAAAGACAATAATGGTGTAGTGACCGAACATGGCATGCCGACACTTGCCGAGGCTCTTGATCTGTGCCGTGACCGCGTGCTGATAAACATTGACAAGGGTATAAACTACTACAACCAGATTCTACAGATGCTCGTTGAGCGCAATATGGTCGAGCAGGTTGTAATCAAGAGCAGCAAAAAGCCGACAACTGTCGCTAAATACTTTGCAAAGCACAAGCACAATATGCTCTATATGCCGATTATAAACTATCGCGCTAAAAATTGGGAGTCACACAACCCTCTCTTTGAGAGCTACCTTGCCTCAGATGTACCAACTATCGCCTACGAGATATGTTGGGATGGAACACTCAAGGGTGAGCGCAAAGTCTTCAACCGCGTGATTAAGAGTGGTGCAAAATTGTGGGTAAACACCCTGTGGGACTCACTCTGTGGCGGCAAAAAGCATAGCTTTGCTGACGACAATGCCCTCAACGGCAACGAGGATAAGATCTATGGTACACTGCTCAAATATGGCGTGACTATGATTCAGACCGAGCGTCCGGAGCTACTTCTCAACTACCTTGAAAGCAAGGGCAGACACACATTAAAATAGCCTTGAGAGATGAGCTTACTAAGCAAAATCAAGAACTTCTACTCCATCAGCGCCGCTATCCCACAGAGCGAGGATGTGGGTACCCCGAAAGGCGACAAGCGCTACAGACGTCTTGCCTTTGAGTCATTTGCCGCAGCTACACTGGGCTATAGCCTCTACTACGTCTGCCGCACCAGCCTCAACGTGATGAAAAAGCCGATTATCGACAGCGGCTTTTTGGATGCAGCAGAGCTTGGCGTTATCAGCTCAGCTCTTCTCTTTGCATATGCCATTGGCAAGGCAGTAAACGGCTTTGTTTGCGACTACTGCAACATCAAGCGATTTATGGCTACAGGACTTGCCGTTTCGCTTATGGTAAACCTCGCAATGGGTCTTTTGGGATTTGTCGATAGCGCTGTGCCTACAGCGGCAATATTTGTCATCTTTATAGTGCTTTGGGCGATAAATGGTTGGTCACAGAGCATGGGCTCGCCACCCGCTATCATATCCCTCTCGCGTTGGTTTCCACTCTCTCGCAGAGGTACTTTCTACGGCATATTCTCTGCAAGTCACAACTTAGGCGAGTTCTTCTCATTCCTCTTTGTGGGTAGTGTAGTACTTGCAGCGGGTTGGCAGTGGGGATTTGTCGGCTCAGCAGTCGCCGGAGCGATAGGTGTGGCAATAGTGCTCATCTTCCTCCACGACAACCCACAATCAAAGGGTCTGCCTACAATCGAGGCTATCGCACACGAGAAGGTGCAGAGTGACTTGAGTATAAAGGAGATACAGAAACAAGTTCTGCTAACACCTGCAGTCTGGGTGCTCGCTGGTGCAAGTGCCTTTATGTACATCAGCCGCTATGCGATAAACGGCTGGGGAATGCTCTTCCTTGAGGAGGTAAAGGGCTTTGATAGCGAGACTGCTGTATGGATTATATCTATCAACGCACTGCTCGGAATATTCGGCACTGTGCTATCAGGTTGGTTCTCAGACACCCTCTTCAAGGGTGACAGACGCATCCCTGCGCTGATATTCGGTATTACAAACTCCGTTGCGTTGGTGCTCTTTGTCTTTGGAGGTAACGCATTGTGGGTCAATGTATTAGCAATGTCACTATTCGGTATAGCGATGGGTGTGCTGATATGCTTTCTCGGCGGACTGATGGCTGTGGATATCGTGCCTCGTCGCGCAACGGGTGCAGCACTTGGAATAGTTGGTGTCGCCTCATACATTGCTGCGGGATTACAGGATGTAATTAGCGGTTGGCTAATTGACCGCGGAATGACAACCCTCGCAGATGGTAGCCGAGAGTACGACTTTACTTGGGCAACAATATTCTGGATAACAGCCTCTGTAATCTCATTCCTGCTACCGATTCTAAACTGGAAATATGGCAAAAAAGATTGAAAAGACTAACGCTGCACGACTGCTTGACCGTGCCAAGATAACCTATGAGCTTGTCCCATACGAGGTTGATGAGAACAACCTTGCGGCAACTCATGTAGCTCAGTCACTCGGTGAGCCGATAGAGCAGGTCTATAAGACATTGGTGCTGAAGGGTGATAGAAATGGGCACTTTGTCTGCGTCGTGCAGGGTGACAAGGAGGTCGATTTGAAGGCGGCAGCAAAGGTGTCGGGCAATAAATCTGCCGAGATGATACCGATGAAGGAGCTGCTGCCGACAACGGGCTATATCCGTGGTGGTTGCACGCCTATCGGTATGAAAAAGCGCTTTCCTACATTTATAGACGCAACCTGCACAGCCTTTGACCATATATTTATTAGTGCTGGCGTGCGCGGTCTGCAACTAAAGATTAATCCACAGGATTTAATCGCCTTTGTAGATGCTCAGGTGGTAGAGGTTGAGTGTTAAAAAACCTCTTGCAGAATCTGTATAGACTGCACGCGGCGGATAGAGTCGAGGTGCACCGTATAGTAATCAACAAGCCCAGAGAGCATATCTACTCTCTGATTGCGGTTTAGTCCTATCTCTCCAAGATACTCCACATCGCACTCAATCAGGTCGTTGAGCAGTCGCGCATACTCTGTATTGAGAAACTTGTCGTGGCTCGGACGCAGTGGAGTATAGAGACCCTCACGCATATCGAAGTAGCTCTCATCTACATACTCATTTCCTGGCGAGAAGCCCAAAAAGCGGCTTATATTTGCCAAAAACCAGAGGTGGAAGTTGGCCACCCCCTCCTCCATTGCATCCAACGCCTCAACACTACCCCAAATAAAGTCGAAGAGCTGCTTATTTGTCTCACTCTCGGCAATAAGGCGATAGAGCACCTCTGCCATAAAGAGTGCTATGGTCGATTTACGGATATCATAGGGCATAGTTTGCAACAATATACCACTCTGCACATCCTTCATTCTATGTAGGTCCGATTTGTCTGACACAAGCCCCTCATACTCAAGCGCAAACATAGGCTGCAGCAGTGCCAGCTTAGAGCCTCGACCCTTACCCGAACCTATACCCTGCACAATATAGCTTTGGCGACCAAGACAATCAGTGAGCAGCTGCACAATAACCGCCTTATCGCCATATTTGACACAGTTGAGGACTACGCCTCTCGCCTTGTAGCTCTTCATAGTTTAATCTTGTCAATAGTTCCACGCAGATGCTCCGGGTTGAGATGGGTATATATCTCGGTGGTTGTGATATTCTCGTGTCCAAGCAGATCCTGCACCTGACGGATACTTGCACCCCCGGCAAGCAGGTGCGTAGCAAATGAGTGGCGGAAGGTGTGAGGACTGACGCTCTTGGTAATTCCTGCACTTTCGGTCGCCTGACGAATAATGTTAAAGACCATCACTCGCGAGAGCTTTGACTGACGATTGCTCAGAAACAGATACTCCTCGCCACGAATCGATGAGCCCTTCTGCTCACCACGGTCATCAAGGTAGAGCATAACATACTCCTGCGCCAAACGACCAATCGGAATCAGTCGCTGCCTATTTCCCTTGCCCAAAACGCGAATATACCCCTCTCCAAAGAATAGGTCGTTGAGTTTGAGCGATATAAGCTCCGAGACGCGCAGACCACAAGAGTACATCAACTCCAACATCGCCCTATCGCGACGCCCCTTTGTCGTTGAGCCATCTACACTGGCAATAATACGCTCCACCTCCTCAACTGTAAGCACATCGGGGAGTGTTCTGCTACTCTTTGGCGCTGTAATAAACTCTGTCGGTGAAGATTCTATCTTATCTGTAACAAGAAGGTAGTTAAAAAAGCTCTTCACACCACTCAGCTCGCGGGCTTGAGAACTCTTTTTGTGCTTGCGCTCCAGAAGGTGGGTCAAAAAGCGCTCGACCATATACTCCTCAACAGCTGTAGGTGGAACGTCGTACATCCTGAGAACAAAGTTCTCAAATATTGTAACGTCACGGATATATGCCTCCACGCTATTGGGCGAGAGATTCTTCTCCAAACGGATGTATGTTTTGTACGCCTGAATGGTTTTATTCCACTTTTCGCTGTTTTGTGCCATATATTTATTAAATTTGCAGAGCGAAGATACAAAATTTTACATAATATGAACTATGTTGAGTTAAATATTTCTGTTCCGAGTGCAGAAATAGCCGAGATTTTGACCGCCGAGTTGTCGGAGTTGCCTTTTGATAGTTTTGTGACCGAGAAAGAGAGGCTGAAGGCCTACATCCCGCAGGATGCCCTTGTTGATTGCAAGGAGGAGGCTGATGCTATACTTGCCGACTATGGGGTGACAGATTGTCGCTATGTGCAGATCGAGGCGCAGAACTGGAACGCACTCTGGGAGAGTAACTTTGAGCCGGTAGATGTCGATGGTCGAGTACTTATCCGCGCGCCATTCCACACCCCAAGCCCAACTGCAGAGTTTGAGGTTGTCATTATGCCGAAGATGTCTTTTGGCACCGGCCACCACGCAACAACCAAGATGATGGTCGAGATGATTCTCGATGCTGACCTTGAGGGTAAAGCTGGCCTTGATATGGGTAGCGGAACAGGTGTGCTTGCCATTGCAGCCTGCAAGTGCGGAGCCGAAAGGGTCGATGCTGTAGATATTGACGACTTTGCATTCGAAAACTGTGGCGAGAATATCGTTACAAATGGCGTGGCAGAGAAGATAACCCCGATGTTGGGCGACTCTCGAGTAATCGCTGGACGTAAGTACGACTTTATCCTTGCCAATATCAACCGCAACATCCTGCTTGGCGATATGGAGAACTATCTCAAGTGCCTCAACCCTGGGGGTGAGATATTCTTCAGCGGTTTCCTCGATAGCGATGTTGAGGTGATGACGGCAGCCTGCACCGAGAAGGGTCTGACACTCTTTACAGAGCGTCATATCGGCGGCTGGGCAGCCCTTGGATTTAGGTTTTAGAAAAAATTTGGTATCTAAGAGCACAACGTAACAAAATAATCACTACTTTTGCAACACAGATGGTTCTTTGGCTATGTGAGTAGCCGAAGTGAAAAGGAAATCCGGTGTAAATCCGGGACAGTACCTGCTGCTGTGAGTTCCACCCGTTAAGGAGGGTGTTTGGGCAAGAAGCCACTGAGAAATTGGGAAGGCGCCCAGACGGAACGAGTCAGAAGACCTGCCTCTGTGTTATATGATTTTGACCCGCAGGATAACGGGTGGGAGTCAGAACAACTCGTGGCAGATTGGTGCACAAATCGTAGCCGTAAAGAGTAGGTTTTGATATAACACTGCAATCCGAAAGGGTCGCAGTGTTCTTTTTATTTACAAACTTTTATTCTTTACAGGTTATGAAGAAATTAGAAAAGTACTTGTCGCCGACAGTCGAGATTACTGTCACACCAGCAGAGGCGGGCTTTGCTGCCTCACAGCAAAAACCAGCAGATTGGGATGATATGTAAAATGGAGGCGACTATGAAGAGGTTCTTTGTTATTTTAGCTGCAGTGGCAACAGTTGTGTCATGTAGCAAGGAGGATGATGTGCAGTACAACAACGAGTTGGTACTCACAGGTTTTAACTCAACCGAGACTCGTACAGAGTTTGACACCCCGGATGCCGATAAGATTCCTTATCTTTGGAGTGCAGGTGACTACATTTGGTTGGGTAGCGTAAAGAGTAACCCTATTGCAGATGGTTGTCGTCAAGCTCAGTTTGTGTGGAGCAACCCACCGTCAACAATCGGTGCGTTTCACCTGTTCTACAACATGACAGGCGAGAACAAAACAGCCAAAGTCCTTGCCGAGCAGAGTGCCGATGGCAACTTGGGTAATGATGGCGATTTTGGCTATGCTATTGCTGACGAGTTTGGTATCTTCTGCCTTGAGCATAAGAGTGCCTACATCTGGTTTGATACCAAAAGTAGCGAGGTGACCACTCCGCTTGTATCTATCAGTGTAACAGCTGCTGAGGGGTTGGCTTTGGCGGGTGAAAAGGTCTTTGACTATGCCAACAACCAGTGGAGTGCAGCCGTTGCAAATGGCACAAACAATATCATTCTTTCATTTGGTGAGGGTGTTGTCCTAAAGCCTGAAAACGATGGTGTTTTTGCCGCTATGGTTACCCTGCCGGCCGAGATTGGCGGAACAGAGCTTACTGTTCTCTACACCTTTGCCGATGGTGCGACTTTTACAGAGGTTAAACACCCTAAGAAGAATCTTGCATCGGGCAGTGTACAGCGCGTAGCTACAACTATCGCTGCAGCAGACTTGGTACAACCCGAGCCAGAGTTGCCGTATGAGTTGCGCGTGCTTACATTTGAGGATGCAGATGCGAAGTTTACTCCATATGAGTTGGATTACGCAGGTGCTACTATCACTACATGGAGCGACCTTATTGATGATCCGCAGTATGGTGGCCCGCTGACCTATGGCGACTTTATGAGCGCTATGTACACTTGGTGGGATGAGGGCAATACAGAGCTTACTCACACCTTCCCTGACAACTGGGCATACTGTTTCTGGGGTGGAGGTCATGCAATCTCAAACTACTGGGGTGAGGGATTTGATGACACAGACCGCGACAGACACATTGCTAAGTACTACGGAGAGGATTATGTAGCTAACAACGCCGGAAATGACTCTATGCTCGGCTGGTTTAACCTGCAGTTTATGGTGCCGGTTCAGCCACACTCAGGCGACAACTTTGTGGTGCATTATGGTTATAAGGATTTCTACTCTTATGTTGAAAACCTTCCAGAGCTTGCATTTGCCGATGGTGAGGCTCGCGTAATCGACCATATGTATGTCACAAACACCAACTATACACTCAATCAGCTCTATATGGGTGTTAAGAGTGAGGCTGGTAACAGCTTTGGTGGTAACTGGACAGGTCTTACTGAAGATGCTTGGCTCAAGATTGTGGCACAAGGCTTTGATGATATCTATGCCGATGCATATGCTGAGCCAATAAGCGAGGTGGAGTTCTACCTTGTTCAGGGTGAGGATGTTGTGACCGACTGGCAGAAGTGGGATTTATCACCACTTGGCAAGGTTGCAAAGGTTCGTTTCAACTTCCTATACTCAGATGAGATGGGTGGTAAGTACGGATTTACCATTCCTGGATACTTTGCTTACGATGATGTAGCAGTACGTTTTGATAAATAAACGATGAGAAAATTTTTTGGATTTTTGTTTATAGGGGCATTTGTTGCAATCTCTTCGTCTTGTAATATAGACGAGGAGATTGTGCAGGTGCAACCTTCTATTATTCTTGATAGCCCAACGGGCATCTATACAGTAAAGGTAGGTCGAGAGGTGGTCATTGCACCAACCTACGAGGATGCCGAGGGGGCAACATACAGTTGGAAGGTGGAGAGTGAGGTGATTGGCACCTCACCGACACTCACATTTACAGAGGACGAGGTGGGTGAGTACTTTATCACCCTGACCGTCACAACAGAGTCCGGGTCAGACACCGAAGAGATTCGTGTGGATGTTGTGGAGTTGGAGATACCGACAGTCTCAATTGCTGGAAACAAAAACCTCACTGTTGCAGTGGGTACAGAGGTAAAACTCAGTGCAACTGTGCGAGAGACATCGCTCCCAACAACCCTTGTTTGGTACCTGAATGGTGAGCCATCGTCCAATGATGAGCCGCTTACAACCTACACCTTCAAATCTGAGGCGGTAGGTCACTATACAATCACAGCAACCGCCACAAATGAGGATGGAGAGCACAGCGATGCTGTTAATATCGAGGTGCTCAACTCTGCGGATATGCCTTTTGTCTGGGAGTTTGACCGTACGGAGTTCCACACCGTTGTGGGTCGCAAACTGCTTATAAAGCCAACCACAGAGAGCAAATCAGAGGGCGTGTCATACTCTTGGCAGGTTGCTCAAAGTACAGCGACCGGTACAGAGAGCCACTTTGTATTTTCAGCTGATAAATCGGGTGAGTTCCACATCACAGCTACAGCGACTGCCGAGAAGGGTGGTGGAGAGATAACACTAACACACAACTTTGTGGTAACAGTCTATGAATCAGGCGTATATTATCGCGCAAAAGATGCCTCTTCAAAGGCTGATTGGAACAAGGTTTACGAATATACCCCAGCTCCAGGTCAGTTTATCAACGAGTTGAAGACCGGTGGATTTGATGGCACGCAGACAACCCACGAGGCAGCTATCGCCTATGCAGAGGCTCGAATGTCAGAGGTTGACAGAGAGGGTAATCCATATCCAAATTGGGTCTCACTGGGTGGTTTTGGTGGCTATATCGTCGTTGGATTCGACCATAGTATCGACAACTCGGGCGATTACGACCTCGGTATTCTCGGCAACTCCTTCAGCGGCTCTTCAGAGCCCGGCATTGTGTGGGTGATGCAGGATGAGAATGGTAATGGTCTGCCTGATGATACTTGGTATGAGCTCGCGGGCTCTGAGACCGGCAAGGCTGAGACTATTCAGAACTACTCTGTCACCTACTACCGTCCAACAGGCCCAATGATGCCGGTACAGTGGACAGACAACCTCGGTAATAGCGGAGAGGTTGACTACCTCAAGCAGTTCCACCGTCAGGATTACTACTATCCGCTTTGGATTGAGGAGGATAGCTACACCCTTACAGGTACTTGTCTTAATGCTCGCAACTACGACGCATCAGGCAACGGCAGCTATTGGGTAAATGTAGAGTACGACTGGGGTTATGCCGACAACTTCAGCCCTATTGACCGCCTCACAAACGAAGATAACTCTGGGGCTGAGGCAAGTGCAAACCACTTCAAAATCTCGCACGCTATAGACTTTGAGTGTCAGCCTATACAGCTCGACTTTATCGACTTTGTTAAGGTGCAGGTGGGTGTTAATGCCAAGAGTGGTTGGCTCGGCGAGGTTTCGACTGAGGTCTTTGGTTTCTATGACTACAACATGAAAAAGTAACCTATGAAATTTGTCAGGATAATACTTCTTCTGGTGCTGCTCTCAACCGCTTCGTGTATGAAGTGGGAGTATGGTTTGGAGGAGGATTTTAACGTATCTGGCGAGGGTCTGTTTATCTGCAATGAGGGTAACTTCCAGTATGGAAATGCCACCTTGTCCTACTACGACCCTGCGACAAAAACGGTGCAAAACGAGGTCTTCTACAGAGCCAATGCCATGAAGCTCGGCGATGTATGCCAGTCGATGATTATCCGCAATGGCATAGGCTGGGTGGTGGTCAACAACTCCCATGTGGTCTTTGCAATAGACATTGACACCTTCAAGGAGGTGGGTCGAATAACAAACCTGACCTCTCCTCGCTACATCCACTTTATATCTGACGAGAAGGCATACATAACACAGATTTGGGATAACCGAATCTTTATCGTCAACCCTAAACGCTACGAGATTACGGGCTATATAGAGGTGCCAAAGATGACTATGGAGTCGGGCTCTACCGAGCAGATGGTTCAGTATGGTAAGTATGTCTATGTAAACTGCTGGTCATACCAAAACCGCATCCTCAAAATCGATACCGAGACTGACCAAATTGTAGCGGAGCTGACTGTCGGTATTCAGCCAACATCACTTGTGATGGATTGCAACAACAAGCTGTGGACCGTAACCGATGGTGGTTATGAGGGCTCGCCATATGGCCATGAGGCGCCGTCACTCTATCGCATTGACGCTGAGACTTTTACCATAGAGAAGCAATTTAAGTTTGACTTTGGCGACTGGCCATCAGAGGTGCAACTCAATGGTACAAAAGATAAGATTTACTGGCTCAATGACGATGTTTGGGAGATGGATGTGACAGCAGACCGTGTGCCTGTTCGCCCATTCCTGCCGTATGACAATACGATATACTACGGACTTACTGTCTGCCCTCGTACGGGCGATGTATATATTGCCGATGCCATTGACTATGTGCAGCAGGGAATGGTCTATCGCTATTCAAAGGACAAGGAGCTGCTCGATAGTTTTTATGTAGGAATTATCCCTGGTGCATTTTGTTGGAAATGAGAAGATTGTGTTACATACTCGCCCTTTTCTGCCTAACCTTTGCCGCAAAGGCCGAGGAGCGCACTGTGGCTATTCGTGAGATTACCGTCCTTGGTCACCGCCCGATGAAGGAGATAGGTACTCAGCAGACAAAGTTCGACACCTTAGCCCTTAAGGAGAACATCTCCTTCTCTATGGCAGATGTCTTGGCATTCAATTCGTCGATATTTGTCAAGAACTATGGTCGCGCAACACTCTCAACCGTCGCCTTCCGAGGCACCTCACCTTCACACACACAGGTCTCATGGAACGGCATGAAGATTAACAATCCGATGCTCGGCATGACCGACTTTTCGATGATTCCATCCTACTTTATTGATGATGCGTCGCTACTTCACGGCACCTCGTCCGTAAATGAGACCGGAGGTGGATTGGGTGGCGCTGTAAAACTATCCACAAAGCCGGCACAAGCCGATGGTTTTGGGGTACAGTATATACAGGGCGCGGGTTCATTCAAGAGCTTTGATGAGTTTCTGCGACTCACATATGGCAATAAACATTGGCAGATATCTACCCGTGCGGTATATTCCTCATCTCCAAATGATTACAAGTTCCGCAACCACGACAAGAAGGAGAATATCTACGATGAGGATATGAACATCATCGACCAGTACTACCCCATCGAGCGCAACCGCAGTGGTTCGTACAAAGACCTACACCTGCTGCAGGAGGTATATTACAACACCGGCAAGGGTGACCGCTTTGGTCTTAATGCGTGGTACATAAACTCCAACCGAGAGCTTGCGATGCTCACTGTTGACCATGGAAATGATACAGACTTTGAAAACCGTCAGCGCGAAAATACCTTCCGTGGTGTCTTGTCGTGGGATCATCTTCGTAAAAACTGGAAAGTTGGAGCAAAGGCGGGCTATATTTACACCTGGATGGCGTATGACTACAAGCGCGACTTGGGTAATGGCGTTATGGCCCACATGACCCGCTCTCGCAGCCGCATCAACACCTTCTATGGTCAAGCCGATGGAGAGTACTACATCGGTGAAAAGTGGCTCTTTACGGCAAACCTATCGCTCCACCAGCACCTTGTCGAGAGTGAGGATAAAAACATCGTGCGCCAAGATGGAAACAAGGCTGTTGTAGGCTATCGCAAAGGCCGTCCTGAGCTCTCAGGCTCAGTTTCGGCAAAGTGGCGTCCAATTGAACGTTTAGGTCTGTCTGTCGTTATCCGAGAGGAGATGTTCGGCAGAGAATGGACTCCGATTATCCCGGCTTTTTTTATTGACGGCGTACTCTCTGAAAAGGGAAATATCGTCGCCAAAGCATCTGTATCGCGCAACTATCGCTTCCCAACCCTCAACGACCTCTACTTCCTACCTGGTGGTAATCCCGACCTAAAGAAGGAGAGCGGTTGGACATACGATGCAGGTCTTTCGTTTGCTGTAGGCAAGGCGGGCATCTACTCGCTCAGCGGCTCGGCAAACTGGTTTGAGTCCTTCATCAAGGATTGGATTATATGGCTGCCAACAACCAAAGGCTTCTTCTCGCCCGAAAATATCAAGGATGTACACGCCTATGGAGTCGAGCTGAAGGCCGATTTGGATGTTGCACTGTCAAAGGAGTGGCGACTTGGACTAAATGGCACATTCTCATGGACACCATCCATAAACGAGGGTGAGCCTCGCACCCCTGCCGACCAATCTGTCGGTAAGCAGCTGCCATATGTGCCGGAGTATTCATCGACAGTTAATGGCAGACTCTCTTGGAAGGGGTGGACTTTCAACTACAAGTGGTGCTACTATAGCGAGCGTTTTACAATGTCAAGTAACGATATCTCGTTGTCGGGTAAGTTGCCTCCATACTTTATGAGCAACATCTCTCTCGAAAAGATTATCCCTCTTCGCCGAGTTGAACTCTCTGCAAAGGGTGTGATAAACAACCTCTTTAACGAGGAGTATCTCTCTGTCCTCTCTCGACCTATGCCGGGCATCAACTTCCAGATATTCTTAGGGGTTAAGTTCTAGAGATTTGGGTATGTAGTGATAAAAAATATCACTACTTGCATAAAGTTTCGATGATTTTTAGTAATTTCGCGTAGATTATGTGCTTTTAACTAAAAATCTATACTATGCTAACCTTTGTAATTTGTCTTGTTCTGCTCGTGGCGGCATACTTTACCTATGGTCGCTACTTGGAGCGTGTTTGTAAGATTGATGGCGCTGCAGCGGTGCCAAGCAACCGCCTCTATGACGGTGTGGACTATGTGCCAATGCCTCGCTGGAGAACATTCCTTATTCAGCTTCTCAACATCGCCGGTACAGGCCCTATCTTTGGTGCTATTCTGGGTGCATGTTACGGTCCTGTAGCGTTTATCTGGATTACCCTCGGCGGTATCTTTATGGGCGCTATGCACGACTACCTTTCAGGTGTGATTCTTGTTCGCAATGACGGTTTGAGCATTACCGAAATCGTAGCTCGTTACCTTGGGAAGGGTGCTGGTGTATTTATGCGCGTATTCTCCGTGATTCTGCTGCTGCTCGTAGGTGTTGTATTTATCGTAAGCCCTGCAGATATCCTTGCAACAAAGTTTGATGCAATTACAAGAAACTGGTGGTTAGCTATTATCATCGCCTACTACTTTATCGCAACATTGTTACCAGTAGATAAGCTTATCGGAAAGGTATATCCACTCTTTGGTGCAGCGTTGGTTGCTATGGCTCTCGGTCTGCTTGGTGTTCTGTTCTTTGGAGACTACACAATCCCTGCTATGACCCTTGAGAACCTCCATATCAACGCAGCTAAACTGCCACTTGTGCCAACTCTCTTTATCACCATCGCCTGTGGTGCTATCTCGGGCTTCCACGCAACTCAGTCGCCGCTTATGGCTCGTTGTGTGAATAATGAGCGCGAGTGTCGCTTTGTATTCTATGGCGCAATGATCTCAGAGTCGGTTATCGCACTGATTTGGGCAGCTATCTCTATGGCATTCTTCTATGATGATGGTGGCGTGGCAACAGTCTTGGCACAGCATGGTAACAACGCAGCATGGGCTGTAAATACCATTGCCGATACTACACTTGGTATTGTCGGTAGTATTCTTGCAATCCTGGGTGTTGTGGCAGCTCCTATCACATCTGGCGATACAGCTTTCCGTTCAGCTCGCCTTATCATTGCCGATGTGTTCCACATTGAGCAGCGCACAAAGTGGAAGCGACTCTTGATCTGCATCCCTATTTTTGCCGCAGGTGTAGCCCTTACATTTATCGACTTTGCCGTTGTTTGGCGCTACTTCGCTTGGACAAATCAGGCTTTGGCATCGGTTGTGCTCTGGTGTATTGTGGTATATCTCTACCAGCAGAAGAGCAACTACTGGGTGGCACTTATTCCGGCAGTATTTATGACCTATATCTGTTCATCATTTGTCTTTGTTTCAGATCAGTTTGTAGGTCTGGGAGCAACACCTCTTGCATATATCCTTGGTGGTCTGCTCACTATGGTTTTGACCGCTATTATGTGCTACAAATTGCGCAAAGAGAGAAGATAGAGAATGAGGCGCAACTTGGTGTTCATACTTCTGCTATTTGTTGCTGTTGTCACGCTGTCAGCACTGCAAAAACCTATCTTTCTGCTCTGGTACGCCCCATTGGTTGCTGAGGCAGAGGTTGGGGAGATGCTGCAGGTTATAACCAGTGGTCTTAGTCTTGATATGACAATGGCGGGATATGTATGCGCGCTACCAATACTCTTTGTTCTGCTCTCTGTTTGGATTCCGCACCACATATGGCAAAGAGTCTGCCGATGGTGGATATATACCGCCTCGGCGCTACTTGCTATATGCTTTGCCGTCAATTTGGGGCTGTATGAATATTGGCGCTTCCCGCTCGATGGCTCAATTTTGCAATACCTGGCCACGCCAAAAGAGGCTATGGCAAGTGTTACATGGCAAATGTTTGTCATTCAGAGCGTTGTGGCTGTGGTGTACTTTGTAGTAATGGTAGCTCTATGTGGAAAGATAGTCTCTATTTTCAACTCGGAGCAACGGTCAAAATGGGGCAGACGGATAATCCAATCGCTACTGCTGATAGTGGTCTTCGGGCTTAACTTTTTGGCGATTCGCGGTGGAGTAACCACTGCTGTTGCTAACGTCTCAAAGGCCTACTTTAGTGACAACATCACCCTCAACCACGCCGCAGTAAACCCCGCCTTCTCCTTTATCTCCTCACTCTCAAGTGGTGACGACTTAAGCCGCTACGACTACTTCGATGCGGATGTTTGTCAGGCTGCGTTTGCCGATATTATGGCACAAAACGGTGAAGAGCCGACAGTGAAACTGCTCAACAACCAGCGTCCGAATATCGTTATGATTATCGCCGAGAGCTTTGGTCGTTCGACTATTGATGAGGTAGTTGGCGGACAGTGTGTAGCCCCTAATTTTCAACAATTTAAGGGTGAAGGAGTCTGGTTTGAGAATATGATAGCCTCCTCATTTAGAACAGACCGCGGCGTGCTTGCTACGCTGAGTGGATTCTGTGCACAGCCGACAATGTCTGTGATGAAATATCCGCAGAAGGCCTCTCGCCTGCCATCTATAGCCGGAGCTTTGAGAGATGTGGGATACTCTACGGCATATATCCATGGTGGTGACCTGAACTTCACCGATATGGCGGGATATCTCTATGCCACAGGATTTGATAAATTGGTGGCTCTCAAGGATTTGTCATTTGATGCACCAACCTCGAAGTGGGGCTATGCAGACAATGTGCTTGCGGACTACTTCATAGATTTTATTGCACAGAAGAGCGCTGAAAGCCGACCATACTTTGCTGTTTGGCAGACTCTGTCGAGCCATGAGCCATTTGATGTGCCACAGAGTGTGTTTGAGGACAAGATGCTCAACTCTATGCACTTTGCCGATAGCTGCATCGCCCGTGTTGTTGAGGCTCTGCAGCAGAAGCAGCAGTGGGATAACACCCTTCTCATCATTGTTGCCGACCACGCCTATCTCTATCCATATGGCATTGCAGCAAGCGCTGTTACTCGCCACAGAATACCGATGTTATGGATGGGTGGCGCGATAAAAGAGGCTACAAATATCGAAAACTACTGCTCACAGAGCGACCTTGCCGCAACACTACTCTCGCAGTTGGGGTTGGATTATAGCCGCTTTGTGATGAGTCGCAACATCTTTGCGCCGAATGCCGAGCAGTTTGGATACTACACATTTAACAACGGCTTTGGTGTTGTAAAGAGTAGCGGGGCAACAATCTATGATTGTACCACCGAGCAGATAATTTCACAACAAGAGTCAGCAGAGGATGTAGCGACAGGAAAGACTCTTCTGCAGACAACATACAGTATAATCAAGCAGTTATGAAACAGTTTTTAGAGTTACAACCTACAGCAAATCAGACATTCCGCCTGATGGGTTTTGGTAGTCGCGGAAATCTCGCTGCACGCCTTGAGCAGTCATACAAAGTTGAGCAAAGTGGCGACTATCAGGGTGCTTGTCAGTTAAGATATGAGGCCTTTCAGGATATAATCTCAACCCTACCGGATGACGAACAGAGTGTTGTTGCCCTTGACCGCAACCACACAAATACCCTCGCTGCAATGGAGACCATTCTCGCCTCGGCTGTTGACAACTACCTTGCCGGAGATGGAGAGATGGCTGCGGCACAAATCGAGCTGCTGCTCGACTGCGATGACGAGGACCCTTTGGAGGCAACACCTATACTCGCGCTCTGCTATGTGATGATTGGCGAGTGGGAGTGCCTTGAGGACATAGATACCGACCTGGGTGACAAGAGTGCTATTCGTCCTCTACTACGCGCCCTGCAGCAGTTTGTGGCAGATAAAAAGATTGATGTGGCAACCGTTGCAGAACTTGCTCGTTTTAAGGAGTTTGTGACAGAATTAAAGCGCGCCGACCACCCGACAGATGAGGCATATTTGAGAGATATATCCTCAGACCGTCCAACTCGCGCAGCCCTTGCCCGTGAGTTATATCTCCGCTGCGAGCCGGCACTTGTAATCTATCCGGAGTTTTTACCTGCCCTGGTAGAGGTTTTGAGATAACTTTTGACAGAGTGGTGAAAATCTCAAAATTTATAAATTTTGTTTGTCATATATCTGTAAATACGTATCTTTGCAAAAAATATATAATCATATGAAGAAATTTTACACACTAACTTTTTTGGCAGCCATCTTTTCGGTTGCAACAGCTTCTGCTCAGGTATCTGTAAGTTCTGCAACTCCTAAAACCGAGGCAACATTTACCGACAGAGTAAAGACCGAGCAGGTAAAGACCGATTATCAGTCAAGTGATGCTCAGAGAAGAGTTGAGCGTGCCGCTATCCGCCGCGAAAGAAATACCATCGAGGTAAATGCCGGTATTACAGGTTCATTGACCAACTTCAACAGCAAGTGGCAGACCGTAAACGGATCTACAAACTCTATTACCGGTATCACAAACTTCCTCTTTACCCACAACTACAAGAAGGGTGTATTCAACCTCGACAACAAGGCTACAGGTAAGCTCGGTGTAACCAGTAAGGCTAAGGAGTGGACAAAGAGCCAGGATGAGTGGTTTATCTCCTCTTCTCCTGCTTACAAGATGACCGACCAGTGGAACTTGAGTGCTATCGCATCCCTGCGTTCTCAGTTTGCAAACGGTATCAACGGTAGCAACCAGCGCGTGAGTCGTTTCTTTGCTCCGGCATATCTGAACCTCTCTCTTGGTGTTACCTACGTCTGCCCTAAGCCAACATTCCCTATCAAGGTTAACGTTGCGCCTATCTCTATGAGTGCAACATATGTGACAAGTGAGTCTATCATGCGTCAGTTCTTTGCCGATAAGTTTGGTGCAGATGTTGCATTTGAGTCTCGCTCAGAGATGTCTCAGGAGAATCGTTTGAAGCCATATGTTTATGGTTTGACTATCGAGGACGGACACTCTCGTTATGAGGGCGGTTCTTCTGTTCAGATCGATTTTGACCGTTCATTTGGTAAAAACAACTTTATCCGTTACCGCACCACTTTCTACTCATTCTATGGTTGGGTTAACGAGATTAGCCAGCAGAAGAAGGCAAATGCTGGCGGCTATGAGATTGATCATATCGCACCAAATGTTCGTTGGGAGCACACTGTAGATATCAAGGCGTCAAAGTTCTTCTCTACACAGTTCTACTTCCAGATGTACTACAACAAGGCTCAGTGCAAATCTATCCAGACACAGATTGTTCTCGGCGTGGGTCTGAGCTACACTTTCAAGAATAAGTAAAAGTGAAACTGTTGCAAAAATACGCACTGCCTATACTTGTTGTCACAACAATCTTTCTGATGGGATGGATTTTTGGTCAACGACACGGCAGACAACTTACCGAGGGTCAGATTAACCTTCTTGTCGGCTCCAGAATGAGCGGCAAGCTCGATAAAGCCATTAGCTACATCGGCAATGACTATATCGAGCCGCTGAGTGCAGACTCTATTGCAGAGCTCGCCATTCCAGCGATACTCAAGGAGCTTGACCCTCACTCTTCATACATCCCTGCAAGAGATTTTAAGCAGGTTGAGGAGCCTCTGCAAGGCGAATTTGACGGTATCGGCATAGTCTTTAATATGGCTACCGATACTGTTATCGTCCTCAATGTCATCCCTTCTGGTCCAAGCCAAAAGGCGGGTATTTTGGCCGGTGATAGAATCATCAAGGTCAACGACACCCTGATAGCTGGTCAGAAGATGGCTCAGACAGAGGTTATGAAGCGTCTGCGTGGCCCACGTGGCACAAAGGTTGAGTTGTCACTCAAGCGTAAAGATATCTCCGACCCTGTTTTGGTAACCGTTACGCGTGATGCCATTCCGTTAAACAGTGTCGAGGCAACAGTGATGCTCACAAAGAGGGTCGGTTTTGTCCGCCTCTCTCAATTTGCTCGTACCTCTCACCGCGAGATAAAGAGTGCAATAGATACCCTTCGCAAGCAGGGCATGGAGAGCCTTATTATCGACCTGAGAGGCAATTCGGGCGGCTTCCTTGACCAGGCAATACTTATCGCTAATGAGTTTTTGGGTCGCGGTAAGCTGATTGTCTATACAGAGGATCGCAATAAGAAACAGATTCGCCAACACAGCGACGGCAGAGGTAGTGCAACAGATCTCAATATTGCCGTGCTCATAGACGAGAGCAGCGCCTCTTCAAGTGAGATTTTGGCGGGCGCTCTGCAGGATAACGACCGCGGAACAATCATCGGTCGCCGTAGTTTTGGAAAGGGTCTTGTTCAGTCTCAAATTCCATTTGCCGACGGCTCGGCTATGCGACTGACCGTTGCCAAGTACTTTACGCCGACTGGTCGCTCAATACAGAAACCATATACTGCCGGTGATGAAGAGGGTTACAGCATGGATATTATCAACCGCTACAAGCACAACGAGTTCTTCTCTGCCGATAGTATTCAGTTTGCCGACTCCCTGAAGTTTGTCACACCAAAGGGTAAGACTGTTTATGGTGGTGGTGGCATTATGCCAGATATCTTCATTCCGCTCGATACGGCAAATATGAGTAAGTACTACCTTGAGGTGTCGGGTCGCAACATCCTCTATCGTTACACTATCGAGTATGCCGACAGCCACCGCAAGCAGCTCTCTGAGGCTCGCTCGCTGCAGGATATAGAGAAGATATTTAAGTCTGACAAAGGTATGTTCAACCGCTTTGTTGATTATGCTGCAAAGAGCGGTGTAAAGCCTAATTGGGGTCAGATTTCAACCTCTCGAAAGATTATGGAGGCGCAGTTAAAGGCATATATTGCTCGCAACTCAGAGTTTGACAGTAGTGCCTTCTACTACTTCATTGCCCCTATTGACAACACGCTGCTCACAGCAATAGAAACACTTGAAAATCATGATTAAAAAGAGTATCTGCATACTTC
Organism: Alistipes sp.; assembly: GCA_045656505.1. Lineage (GTDB taxonomy): Bacteria > Bacteroidota > Bacteroidia > Bacteroidales > Rikenellaceae > Alistipes. Next base: position 2,813 of record JAZORI010000071.1, on the reverse strand, counting down.
TACTGCTCGGAGCAGTTGCAGCTGTAGTTTTTGCTATTCTTGACCGCAAAAACACACATACACTACTACCGTTACCATCAAACAAGGTTATTACAACAACAGAGCCCGATGCACCACATATTGCACCGGACTCTGTTGAGGTAGCTAATATCTCTTTAGAGTAACTTCTTTACAAGCGAGAACATCTTATATGGCATATACCTAAATGGTACATCTATCCAAGTAGGTGTAGTGACCACTGCGCGTCTATGTGAAAAGACGTTGAACGACTCTACTCCATGATAAGATGACATTCCCGAATTTCCTACACCACCAAACGGCATATTCTCATTAGCAATGTGCATAATTGTATCGTTAATACAAGCACCTCCTGATGAGGTGTGCTTAAGCACATATTTAGCACTCTTCTTATCACCAAAGTAGTAGAGAGCAAGTGGTTTTTCGCGACCTGTTACAAACTGCACAGCCTCATCTATATCCGAGAAGGTAACTATCGGGAATATAGGGCCGAAAATCTCCTCTGTCATTATCGGAGAGTCTCTCTTGACATTATCAACAACTGTTGGCGCGATAAATCTCTCCGACTTGTCATACTCTCCACCAACCACAATATCAGCCCCTTCAAGATAGCCTACAAGACGGTCAAAAGCACGGTCGTTGACAATACGCACAAAGTGTTTTGAGTGTTTTGGATTCTCTCCAAGCAGCGATTTGAACTCCCTATCTAAAGCCTCTATTAATTTAGCTTTTACCGACTTGTGAACAAGTAGGTAGTCTGGAGCTATGCAGGTCTGTCCCGCATTAAGGCTCTTACCCCACGCTATACGGCGAGCGACTGTCGCAATATTTGCACTACTATCAACAATACAAGGGCTCTTACCACCCAACTCAAGAACAACAGGTGTAAGATCTGTTGCTGCAGCGCTCATCACCTTACGACCAAGCGAAGGGCTGCCGGTAAAGAATATTATATCGTATCGCTGCTCGAGCAAAATAGTATTTACATCTCTATTTCCCTGAACAACAGCTATATAATTCTCGCTAAAAGTCTCTGCTATCAGCTCTTCTATAACCTTCGATACACTCTCAACATATGGCGAAGGTTTAAGCACAGCTGTACAACCTGCCGAGATAGCACCCACAAGCGGATTAAGTAGTAGCTGCACCGGATAGTTCCACGGAGCGATAATGAGCGAACAACCCAAAGGCTCGCTAATCACCTTACTACGCGACGGGAACATCTTCAGCGGTGTTGAACAACGCTTAGGTGCTGCCCATTTTTTCAGGTGACTAATATGGTTATCTATCTCAGCAAGGACGATACTCAACTCTGTAAGATATGCCTCCTCATAGGATTTGTGAAGATCTCTCCACAACGCTTCTGTGAGAGGTTTCTCCCACTTCAACAGAGCCTTTTTGAGGGCATGTAAAGCCGATAGACGATACTCTATATCGAGCGTAACACCACTTTGAAAGAGTGCTTTTTGTGATGAAACAATCTCGATAATTCTCTCTTTTGAACTGTTTTCGATAGCCATTATCTTCCTGTAAAATTATCCATTGAGTGATATATTCCAAATACTTGACCAAAGATCCAATCAAAGGCCTTTATCGGTAGTATTCCCTGCATCAGTCGCACAAAGTGGTACGGAATAGGTATCAGCTTTGTCAAGACCTTGACAGTATCACCTCGCTCTATAGCGCGGATGGTCTGTCGTGCAGCATACTCGGGTTTCATAAGCGGCACAATAGGTGACTTAACACCGTTAAACATACCTGTCTTTATATAATAAGGTGCTATTGTGGTCACCTTTACACGGCTCTTCATCTGCTGCAGTTCAATTCTCACAGAGTCAGACCAGCCAATCACCGCCCACTTACTTGCAGCATAGACGCTCATTCTCGGATTAGAGATAAGTCCTCCAGCCGATGAAATATTGCAGATATGACCACTATTTCGAGCAATCATATCGGGCAAAAATTGCATTGTAACCACCATTGGGGCGATAGTGTTGATATTCATCGTGCGGTGTATCTCGTCAGAAGTACACTTATCAAAGGTCTTGTTTGACGTGATAATACCCGCGCAGTTGATTAGAATATCAATATCTCCAACCTCCTTTTTTACAATCTTTGCAGCCTCTATAACCTGCTGCTCATCAGATATATCTACACTATAGCCTGCAACCTTGCCCTCCTTGGACAACTCTGCAAGAGTATCCTCAATATTTGCCTGATTGATATCCCAGATTACAAGTGCCGCAGCACCTCTCTTCAGCGCCATTGCGCCCATAATTCGTCCTATACCCGACGCTCCGCCGGTTATAAGCACTCTTTTGTCATTAAACTTTCCCATAACACACATTTTTCACACTCACAGTCGAATGCAAAGAGTTTTTTTTAGTATTTTTGTTCTGCAAATGTATGATAATTTTATGAAAACGCAAAACACAATACTCCGTAAGCAGTTCCTGGCGCATGTCGGACAGACCTCTCCAGCACCTCAACTTATAACTGTTGAGAGAGCAGAAGGTGTCTATTTCTACACCCCAGAGGGTAAAAGGTATTACGACCTTATTTCCGGTGTATCGGTAAGTAATGTCGGCCATGCAAACCCTGCCGTTGTTGAGGCTGTATGTCGTCAGGCGAGGGATTACATGCACGTTATGGTCTATGGCGAGATGGTCGAGCGACCACAGGTTGAGTACGCTACGCTTATAGCCAATCTGTTGCCTGATCCGCTTAATAGCGTCTATTTTCTCAACTCGGGTGCCGAGGCTGTTGAGGGTGCACTGAAGCTCGCAAAACGATAT
>JAZORI010000070.1:0-7915 GCA_045656505.1 Alistipes sp. | reverse complement strand
ATCGTGAAATATCCCCGGATAGGACATACTAAGCGTATTTCCTATTCGGGGATATGAGGGATGTGCAGCTAATGCTGCCTTTTCACGGCAAAATTTGTTGTCAGAGTGTGTTAGATATGGTGCATCGTGCAAAAAATTAGTGGCGGATAGTACTAAAACGTACAGCCGCCACTAATTTTTCAGGGATGTGCCATAGATGACACACTATCACAACAAATTATTATTTTTTGTCTTTAGCTGGCAACATATCGTAAGCCAACGGAGTTGCGATAAAGAGTGAAGAGTAAGTACCTACGATAACACCAACGAGCAATGCGAATACGAAACCACGGATGGTTGCGCCACCGAAGATAAAGATTGCAAGCAGGGTTACCAGAGTTGTACCTGAAGTATTGAGTGTACGTGCCAAAGTTGAGCAAAGCGCGTTGTTGATATTCTCGCGGATGTTGCGCTTTGGATAGAGTACGTTATACTCACGGATACGGTCGAAGATAACCACTGTATCGTTGATAGAGTAACCGATGATTGTCAGAATTGCAGCGATGAATGCCTGGTCAATCTCGAGGTTGAATGGCATAAATGCGTAGCAAACTGAGAACATACCGATTACGATAAATGCATCGTGTGCCAGTGCAGCTGTTGCACCAGTAGCCCACTGCCACTTCTTGAATCGAAGGGTGATATAGAGACCGATAGCAATCAGAGAGAAGATAATTGCGAAGAATGCGCCAGTAGTCATATCCTTAGCGATTGCAGGACCGATCTTATCTGCAGAGATGATACCATTAACATCCTCCTGAGTGTTCTTGAAACCATCAAGGGTGATATCATAGCCATAGAGTGGCTTAAGAGCGTTGTAGATCAACTTCTCAACCTCCTCAGTAGTAGCCTCTGATGTATCATCGTGCTTGTACTGAGTAACGATACGCATCTGGTTCTTCTCACCATACTGCTTAACCTCAAATGAAGCGTTTGCTGCATCCTCAGCATCTGCAAATGCCTCAGTAAGCTGTGCACGAACCTGCTCAGCAGTTACATCCTGATCGAAACGAACTACGAAAGTACGACCACCTGTAAACTCAACACCGAGGTTCAGACCCTGGATAAAGAGTGATACTACAGAAACGAGGATGATAACACCAGAAACAATGTAAGACATCTTACGCTTGCCGATAAAGTCGAACTTGAAGTTAGAGAGCCAATTCTCAGACCAGCTACGAGAGAATGACACGGTACCCTTCTTTGAAACAATCCAACCCAAGAGCATACGGGTAACGAAGATTGAGCAGAAGAGTGATGTGATGATACCGATAATCAAAGTAGTAGCGAAGCCCTGTACCGGACCATTACCGAAGATGTAGAGAACAATACCGGTGATGATAGTGGTAAGGTTACCGTCGATAATTGCTGAGTATGCGTTAGAGAAACCGTCCTTGATAGCGGCAGAGATGCCCTTACCTGCGCGGAGCTCCTCCTTGATACGCTCGAAGATAATAACGTTCGAGTCAACGGCCATACCCATTGTAAGAACGATACCTGCAATACCTGGGAGTGTAAGTACTGCACCAAATGATACGAGTACACCCATGAGCAGGAATACGTTAGTTACCAACGCAACAGAAGCCATCCAACCTGCAGTCTTGTAGAACAGACCCATGTAGATCAGAACGAGGATGAACGCGATAACAAATGACATCAAACCAGAGTTGATAGACTCCTGACCGAGCGATGGACCTACTACAGTATCCTGGATGATACGTGCAGGAGCTGGAACCTTACCTGACTTAAGAACGTTTGCAAGGTCCTGAGCCTCCTGGATAGTGAAGTTACCAGTAATTGAAGAGTTACCACCCTCAATCTTGTTACGAACTACAGGAGCTGAATATACATAACCGTCGAGAACGATAGCGATGCACTTGCCAATATTGTCAGCAGTGAGCTGAGCCCACTCAGTGATACCGTTTGAGTTCATTGCCATAGATACCTCAGCGTCTGCACCAGTCTGTGAGTAAGTTGCACGAGCGTCAGAGATAACACCACCATCAAGTGGAGCCTTACCATCAGCACGCTCTACCTTAATAACATAGAGGCACATGCGGTTATCGAACATAGGCTCACCCTTGATACCCCACTTGAAGTCAACGTCTGCTGGGAAGCAGTCACGAACCTCTGGAAGAGCGAGGTACTTGTTGATAGTAGCAACGTCTGCTGCAACTGCTGCACCAAGAACTGCGCCACCTGCGTAATCAGGGCTAAGGAGTGAGAGAAGTGGATTCTGCTCACGAGAGAAGCGGCTTGCACCCTCCTCAGCAGCAACCTCAGTTGCCAAAGCAGCATCTGCAGCCTGCTCAGCTACAGTCTCCTCACCCTTGAGGGACTTAACAACAGCATCTGCGCGGAGCAGTGACTGAAGAAGGTCAGCACCGTTGTAAGTTGTCCAGAACTCGAGTGATGCAGTACCCTGGAGGAGCTTACGAACACGCTCTGGCTCCTTAACACCTGGAAGCTCAACCAAGATACGGTTTGAGTTTGGAAGGCGCTGGATATTTGGCTGCATTACACCGAAGTGGTCAATACGGCTACGGATGATGTTGAATGATGCAGAGATAGCGTCCTCAGTCTCCTGACGAAGAATCTTAACAACCTCGTCATCAGACATACCTGGGGTGATATCCTTACGATCTGGGCTAAGGAAGATATCTACCAACTTACCGCCGTTGCTTGCCTGAGCATAAGACTTAGCGAAAGTGCCGATATAGTCACCTGTACCCTCCTTAAGAGCCTGAGCAGCAGACTCGATAGCTGCAACAAATGCAGGATCGTTCTTGCTATCACCGGCAAGTGACTTAACTACATCCTCAACCTGAATCTCAAGCATGACGTTCATACCACCCTTAAGGTCAAGACCCAAGTTAATCTCCTTCTCCTTGCACTGCTTGTAAGTGAACTGTGCAAGACCAATGTTGTAAACTACCTTGTTCTGAATAGAGTCGAGGTAGTACTGCTCCATTGCAACCTGCTCCTCTGCTGGAAATGCTGCTGCATACTCAACAGCATCCTTCTCTACGCTACGAGTCTTGAGCGAGAAAGTAAGCTGGTAAACGCATGCAATTGCAAGCAAGATTGCAACCAATTTGATAAAACCTTTACTTTGCATTTGAGTTAAAAATTATTAAGTAATTAATATTGTTTCGTTACTATACACAAAAGCACGCAAAGATAATAAAATTTTTTCAATAAACAACCCTAAACTCTTCAATTTGATGCATATAATGCAAAAAACAGGGCTTAAACCCCGTTTTTGCCATCTTTTATTTGTAAAAACTCATTCTCGAATAGGTCGGAACGTTCTTATAGCCATGCAACCACCGACGCCAATAGTAGTCATCGCCCTCAACATCAACCAGGTCGTGCTGCTCAGTTGCCGAGTACTTATCATCACCATCACCACCCTTTACAACACCGACACTACCACCTACGCTACACTTGGTAACAATCTGATTTTTGTTGATATTGCCTGCAATCGCTCCGCGGTACTCGGTAGTGACATCTTTATTGATAATCCAACTCTGCTCCCACTCGTCATAATCCATTAGGCGATTATGCGTAGTGAGCAGTTTTCCTGCACTGATGCAGTTACTTATAGCAACATCAGCTCCGCCACCGCTACCCATAATGCCACCTAACAGCACATAGATATTACTTGCGCCCGCTCTTGACTCATATGCCGTAGGAACGAGGTTGCAAATCGTTCCAAAATTATTACAACCATCTATCATCGTATGGGAGTTATCAACCTGACCAGCAATACCGCCCAAGATATCAGAGGTGGTGGTTTGACGCTCAAGTGCGACCACACCCGTATGGGTACATCTCTCTATTGCTGAGCTATTTATCAAGCCCGCAACACCACCTATATGCACGCGCGAGCCACTGATTACCGCCACCGTTCCGCTACTGTTACACCCTGTCAAGCAGAGGCCAAAACTACCACTCTTTGGTGACTCATCTCCGCCATAGCAACTTCCAACAACGCCACCGATATTCGACCAACCTCTACTTGTTGCCGAATTTTTAGCTGTGACCGAGCCACTATAACTACAGCCGCTAATGGCAATTCCACCCTTATACCCTGCTACATTTTCGCCCGCCGTGCCGACCACGCCGCCAACAGATATATCCGCTTTGGTTTTGCTCACATCAACAGTAACTGCGCCACTGCTTTGGCAGCTCTCCAATAGACAGCAACCTCGCATACTGCCCACCATACCACCGACACACAGATCCCTTGTTATGCTTGCAACACCCTCAACAGATACCTGACCGCTATTTACACACCCCTGAGCAGCAATCTCGACATCGTAATCACTATTCATAAAGCCGGTAATACCACCAAGGCATGGACCCAATGGGGCTGTTGTCTGCTCTGAGATAGATATCGTGCCGCTATTGGTACATGCAGAGAGATTATGACCGCTATGCCTACCCGCAATACCACCTATAAAGAGCGCCTCGCAACTCTCTTGGTTACTACCGCCAGATATAGCTCCACTATTTACACACTCGCTGACAACGCCCTGCTTACCACTATTACAGCTGACAGTACCCGCGATACCACCAATTGTAGATCCGCTACCTGCGTTAAAGAGCGATATGCCGACACCATTGCTACACCTCTCTACAGTCGGGGAGAACTTTCGAGAGCTATCAGAGATATGGCCGACAATGCCACCGATAAGAGCTCTGCCCATATATTGACTACTACAGAGCAAGTTGATATCCTTTTCGTTTTGACATCCGGTCACAACTGCATCTGCCGTAGTTGCAGTAATCTTTCCGACAATACCACCAACAGCAAACCCTCCTGCCAAGCTCTCTGCAGCCTTAAAGAGCACTCTATTGGTACAATTCTCGACCCTACCGCCACTCATTGCAGCCACCACTCCGCCTACGCTTATCAGATGACCACTCTGCTTTGGCGCGTCAATTACAATCTCGCCCTCTACGGTCAGATTTTTAACCACTCCACCCTCTGCGAGCGAAACGAACAGACCCGCATCTTCACGAGCCGTCATAGCAAGTCCCGAAATTGTATTACCTCCGCCATCAAAAACACCTGCAAAGCCGTGGTTAAACGAATCATCTCCAACAGCACTACGACCAACGCCCGCCCAATCAGCATACTGCGAGAGGCTGATAGAGTTTTTCAGAACAACCACGCCATCCTCATTCGAAAACTCGACACCAGCAGGATATGGCTCCTCGCTGCCATTTACAGCATTCGCAAATGCCGCCATCTGTTCAGCAGTAGAGATACCGTCAGCAACCTTGCACTGCAAAATGTCGGATGTCGGTTGATATATATGTTTTGACTCACAAACGGCATCCTTAGGCAGAGAGTATGAGCTCCATATAGTTTTACGGGCATTCTCTACCCCGCCTTTATATGACTTTAGCACCGTCTTGCCGTAATATATCGGAGCACAAGGCATCTGACCACCAACAGTAGCACCCATCACAACAAACTGCACCTTGCGCGGGGTAGCGATATCACACGCCGAGGCCAACTTAACCGCAACCTCATCCACCAGCGTAGCACATCTGAAGTTCAAATGGCCCGTAGCTGCATCAACGACAACATCTGTCGCCACTGCGTATCTATCTGAAGAGCCGACAGCACAACCGATAGATAGAGCATCAACCGTCCAACTTCTCGACGCCTTGACCTCCACCTCCACAATCGAAGCAAGAGGCTTGAGTATCAGTTTTAGATTTGTATTATCCAGATTAGGGGTCTCGCAATAACCATAGAGCGGAAGCTTATTTGACAGTTCACCCTCCTGTTGCAGTGGTGCCACATCAAATGTCGCACTCATAGTATGGGTGTCGATACTCTTGACGTTATAATATACTGCTATACCTCTATTTTTCACATCTTTCAGGCGCAGAGCATCACTGTCACTCAACGGCATAAAGAGTGCCTGAGCAGCAGACTGAGTTGCAACATACTTATAAAGGCGACCATTATGGACAAGTGTTATCTGATCACCCTCCTGCCATAAGACCTCACTCTTCTGCGCCGCGACATCACCCGTCACCGTCACGCGAGTTGCACCCTCGACAGCCACCTCCACAGCGACAACATCCCCAACATATCCATTAGAGAGGTCTTCAGATAGCGAAACATCTGACAAATTTGACTCTGCACAACCAAGTGTCAGTGCCACCAAAGTTGCAAAAATCAACAACTTCCTCATAGCACTACTCCTCCTCTCGGCCCTCGAAACCAGGATTCTCAACACCTATGGAGCCCGATAACGCAAAGCCGGACTCTACAAAACACTTACACTCCCTGAGCAGTGGGGAGCTATAGATATTTTTCACTTGCACACTTATTAAAATAGATTTCAGTCGTAAATATAGACATTTTTTCGCAAACTATAATCACAAAAGAGAAAAAGATGGCACACAAAGAGATATTGTGCGCCACCTTTTTCTCAAAACTTGTATATAGATAGGGTTTTCAGCCCCTATACTCCTTAGCAAGTTGTATCGAATGTATATGCCTCCCAAGGGTGCTGTGCATCTGCGCCCTTCTCGAGGATACCCTCCACATGAACAAGCATTGGGAAATCCTTCAGATCTACCTGACCAAGCTCAGCCTTGCGATAGATAGCCTTTGCCACGCGACGAGCTACAACGAGTGACTCAAGAGTTACACCTGCGAGAATCTCCATAGCCTCATCGTAGGTCTTACCCTCACCAAGGAGGATACCAATCTTACGAGTACGACCGCCATAAACGGTTACATAGAGGTCACCGATACCGATATTCTCGCAATCGAAATCTGCACCCTGAATAGCAAGCAGGCGACGCATCTCCTTTACAGCCTGATAGAATGCAGCAGCCTGTGAGTTGTAGTGAAGACCTGCATCCTCGCCCAAATATCTATTTACCAAACCGATTGTGAGCGATACACCAAGTGCGTAAGCATTCTTAAGTGCAACTGCACTCTCAAGGCCGATAACATCGTTTGTAAGAGAGATGTGATAGTATGATGTAGTAAGAGTCTCACGCATCATCTTCAGGATAGCTGAATCCTTACCGCAGAATGCAACCTCAGTCTGGTCGTGGAATACCAACTCATAAGAGGTACAAGGGCCACCGATAGCACAAACCTCACGCTCAATACCCTTCTTTGCAAGTTCAGCCTGCCAATAGTCAGGATAGCTAATCAGAGTACCATCCTCAAGGTTGATAAGGCCCTTTGTTACAGAGAGTACCGGAGTCTTAGGATCAAGATTGGTAAGTATCTCCTCCAAGAACCAATCTACACCAAAAGATGAGACACCGCCGATAACAAAATCACAGCCCTCTACAGCCTCCTTCCAATTATCAATCTGATAATACTTAATACCAGCAGGGAAATCTCTGTCAAACTTAGGGTGACGATTTGTCGCAATACACGCATCGATAATATCTCTATCGAGCGGAGAGCCTACCAAACGAACCTCGTGACCATTCTCCGCAGCCGGAAAGGCAAGAGCCGAACCCATCATACCTGAGCCGATAATTGTAACAACCTTTTTCATTTTATTTTCCTTTTTTATGCTTATTTGTAAAAATATTTTTCTTTTCTTGCTATTTATCCGCAAAAAACAACCACATCATCTTTGCTTTGCGCCACAAAGGTAAGAAAAAATTATCAAAGTTGTTGCGTTTTGTTTCTTTTTTTTTACAACAAAAGCAAAGAAATTAGCTGTTGGCTCGGCTACGCCGACCCTTCCTCCTCGCAGTTCGGCATAGTCTGCAAGCAGCCTCTGCCCTCACGAGCAGCGTCGGTTGGCTATTGGCTTTTCTGGTTGGCACACTGCTATACCTGTGCACTGTTTTATCGTCAGAACGCGGTAGATGC
>JAZORI010000069.1:0-43823 GCA_045656505.1 Alistipes sp. | reverse complement strand
CTTAGTAGTTGTGGTATATCATGAAATATCCACGGATGGGCTGTACTAAGCGTACTGCTCATTCGTGGATATGAGGGATATGCCGCAGATGCTATGTTATCACGATAAAACCCATTTGTTGTCAAAACGTGTTAGAGATGGTGCATCGTGAAAAAATTTAGTCGCGGATAGTACAAGACGTACAGCCGCGACTAAATTTTAAGCGATGTGCCATATATGACACGTTTTCACGACAAATTAAATTAATGTAGGCAATCTTTAATAGTCTTCTGCAACGCCTCCACAATCGAATGTTTCACATAAGTGCGACGCACGGCGAGGGATATTTTGCGGGAGTATGCACCGCGCAGAAGGGGTTTTACTTGGCGGGCATGCTCTTTAGAGATGTACTCAACGGCCATCTCAGGGATAATGGTGACACTATTGGTACAATCGACGATACGCATAAGGGTATCGAGTGAGCCGGACTCAAAGTAGTAGTGAGAAGGGAACGAGGAGCGCGACTGGCAGAGTTCGAGCACCTGGTCGCGCATACAGTTTCCGCGACTAAGGAGCACGAGCTCGCGCATATCAATATCTGAGATTTGGATATTACTCTTCTTATAGAGCGAATTTGACGGCGACACATAGACAAAGAATCTATCATCAAACAGGTCGTACTCGGTAAACTCATCACCGCATGTACCACCTGCGACCAGTGCCACGTCAATAAGGTCGCGATTCATCTGATCGACAATCTGCTCGGTATGCATCTCTCGAATCTCAAGCTCTACCTTCGGGTAGCGCGACACAAACTCCGGAATAAATTTATGCAGAATATATGGAGCAATGGTCGGAATGACACCCAGGCGGATTTTTCCCGCAATCTCACCCTTGAACTGCAAAACAACCTCTTTAATTGAGTTATACTCCCTCAGCGCCTCACGAGCCTGAGCCAATACCACCTCACCCGCCTCAGTCGGTACAACCGGCTTCTTTGAACGGTCAAGGAGCATGACACCCAGCTCACTCTCCAAAGCCTTAATCTGCATACTCAGAGAGGGTTGTGTAACGAAACAGTGATCTGCAGCAACCGAAAAACTACCGAAATTTGCTACAGCGAGAAGATACTCAAGTTGAATGATTGTCATAGTACATTGCTTATTATTCACAACAAAGGTATAAAAATAATTGATACCTTCCAACTATAATCGTCAATTTTCACCTTTACAGCGAAGCTTTAGGGTACATATTTTTGCAAAACCGAAATAAGTTTATATATTTGCAATATGCGTTATTATGCACAAAAAATAAAAACTACAATACCATGAAACGATTTTTGATTATCATTGCCATTGCCATCAGTTCATCGGCTATGGCACAAAGTATCCGCGAACAGATAGCAGCCAACCCTAACCTTGCCGGAGGAATCTATACAGCGTATATGGTGACCGAGCAGAAGGCTGTTGCTGCGCCAAAGGGATACAAACCATTCTACATCTCACACTATGGTCGCCACGGTTCTCGCTACCAGACCGCACAGGAGAAGTACGACCAGCCTGCAGTGCTCTTGGAGCAGGCACACAAGGATGGCAAACTGACAGCGTTGGGAGTAGATCTGATGCACCGCGTGCGAGTTATTGCAGATGATGCCCACATGCGCGCCGGAGACCTCTCTCAGAGGGGTGAGCGAGAGCTGAAGGGTATTGCCGAGCGTATGGCAACACTATATCCCGAGGTCTTTGCTGAGCGTAACGGCAACCATATAACCTGTTTCTCTTCGCCATCTGTACGAAGTGTAATCAGCATGGCTGCATTTACCGAGCGACTCAAGGAGATACATCCAAAGCTAAGCATCACACGCTATGCGAGCCAGCACGATATCGACATCACTCGCCCGGAGAAGAATATGGATATCTTCTACAAAACTGCTCGCAAAATGGCGAAAGATTATCAGCAACAGCAGACCGATGACAAGGCCTTTGTTTGCCGAATTTTCAACGACTACGACTATGCAAAAGAGTTGATTTGCAAGATATACAACAGCACTGATACTCACCTATTTATGGGTAATATGCACGACTTGGCGATGATTGTCCAAAACTTTGACAATCTGCCTGAACTGCATGACATCTTTACCAATGATGAGCGCTACAAGATGTGGCATTTGTTCAACATTCGTCGTTATCTGACCTACGGTCCATCTATAGATTTTGGAGATATCCGCAATCAGGATGGCAAGCTGCTGCTCCGCGACATTATCGAGCGAGCTGATGCAGTAATTGCAGGCAAAACAGAGGACGAGGTGGCAACACTGCGCTTTGGACACGACTCTGCAATCATTCCGCTGCTAGCAATCATGCACGCTGAGGGTTGCGACGGCAGAGTATCATTTGCCGAGATTGAGCGACTGCCAGAGGTTTGGTGTGATAGTAAGGTCACCTCAATGGCTGTCAATGTGCAGTTTATCTTCTACCGCAACAAGCAAGGAGATATTCTTGTCAGAATGTTGCACAGCGAGCGCGATATCCGCATTCCTGTTAATAGCGACAACTACCCATTCTACAAGTGGGAGGATTTCCGCCAGTACTGCCTCTCACAGTGCGAGCCTGAGGCGAAATAGGCTTGAGAGGATAATTCTGAGGGGTTCATTTTGCAATTTGAATTCTTCTGACTATCTTTGTGGGATTAATATGTTTTTATAGAATACACAGAAAACTATGGGAAAGATTATACTTACAGGTGACCGCCCTACCGGACGCCTTCACTTAGGACACTTTGTCGGCTCACTCTCTCGCCGTGTAGAGTTGCAGAACTCTGGCGAGTTTGAGAAGATTTTTATCATGATTGCTGATGCTCAGGCACTTACTGACAATGCAGACAATCCGGACAAGGTGCGTCAGAATGTTATTGAGGTGGCTCTTGACTACCTCTCAGCAGGCATAGACCCGACTGTTTCGACAATTTTCATTCAGTCTCAGGTCGCTGAGCTTTGCGAGTTGGCATTCTACTACATGAATCTTGTGACTGTATCTCGTCTGCAGCGCAACCCGACTGTAAAGACCGAGATTAAGATGCGCGGTTTTTCTGACGATGTAGCAGAGGGCGACACAACACAGAAGAAGGGTATTCCAGTAGGTTTCTTCACCTACCCTATCTCTCAGGCTGCCGATATCACCGCTTTTAAGGCTACCACAGTGCCTGTTGGTGAGGATCAGGAGCCGATGATTGAGCAGACTCGCGAGATTGTACATAAGTTCAACTCTATCTACGGCGAGACCCTTGTAACACCGGAGATTTTGCTGCCGTCAAATAACGCTTGTCTGCGTCTGCCTGGTACTGATGGCAAGGCTAAGATGAGTAAGTCGCTTGGTAACTGCATCTACCTCTCAGATACCGAGAAAGAGGTTAAGCAGAAGGTTATGGGTATGTACACCGACCCTAACCACCTGCGTGTAGAGGATCCGGGTCAGGTTGAGGGCAACTGCGTATTTACCTATCTCGACGCGTTCTGCCGTCCTGAGCACTTTGCACTCTATCTTCCTGAGTACGAGAATCTCGACGCACTGAAAGACCACTATCGCCGTGGCGGTTTGGGTGATGTTAAGTGCAAGAAGTTCTTAATCGCCATACTCAACGAGCTTCTCACCCCATTCCGTGAGCGCAGAAAGTATTGGGAGCAGAATATCGAGGAGGTATATCGCATTCTTGAGGAGGGTTCAGCTGCAGCACGCGCAGTAGCGGCACAGACCCTTAATGATGTGCGCAATGCGATGAAGATTAACTACTTTGCCGATCGCGAGCTTATCGCAGAGCAGGCTGCACGTTACAAAGAGCAGAACAAGTAATGGAGATTATCGAGGAGTCGAAATACATCAAACCTGCCGGTAGAGAGAAGATCTACAAGTGGTTTCTACGACTGACACAGCGACTGAGCGAGCGACAGATGCTCGCCATACTCGCTGTCGTTGTCGGTGCGCTTGCGGGACTTGGCACCTATCTATTTGAGGTGCTGCTACACGGTATCAAGAGTTGCTTGGTCAACTGGTTTGATGTCGATACTTTTCATATTCTATACCTTATCTACCCCGGCATCGGTATTATTCTCGCGACACTATTTGTAAAGTATATTGTCCGTGACAATATCTCAGAGGGTGTCACCAGAGTACTATATGCCATGTCCAGCCGAGGTTCTCGAATTGCCGGACACAACTGCTGGACTTCGATTGTAGGTGGTGCTACAACTATCGGTTTTGGTGGCTCTGTGGGTCCCGAGGCTCCAATTGTGCTTACAGGTGCTGCTATCGGTTCAAATGTCGGCAAGTTGGCAAAGCTTAACTATCGCAATATCACACTGATGCTCTGTTGCGGTGCCGGTGCAGCTGTGGCAGCAATCTTCAAGGCACCAATTACCGGTGTGGTATTCGTTCTTGAGATTCTGATGCTCGATATTACATCTGCATCCGTAATTCCGTTACTGATTTCATCCGTAACAGCGACTACACTCGCTATTGTGTTGCGCGGTTGGGATCCGATTATCTCCGTAACCCTTTCGGCTGCCGATGCATTCCAAATCAAGCAGATTCCGCTGTTTATCCTGCTGGGATGCATCTGTGGCGCGATGTCATACTACTTTACTAGTGCAAATGCAGCCATTGGCAAACGTATAGGCGCACTAAGCAGCCAAACCAAGAGGTGGATTGTCGGTGGTACTATCCTCGGTCTGCTTATCTTCCTCTTCCCTGCACTCTATGGTGAGGGATATGAGGCTTTTGTCTCGCTGATGCACGGTGACAAGCAGACAATCTTTGAACGCTCGCTCTTCTATCCGTTCAAGGATATTGATTGGGTGGTATTGATATACATCATAGCCACAATGTTCTTCAAGGTAATCGCTACAGCAACAACCAATGCTGCGGGCGGTGTTGGTGGAACATTTGCGCCATCACTATTTGTCGGTGCATTTACCGGCGCATCTTTGGCTCTCTTCTGCCAAATCTGTTTCGGTTGGGAGATATCTATCGCAACATTTACCCTTGTCGGCATGGCGGGTGTGATGGCGGGTGTGATGAATGCGCCACTGACCTCAATCTTCCTTATCGCAGAGCTATCGAATGGCTATGGACTCTTTATCCCGCTGATGATTGTGGCATGTATTGCCTTTGCGGTGGGCTACTACCTTGACCCAGATTCTATCTACACAAAGCGTCTGAGGGCTAAAGGCGAGCTTCTGACACACGACAAAGATCAGTCGGTGCTTGTCTTCCTTAAGCTTGATGAACTTATGGAGAACGACTTTGTACGACTCCGTGAGAAGGCTACGCTCGGCGATGTGGTATCAATTATCGCCTCTGCTCGCCGTAATATCTTCCCTGTAATTGACGACTTTGGCCATCTGCTCGGCATTGTACAGTTAGATGACCTGCGCGAGGATATGTTCAAACACGAGAAATGGGGCAAGCCTATCTCCTCGTATATGATACAGCCACCTGATCGCATCCTTGAGAAAGAGCAGATTCAGGAGGTGCTCCACCGTTTCGACCAAAACCACACATGGATGTTGCCTGTAGTCGATAAGCAGAATCGCTACAAAGGCTTTATCTCTAAGTCGAAAATTCTCAATGCATACCGTGAACAACTTGTAAATATTTCGCAATAATGAGTAATATCAAATTAGTGATGCTCGACTTCGATGGCACCATTGCCAACTCGTTCGAAAGCATTATCCACTGTGCCGACTTGATGTGCCAGAAGGCAGGTATCCCCTTTGACAGAACAATCATAGACCAAAATATGGGTTGCACTACCGAGACCTGCATCTCGCTAATCACTGGCAGCAACGACCCAGAGCTCATCAAGCGTCTGACAGACTCTTATAACGATATATATAGATGCGTAGGTCTTGACATGATTGAGTTGTTTGACGGTGTATTGGATACAGTCAAGCGTCTGCATGCTCAGGGCATCAAGTTTGCTATCACCTCAAACAATATCGTTCCAGCGATAACATACGTTGTTACACGCCTCGGTCTGATGCCATATTTGGACAATATCGTGGGCGTAGATTGTGTTGAGAATGGCAAGCCGGCACCAGATATCGCTATCGAGTCTATACGCCGTGCAGGTGTCTCTGCCAACGAGGCAGTAGCCGTTGGTGACTCCACTTTTGACATGATGATGGGTCGCGATGCAGGCTGTCACTGCTGCGGTGTAAGCTATGGTTGCGACACTCCAAAGGACCTTATTGAGAACGGTGCAGAGTGGGTAATCGACTCATTTGCGCAGCTGGAGAAAATCGTACTCGGATAATGGCTGCACCGGTAATTACAATATATACTGATGGCTCTTCACTCGGTAATCCCGGTGCGGGAGGCTATGGTGTTGTGCTTATCAGTGGCCCACACCGCAAGGAGCTATCTGCAGGCTTTCGACAGACGACAAACAACCGCATGGAGCTTATGGCGGTCTGCGTAGCTCTTGAAGCACTGAAATTTGAGGGGTCAAATGTCACAATCTACTCCGACTCTAAATATGTGGTTGATGCCGTAAGCAAAGGTTGGGTCTTTGGTTGGGAGAAGAAGGGCTTTTCGGGCAAGAAGAACCCCGACCTATGGATGCGCTTTCTTGCGATCTATCGCCGCCATAACGTCCGTTTTGTCTGGGTTAAGGGCCATGCCGAGACTGTCGAAAACAACCGTTGCGACACCCTTGCCGTTGCGGCTGCCTCTGGGGCTAACCTACTCGAAGATAGAGGCTATCAGCCTGAGTAGAGCTATATAAGACAATACTTACATACAAGCAATATCTATAGAGCAGTGAACCAACCACTGCTCTATTCATTCTGTTCACGGCAAAATATTTACAGTTTGTGAGAAAATCGTTTTTGACTGACGATATTCTGCATATTTATATGTATATTTGTATAGCTAAAATTGCAACTAAATTTGAAGTATTATGAATATTACCGTAAATGTTGATTATCGTACTGCTTGGGGTGAGCGTTTAGTGCTCGTCACATCAGATGGTAAGCGCGTGGATATGAGCTGTTCTGGCAGCAAGTGGGTTGCCATGTTCACTCTTCCAAAGAGCGCAAAGGGCATCAGCTATCACTTTGAGGTGCTCAATAGCGATGGTAACACCATTCGTACAGAGTGGGGCGAGGGACACAGTTATGCCCTTGCTTCTGATGCAAAATATCTCATCGTAGAGGATTGCTGGGCAGACCGTCCTGCGAATCGTGCCTTCTACACATCTATGTTCACAGACACAATCTTTGCTCACGAGGCTCAGAGTGTCGAGAAGTTGGCTGCATCAGCTCTTCGCATTGACGTGGAGGCACCAACACTGAGACGAAACGAAGCCTTGGCTCTTGTAGGCTCAACTACTCAGCTCGGCGAGTGGGATAGCGACCACGTGCGTAAGATGGTTCATATCGGTGGCAGCGTATGGAGCACAGTTATCAATGCTGCAGAGAGCTCTGCTGAGTATAAGTTCGTTGTTGTAGATGCTGCAACAGGAGCTGTTATTCGTTGGGAGGAGGGTGAGAATCGCTCACTTCCATACTTCGGCGTTCAGGGTGCTGCATATATTATCCGCGGTCTGCGTCTGCGTGACAGAGCTACTTGGCGTGGTGCAGGTGTTGCTATTCCGATGTTCTCTCTGCGTAGCGAGAAGAGCTTTGGTGTGGGTGACTTTGCCGATCTTAAGCTTCTTGCCGATTGGTGTGTTCGCACAGGTCAGAACATTATCCAGATTCTGCCAATCAACGACACCACCATGACCCGTACATGGAAGGACTCCTATCCATACAACGCAAACTCTACTATCGCGCTGCACCCTCTCTATATCAACCTTGAGGCTGCCGGTAAACTGAAGAAGAAGGCCGATCGCGAGCGTTTTGCAGCACTTGGTGCTGAGCTCAATGCCCTTGGTCAGGTTGATTATGAGCGTGCACTGAATGGCAAGTTTGAATATCTGCGCATCCTCTTTGCAGAGAGTGGTGCAAAGGCCCTTGCAAGCAAGGATTACAAGGCATTTATCGCAGCTAATGAGGGTTGGTTGACCCCATATGCTGTATATTCTGCCCTCAGAGATAAGTATAAGACTGCGGACTTTAACAAGTGGGGCAAGTATGCTACCTACAACGCTAAAGAGTGCGCGAAGTTTGCTGAGAAGAATGCAGAGGCTGTAGATTTCTATCGCTTTATCCAGTATCACCTCGACCGTCAGCTCCACGCTGCTATCGAGTATGGCCACTCTGTAGGCGTAGCTCTTAAGGGTGATATTCCTATTGGTGTGAGCCGTATCAGCGTAGATGCATGGGTATCTCCGGAGCTCTTCGTAATGAAATCTTCAGCGGGTGCGCCACCTGATGATTTCTCTGTAACCGGTCAGAACTGGGGCTTCCCAATCTACAACTGGGAGCAGATGGCGAAGGATGGCTATAGCTGGTGGAAGACCCGTTTCCGCAAGATGGCTGAGTACTTCGATGCATATCGTATTGACCACATCCTCGGTTTCTTCCGCATCTGGGAGGTGCCTTTGGATGCTGTAAATGCACTTTTGGGTGAGTTTAATCCATCTATGCCTTATACAGCAGATGAGATTCGTTGGAGAGGCTTTGACTTCGACCCTGCTCGTGATGTAGCGCAGGACTATAGTTCTGACAATGTGCTGTGGCTTGAGTATCGCCATAAGGCAGGTCACTACTACCCTCGCATCACTCCATTTGACACTGAGCGTTTTGCTTGGCTTAGTGACGAGCAGAAGAGAGCCTTCGCTGAGATTCACAACGAGTTCTACTATCGCCGTCACAACGACTACTGGAAGGGCATTGCCGACCAGCGCCTCTCTATGCTCGTTGAGACCACACGCATGCTTACTTGCGGCGAGGATTTGGGTATGATTCCTGATTGCGTTCCTGAGGTGATGAATAATCAGCAGATTCTCTCACTCGAGATTGAGCGCATGCCAAAGGATACAGGCGTTGAGTTCGGTGCGGTAATGCACTACCCTTACATGGCTGTCTGCACAACCTCTACACACGACATGAACCCTGTACGTGCATGGTGGCGCGAGAACCGCGAGACTACACAGCACTACTACAACAACGTTATGCAGTGGTGGGGTGAGGCTCCGGCTGATGCAAGCGCAGAGATTTGCCGCGAGATTATCAATCGCCACCTCGCATCCCCTGCAATGCTGACAATTCTGCCACTTCAGGACTGGATGTCAATCGATGGCAACCTCCGCTTTGCTGACCCTGATGCTGAGCGTATCAATGTACCTGCAAACCCAACTCACTACTGGCGTTATCGCATGCACATTACACTTGAGCAGCTGCTCTCTGCAGAGGATTTCAATGCTCAGGTAGAGTTCCTCGTAAAGGCTAACTACAGATAACCGTAAGGCTCTGAATAGACAGATAGTCCGTCTAACATTGTTAGACGGACTATCTTTTGCTGTATAATAGTTTAGAACGCAAATCCGATTTTTGCAGCATAGCCAACATCGACTCTGTGGCGCGCAACGCCCTGAGCAGCATCGTATATACTGAAATATGGGTGAGATTGTATAATACAGCCCGCTTGGATATTGATAGCAAACTTGCGACCCATTCTCAGATTTAGACCGAACATAGGCTCTGCAAATAGACTTGTTGTCTTGTATGTGATGTTATTTACAGGCTCTGTAAAGATATCGTCATAGATAGCAAGCTCCATATCTTTAGAGATAACGCAACCCGCAGAGAGGGCAAAAAATGGCTGACAGCGTCTATCTGATATATAGGCACGCATATGTAGGAATGCGGGCAGACGCAGCTGAGGTATCGGCAGTGCAACGCTCTGTTCTATTTCGTGGTGAGAGATATAGAAGTTGTTGCTACCAACACTATTTGTAACATCGCTATAACTGCTCTCAACAGCATAACGAGCACCAATACCAAGACCGATAAAAAAGTGCTCTCCACCACGATAGCCACCGATATAATCAACACCCATAACGGTGCTTTGATACCCCTCAAGATTTATCTGAGCACCGAAATCTATATATGACTGGTATCCCCTATTCTTGTCGCTCTGTTGTGCAAAGCAATTCATGCAGCCGATAGTTGCACAGAGCATCAGAGTAATTAGTATGCGTTTCATCGCCGATTCTGTATTAACATTCCAACAAAGATAGTAAAATTTTTCGTTAAGACAAAATAGAGGGGAGGGACAAATCCTACGAAGTCCCTCCCCATCGGAAACACGTCATTGTTCTGTATCAACCAGAAGGTTAGTAGTCTCCTTGATATTTGTTGTATGTTTGTGGTAGATTAACGCATCTTACCGAGCAGTTTCTTCGGATAGTTTGTGCAGATAGATTTGAGCTTATGGGCATGGCTGACATAGTAGTCCATCTGCTGATCTGTATCAGCATTATATACACTGAACTCAATACCGCGTGATACAAACTCGTCAATAGTACGCTTACCGCCACTAAAGCCGTCATTCATATGCTCAAGTGAGAGATTTGCCCAACGATATGCATACTTGCAACCGGCACCGCGCTTATCGTACTCTGCTGCAGTCTTATTTGCCATCCAACCGATAGGAATCTGAGCAGTCTCGCAAAGTGGAGCGCAACCATTCATCACACTCTCATTACCTGTACAGATAAACTCAATCCACTCCTCAGCACCCATGCTTTGTGCAATCTCGATAGAGCGACGACAAGCGTTGATGCAATACTGAGCGCGAGTAGCAGCGTCGATAGTTGTTGGGGCTGTGATATTCTTGATATCAAGAACAAGTTTAGTGCACTTACCCTCGGTTACGGCTACCTTGATATACTCCTTAAGAGTCGGCAGAATCTCGCCGTTTGACAGCACGCCACCACGACGCAACTCCTCAACTGTATTCTGCCATGGATACATGCGGTTTATCTTGCACTCACTATCTGCATGAGCAACGATAACATCATTATCCTTTGTCCAATATATATCAAGCTCCGAGCCATAGCAACCGAGCGCAATGGCATTACGCAATGAAGCGATAGAGTTATCAGGTGTTCCACCAAACTCCTTTACTGCTCCACGATGCGCCACAACGATATTGTCAGCCTTCTCGATAGGCTTAACAACTATCTCCTCCTCTGTCTTATCATCATCTCCTCCGCCTCCTGGCACATAGTCTGGGCCCCACGGGGAGTTCGGACCATCGTCAGTCTCACAGCCTACAAAAAACATTGCAGCTGCAGCAAGTGTTAATATAGAAAGTCTTTTGAGCATCTTTATTTTATTAAAAGGGGTGGCAGCAAAACCGCCACCCCTGATTATAGATTTACTACAAACTATTACTTGTAGTTCTTAACACAACGGAATGGGAATACTGCCTGACCGATATCAATGTTAGCAAGGTTAGCGCAGTGTGCCTTGTTAGTCTTGTTGATTACATTGAAACGACCACCAGATGAATATGGAGCGCTTGAGTTAGCACCTGCCATTGGCACTGGTACGAAGCTCATAACACGCTGGCTCCAGTTCTGGAAGCCCTGAGTCATATAGCGGTAACCGATTGGGTAGTAGTTGAAGCCGAATGCATCAGCATTGTCTGCAGAGTACTCAGTACCCCAATCCTTAGTGTAACGCAACCAACCGTTAGAGTTAGGGATACCACCACCTGTGATGAACATCTTGTAAGTACAATCCTCAGCCTTTACAGGGTACTTAGTCTCACCCAACTCGATAGTAGCCTGAGACATTGCGTAGAACAAGTCAACCCAGTCAGATACGTTTGCTACGTGCCAGCCGTAAGGACAGATACCCTGAGCCTGAACACGGAAGATAGGGTTATTAGCCTCATCTGTAGCGTTGTCACCAGTGTAATCCGCAGCAGTCTTAGATACTGTAGCAATAGTGTAAGTTACACCACGTGCGTCAGTAATCTGCTCACCGGTAACCCATGGACCGTTCTCGTAACGAGCGTAACCGATACCGAAGCGAGCCTCGTAACCGAGCATCTCGTGGTAAGTGTAGATACGACCGTCATCATCGTAGGTCTCGAGAGTACCAAGACCGCTCTCCTTAGTCTCGTAAGCAGGGTTGAGCTTAGCAGTATCGTTCCAAGTAGTTGGGAAGTCAGCAGCTGCATAACCACCAGTACCAGCAGTACCGTTACCAGTATGCTTAACCATACCAGAACCGAGCTTAGGGTTAATGTTACCACCGTCCCAAGCCATGTGACGAATCATCCAAGTCTTCATAGAGCCATCGCGAGCGATGTAAGACTTAGTTGGGTAGTTTGGAAGCTCTGAATCAGGCATAGCGTAAGTAGTAGTGATACGAGTCCAAGACCAAGTGAGATCATTGAAGTTTACAGTAAGAGCACGAAGACCATTAGCCTCTACAACATGAGCTGTGTAAGTAGCAGCAGCTGAATCGAGTTTTGCAACCTTACCATCTGCAGCAAGTGCATAGCATGGGTAAGTGAGCTCACGAGAATCCTTGTTGATAAGGATAGCCATTGACTCGCTCTCGTTGAAGAATGTAGTGAGGTTGAACACACCCTTAGTATCTGTCTTCTCCATCTGGAGTGCCTTCTCGATAGCGATATCTGCAACAGATGCACCATATACGAAGTAGTGATCCTCAGCAGCGAGCTGTACTACAGGGATTGAAACAGATGCAAGTGAAGTAGATGCGCTACCTACAGTGATAGTCATTGTAGCGTTACGGCCAGCCTCCCTGTTAGTCCAAGCCTGAGCAGTAACCTTAACCTTACCAGCCTCAACTGTAGTTGCAGTAAGCCAAGTAGCAGCGCTACCATCACCATTTGTGAATGAGTAAGCAACAACATCACCCATGTTAGATGTGTAGTCAACAACAACATCACCACCAGCAGCGAGGAACTCAACATTCTTAGCTGTAGTAGATACAGCAGCGTCTGCCTTTGCACCAAGCTGAGTGAAAGTGAATGGAACTGCAGTACCGTCAGCAACGGTTACTGTAACCTCGAAAGTACGCTTGTACTCTGTGTTAGCCTTGATATCAAGCTGAAGAGCCTCCAAAGTCTGAGTGTAAACAGACTCAGTGTCGTAAGTACCTGTGAAAGACTCCTCTACAGTAGTCTTTGAAAGAGTAACAAAATCTGCACCAGCAGTTACCTCTGCATCCCAAGCAAGGTCAGAGAGCACGCTACCGCTATTGATCTGAACAGCAGCAGTGTAAACCTGTGCCTTTGCATCAAACTGTGCAGTCAGCGGCGAGAGAGTTACGCGGGTTGCTGAATCACGCTCAGTGGTATCCACCTCGTGACAAGCTGCAAGACCGAGAACTGCCGCACTAAGAACTAAATACTTAAATATTTTCATAGTTTTTCTCTTTTAATCTATTAAACTAATTCCAACCCTCAGTCTGAACCAGCTTGTAGTTCTTATTACGAGCCGAGTTAGAGATAGGCCACAACAGAATGTTAGGATTTGTAGCCTTCTGCTGCTTGAGGTAGTCGTTGTAATTCCAAATAGTGTCGAGACGGATAAGTGCCCACCAGATTACACCCTCAGCAGGGAACTCGAGGAAGTACTCGTTCTCAAGAGCTGAGAGTACACCTGCAGCAGTTGCATCTGTGTAGTAGTTATCCTTACCGTAAGCACGCTTTGCAATAACATTGAGGTAATCAAGAGCCTTAGTGTAATTCTTCTTGTAATATGCAAGCTCAGCAGCCATCATAATACCGAGAGCTGTACGGTAGTAAGGGATATCGCAATCCTCAATACAGATTGCACCGCTCTGATCACCAACGTACTTGTTACACCAAGTAAGGTTGCCACCGTCTGCAGCGTAATTACCATCACCAAGGTTAGTTGCAACACGCTTGTCACCCTCATTGTCACGGCTGTCACGAAGACGCTTCATGAATGTAGGCTGGAAGCCCCACCACTGAGTTGACTTCATAGGAACCGGATTGTTCTGGTAAGCAGGAGCTACAGAAGAGCCACCGAGGTAGAAGTACTGGTAGAAACCACCTGTAAGCTTCTCACCCTGGTTGTTAGAGAGTGCAAATGCGATCTCAGCATTCTTCTTGTTAGAGTTTGCAAATACCTTAGAGTAGTCTGCAAGCAGAGCATTGCTTGTAAGGTCGAGTGCATCGAGAGCATCCTGTGCAAGAGTAAGGTAGCTGTCACCACCGTTCTGGTTTGTGTACATCCAAAGAGCGTACTCAGCCTTGAGGAGGTTTACAGCAGTCTTAGTTGCAAAGTAGCAGTCAGAACCGAGGTAAGCTGCGTTTGCAACAGCAGTCTCGATATCCTTACCAATCTGAGCATAAACCTCAGCCTTAGGAGCGCGTACTGGGTAGCACTCTGGCTGTGATACTGACTCGATTGGCACGAGGTTCAACGGCACATCACCCCAAATACGTGCAGCCCAGAAGTAGCAGTATGCACGAGCAAATGAAGCCTGACCTACTGCGAAACCGAGCTCCTTCTCTGTCATTGGAACAGTTGGAGCGTACTTAAGTACAGAGTTAGCCTGGTCGATAGCAGAATAGAGTGCAGACCAGCTAGTAGATGCGTTAGAGCCATTCATTGTGCTGCTCTCAACACCGATCATATCGTTATCGTGAGCAAGGTTTACGATTGACGAACCCCACATATAGGTACCTACACGAACCTCACCCCAGTAGAATACGTTGGTGTTGTTATGCACGAAGCAAGAACGCATACGCTGATAGATACCATAAGTAGACTGTGTCACATCAGTTGCATCCTTCCACATGTTAGATGCAGAGAGTTTGTTGTCCTGAATAATGTTCAAATCACCGTGGCAAGATGCTACCATCGCACCGGCAATTACAGGCAGGACTAATCTCATTATATTCTTAAGTTTCATAGTCATTTCTGTTTTATAAATTATACCAACCGATTAGAAAGTAAGCTTAACATTGAACAAGAACTTACGTGCTGGTGGGTTGAATGTACCGCCTGATGCATCAGCATTGTTTGAAGAAGAGTACATATTTGAACCACTCTCACGGCTGATACCGGTCTCAGGGTTTGCACCACCACTGAGACGAGTCCAGTAGCAAAGTGTATTACCAGTGAAACCAACGGTTACCTTCTTGATACCTGCCTTCTTTGTCCAGTGCTGTGGAAGGTCATAGTAGAGAGATACATCGCGGAGGCAGAGGTAGTCAGCCTTCTCAACGTTGAAGTCAGAAGCACGAGAGAAGTTACGGTTACCGAAGTCAGCATCGTTCGGGAAGAAACGTGCGTACTTGTAGTCGCAACCAGGGTGTGTCCAACAGTCGTAAACCATCTTATCAACGTTAGAGTTAGAGTTACCCAAAGTGTTCTGGAAGAAACGAGTCTTCATGTAGTTGTAGATAGAGTGACCGATTGCGTAGTCAACATATACAGAGAGTGTGAGGTTCTTGTACTTGAAGGTGTTGTTCATACCACCGGTTGAGTGAGGAACAACATTACCGAGGTGGTACATATCCTCACCATCGATCTGCTCACGACCATCAGCTGTAAGAGCAGAACCATGACGGTTAACCCACTCGTAGTCACCGATATCCTTACGACCCTTGTACTTAGCATTGTCCTTATCAGAGAGCTTATCTGAACGACGGTGACCGTGTGCCTGTGAGTCATAGTAAGCAGCGTCAGCCTGTGCCTGGTTCTCGATCACGTGAGAGATCTTGTAACCCCAGATACGACCGAGCTCCTCGCCTACTGCAGTACCACCAAAGCGGTAGCCAGTCTCAGACATTGTGTAACCACCGATACGATATGCCTTCTTACCAGTTGGGTTACCATAGATATCGAGCTCATCATAAGCGTACTCCTCTGGCAAGCTGAGAACCTTATTCTTAGAGAATGAATAAGTGAAGTCAGTTGTCCAAGTGAAGTTTGGCTTCTGGATGTTTACAGAGCTGATCTCAACCTCGAAACCGGTGAAGCGTGCGCTACCTACGTTAGCCTTAACAGAGCTGAATGAGCCTGTATCAGGGAGGGTGATAGAGAAGAGCATGTTGTCAGTACGCTTGTTGTAGAAGTCAACTACAAAGCGGAGACGATCCTTGAAGAAGCCCATATCCAAACCGAGGTCGAGCTGAGTAGTAGTCTCCCAACGCATACCAGAGTTCATCATCGCTGATGGAAGCATTGTTGACTGACCAGCATATACGTTTGATGCAAATGCACCGTAAGTATCGTAAAGACCGATAGCGTTGTTACCTGTCTGACCGTAAGAAGCACGGAACTTGAAGGTATTCATCTTGCTCTTATCAGCATCCCAGAAATCCTCCTCAGAGATAATCCAAGCTACTGAACCTGCAGGGAAGAAACCCCACTGGTTACCTGGAGCGAACTTAGATGAACCATCGGCACGGAATGTGAACGATGCAACATAACGCTGTGCGTAGTCATAGTTTACACGACCGAAGTAAGAGATCAAAGCCTGCTGCTCATCCTGGTTAGAAGCTGTAAAGTTAACACCTGAATCGAGGATAGGCACCTTATCAGATACTGAACCTGTTGAGTTTGCAGTTACATACCAATAACGCTGGTGCATGTAGTCGTAACCTGCAGTTGCGTTGATAGTGTGAACATCATTGAAGGTCTTATTGTAGTTCAAGTAAGCCTGGAATGTGTTACGCAGGGTCTGAGTACGAGTCTCAGTAGTAGAACGGTCAGAGTAAACGAAGTTCTTGTGACCCTCGAACTCACCGAGGTTGTAGTAGCTACCACGATACTGGTTGTCGAAGATAGCGTACTGAGCAGTTGCAGTAAGGCCGTCGCAGATATTCCACTTCAGGTTGAAGTTACCTGTCATACGAGTTGTTGCAGCCTCACGGTCGAAGAAGTTCTCATAGAACCAAGCAATCTGCTGGAACTTGTTAGTACCACCTGTGATGTAGTTACCCTCAGTATCGAAGTTACGAGTTGTAGGACCCATCATCAAACCACGACCGATAGATGTAAAGTAGTCAGAGAATGGAACCTGACGTACTGAACGAGAGAGGTCGAAAGTAGTTGAAGCCTCGAGTCGCTTAGAGATCTTGAAGGTAGTGTTACCGTGCATTGTGAATACGTTGTAGCCTGTACCTGCGATGTAACCATCATCACCCAAGTAGCTAACTGATGCAGCATAACGGATGTTCTCGTTACCGCCGTTAACACCTACATACTCCTTGTGCCAAAGAGCTGGTGAGTACCACTGGCTCTGGTAGTCAGTATCACGGAATGTCAGATACTTAGTAGGATCAAGTGGGTCAACCATCCAATCCCAACCTGGAGCAACCTCCTCACCCTCGTTGAGGTAACGAGTGGTAAACATAGAGGTACCGAGAGTATTACCTGTACCTGCAGCATTTGCACCTGTAAGGAATACATCACCAGAACGAGTATCTGCCAATGCAGGACGAACCCATGAGAGGAACTCCTTAGCGTTCATCAGATCCCACTTACGTGAAGCCTCTGACCAACCAACCTGTGCATCGAAGATAATCTGTGGACCCTGACCGATAGTACCCTTCTTAGTAGTGATGAGAACTACACCGTTAGATGCTCGCGCACCATAGATACCTGCAGATGCAGCATCCTTCAGAATCTCGATAGACTCGATATCGTTAGGGTTGATGTCATCCATAGTACGGAGAACACCGTCAACGATAACGATAGGGTCGTTAGACATGTTGATAGAAGAACCACCACGAACCAGGAAACGAGGAGCCGAACCTGAAGCAACGTCAGCGGTCTGAACACGAAGACCAGCAACCTTACCCTTCAGAGCATCACCCACGTTTGATACTGGTGAATCGAAGAGCTCTGCGCCATCAACGCGTGATACAGCAGTTGTCAATGTACGACGAGACTGAGTACCATAACCTACAACGACAACCTCATCCATAGATGTTGCAGCCTCCTTGAGGACTACATCAACTACAGAACGACGACCTACAGCCTCAAGAACATCGGTATAACCGATATAAGAGAAGCCCAAGTTCTGGTTGCTCTTTGCAACGATTGAGTAGTTACCTGCCATATCGGTTGTAGTACCGTTAGATGTACCCTCAACCCAAACAGTAACACCAATCAGCGGGTTACCTGCGCTGTCCTTAACAGAACCTGTCACTGTAACAGTGCTTGCAGGAGCAGAAGCGGCAACTTCACGCTTTGTTACAATAATGCTCTTGCCATCGACAGAAGTGTTAACATTCTGACCAGCAAAGATTTTGCCCAGAACGCTAGACAACTCTTCGTCTTTGGCGTCGATAGACACAGCGGCGTCCATATTGACATCGCTGAGCTTAACAGAAATTGAATAGCCCTGCTGCTGCAATGACTGGATAGCCTGCTGAACAGTAGCATTCTTCAACTTCAAGCTGACCTTCTGTGCCTCAGAAGAGAACGGAATGGCCAACATCACACACATCGCTAGCAGGATAGCCCACTTTCGATGCTGAGAGGAAAAATTTTTTCTCATAGTGTTAAGTTTTGATTAGAAAATTAGGTGAATTATATAAATGGAAATACCATTTCTTAGTTATTATAATATAGGTGTATCACACCGTTGCGCCAGTAGTAACCCATCTTACCATTCTGCTTGAGTGTCGAGAGGATTCTATCAAGCGACTCGTTATTCACAAAGGCGGAATAGTAACGCTCATCGGCGAGCTCTGCCTGGTCTATTATTATTCTCACATCGAAGAGACGCTCCAACTGCATGGAGATATCTCCGAGGCGAGAGTTGATAAATGTAAGACGCTGAGCAGATGACGATTGGCCGAACATATCTCGCTGCACACTCTCGCAAGTGATTCTGCCTGAGCGCTTATCGAGCTTTATGAAGTCTCCGGGGCGCATATTGACTGAGCGATTCTGCTTAAGTGACTTTGTCTGCATCTCAACCGAGCCATCGAGCAACATCAGCTCCACCTCGCTATTGGCATCATACGAACGAACATTGAATCTAGTACCGTGAACAACCACATCCATCTGCTCTGTAGAGACCACAAATCGGCGATACTCATCCTTTGCAATATCGGCAAACGCCTCACCTGACAGATAGACCTTGCGAACATCATCCTCAAAGCTACTTGGGTAGATAAGTCGTGTACCCGGAGCCAAGCAGAGCGAAGAGCCATCGCTAAGCTCTACAGTTTTACTCTCACCAAAGCCAACATAGACCTCATTCCACTCAACTTTGTGGTTGGCACTGGCAAAAATCTTCACCGCACCAATAACTGCAAGCGCTACGACCAGCATCGCTGCAACATTCATCACAGAGCGCATAATTGACACACGGCGAGCCTTAGCCTCACTGCGATGAATCTTATCCTGCACACTCTTGTAACTTAGGCGAATCTGCAACTTATTACTTTTAGGCTCAATACTGCTCCAATGCTCCGCCAGCAAGCCATCCTTCTCCTCGACATCGCAAGGGGAGGCAAACCAGTCTGCAAACTCAGAACGCACCTGCTCGGGGTACTGATGCAGCATATAGCCGGATATTATTCTCTTTCTTTTTGACATAGTTATACCTTGTTGTATATATAAGACACGCAACAAAAGGTAAACACCCAATATTTTTTTCTAATTTTTAGGTGAAAATGTAAAATAAAATGTCTATATTTGTAGTGAAGTGTAATTGATATGACTTTCGATATAGACCCGCACATTATAAAACGCCTCTCTGATGGAGATCAGAGCGCCTTTCGTATTGTCTTTGAGCACTACTACCCACGTGTCTCAGAGTTCGTGCGTCGTATAGTTAAGTCTGAGTCATTAGCCGAGGATATTACGCAAGATATCTTCGTCAAGATTTGGGAGCGTCGCGAGATATTCAGTGTGGAGGTCAGTTCATTTAGCAAATACATCTACGTCATGTCGCGCAATGCCGCCATCAACGCACTGCGTCGCACGGGTCGTATCACTCCCCTATCCAGCGAGAGTTTTGGTCAGTCAGACTCCACCTCTATAGAGGATAGCTACTACGCTCAGGAGAAGGAGCTTATCATCCGCCTTGCTGTTTGTCAGATGCCGGAACAGCGCCGTCGAATCTTCGAGATGAGCCGCTATATGGGCATGGATAATCAGACCATTGCCACAACACTCAACCTCTCTAAAAAGACCGTTGAGAACCACCTCACACTGGCGCTGAAGACCCTGCGCTCCATACTCGCCGTATGGATTAGCATTTTTGTCATAGGGTGGGGTATTATGTTTTAGATCAGAGAGTTAAATCCGCAGCATAATCCTAACAGATAACAAAAAAATGGTAGCCATCAGGCTACCATTATTGTTAAAGGTTTGGTCTTAATCTGAAGTTCCGATTAGAGCAGAGTCTCAATTTTGGCGAGCAGCGGAGCAAAGTCCGAATGCGAATCTGCAAAGGCATCGTACGACCACTCGTTATGACCACTCTGAGGCACGTCAGAGATATACTTGACAGCAACAAGCGGAATAGCTGCAGCGTAATCACGAACTGCGATAGCAACCGCCATAATCTCCATATCAAAGATTGCGCGTTTACTATCGAAGCGCTGCATAATCTCGGTAACGCTCTGTGCGTTAACAAACGAGTCACCGGTAAAGACCGTAATATCATCATCTCCAGCCAGTGCATATGGGTCGGTAAGCTCCGGAATAAAGCCCTCAGGTACATCACAATCGTGATAAACAGCGCTGTTTGGAGCGACCACATCGCCCTGCTTAAAGTCAATACTACCAGCAGCAAAGCCGATAACTGCAACAGCCTCATATGGTTGCTCAGCCTTTGCTACAGCAGTGGCTACACCCGCAGCGGCACCAGCCTTACCGATACCTGAACAGATGAGCGTATAGTCATTTTTAAGCTCCTTTGCGGCATCGAGTGTTGCGCGCATATATTTATACTCGCGAGAAGTTGGGGCTACGACAAGGACTCTCATACTACTGATTCAGGATGTTTATATAACTCTTCATCGCCTCATTTGTACCCTCAACCGAGTAGAGGTAAGGATTACCGCACTGAATCTCGTTCAGACCAACGATATCCTCTGTAGAGGTCAAAGGAAAGACCTTCTCATAGACACGCTTGAGCGCAGCTGCGATATCCTCGGCAGTAACTGTATTCATGGTCGAGAGGTAAAAGCCTGTCTGACAGCCCATTGGGCAGAAGCTCACGATAGCGGCACCAATCTGCTCGTCAAGGCGCAGATAGTATGCCATAAGGTGCTCGATAGTGTGCACAACACCCGCCTCAAGGGGCTTGCGATCCATAGGTGCGCAAAAGCGAAGATCCCATGAGAGGACAGAGAGCTCCTCGTTAATCTTATAGGTTGAGCGGAGGTACAAACCCTCACGCAATGTACGATGATCTACATCAAAAGATGATACGACTGACTTGTTCATATATTAAGGTATGTTCTATAAATTACGAAATTAATCTCTTCTATCTATTCTTTTCTCTGCAATACTCCATATCGTGCTCGAGCTGAGCGCGTAACTCTGCAACAGACGAAAACTTACGCTCCGGGCGAATCTTCTCCACCAGCCAAACCTTCAGAGTCTTGCCATACAAATCGCCATGAAAGTCGAAGACATGCGTCTCAAGCCAACGACCTGTACTTACAACCGAGGGGCGGATGCCGACGTTGGACATTGCCTGATAGACAACGCCATCTATCTCAATCTCAGAGCGATAGACACCATTTGTGATATCTGTACGGCTCGAAATATCCATATTCGCCGTAGGGAAACCGAGCTTGCGACCCAGCTTATTGCCCGAAACCACCTCTGCCTCTACAACAATCCCCTCCATTAGATATCTTTGGTTAACTTTTTGACAAGTGCATACTGCGAGAAGAACTCCTTAGCGAAGACTCTGAGTACAGTATATGACGGGATAGCGAGCAACATACCCAATATGCCACCCACAGAGCCGGCAAGGAGTATGACAATAAAGACCTCAAGCGGATGTGCATTAACCCTCTCTGAGTAGAGTGTCGGCTGCAACACGAAGTCATCAAGGCCCTTGACAACCATCAGAGTACCCGCAATAACGGCAAGCGTATAGCCGATAGTCATACCCTCGATTGGTGCCACAATACCCACAAAGAGTGCCGCAACGCCACCCATAAGCGGACCGGCGTAAGGGATTACATTGAGCACGCCCATCATAACACCGATAAAGCAAGCATCCTCACTCTTAAGGCCGAAGAGGATAAGCACAACCGAGATTATCGTCATAAGTATCAGACTCTCAACCACAAGGCCCGTGAAGTAGCGCGAGAGCAGCTCCACGACCTTCTCCAGTGCACGAACAACATTCTCCTTATATCGCTCAGGGAAGAGTGATGTGACCATTCTGAAGAATAGCCCATCCTCCTTGAGGAAGAAGAAGGTAATAAACGAGATTGAGAAGAAGGCGATAACCATCGTCATCGTGATATCGACCACAGACGAAAAGGCCGCATTGACCGTATCGTAGTTAAGCACCTTACGCAACCAACCAACAAGGATTTCGGTCAGCGACACAGGCTCATTATCCACCAGCGAGAGCGAGGCGATATATTGCTGTACATGCTCCAGTGGCTGTTGGATATTCGAGAGCACAGCCCTCAAATCGAGCTCGGCAAGTGACGATATCTTACCCACAACAAGCGGAACAACCAGCAGACAGAAGCTGACAAGCACCACCCACATAACCACAAGCGTCACAAGCGCTGCAGCCCAGCGAGGTAGGCTCCGTTTGCCAAACTTGACTCTCGTCAGCAGGCGAATAAGTGGGCCTCCAATAATGGCAAGCACAGCCGAGACAAGGATATAGAGAACCGTTGAGCGGAAGTACCACAACAGCACACCCACCACGGCCACAATCAACAGACCGCCTAAGAGCTTACCTATATTTATCTTGCTATTCATTTATCTCATTATCATCCACATCCTCAACACCGAAGTCACCAATGCGAGCAATTGGAGTGAGTGTACCAACTACGCGGTCGCCAATCTCAACAAGCAGCTCAGCGTTCTCAGGCAGCAAAATATCAATTCTTGAGCCGAACTTAATAAAGCCGCACTTGTCGTTCTGATGAACCTCCTCGTCCACCTTCACGTAGCTCACAATACGGCGTGCAACAAAGCCCGCAATCTGACGGAAGAGAACCTCTACGCCATTAACGGTCTGCACAACGGTTGTAGTGCGCTCGTTATCTGTCGATGACTTAGGGTGCCAAGCGAGCAGGAAGCGACCTGGATGATACTTAAAGTACTTCACAACGCCACCCACAGGGAACCAGTTGATGTGCACATTGGTCACAGACATGAAGATTGAGACCTGAAGGCGCTTGCCCTTGAAGTACTCGTCGTCCTGAACAACCTCAGTGACAACAACACGGCCATCACAAGGCGAGAAGACAAGGTCTGCATCGTGAATCTTGATTCGGCGTGGCTCGCGGAAGAACGAGACAATAAAGAACCAGAATGTCACAAGCAGCACCGACATAAGTACGATGAGCCAGTTGCTCTCTGCTGCTGCAATCATGTAGTAGAGCAGCAACCACACTGCTGCCAAACATACGCCCGATACGGCGATAATCTTATAACCCTCCTTATTGATTTTCATAACGGATATATTTTAGCTTACCAAAATTAGATACAACACAGCATACGGCGCAGAGATAAAGAGTGCATCGAAGCGGTCGAGCACACCTCCGTGGCCAGGCATAATCGCGCCTGAGTCCTTAACTCCTGCACTACGCTTAAAGAGCGACTCGACAAAGTCTCCTGCAACGCCTGTAATGGCTACCACGCCACCAAGACCTGCCCAGACAAGCATATTGCCATCCAGCAGCCAGCCCCACAGAACTGCAAAGCCTACTGCTGCCACAACACCGCCGACAAAGCCCTCCCAACTCTTCTTCGGAGAGATACGCTCGCACATACGGTGCTTACCAAAGGCAACGCCCGCAAGGTAGGCAAACGAGTCATTTGCCCAGATTGTGAGGATATAGCACAGTGCGCACCACGGATTCCAACCTGCACCATTACTGAGCAGCAGCGGCACGGCAAGCATCAGCGCCGCAGGGAGTGCCACATAGAGCACGCCTGCAAGGGTCACTGCCACATTGGCAATCGGATGCTCTTGCTTACGGAACAGCTCACAGACAAAGACCGATGGCACTGCCACAAGGCCATAGAGTATTGCTGCGAGGATTACCCTCTCCGCCTCCAGTGAGCGAACAACTGCCACAGAGGCAAAAATCGCAGCACCAAAGCCAAAGAGAATCACTGCAAGCGATGTACCCATAACCCTCTGAGCCGAGTAGCCACAGCCCTGTGCAAGATTATAGAATTCCCACACACCAACGGCTGTAATAACCGCCAGCAGAGCTACATAGCCCCACGGTGAGAGCAATGTCGCACCAAAGAGCACCGCCGCAAGCACTGCCCCACTAAGGGTGCGAACTGTTAGATTTTTGAGTTTATCTGTCATAAGTTTTAGGTTAGTCTGTAATTTTAAGCCTCTGCAGCCACTCTATCCGGCTCAACCTCAGGTGTTGTACCCTCACGCTTACCGAAGATGCGCTCCACATCCTCAGTAAAGACCACCTCACGCTCCAAGAGCAGCTCGGCAAGTGTTGTAAGACCCTCACGGTGCTCGGTGATAACGCGCTCAGCAAGGGCGTATGCCTCGCCGATTATCGCCTTCACCTCATCGTCTATCTGCTGGGCTGTACGCTCAGAGTATGGCTTGGTAAATGCCATATCGCTCTGGCCGGTAGAGTCGTAGTAGCTGATTGTACCCACTCTCTCGCTCATGCCGTAGTAGGCTACCATAGCATAGACCTGCTTTGTCACGCGCTCAAGGTCGTTCAGCGCACCTGTAGAGAGGTGGCCGAAGAAGATCTGCTCCGACACACGACCCGCAAGCGTTGCAGCAATTTCGTCCATCCACTGTGCCTTGGTTGTAATCTGACGCTCCTCAGGCAGATACCACGCTGCACCGAGTGCCTTGCCTCGTGGGATAATAGTCACCTTCACAAGTGGGCTTGCACCCTTCAGCAGCCAGCTAACAGTTGCGTGACCAGCCTCATGGAAGGCGATGGTGCGCTTCTCAGCAGGGCTGATGACCTTATTCTTCTTCTCCAGTCCGCCGATAATTCTATCTACAGCGGCCAAAAAGTCCTCCTTGCTGACAAACTTCTTATTATGGCGTGCCGCAATCAGTGCAGCCTCATTACATACATTGGCGATATCTGCACCCGAGAAACCAGGGGTCTGCTTAGCCAAGAAGTCACGGTCAAGTGACGGATCGAGCTTGAGCTTACGCAAATGCACATCGAAAATCTGCTTACGCTCGTGAATCTCAGGCAGACCGACCTCAATCTGACGGTCAAAGCGACCTGCACGCATCAGCGCCTTGTCAAGAATATCGGCACGGTTTGTTGCTGCAAGCACAATAACGCCCGCATTGGTCTGGAAGCCATCCATCTCAGTGAGCAACTGATTGAGGGTATTCTCACGCTCGTCATTGCCCGAGAAGCCCGCATTACGGCCACGTGCACGACCTATGGCGTCAATCTCGTCGATAAAGACAATGCACGGAGCCTTCTTCTTTGCCTGCTCAAACAGGTCACGAACACGCGAAGCACCCACGCCGACAAACATCTCCACGAAGTCTGAGCCCGAAATGGAGAGGAACGGCACATTTGCCTCACCCGCTACAGCCTTGGCAAGCAGGGTCTTACCCGTTCCCGGAGGGCCGACAAGCAGTGCACCCTTTGGAATCTTAGCACCCAGCTCACGGTACTTGGCAGCGTTCTTCAAAAAGTCCACAATCTCCATAATCTCGACCTTCGCCTCCTCAAGGCCTGCAACATCCTTAAATGTCACCTTGCGATTCGGGTCGTCCTTATCAAACTCCTGCGTGCGAGCCTTGCCCACATTCATTATGCCGCCACCTGCAGCACCACCTCCGCCACGGCCAAAACCGCGCATGATAAATATCCAGATGACGATGAAAAATACCCACGGCAGCCAGCCGAGCAGTGTATCTACCCAACCCTGACGGTGGTTGTCGTATGTAAGCTTAACAGTGGCCGGAGCAACCGCTACCGCCTTGTCAAAGTCCTGACGGAAGGTATCTACAGAGCCAATCTGAAACTCCAGCTGGTGGCCCTGCTTAGGCAGATGAGAGTAGCGACTACCCTCAACCGTAGTCAGTGCATCTACCGCCGGCTCAGTCAGATAGACCATTGCCTGATCGCGATTTACGACCTCTATGCGGGCAACCTTACCCTCAGTAATGAGCTGCTCGACCTCACTCCAGTCGCTCTGCAACGGCTCCTCAGGCTGCTGCCCAAAGAGCGCAAAGCCCATAATTGCTATAAAAACAACCGTCCACAACCACATCATATTGGGGCGGAGGTTAAAAAAGATGTTGTTATTCTTCTTCTTTTTTGCCATAGTAAATCTGTTTAACTACACCTAAACGACGCAGTCACCTCAAAAATTGCACCTTTCAGTGCAAATGTCTGTTCAAAAAGGGGCATTTAGCAGTTGAAGACTCTTCGCGGATATATCTACAGTCCCCCACCTAAACCCCGTTGAGGACTATTTTGGGGCGTATTTTGCCCTACAAATAGAGGCCCTCGTCAGTTCACTTACTCAATATCCTCGTACTCAACCATTGGAGCATCAGCCCACAACTCCTCCAACTTATAGTAGTCGCGCAGCTCGGTCTGGAAGATGTGTACCACAACGTCGATGTAGTCCATAGCCACCCAGAGACCTGTCTGCTTACCCTCTACGCGCCAAGGCCACTCGCCAAGTTTCTGAAACACAGCCTCTTCCACAGAGTCAGCAATAGCCGACACCTGAGTTGTAGAGTCGGCATTACAAACCACAAAGTGGGAGCAGATAGCTCCATCCATACCGGTCAAGTCGAGCGAAACAACGCCCTTACCCTTCTTATCTTGAATCGCACCAGCGATTACCTCAATCAAAACTTTTTCGTCCATAGTCACAAATGTTATATATAATCGCACAAAGATAAACATTTTTTTGTAAATACAAAAAGAAAAGAGAGATATTAGCAAAAAGCTAAATTGTCAATTGTCAACAAGGCACCCACCCCGTTGACACGTTGACAAATTGACAAACGCTCACTATCAGGTAGTTAGAGCTGTCAACGTTCAATTATTGATAATTTAATGAAAAATAATTGTCAAAATACTTGACAAAGGGGGTCTCGATGTATTATATTTGCACCAGCAAAACTCTTATTTATTAACTTGGAGTATAGTATTCTACTATCTCCGTAAATACCTTAATATTATATGATTAGTACTACTGATAGCAATCAGAAGTTCTTGGCTACTGCGTCTAATATTTTTGACACAGATGCATTTATGAAACTCACTGAACGAGCTTTTGCCGACGTTCCAGTAAATCCAGAATTTGTACTTCGTGAGGAGCGTATCGCACCATTTTTGGTCGATATAACCAAGCCCCTGGTCGAGTCTAAATCTCTGATTTCTATCAACGGTAAGACCGTATGCTCGGCAGGTAATATCTCTGCCGTAGTAGGTGAGGCCAAGAGCAAAAAGACATTTCTAACTACGGCTCTTGTCGCCTCGGCATTTGCCTATCCCTACCCCGATAGCGAGGCATTTGAGAATGTATCTTACGATATGTCTCTCAAGGTGTTATGGCTCGATACTGAGCAGGGAGAGGCTCACGTACGCAAGGTTATTGACCGTATAAATCGCATTACGGGTAACAACCGTGCAAGCAACACTCCCGACCCGCGACTAAGGGTCTTTGCACTGCGTGAGATTGACCCTAAGCACCGCCTCGATGTACTGCGCGATGCACTCTACACCTTCGGTCCCGACCTGGTCGTGATAGATGGCATTGCTGACCTGCAGTATGACACTAATGACCTACGCGAGAGCGATGCTCTGGTGGGTGAGCTAATGGCGCTGAGTACTAACTATAACTGTCATATAATCTGCGTATTACACACCAACCCAGGTACTGACAAGGCGCGTGGACACGTGGGTAGTTCACTACAACGCAAGGCAGAGAGCGTGCTCTACGTACACAAGGTAGATGATATATCTATAGTCGAGCCGCAGTTCTGCCGTAACGAGCCATTTGAGCGCTTTGCTTTCCAAATTACGCCCGACGGACTACCAGAGCTATGCAGCCTGCCTACCGAACCGCAAAGTAAAGAGGATGAGGTAGTTGCCATCCTCCGCGACTACTTCGGTGGCAGCGTAGAGCGTTCGGTACTAAATCATAAACTTGTGGAGGTTTTGGGACTAAACCGCACCACGGCCAGCATGCGAATCCATAAACTGATTCGTAAAGGACTTGTCAACGTTGTTGACAAAACGATATCCCTAAATGCTTGATAATGAACTCTTGTCAATTTGTCAACGTGTCAACGGGGTGGATGCCTTGTTGACAATTGACAATTTAGCTTTTACTCGGCGTAGCCGAGCCTTTAGCCTTTTTCGTGCCACAAATAGTCCGAAAACTTTGATTTTCCAAAAAGAAATCCTATCTTTGTACGATGTATAAACGTACCCGCGCGCGTGTGGGGCGTTAAATGTCTGATACTAAAGAGAATAATAATTTACAAAACATACTTACAGCGATTATGGCAAAAAAGGACAACGATATCTATTTTGACGAGCAGGCATTTCCGGCTGATATCTCAGAGCGTAAATTCCATGCTATTCCCATCATCTCTGATGATGATGACACGACCGAGGAGGTACTCATTCCTGATGTCCTCCCTATTCTTACACTGCGCAACTCAGTGCTCTTTCCGGGTGCTGTAACCCCGATTACTGTCGGCAGAGAGAAGAGCATTGCCCTTGTGCGTGCCGTAAATGCCGAAGGTGGTCTGCTGGCGGCTGTTCTGCAGCGCAATCCTGAGATTGAGAACCCTACGCCCGACGATATGTACCGCATAGGTACTGTGGCGCGTATTCTCAAGATTCTCGAGATGCCTAATGGCAATCTGACAGTGATTCTCTCAGGCCTTGAGAAGGTCGAGGTGGGTGAGTATATCTCTACCGAGCCATTCTTCCGCGCCAAGGTCACTCCACTGCTTGAGACCATTCCGGACAGCAATAATGCCGAGTTCTGCGCCCTTGTGGAGGCTGTACGCGACACTGCGATGCAGATTATCAACATCTCGCCCAACATCCCGAAGGAGGCAGCCTTTGCAATCAAGAACATCCACTCAAACCGCGGCACGATAAACTTCATCTGCTCCAACCTCGAGTTCTCTGACGATGACCGCCAGATGCTGCTTGAGGCACCGGGTCTTTTGGCTCGTTCACGCAAGTTGTTGGAGATTCTTATCCGCGACCAGCAGTTGCTCGAACTGAAACGAGACATTCAGGAGAAGGTCAAGACCGAGATTGACAAGCAGCAGCGCGACTACTATCTGCAGCAGCAGATGCGTACCATACAGGAGGAGCTTGGCGACGACACAAATGGCGACATTGACAAGCTGCGTGAGGCTGCCAAGAAGAAGGTGTGGAAGGCTGAGATTGCCGAGCTGTTCGAGAAGGAGGTTTCAAAGCTCGAGAGGCTCAACCCAGCTATTGCTGAGTACTCTATACAGATGACCTACCTCCACCTGATGCTCGACCTGCCGTGGGATGAGGTTACAAAGGACAACCTCGACCTCAACTGTGCCCGTGAGCAGCTCGATGCCGACCATTTCGGCCTTGAGGAGGTTAAGGAGCGCATACTCGAGCACCTTGCCGTAATCAAGCTCAAGGGCGATCTGAAGTCCCCAATTCTCTGCCTCTATGGCCCTCCGGGAGTGGGTAAGACCTCACTCGGCAAGAGCGTAGCTGCGGCACTGGGTCGTAAGTTTGGTCGCATTGCGCTGGGTGGTCTGCACGACGAGAGTGAGATTCGTGGCCACCGCCGTACATATATCGGAGCTATGCCCGGACGAGTTATCGAGACCATTAAGCGTTGTGGCTCGTCTAACCCTGTCATCATCCTTGACGAGGTGGATAAGATTACCGTCTCTAACCACGGCGACCCGTCATCGGCCCTGCTTGAGGTGCTTGACCCTGAGCAGAACACCACATTCCACGACAACTACCTCGATGTGGAGTACGACCTGTCAAAGGTGCTCTT
Organism: Alistipes sp.; assembly: GCA_045656505.1. Classification (GTDB taxonomy): domain Bacteria; phylum Bacteroidota; class Bacteroidia; order Bacteroidales; family Rikenellaceae; genus Alistipes. The sequence goes on along the minus strand of JAZORI010000069.1, from coordinate 13,700 downwards.
CATCGCTACGGCAAACGATATTTCGGCCATCAACCCTGCCCTGCGTGACCGTATGGAGCTGATAAATATCTCGGGCTACATCCTCGAGGATAAGATTCAGATTGCGCAGAAGCACCTGATTGCAAAGCAGAGCGAGGCACACGGTCTGCGTGAGGGTGATATGACCCTATCTGCCGAGATTTTGGAGAAGATTATCTCTGATTACACTCGCGAGTCGGGTGTGCGTGCTCTGGACAAGAATATTGCCAAGATTGCTCGCCACCGCGCCAAGAATATCGCCTTTGAGGAGGCATACACCCCTGAGATTTCGGCTGCAGATGTGGTGAAGATTCTGGGCAAGCCGAAGTTTATAAACGACAGCTACGAGATTAAGGATATGGTTGGTGTTGTTACAGGCCTTGCGTGGACTGCTGTGGGTGGCGATATCCTCTACATTGAGTCGCTCCTCACCCCTGGCAAGGGTAAGCTCTCGCTCACGGGTAACCTTGGCGATGTGATGAAGGAGTCGGCAACTATCGCCTTTGAGTGGGTTAAGGCACACCATGCTGAGCTCGGTATAGATGTCGAGATGTTCGAGAAGCACGACCTGAATATCCACGTTCCTGAGGGTGCAGTGCCTAAGGATGGCCCAAGTGCGGGTATTACTATGATTACCTCAATCGTCTCTACCTACACCGGTCGCAAAGTCACTGAGCGCATTGCTATGACCGGCGAGACTACACTTCGTGGCCGTGTAACCCCTATCGGTGGCGTGAAGGAGAAGGTGCTTGCCGCCAAGCGCGCCGGCATTACCACTATCCTCATCCCTGAGGAGAACCGCAAGGACGTGGAGGAGATTAAGCCTGAGTATGTCGAGGGCATTACCTTCCACTATGTGAGAACCAACGAGGAGGTATTAGAGTTAGCACTCCAGAAATAGTTTCGATTTTATGCGGCTTTTACTACCTTCCTCTTGTTGATTAAATCCTCACATACGCTTTTAGTATGCTCCGGTTTAATCACCTGCGAGAGCGTTGTAAAACTCCACCTAAAATCAAAACATAACACATTACACAAAATGAAGTTTATTGCAATTATTCCCGCAAGGTACGCCAGTACCCGTTTCCCTGCCAAGCCGCTCGCAATGCTGGGTGGCAAGACCGTTATAGAGCGCGTATATGAGCAGGTGGCAGGCGTTTTGGATGACGCTGTGGTGGCGACAGATGACGAGCGTATATATGACGCGGTTAAGGCATTTGGTGGCAAGGTAGAGATGACCTCTACAGCTCACCGCAGTGGCACAGACCGCTGTTGGGAGGCATACCAAAAGCAGGGCAAGCCTTATGACGTGGTGATTAACGTGCAGGGCGACGAGCCCTTTATCCAGCGTTCGCAGCTGGAGGCGCTCAAGGCCTGCTTTGATGACCCTAAGACCGACATCGCTACCCTTGTCAAGCCATTCTCGGCAGATGACGACATCGCTGCATTGGAGAATCCCAACTCCCCTAAGGTGGTGATTGACAACACGATGCACGCACTCTACTTCTCTCGTTCGGTAATCCCTTACCTGCGTGGCGTGGAGCGTGAGCAGTGGCTCAAGAGCCATACATTCTACAAGCATATCGGCATCTACGGCTTTAGAGCTGCTGTGCTTGAGGCGGTAACGTCAATGCCTCAGTCATCGCTTGAGGTTGCCGAGTCACTTGAGCAGCTGCGTTGGTTGCAGAATGGTTACAAAATCGGCGTGGGCATCTCTGACGTGGAGACCATCGGTATCGACACCCCCGAGGACTTAGTTCGCGCTGAGGAGTTTTTGAGACAACTTAAACACTAAACTGATATGAAAAAGAGCCTTTTAACCCTTTTGGCAGTCGTAGCTATCACAGCTACAGCGAGTGCTCAGTGGTCAATTGCAGGTGACAAGATTCGCACCACATGGGCAGAGCAGGTAACACCTGAGAATGTACACCAACAGTACCCTCGTCCGCAGTTGCAGCGTGCAGAGTGGATGAACCTCAACGGTCTTTGGAACTACGCCATAACAGACCTCGCAGCACCACAGCCAACAGCATTTGACGGTCAGATTCTCGTTCCATTTGCTGTAGAGTCAGCACTCTCGGGCGTGCAGAAGAGAGTCACCAAGGAGAATATCCTCTGGTACGAGCGCACCTTCACCGTCCCTTCAGCTTGGAGTGGCAAGCGTATTATGCTCAACTTCGGTGCTGTGGATTGGAGTGCAGATGTCTATGTTAACGGCACCCTTGTAGCTAGTCATACAGGTGGCTATGCACCATTCTCTGCCGATATCACAGCTGCACTCAAGAAGGGCGAGCAGAGCCTTGTAGTCCGCGTTTGGGACCCTACAGACTCTCTGCACAACCCGGTGGGCAAGCAGCGCCTCAACCCAAGCGGTATCTGGTACACAGCCGTATCGGGCATCTGGCAGACCGTGTGGTTGGAGCCGGTGGCTAAGTCAAACCACATCAAGGGCATTACTACCGAGTGCGACATTACTCGTGGCGAGCTCTATGTCAACACAGCTTGTGCTGCTGACAACTGCACACTCAAAATCGAGGTTAAGGATGGCGATGCTCTTGTAAGCAGCGCAACACTCCTCTCGGGTGTTCGTGCCGTGCTGCCTATCAAGGAGGCAAAGCTCTGGACTCCTGACACCCCACACCTCTACGACCTTACAGTGTCGCTTATCGAGAATGGCAAGGTGGTAGATAGCACAAAGTCATACGCAGCTATGCGCGAGTTCTCTGTCGAGCGTGACGCTTTGGGACACAAGCGTATGATGCTCAACGGTGCGCCTATATTTATGTACGGCCCACTTGATCAGGGTTGGTGGCCTGATGGTCTCTACACAGCTCCGTCTGATGAGGCTCTGATGAGCGATATCGTGCTGACAAAGGAGCTGGGCTTCAACACCATCCGCAAACACATTAAGGTTGAGCCAGCACGCTGGTACTACCACTGTGACCGCCTGGGCATTATCGTATGGCAGGATATGCCTTGCCTCGCCCTCTACCCTAACGACACAAAGGGTGGCTGGGGTCGCAACAACATCGGTGGCGGTAGTGATTCTCCGGCATCTAAGGAGGAGAAGAGCCGCTACTACAAGGAGTGGGCAGAGATTATGGATGCCCTCCGCTTCTTCCCATCTATCGGCGTTTGGGTGCCATTTAACGAGGCTTGGGGTCAGTTTGACACCGAGACCGTTGCCGAGTGGACTGCCGCTAAAGACCCTACACGCCTTATCAATGCTGCAAGTGGTGGTAACCTGCGTCTGTGTGGCGATATTCTCGACATCCACAACTACCCTGCCCCTGCAATGCCTTTCCACAGCTCAGATTTTGTGGTTGTGCTTGGCGAGTACGGTGGCATCGGCTACCCTATAAAGGAGCACCTGTGGTGGAATAAGCGCAACTGGGGCTACATCCAGTTCAATAACACCGACGAGGTGACTGCCGAGTATGTTAAGTACGCAACAAAACTCAAGGATTTCATCCCACAGGGCATGGCAGCAGCCATCTACACCCAGACCACAGATGTCGAGGGTGAGGTGAACGGCTTTGTCACCTACGACCGCAAGGTTGTCAAGATGGACAAGGCTAAGGTCAACGCAATAAACACTGAGATTATTAACACATTAAGCCGTTAGCTGTTAGCCATTAGCCAAAGGCATAAACATTAAGACTATGAAACCAATTTTCATTGCCGGCCCGTGCGTAATTGAGAGTGCCGAGGTACTCGATGCCGTAGCCGAGCGCATTGTAGATATCAACAAACGACTGGGGGTGAATATCATCTTCAAGTCCTCATTTGACAAGGCAAACCGCACCTCCATTAGCTCCTACCGCGGAGTGGGCATCGAGCGTGGTCTGCAGATGCTCGCCGATGTAAAGAGTAAGTGGGGACTCAGCCTGCTGACCGACATCCACGAAGCATGGCAGGCTCAGGCCGCAGGTGAGGTGGTAGATGTGCTTCAGATTCCTGCATTCCTCTGCCGTCAGACCGACCTGCTCGTTGCTGCAGCCAAGACAGGCAAGGCTGTCAACATCAAAAAGGCGCAGTTCCTCTCTGGTGCCGACATGCAGTACCCATATCAGAAGGCTATTGAGTCGGGAGCGACAGATGTATGGCTCACTGAGCGTGGTAATAGCTTCGGATACAACAACCTTGTGGTCGATTTCCGCAATATCCCAGATATGTTGCAGATTGCGCCACGAGTAATCATGGACTGCACCCACTCTGTTCAGCGTCCTGGCGCTGCGGGTGGTAAGACAGGTGGCAATCGCGAGTATGTACCGGCGATGGCACTTGCTGCTAAGGCCTTCGGTGCTAATGGTTACTTCTTCGAGGTGCATCCCGATCCGGACAATGCACTGAGCGATGGTCCGAACATGCTCAGCCTTGACAACCTTGAGAATGTTATTAAATCACTGCTATAAGAATGAATACTGACAGAGAACTAATACTCAGCGTAGCCGCAGACGCCCTACAGACAGAGGCTGATGCCCTGCTCAGAATCAAGAACGACTTGGGCGATGACTTTGTGCGCGCTGTTCAGACCATTTTGGCGTGCAATGGCAAGGTCATTATGACCGGTATGGGTAAGAGTGGCCTTATTGCTAAGAAGATTGCTGCTACACTCGCCAGCACAGGCACTCCGAGCTTCTATATGCACCCGGGAGAGGCCTTTCATGGCGATTTAGGAATGATTTCTAAGGGTGATGTGGTCATTGCCCTCTCATACTCAGGCGAGACTGACGAGGTGCTTAAAATCGTCCCTTTCATCCTCGATAACGGCATTCCGCTCATCTCGATGACTGGCAACTGCAACTCTTCGCTTGCCAAGAACTCAAATATCCACCTCGACGTAAAGGTTGAGCGTGAGGCCTGCATCCTCAAGCTTGCTCCGACCACCTCAACAACGGCTCAGCTGGCTATGGGTGACGCACTGGCTTGCTCGCTGATGAAGATACGCAACTTCACCTCTATGGACTACGCACGTCTGCATCCGGGAGGCAGCTTGGGTCGCCGACTGCTGATGAATGTGGGCAATGTTATGCACCGCACAGAGCTTCCTATCGTTGACGAGAACTGCTCAGCCGTTGAGATGATTCAGCGCATCTCTCGCGGAGGCTTGGGTCTTATTGTCATCTGCCGCGAGCAGGAGATTCTCGGCATTGTGACCGATGGTGATGTTCGCCGCGCAATGGAGAGCCGACAGGCAGAGTTCTTCGACATCCGACCTATGGATATCGCATCCACCTCACCTAAGATGATTCGTCCTGAGGAGAAGCTTATCGAGGCGGAGAAGATGATGACCCAGCACAAGATAAACTCGCTGCTCGTTGTTGACGAGAACAAGCACCTTGTGGGCGTAATTCAGATATACGACATAAAACTATAACAACCTAAAACTAACTAATTATGGGATTTTTAACACCTCCGGCAAAAAAGCCTCTGTTGGCTGCCGACAAAATTGACAAGGAGTACAAGAAGATGCGTCTCAAGGTCTTTTTGGGCATCTATTTGGGCTATGCAGCATACTATCTTGTACGAAAGAATCTCTCACTTGCTGCTCCTGGAATGATTGAGGAGGGTCTGATTGACAAGGCTGGTGCAGGTTTTGCCATGTCAGGTATTCCGATTGCTTACGCAGTGAGCAAGTTTATCATGGGTAGCATCTCTGACCGCTCAGATGCTCGTAAGTTCATGACCGTAGGTCTTGTACTCTCATCGCTTGTGATGATTTTAGCAGGTATTCTGCCTTATCCTACAGGCGTTGCCGGTGACTATACTGTCACTGTTGCGCTGATGTTTGTCTTTATGTTCCTCGCAGGTTGGCTCTCAGGTATGGGTTGGCCTCCATGCGGCCGCGTACTGGCACACTGGTTCTCGACAAACGAGCGTAGTTTCAAGATGTCTGTTTGGAATACCGCACACAATGTGGGTAACGGTACTCTCGGACTTCTGATTCCTGCAGGTATCATTATCTTCACCACTATAGGCATTACAGAGACTTGGCGTGCAGCATTTGTTGTTCCTGCAGCTGTAGCTCTGCTCTTTGCACTCTTCTGTTGGTGGGCTATTCGTGATACACCGGAGTCTTGCGGTCTGCCTGCAATTGAGGAGTACAGAAACGACCACTCAGGCGCTAAGGCTGCCAAGGGTGAGGAGGACAAGATTCCGTTCCGTCGTCTGTTTGTGGACTATATTCTCAAGAACAGAATGCTCTGGCTAATCGCTTGTGCAAATGTATTTGTATATCTTATCCGCTACGGTATTGCCGACTGGTCACCTACCTATCTGACTGAGGTATTCAACTGGGACAAGGACTCTGCCTCTATCGCCTATGCAGTGCGTGAGTACGCAGGTATCCCTGGAACTATCCTCGGAGGTTGGATCTCTACAAAGTTCTTCAATGGCCGTTGCGCACCGGTTAATGTAATCTTCATGTTGCTTGTAACTGTCGGCATCTTGGGTTATTGGCAGGCAGATGTGGTGGCTAACTTCACCCATATTCCTATCACCTGGATTATCTACGGCTCACTTGCCCTTATCGGTGGTGCTATCTACGCTCCAGTGGCGATGATTGGTGTTCAGGGTCTTGCAATCGTTCCGAAGAATGCAGCAGGTACTGCAGCCGGTTTCTTGGGTCTGTTTGGCTACCTTATCGGTGATGCACTGCTCTCAAAGATTGTTTTGGGTAACATCGCACAGAGCTCACTGGGTTGGAATGCTACCTTCTGGGCACTTGTTGTAGGTGCGCTTTTGGCAGCTGTAATCTGTCTGGTTTCATGGGGCAAGGAGAAGCGAATGATGGAGGAGCGTCTTGCCGCTGCTGCAAATAAATAGTATAGATGAATCTACAAGAGTATATAACTAAACTTGAGGGTGCCGGTGAGTTAGTTCGCATCGGCACTCCAGTTTCGAGTATCTACGAGATTGCCGAGCTTACAGACCGTCAGGCAAAGTGTCCCGGAGGCGGTAAGGCCCTGCTCTTTGAGAAGACCGACAAGGGGTTTGCCGTTCTTACAAACATGATGGGCTCGGAGCGTCGTATATCCATGGCATTAGGGGTCGAAAAGCCCGAAGATATCACCACACGCATAGAGAGCCTACTCAAGAGCGTAACATCGCCAAAGGATTCACTATCCGACCAGCTCAAGATGTTGCCGCTGTTAAGTGAGGTGGCTCGTTGGTTTCCCAAGAAGCTCAAGCGCCGCGGAGAGTGCCAGCAGGTTATCCTTACGGGAGATGATGCCTCGCTCGATATACTGCCGATACTCAAAAGCTGGCCTTGTGACGGTGGCCGCTTCGTAACTCTGCCGATGGTAAACACACTCGACCCACAGACAGGTATTCGTAATGTGGGCATGTACCGTATGCAGGTGTTCGACAGCAAAACTACCGGTATGCACTGGCATCGCCACAAGACTGGTGCCCGCCACTACGACGGCTACAAGGCGGCTGGTAAGATTATGCCCGTATCTGTAGCCATAGGTGGAGATCCAACATACACATATGCCGCAACTGCGCCTATGCCTGACAATATGGATGAGTATCTGCTCGCAGGTTTCCTCCGCAAAAAGCCGGTCAAGTTGGTCAAGTGCATCACAAACGATATATATGTTCCTGACGATTGCGACTTTGTCATCGAGGGCTACGTTGACCCATCTGAGCCACTTGCTGTAGAGGGTGATTTTGGTGACCATACAGGTTTCTACTCGCTTACAGACCTCTACCCTCGTTTTCATGTCACAGCCATAACCCACCGCAAGGATGCCATATATCCGGCAACGGTTGTGGGTGTGCCACCTCAGGAGGATGCCTATATATCTATCGCTACCGAGCGTATCTTCCTTGCGCCGATACGACTTGTCATGCAACCCGAGATTGTCGATATGACCATGCCAGCAGCCGGTACGTCACACAACATAGCCATCATATCCATCGCCAGCCGCTACAAGGGTCAGGCGACAAAGGTTACACAGGGTATGTGGAGCGCAGGACAGATGATGTTTAACAAATATCTGGTTCTCACGCCGCCGACAACCAATGTCCGCAATGGTGACGAGCTATCTGATTTGCTCCGTTGCTGCAATATCTCAGAGTCTGTAATTCGTGGTGAGGGTATCTACGACGTGCTTGACCACGCTACAGCAAGCTGCGGTTTTGGTGGTAAATTGGCACTCAATCTCTCAGAGGTGACAATTGACGACCACAAACCGTCTGTTGCTCAGAACATCACCCTGCCCGATGGGGTTACTATGCGCCGAGAGTTTGTCGAGAAGTGGAGCACTCTGCTCATCTTTGGTGACAACCGCCAGGAGATAGACCTTGCAGCTATCGCCACTCAAGCGGGTGTTGATTGCAACTTTATTGCACTCTTTGACTCACGCGCCGAGCAGTTCGATGCAGAGGATTTGCTATGGCTCGCTGCGGCCAATACAGAACCTTCTCGCGATATAAAGCTCGCAGGCAACTCCCTTACTATAGATGCCCGAGCAAAGTTTCCTGGAGAGGGTGGCAACCCTGCTCGTTTCCCTAATGTGGTTACCTCGTCAGAGCAGACTATTGAGGCTGTAGATAGTCGTTGGAGTGAGTACGGTATCGGAGAGTTTATCAGCTCACCGTCACGCAAGTATCGCAAACTACTACTATCAGATAAAGCAGAGTGGTAATGGATAAGGGGCAAAGAGTCGGAGCAGTAGTGGTCATCGTGGTTGTCTTGGCAATCACGCTCGCTATCACTGTGGTCAATCGTATGGAGTATAGCCACATTGAGGATGATGTGCAGAGCACGGTCGTGACCGAACAGAGATGCTCCCTCTTTACCTTTGATCCCAATACCGTAAGCTACGAGCAGCTGCTTGCACTCGGTTTTGACAAGCGCACAGCTGTCTCTATCCTCAAGTATCGCTCACGAGGCAAAGTGTTCGAGATTGCCGAGGAGTTTGCCCTCTGTTACGGGGTTACAGACTCTATGTTCAAGGCTCTCAGACCATATATCACAATCGGAGAGCAGTTCCGTCCGCAACCCAAGTCATACGCCGTTGATAGCACAATCTACCGACAGCGCGACTCTATCAGAGAGGTAAACCAGAGGCGTTGGGAGCAGAAACGCGCAGCACGAGAGCCTCATCCGTACGAGAGGTTTAGAATTGACACTGTGGGTGCAGCCTATCTGCGGAGTATTGGCTTTACATACCGCCAAGCTGAAGGGGTTATTGAGTACCGTGACAGCGGAGCAGAGGGTATTCGCAACATGGCAGAGCTGAGGGATTGCTGGGCAGTATCGCCTGAGATGGCGGACTCGCTTGCCCGCTACATAATCTTCCCCGAGCCAAAGCCCTATGGTGGCAAAATTGAGATCAATTCTGCCGACAGTGCAACCCTTGTAACAGTTCGTGGTATAGGTCCTAAAACGGCTTCAGCCATAGTCTATTATCGCAAGTTATTGGGTGGATATGTCTCAATCGACCAACTTTCAGAGCTAAAATGCGTTACAAGTGAAAATTTTGCACGATTTTCTAAACAAATTTGCTGCGATAGTTGTGTTTTTTCAAAAATTGATATTAACTTTGCACCCGCCTCAGAGTTGGAGTTACATCCGTATATGACTCGAAAGGCAATAAACAGAATTATTCAACTACGCAAATCGAAAGGAGGCTGGAAGTCGTTTGAAGAGATTGTAAGTGACAACATATTCACAGAGGAGCAGGCATTATCGCTTGCGCCGTATCTTCATTTCGGCACAATTCCTTTAGATTTCGTAGAGAGTAACCACTAAAGCAGTCGGCACGCTGGAGATAGCAGACAAGGTCTGCAGAGGCTCAAAGGTGCAAACAACAACAACAAAGAATTTTAACAAACTTAAAAATAGAGAAAAGATTATGATTATCATGCCAGTTAAGGAGGGCGAGAATATCGAGCGCGCCCTTAAGAAGTTTAAGCGTAAGTATGAGCGTACAGGTGTTCTGAAGGAGCTTCGTGCTCGTCAGTACTTCACAAAGCCTTCAATTGCAAAGCGCGAGAAGATGGCTCACGCAATCTATGTTGAGAAACTTCACCGTGAGGAGGCTGAATAAAGCAATGAGGGCAGTTTGAAATTCAAACTGCTCTTTTTTTTAATAACCACTAATTGATAAAATGGATAAAAAGATGAAGTTCAAGGCTTGCGAAATGTGAGAAACCAAAACATACAAAAGCGTATGTGAGGATTTCGAACACAAGCGTAACGCAGAAATTCGCTTTTTTGCCATTTTTCAACCTTAAAAAAATATGACCTATGAACAACGCAGCAAAGACAGTATGGGGCCTTGTAGTTCTCTCACTTATCGGCCTTGCAGTAATTTTAGGACTTATGTTCGGACTGCCGATGTACAATGTATGGCAGCAGGAGATGAGCGGTCGTGCGGAGCTGGCAAAGGCTGAGCAGAACCGTCAGATTAAGATTGAGGAGGCAAAGGCTAACCTTGAGGCAGAGAAGCTCAATGCACAGGCAGAGATTGAGCGTGCAAAGGGTGCAGCCGAGGCTATTCGTATCGAAAATGGCTCACTGACAACAACCTACATCCAGTATCTGTGGGTGCGTCAGCAGAACAATATCCCTAACAAGGTGGTATACGTTCCAACTGAGGCTAACCTACCTATTCTTGAGGCGAAGAAGTAAATTATTGGTACCTATAAGAGTGGTATTACAATCTGAGAGAGATTAGGAGCTAATAAAAAGATGAAGTTCAAGGCTTGCGAGGTCCGCAAAACCGCAGCATACTAAAGCGTATGTGAGGATTTTAAGGACAAGCGTAACGCAGAAATTCGCTTTTTATTAGTTCCTATCTTATTTTATTTGTACATTTGTGATATGAAGAGCACTATCGAGATATTTTCCGAGCTCGGGACACGACTTAGATCTATTCCGCAGAGCATTATCGCAGCGGCAGAGGAGCAGAATGAGTGGTTCTGCCAAATTCCTACTGCTATAGATGCTATCTGCACGCAGATGCTTGACAGAGCCAAGCTGCAGCAGTGGCTTGACCTCTACCCTGCTCCGACTCGAGACCCTAAGCGCATCGGAATTATCATGGCCGGAAATATCCCCGCTGTGGGTTTTGCCGACCTGCTATATACTGTTGCAAGTGGCAATATCCCCGTTGTGAAGTACTCCTCGAAGGATAGCGTGCTGATGCGCCACATCGTAAGAGAGCTTAAGGATATCTCCCCGCAGATTAGAATCGAGCAGCTTGAGAGTTGTAGTACTATTGACGCGCTGATTGCGACGGGTAGTGATACGGCTGCGCTCCATTTCCGCACGATGTATGGCGATATTCCGACCCTTATTCGCGGTTCAAGGCACTCGGTGGCAGTTCTGACGGGTAGTGAAAGCAGGACCGAGATAGAGGCTCTGGAGCGCGATATCTTCACCTATTCGGGGCTTGGTTGCCGTAATGTATCGCTGATTTTTGCACCACAAGGCTTCGATTTTCAGCTATCAGTTCCAAAGATGCCCGAGGGGTACACAAACAACTACCGCCATGCCCGTGCGCTGATGACTATGCAGGGCAAGGAGTTTGCTGACCTCGGCGGTGCGATTGTAATGGAGGGTGAGGCCGCCTTTCCGCGACATATAAGCTGTATAAATATATATAGGTATAGCTCGCTGGACGAGGTTAGGCTATGGATTGAGCAGAATAACCACCGTCTGCAGTGCGTCGTATCGGCTGTAGAGGGGCTCTCTCGCCGTGTAGATTTCGGGCAAGCGCAATATCCCGCACTAAATGATTATGCGGATGATGTGGATGTTATGAAATTTTTATTAACTTTGCAATAACAAATACTGAAGACATGAAAAAGTTATTAGCATCTATTTTTGCCGTTTTTGCCTTTGGTATGGCAGCGGCACAACCACCTATGGGTCCTCCTCCAGGTATGATGCCGGGCATGGGTCCGGGTGAGCGCGGTCCTCGCAAGAGCCCTGAGGAGCGTATTGCACACGTTACCAAGGAGTTGGGTTTGACCGAGAAGCAGGCCAAGAAGTTCGCTCCGTCATACCTCGCCTATCAGGGTGAGATGGAGAAGATTCGCAAGGATCTGAAGAAGGTGATGGAGTACTACGAGGGCAAGGAGCTGACAGAGAAGCTCGCCTTCCGTAAGGTTATGGATCAGCTCTCAGCTGAGGCCGATATGGTCGCTTGCAAGAAGGAGTATATGCGCGTATTCAAGAATCTACTCACCCCTGAGCAGCTGACAAAGATTCTGAAGGTCGAGCGCAAGGGTAATCGCCCACCTCGTCCACCACACGGCGATAAGATGCCGCCAATGGGGCCACCTGCTCCACAGCAGTAACAAAAAAAAAAGAGATTTGCGTTTGCAAATCTCTTTTTTGTTAGCCTCATTCGCTACCAGCTAAACGAGCCAATTGTTGTCTTCGGTGCGTTCGGTACATTTACAAAGAATGTAAATCCAGTGAGCGCCTCAATCTCCTGAACGGTCTTTAGCTCAGGTGTTGCGTCAGCGCTATTGGCAACCCAATATCCTGCGCAAATCAACTCACTTTTGCTGCAGTTAGCTACGCTCTTGCCAGTGCTACCACTCTTTGTGCGAAGCATAACCTTGAAGTAGTGGGTCGGTACTGGGCAACTCTTGCCGTCGTTGTTCTTGACAACCTTGTTGTAGTTATCAAAGTGGCAACCCGATACCATATATAATGTATCATCGCACATCCACTCGTCGCGCTCTTTCGCCTCTAACTTTGCCCACTTTCCACCATTAAGCGTACCGTTCTGCGGTGTCATGTTGGTGTTATAGTTGGTCTGCTGACGAGCCATTGCTGTAACCTTTCGCTGTGCTTTGGCTATCTGGTGACCGCGATTATTTACCGTACCATCCTCGTAGGTCTTGGTTATCTGCTGCGCCTCAGTAAACTCCGGATCGTTGTAGAACGTTTCACTATTGTTACTGCCTGATGGGTCTGATGTGTAGTAGCTATGCATCGGATAGGCAACCCAACGCGCCAAATACCTCTCAGTGTCGTAGCAGAACGAGTAGTTTCGTGGCAAATAACCATTCTTATCGCACTCAGCATCGGTGATAATCTTCACACACTGCTTGTAGTTCTCTGTAAAGCTGCCGTCCTTGGTAGCCGCAGGCAACTCTGCCCACGGCATACCAAATGCGGCTTTCTCTGTCGGTGTTGTCTGCTCGGAGTCACTCTCTGAGTCATCCCCAGAGTTACCTCCCGCATTACCACCGTTACCTCCCGAACCGGGAGTGGAGTTTCACTCGGCAACAACCAACTTAAGGTTATCTACACGAGTATTTTTTGCATTTGTAGCAGGGTGAGAGAGTCTAATCACGATAGACTCTGTACCCTCTGCAACTGTAAAGTTATAGCTCTTTGTTTCAATAGCTCCTGACTGAGTACCCAACTGTGTCCAGGTAGAACCTCCGTCAGTACTATACTCAGAAGTACATGAAGAACCACTTGTACCCTGAGAGTGAGAGAATGTAAGAGAAGTTGCACCATACAACTTGATTGCAGATGTTGTCAGTGTACCGTCAACACTCTTATTGAACCACAAGTGACCGCTTGTACAATTACCACCAGAAGATATTGTACAACGAACATTGTTCGAAGCGTCAGCTGTTAATGTAACAGATGTTGCGTTATCACTATATCCTTTTCTGCCGTCGTAAGTGTAAGCAGA
>JAZORI010000068.1:0-17159 GCA_045656505.1 Alistipes sp. | reverse complement strand
TTTTCGGGTGCCTTTGTTGTTTTGTGTAGGTGGTGACGCTTTGCGTCTAATATAAAAACAGATAACCATGTAATGAGCAAGCTCTACATTTTATCTGTTTTTATACAAGTATGCTGCGCATATATACCACCTACTCAAAATTATCTGTCGGTATGTTATGTGGGTTACCTCGGTCGTGTTTTTCCGTACCGCACAAGTGCGACTACGGCACTCCCTCGGTGATGGCTTTGCCATTCGAGTCCCGGCAGCTCAATATACAAAGGCACCTTTAGTGGGTGCTTTTGTTGTTTTTATAGGTTAGTTTATGTGCTGCGAGAAAATAAAAGTGGGCCAATAGGTGTAAATGTTGATGGATTTTGTTAACTTTGTGGAAAATACCTAAATCTATGAAGAGAGTTCTATTTTTTGCAGCGGTGATGATGGCCATTTCGGCAAGTGCCAATGGGTTGAGTTATCCTTATGAGAATCCGAATGTATTTGAGCAGAATCGTGAGCCGATGCGTTCGAGTTTTATTGTCTATCCATCTGCTAATCAGGCTGTAACGGGAAGTTGTTATCGCAAGTCACCTAATTACAAGAGTATAGAGGGCGATTGGAAGTTTGCGTGGTTTAACCACATGACAGACCCTCGTCCTGCTGAGTTCTACTCTCCGAAGTATGATGATGCGGCGTGGGGTACAATGCCGGTGCCAGGATTGTGGGAGCTGAATGGCTACGGCGACCCTGTATATCTGAACATAGGTTATGCGTGGGATAATACGTTTATTGACAATCCGCCGCATGTGCCGACTCATCGTAACCATGTAGGTCTTTATCGTAACTATATAGATGTGCCGGCAGAGTGGCGCGGAAAAGAGGTCTTTGTGCATATCGGTTCGGCGACCTCTAACCTTGCGATGTGGATTAATGGCAAGAGGGTAGGCTATAGCGAGGATAGTAAATTGGAGGCTGAATTTGATATAACAAAGTATGTCAAGGCTGGCGAAAAGAACCTCTTTGCGATGGAGATTCACCGTTGGTGCGATGGAACATACCTTGAGGATCAGGATTTTTGGCGTCTGTCGGGTATTGCTCGTGACTGCTATATATATGCGCGAGATAAGGCTCATATTAAGGATGTTAAGTTTACGGCTCTGCTCGAAAATGACTATATGGATGGTGTGTTTGATCTAAAGATTGACGTTACACCATCGGTAAAGAGTTTGTCTGTTAAATTGACCGATGCAGAGGGTGGTGTTTGGTTTGAGCAGCAGCTTACCCCGAGCAAGGGAAGTGTGTCGCTACTTAAGAAGATTAAGGCTGTGCATCCGTGGAGCGCAGAGGTGCCATATCTCTATACTCTGACCGTCTCGACAGCAACAGAGTCAGCTGCCTTTAATGTCGGTTTCCGCTCGGTGGAGATTAAGAATTCTCAGCTTTTTGTCAATGGTAAGGCGATTATTGTCAAGGGTGCAAATCGCCATGAGATGAATCCTGAGCGCGGTTATGATGCAAAATATGAGGATATGGTGCGCGATATTCAGATTATGAAACAGCACAATCTCAATGCTGTGCGTACATGTCACTATCCAAATAATCCGTTGTGGTATGACCTGTGCGATAAGTATGGTCTCTATGTGGTTGATGAGGCAAATATTGAGTCGCACGGTATGGGATATGGCGATAAGAGCCTTGCTCACCGAGAGGATTATGCGGCTATGCATCTTGTGCGTAATCAGCGCATGGTGTTACGAGATTACAACCACCCTTCAATCATCATTTGGAGCCTTGGAAATGAGGCGGGTAATGGTGTAAACTTCCACCGTTGTTATGATTGGATTAAGGGTTATGATAAGACTCGTCCAGTGCAGTATGAGCAGGCTAACCATATCGCATATGGTGACAAGCCAAAGAACTATAACTCAGATATAGAGTGCCCGATGTATGCAAATTACGACCTATGCGAGAGGTATGTAACATCGAATCCAAAGCGTCCGCTGATACAGTGTGAGTATGCACATGCTATGGGTAATTCACTGGGTAGCTTGAAGGAGTATTGGGATTTGATTCGTAAGTATCCGAATTTCCAGGGCGGATTTATTTGGGATTTTGTGGATCAGGCATTGGCATGGAGAGATCCGAAAACAGGCGTTACATTCTATCGTTATGGTGGTTGCTATAATGATATAGATCCAAGTGACGAGACCTTCTGTAATAACGGTTTTATCTCAGCGTCAAGAAAACCTCATCCAAGTGCTCGCGAGGTGTGGCATCAGTATCAGAATATCTGGACTACAGATGTTGATGCGGCAGCAGGGCAGGTGGAGATCTATAACGAGCATATGTTCCGCGGATTGGAGAACTACTATATGTTGTGGAGCATAACTGCCGATGGTGTTGAGAAGTTGTCAGGCAGAGTTGATGACCTTCAGGTGCCGCCACAGATGCGACTCAATCTTCAGCTTGGCTATAATGGTAGTGATATTATCTCTCTTGAGGGTGAGCTGATACTTACAGTGCGTTACTGTCTAAAGAGTGCTGAGCCTCTGCTTGAAAAAGATCACTGCGTAGCTTATAATCAGATAGTTATACGACCATATAAGGCTGAGGCGGAGTTTGAGAAGGCAAAGTCGCCGGCAGATGGATGGCTTACTGTTGATCGCGATACAAGAACTGTTAAAGGCGCAGACTTTGAGGTGGCGTTTAATGGTAATGGAGAGTTGAAGAGCTATGTGGTTGCTGGACAGCAATTGCTTTCAAAACCGTTGGAGCCACTCTTCTATCGAGCAATGACAGAGAATGATTATGGTGTGCGCAAGCGCGCAACAAATAGTCAGTACTATCACTCTTGGAAGATGTTGCGCAAGGCTGAGAAGTATATGGATTTGTTTACTATCGAACAATTGGGCAGTGCGGTAGAGGTGAAGAGTACCTATATCTACAATGAGTTGGGTATGAAGGTGACAATAACCTATACTATTGATGCTAATGGTAGGGTAGCTGTCAAGCAGACAATGATTCCTGGTGGTCATAAACTCGATATTAAGGGTATGTTGCGCTATGGAGTGGCATTTGCTATGCCTGAGAGCTTTGATAACCTTGAGTTCTATGGTGCCGGTGGCCATGAGAGCTACGCTGATAGAAAGAGCGGTGCGCCGATAGGCATATACTCACAGAGTGTGGATGATCAGTTCTGCATGACATATTCTCGTCCTCAGGAGTCTGGTGCACATTGCGATTTGAGGTATTGGAAGATAACAGATGATAAGGGTGTGGGCTTTAAGGTGCTTTCGAATATACTATTCTCGGCTACAGCTATTCCTTATCCGATGGAGCAAATAGATGTACTCTCTGATAACTATAGAAAGTATCCACAACTGCTTGAAAAAGACGGCAATACCTACGTCAATATAGATATGGCACAGTCTGGTATCATCTGTCAGAATAGCTGGGGAGCTATACCGCTTGAGAAGTATCAGATTGGTTATAAGAAGCAAGAGTTTGAGTTTGTGCTCATTCCGGTTAAATAATGAAGGGACTATTTGTAATACTCTGTTGTTGGCTTGTCGGAAATGGTCTGTCGATGGTGATTGATGGATATATTTCGGGCAATGTTATCGGTATGTTGCTCCTTTTTGCTCTGCTTTGTGCAGGGGTTGTAAAGGGTGAGACGGTGCGCCCTGCAGCTAAGTTTTTGCTGGGCACAATGGCGCTATTCTTTATCCCATTTGGGGTCGGACTTATAGACTCCTATGAGGTGATAATGGATAATATTGTGGCTATAGGTGTTGCGACGGTGGTAAGTACATTTGCAGTTATTGCAGTCGTAGGTTGGGTGTTTCAACTTGTAAATAGAAGAAGAGAGGGATGATGACATTTATCGAATCTGATATATTCCTATTGGCACTAACAATTGGGCTATTTTTGCTCAGTGGTGCAATATTTCGCCGCTTCAGACTGATGATATTTCATCCGGTGCTGCTTACGGCTGTGGTGATTATCCTATTTTTGAAATTTGTGGGAATTGACTATTCGCACTACAAGCAGGCGGTCGAGCTTCTTGATTTTGCCCTCGGAATGTCAGTTGTTGCGCTCGGATATCTGATGTACGAACAGGTTGCACACTTGCGTAGGGCTGCAATTCCGGTGCTTTTAGCTACAATTGCCGGTTGCGTTGTGGGAATTGCTGCAGTTGTGGGAATCGCACTGTTGTTTGGAGTTGAGCGCGATATAATCACCTCTATAGCGCCAAAATCTGTCACAGTACCTATTGCAATAGCAATTAGTGAGCCTCGCGGAGGTATTGTAGCGGTAACATCTGTTGTGGTATTTTGTACAGGTGTGCTGGGAAGCCTTTGTGGAGTTAAGTTACTCTCACTCTGCGGTGTTAAAGACCCTATGGCCCGAGGATTTGCCCTAGGTGCAGCATCGCATGGTATAGGAACAGCACGCGCCATCGAACTTGGAGCAGTCGAGGGCGCGATGTCAGGTCTTGCAATGGCTCTAACAGGTTTTGGAACAGCGCTGCTATTGCCGATAGTTGAAAGATATATCTACTAATCTACGTAGTATTCAAGAAGTGTTGCAGAGCCTTTGAGGCTGATTTCATTTGCCTCTGCAGGGATGAGTAGAACCTCGCCCTTGTGGAGAGTCTCCGTGCCGTCGTCAGTTATAATCTCAACAGAGCCCTCTGTGCAGTAGTATAGCACAAATGAGTCTATTGAGCCGAGGTCGCGCTCTGTGAAGTTCTCAACCTTGAGGATGTTGCAGGTGAAGTAGTCGCAACTTGCGACCTCAGTTGCATGATTTGCTACAGTTTTGTACTCTCTGCGGCACGCAGCTGCGTTGGATGAGAAGTCAATGGCGTCAACTGCATAAGCGGTATGCAATTCGCGCGCCTTACCGTTGCTATCTACGCGATTCCAGTCAAATATGCGGTATGTGAGATCTACAGGCTGCTGAATCTCAACAAGTGTGACACCACCTGAAATAGAGTGTACTGTGCCTGATGGAATTAAGAACGCATCACCGGCCTTAACGCTCACGGGCTCAATAATATCGGCAACAGTGCCCTTAGCTACGGCGTCAATATACTCCTCGCGTGTAATATTTGGATTTTTGAAACCAATATGGAGTAGTGCACCCGGCTCAGCGTCAATGATATACCACATCTCCGTCTTGCCACAGCACTGGTGACGCTCTGCTGCCAATTCGTCGTCAGGGTGTACCTGGACAGATGTCTTGTCTTTGCAGTAAAGAGTCTTAAGTAGTAGTGGAAACTCCAGACCATAGCGCTCAAAAACGCTCTCGCCAACAAGCTCGCCCATATAGACCTCAGTTGCCTCCTGGAGGTTATTTCCCTTCAGAAAACCGTTGGAGATAACAGAGATATTACCCTCAATGCCCGATACATCCCAACTCTCACCATATCTCTTACTTTTATCTACGCGCAGACGTTGCCCCTTCTTTATCTCAAGAAGAGCATCGCCGCCCCATACATGCTGTTTGAGTATAGTTTTGAGTTTTATCGGATACATATGTTGTCTATATTCTGCTTTATAAATTTATTTACTATCTTACAAAGATATAGATTTATTTAGAATTTAGCAAATTTGCGTCTATAAACTCTCTCAATTCTACATACAGACGCTGCACAGGTAACCCCATAACATTAAAGAAAGAGCCTTTGATACCCTCAATGGCAACATAGCCTATCCACTCTTGGATTCCATAAGCTCCAGCCTTGTCAAATGGCTTGTAGGTATCTACATAGTAAGCAATCTCCTCATCGCTAATCTCGCGGAATATTACATCGCTTGCCACTGAAAAACTGTGGGTTTTATCTGCTGTGCGCAGAGTTACGCCTGTAACTACAGTGTGTTTGCGACCAGATAGCATGCGCAGCATGGATAGGGCATCCTCTCTATCTGCAGGCTTGCCGAGAATTCTATCCTCTGCAATAACTACAGTATCGGCAGTGAGCAGAATGTCGTGGCTGTTAAGGGCTGCTGGATAGGCATTACTCTTTAGCTCGGATATATATTGTGCCACTTCGGAGCTATGTAGAGTGGGTGGATATGACTCGTCGCACTCAAATTTGTCTGCCAAAGTAAACTCTATTCCGCACTCAGATAGCAGCTGACGACGTCGCGGAGATGCTGAGGCGAGAATAAGGTTATATCTCTCTAAAAGTTGGTGTAATAACATACCTTAAAATGCGTGAATAGCTCTTACGTTGTATGTGTATTGCTTGTAGTTTGCGCTCTGCTCGTTTGAGCCGAGCTCTGCAAGATATACCCAAAACTGATCCATCTCGGTTGATGACAGATATTTGCCATTGGCAGAGAGTGGAGTTGCATTGTGCTGTTCAATAGCTTGAGAGAATGTTGCGCTATATCCTACCATCAATAGCTCTTTGAGTTCTCGGATAGATGGGATATACCACCCTTCACCCAAAGATTTGCACCATGCAAATGCAGGGTAGTGGCTCTCCATATTAGGCAGAGCAAAGATTGTCGCACAGTTTTTCTCTCCAGAGTCAAGAGAAG
This sequence comes from Alistipes sp., assembly GCA_045656505.1. Lineage (GTDB taxonomy): Bacteria > Bacteroidota > Bacteroidia > Bacteroidales > Rikenellaceae > Alistipes. Next base: position 10,632 of record JAZORI010000068.1, on the reverse strand, counting down.
TAGCTTTGGTGACAATTAGCTCTGTAGCCCACGCAAGCATTGACTCGGGCTCATACATAGATGCAATAAGTCCAGAAGTGCCATCCTCGTTAACCTTAAATACCAAACCTTTTACTCCGTTAGAGTCGTATAGATCACCAACTTTATATCCTTGAGTTGGTTCTGGCTCCGGTTCTGGTATAGGGTCGGGATTGTTGTCAGGCTTACAACTTGTTATGCACAGTAGGGCACCAATTAGAAGTATGAACTGTCTCATTTTAGCTGAAAGTTAAGGGGTTGAACACCATTGAGAGTCGCAACAACACTATCGCCTTGTTTAGCCTCGATAGTAATATCATTTGCTATAAATACAAGGTCACCTGTCTTGAGCGTTAGCTTCTGAGAGGCGAAGGCAACATATTTGTCGATTGTTGATTGCAAATCTATATCGTCGTAGCTCTGTGTATTGTCGCCAACTGTCATTGATAGAGTGCCACTGCCTACAATCTGCTCAGGTGTAAGCCACTCTGTGCCGATAGCGGTTGAGCGATCAAAGCTATAAGCCTCATCTGTCGGTATGCCGGCTGCTATTGCGCTCTGCAATACATCGCGAGCAATAAACGTAACTCCTGCAGTAACAGAGTCATAGCAGCGAGATGCAAACTTCGGAGCAATGCACTTAGCAAGACGTGAAATGCGAACAACTATACCGCTACCACAAACCATATCGTTTGTAAAGTGTGGCATATAGAAGTCGTCATTATTGCGCAAAACTGCGTTGTCTGGGCGGAGTGAGATATATGGCTCTTTGTCGCCCGAAATGTTATTTATTACTACTATTTTCATTATAGAACCTACCTTAAACTATTAACTATCTCTGTTGCAAATCTTTGTGAAGCACCTTTACCCCCTATAAGTGTGCTTAGCTCTGCAAAATCGGCGAGCATCTTTTCGCGTTTGCTGCCACCCTTGAGTATCGAGCGCAACTCTGTTACAGTCGCGTCAAGGTCTATCTTAGCACAGACGATTTCTCGCACAGCCTCACGACCAAGATTGATATTTACAAGTGATACAAATGGTATCTTAAGCACATATGGGCGCAAAATTTCGTATAGCTTTGGAATGCGATATAGCACCATCTCAGGGATGCCCATCAGTGCAGTTTCGAGTGTCGCGGTGCCTGATGTGACTATAGCTGCCTCGGCATGAGCGAGGGTCTGCTGTGTTAGGTTACACAGATATTTGATATTTGAGTTGGCAATATATCCCTCATATAGCCCTATGTCTATCCAAGGCACGGCTGTTACAATGAATTGGTAGTCAGGGAATTGTTTGGAAATAGCCACCATATTAGGGAGATTCTCCTTGATTTCAGATACCCTGCTACCGGCCAAAAGCGCTACAATAGGGCGGTTGTCGAGTCCGTTGTCTGCAATAAACTCTTCGCGAGAGGAGAGTTTTAGTCGCATCTCTGCAATATCATCTACAAGCGGATTGCCGCAGAAGATAGGCTCGATACCTTTGCTGCGGAAATAGTCGGTCTCAAAAGGGAAGATGGTGTAGAGTTTATCAACGTACTTCACGATGCTCTTCACGCGCCACTCCTTCCAAGCCCACACCTTCGGAGCAATGTAGTAATATACCTTAATACCCTTACTCTTTGCCCACTTTGCAATGCGCATATTGAATGAAGGGTAGTCGATGAGTATAATCACGTCGGGCGCAAACTCTTCGATAGCTCTCTTGCACTGGTCGAGTTGTGAGAAGATGGTCTTTAGATTGCGCAGCACCTGCATAAATCCAAAGAAAGACATCTCTTTGTAGTGCTTTACAAGTCCCTCTTTGCCACCAATATCGACCATTCTGTCGCCGCCACAAAAACGGAACGAAGCATTGCTATCCTCGATTGCAATACCCTTCATTAGTTTACTTCCGTGCAGATCGCCTGATGGTTCGCCCGCAATGATAAAGTATCTCATACGCTACTCTAACAAATCTGGTCTGAGTGCCTTTGTTCGTTCGTAAGCCTGCTCCTCCTGCCACTTAGCGATCTCGGCAAAGTTGCCCGAAGTGAGAACTTCGGGTACCTTCCAGCCGTTAAAATCAGCTGGGCGGGTATAGACCGGCGGTGCGAGAAGATCATCTTGGAAACAGTCTGTCAGTGCCGATGCCTCATCTCCGATAGCACCAGGGAGGAGTCGGACTACAGAGTCTGTGATAATTGCAGCAGCAAGCTCTCCGCCTGTCAGAACGTAGTCGCCAATCGAAATCTCGCGAGTAATCAGGTGCTCACGAATACGATAGTCAATACCCTTGTAGTGACCACAGAGGATTATGATGTTTTCAAGTGTTGAAAGACGATTTGCCTCGTGCTGGTTGTACTGTATGCCGTCTGGAGATGTGAAGATAATCTCATCATAATGACGCTCGCTCTTGAGCTTTTCGATACAGCGATATACCGGCTCAATCTTCATTACCATGCCAGCCTCGCCACCGAAAGGGTAGTCATCTACAGTGCGACGCTTGTCATCTGTATAGTCGCGGAGGTTGTGGATAACGATCTCTACAAAGCCACCCTCCTGCGCACGTTTTAGAATGGACTCATTTAGAGGTGATTCGAGCAACTCTGGTACAACTGTAATAATATCTATACGCATATAAGTAGTTGTTTCTTAGTAATTTACCTCTCCGTTTATAGCCTCTACGACAAATGGGTTGTAGAGCGACTCGTGTCCGATAGTTGTCTTCTCTCCATGACCTGGATATACCACAATCTCATCACCCAATGGTATGATATTATTCAAGATTGAGCGAATGATGGTGCCATACTCGCCACCCGGTAAATCAGTTCTTCCTATGCTCTCACGGAAGAGGGTGTCTCCTGTAAAGAGATGTTTGCTCTGTGGCTCAAAGAGTACAATGCCGCCAGGAGTGTGACCAGGGGTCTTGATGACCTTTAGCTCAGTGTTACCAAACTTTATGCTATCGACTGCATCGAGGTCTATGTCAATTTGAGGCACCTCAACTGTTGCGGCAATACCGAACATAGCACAACTCTGCTGTGCAGATGCTCGAAGATACTCATCTTTTGAAGAGAGTGCAAATTGAACACCAAAGTTCTGTTTAAGGTAGTTTATGCCCATAATATGGTCGAAATGGCCGTGGGTATTTACTGCCATTACAGGTTTGAGATTATGCTCTGCAATAAACTCAGTCAGGCGTGAGTCCTCTGCTGCAGAGGCATTGCCTGCATCTATGATTATACACTCTAAACTCTCATCCCACAGAAGGTATGTATTCTCCTGAATTGGATTGAAGATAAATTTAACAATATTCATATATCAATACTTTTTTGCAAAGATAATAATAAATGCCAAATAAAAAAAGATGGTACAAAGACCATCTTCTAAAAAAACTGCCGAGTAATGGTTGTTAACAGTGTGCGCCTGGTAATACCGAAAGGTATCTGTACTTAATACCCTTGTAGAAGACTCGACAGTTATCTGTTAAACCAGTCACAAATGTACAGCTAAATTATGACAAAAGCTAATAAATAGTTGAAAATTGTTCTGAAAATCGCAAAATATATCTTTTGCAGTCTATTCGTTGATGCGAAACTTAGCATTTACGGAGTAGCTGAGTTTGATTTTTTTGAACTCAATCGGCTCCTCTTCGATGGTTGTAGTCTCATTGGTAGCTTTTGCCATTGCGCGCATCACTATTCTATCATTATGGTATGTGTGCGTAACATCGCGATTAGCATCGTAGATGTATATGCACGAGCCAACGCTCTGACCGATAGCCTCAGCAAGCTCTGTTGCAACCTTTTTTGCATTAATCATCGCCTCTTTGCGACATTGGCTCTTAAATTGTTCGATATCGGAGTGCGATACGCGAACAATATTAATGTCGGATATTCCGATTGTCGCTAAAGCATCATAAACCTTAACCACTTGCTCAGATGATGACAGCAGTAGCTGATAGCTGGCCTTTGAGAGCGAATTGCCGCGCTTGAAGTAGTTGCTAGACATATCTTCAATTGAGAGTGATTTGTCGGTGTCAATGCCAATCTTTTTGAGCAGTGTAACCATTTCGCGCCTTTGAGACTCTATTGCCTGGCGTCCTTTTGTGTCACTCTCATCAAGAACGATGGAGAGGTATATCTGATTTGGAACAACTTCAATCTCAGATAGGCCATTTACCTGAATGTAATTCTCTGCCTCTTGCGCTGTTGCCGACAGAGTGAAAACCATAGCCGTGAGGGCAACTAAAAACTTCTTCATATGATTATCTGTTTGTTGTATTAATAACGCGCAAATTATTACAATTATTGCGCAAAAAACACCCGCAACAACAACTGTTACGGGTGTTAAGTCGATTATTAATAGATAAATATGTTATCTATAGCGCTGTATTGTGCTGTACATCAGCTCCTTGTCCTCTGGAGTCATTGGACTCTCGCGATAGAAGACCAGATTGCCATCTTTGTCGATAAACATAAGTACAAACTTATTGTTTACATCAGGCAGCTTCCACGCGTTGCGCAGACTGTGGTCGTTGTCAGCGTAGTTGAGCGATGGTACATTCTTACCCAAAACCATTCTTACAACGGCGCGAATAAGTCCTGATGGTAACTTTGTGTCAGCCAAGTTGAGTACTGCATATCCCTGGATGTTAGGGCTATATGTTTTGCCCTCCCAGCCCATCTTGCCATCAGCCTTCAGCTCCTTCTCCAACTCTCTGTTGGCACTCTCTGTTACATATGACTCAGGGTCAACGTAGAAGAGGAACATATGACGTGAACCGTAGTCCGGAAGGTCAGACGAGTCGTTGTGAAGTGTAGCAATGGTTGGGTTGATTACCGGATAGGGGTTCTCGGGGGATACTGAGTACAGAAACTCACGAGATACGGCATCTGATGCCAGTGGACGAGCGCGCTTGCTGGCAAGCTTGGCACTGCTAATCTCATTTGAACCGAGTCTTTCGCGTTTTGCTATATCCTTCTCTTCGTCTGTGTTGCTGTCAGCCATCGCTGATGAGGCGAAGACAAGGGCAAACGCTAAAAGGAGGTATTTGATATTCATTGTTCCTATTATAATTTTATGTGTGTATTCTGTTAATTAGCGCTTTTCGAGCTTTACGACATTCTCAACGTGGTGTGTATGAGGGAACATATCGACAGGCTGAACGCTTACAATGCGATACATACCACTCATCAGCGCAAGGTCGCGCGCCTGAGTTGCAGGGTTGCAACTTACATATACAATGCGCTGTGGTGCAGCGTTGAGAATAACGTCGATAACTGGCTCGTCAACTCCTGCACGTGGAGGGTCGAGGATAATTACATCCGGACGACCATTGCGAGCGATAAAGTCGTTGTCAAGCACCTTCTTCATATCGCCGGCATAGAAAACTGTGTTGTCAATGCCGTTGATAGCTGAGTTTACCTTTGCATCCTCAATAGCCTCGGGAACATACTCGATACCTACAACCTTCTTGCACTGGCGAGCGCAGAAGTTGGCAATAGTTCCGGTGCCGGTATAGAGGTCGTAGAGTACATCATCCTCCTTGAGCTCTGCCGCCTCACGGGTAATCTTATAGAGCTCGTATGCCTGCTCAGAGTTTGTCTGGTAGAATGACTTAGGGCCAACCTTGAACTTAAGCCCCTCCATGCTCTCAAAGATGTGGTCTTTGCCCGCGTAGCAGATTGGTGTCTGGTCTGTAAGGGAGTCGTTCCACTTCTCATTTACAAAGTAGATGAGTGATGTAATCTCTGGGAAACGCTCCTTGATAGCATCAAGTAGGGCTGTGATGCGTGGCTGGTCATTCTCATTGAAGATAACTGAGAGCATAATCTCACCAGTAGATGCTGTGCGGATGATAATGCCGCGCATAAGTCCTTGGTGCTCACGGGCATTGTGGAATGAGTAGCTGTGCTCTATGCAGTAAGCCTTGATAAAGTCGCGAATTGCATTTGATGGCTCAGGCTGCAGATGACACTTGTTGATGTCGAGCACCTTGTCAAACATATTTGGTACGTGGAAACCGAGAGCCGGTGCAGCAGCGATGTCGCCACCCTGAGCAATCTCCTCATAGGTGAGCCAACGACGGTCTGCGAAGGTGAACTCGAGCTTGTTGCGATAGTATAACTGCTTTTGAGAGCCAAGACATGGCTTAACCTCTGGAATCTCGAGTTTGCCGATACGAATCAACTGGTCGCGAACCTGTGAGGTCTTTTGATTGAGCTGCTCAGAGTAGGGGAGATTCTGCCATTTGCAACCACCGCATACACCAAAATGTTCACATACAGGCTCGCAACGCAACTCAGAACGCTTTACGAAGTTTACCACAGTACCCTCCATAAAACGGCGCTTCTTCGCCTTAATCTGTACATCTACAATATCTCCAGGAACGGTCATCGGTACAAATACCACAATACCCTCGTGGTGACCCATCGCCTTTCCCTCCGCCGCAAGTGCGGTTATCTCCAAACCCTCAATAAAGGGCAACTGACCTCTCTTTCTTGCCATATTTTGTAAGCAATAATTTATCGTTTATCGGGCAAAGATAGTAATTTTTTCGCTATTAGCTGTTGGCTATTGGCTTTTAGCTGAAAATTTTACTTATTAAACGGAATAAGATCCAAAATAGATGCGCTTGCATACAAACGCAGAAACTATATTTATCATACAACATAGTTGCGCCACAAAACCATACCAATAAGTCAATAAAAACAAAAAAAGACGACCGCATTTCTGCAGTCGTCTGGTGAACTCGCTGGGGCTCGAACCCAGGACCCCAACATTAAAAGTGTTGTGCTCTACCTGCTGAGCTACGAATTCATCGCACCAAATCGTTTTTGGTGGTGCAAAGATAGAACATTTTTCTGAAACGCCAAAATAAATCAGAAATTTTTATTTTGCACAGTTATATAGCGGTATTTATAAATATATTACGCTTATTAAATGCGATTTTTTAGTTTTTTTGCAGAATTTTGTTTGTTTGTTTGTTTGTTTGTTTGTAGCTTTGCGCTAGTAATCAAATAAATTATAGAAATACGAAAGTGTTTTCGATTGAGTTTGATCGGAAATCATCTCCACACTTTCTTTACTTATATAATGCCCTTTGGGAGTTGGTGGGCGGAAGATGTTATGAAAAGATTTTCTCTTTTTGCAATTGCGGTTGCAGGTGCGCTCTTTATGAGCGCTTGTTCTTCACAGCTTCATCCAGTGGTAAATCAGAATACATTGGGTACTCAGGTTGTGCTTTCTCAGAAGAACTTCAAGGTTGTTAACAGTGTAGAGGGTTGCAATACCGCTACAAGAGTTCTTGGTATTGGTGGACTGTCAAAGAAGGCAATGCAGGACAATGCTATTGCAGAGATGTTTAAGAGTGCTAACCTCTCGTCTTCGCAGGCTGTTGTAAATATCACCTTTAAGTATGCTACGATGGGTGTTCCGCCATTCTATACAAAGAGTGTTTGCACCGCAACTGGTACTGTGGTAGAGTTTACTGAGTAAATTTCTAACAGTTGTAAAAAAATAGGGCTTCGAAAACTTTCGAAGCCCTATTTGTGTAATATCGTCTTGTTACTCCTTTACAAGCACTACATAGTCGCCTGGAGCGAGGGTAGTGGTGTATGTCGCAGAGCCGAGGGTTACTGCAGCACCTGTTATGAGGTTCTTCCACTCGCCCTGAACCGGAACGTTGCAAGAGGCGTTGCTTGAAGAGTTGGTGAAGTTTGCCATAACGATTACGCTACCTGCAGATGTGCTGTAAACAAGAGTCTTGGCAGACATATTTGAGTCACCAACCTTCCAAGTGTGGATTGTGGTCTTACCATCAAAACCATACATATCCTGGTGTGTTGTACGGAATGTAATACACTTGCTAACGGCATCGTAGAGAGCCTTGCGATTAGCATCCTGCATATACTCCCAACGAACAGGCTTTGGCTCAACCTTCTGACTATCATCAGAGCCGATAGTCACATCGTAGCCCATCTCACCAAACTGCCACATCATCTTTGGATATGGAGAGAGGAAGTGGAGTGCATAAGCGCCCTGCAGGTGCTTTGAGATACGGCTCCAGTCGCTCTTTACATAGCTCTGACCATAAGCAATAGCCTTGTAAGCTACGCGCTCCTCGTCGTGGTCCTCAATATTACCAACACGACCGAATGCTGCAGCACCGCTGAAGTCGCTCTTGCCACTGCCAGTCCAACCCATAACGGTCTCAGAGTACTGTGACATAACCTTGCGCCAAAGCATAATGCCCTTATACTCAGCCAGCTCGTTCTCCTCCTGAGAGTCAGAAAGGTGCTCAAGAATGATATATGCGTCAGACTCAACCTCGCGGATAGCGTCTGCATAGTCCTTGATAATTGCGATACGTGATGCATCATAAGCATTCCAAGTACCTACGTTGCTACCAGAGTTCTTCTGTGTAAGACCCTTAGAGAGGTCGAAACGGAAACCGTCGATGTTGTACTCCTCAAGCCAATACTGGAGCATCTGCTTGAAGTACTGACGAGTCTTTGGATACTCGTGGTTGAAGTCGTGGAATACGTTGAATGGGTGGCGAGCAACCTTGTTGAAGAATGGATTGCTGTTAGATGCCTGACCGTCGCTGTCTGACCACATCTTCATCCATGGATGCAGACCTGTTGCGTGGTTGATAACGATATCGAGTATGACTGCGATACCGCGCTTGTGACACTCGTCAATAAATGTCTTGTAATCCTCTACAGTACCATAAGCCTTATCTGCAGCGAAGTAGAAGCAAGGGTTGTATCCCCAGCTATTGTTGCCATCAAACTCCTGAATTGGCATAAGCTCAATAGCGTTAATACCCAGAGTCTTGAGGTGGTCAAGCTTTGCAAGAGCAGCCTTTACGGTGCCCTCTGGAGTAAAGTCGCGGAACAGAAGCTCGTAGATAGCAAGGCTATTCTGCTTAGGGCGCTGGAAGTCAGAAATCTGCCAAGTGTATGTTGCAGGAGTTGTTGCAAATACAGATACAACATCGTTGGTCTTGTCAGCAGGGTAAGGACGAAGGTTTGGATAGACAGTAGCAGAGATATACTTATCATTCCAAGGGTCCAGAATCTTCTTACCATAAGGGTCGGCACACTTGATAGTCTTATCAACAAGGAACTGGTATGCCACCTCTGTATTTGGCTTTAGATTCTCGATAGTTGTCCAGAAGTAGTCACCATCCTTGTTCATCATATACTGATTTGATGGTGCAAAATCGTTGAAATCACCGAGGAGAACTACCTGCTCCTTACCTGGTGCGCAGAGAACAACAGTAGCTGTGCTGCCATTAACAGTAACGCCATCTGCAACACCTGCAGGACGAGGTTGGTTTGGAGTTGCACCAAGAACTGTTGCAAATACGGTCTCTTCTACGGTCTTTGTGCCATTAGAAGCCTCAGCCTTAAATACTACATCCTCAGTTGCAGTAGCAGTATAAACCCACTTAAGATCCTGACCCTCAGATGTTGCAACAACCTGGTCATTCTTGTAGAGCTTTACTGAATTTGCATCCTTAGCAGCAACAGATACTGTGTAATTAGCGCTCAAATCAAGAATAGAGCGGTTTGCTGGAGAGATAATCTTTACGGCAAGACCTGGATCAGAGAACTTTACGAATATATCGCTACCATTATCCTTCATCTCCTTAGAGCCATCTGCTGAGCGGAAAACGAACGCTAAGTGTGTGATTGACTCAGAGGCAGGAATGCCATAGAATGCACGAGGGCCACCCTTAATTACGAGTTTGTGCACATTGTTCTTAACCTTTGAGAGTCGGCAAGATGGGTCATTTACAGCCCAATCAAACTTTACATACTTCCAGTCGGCAGTAGTTGTGCTTGACTTTGTCAGAACACCTGTGTGTGCATAAATCTGACCGGTAAAACCATCGAGAGCAGTACCCTCGGTGTTGATGTAAACAATTACATCTGTGGTCATATCCGCAGTCACAAATGTAGGATCTGTAGAGATAAACGGATATACCTCCTCGTCTGGAGTAGGGTTAGGATTCTCTGGATCTGGGGTTGGCTTCTCTGGCTCCTCCTGATCCTGACCACCCTGCGGTGGTTTGTTGTTTGCTAAATCGTCGCCACCAACGCACGAAGCGAGAGCAAATGCCGAGATTAGCAACACGATTAGAAGATTGAGTTTTTTCATAGTTATATTTTTAAATTGTTTGTAAATAAACATATTGTATCGTGCAAATTTTATTAAAAAACTCTATATCAGAAAATCTTAGACTCCGAGTGGCGAGATAATTCGTATGAAATGCCTAAAAATAGGTATGAATGGACAATAAAAAAGCGGCTGATGCCGCCTTTGTACTATAAACCTTGTTGTTCACCACTCTCTAACCAATTTAAGAAATCGGCAGTTTTGCTACGACTGACAAAAGAGTCAATATCACTTGCAGGCTTAAGGGTGAGTTTTATGCGATTACCAAGTCGTTTTGCGACATTTCCGACAGATTTCTCAGAGACAATGCAGCTGCGCGAAATGCGGAAGAAATTTGCTGGGTTTAACTCTTTGCTAATTGTGTCAAGGGAGATGTCCATAAGATATTTATCACCTGTAAGTGTCATTAAGTATGTACATCCATCCTCAGAGTAGAAGTATGCAA
>JAZORI010000067.1:0-36560 GCA_045656505.1 Alistipes sp. | reverse complement strand
AACTTCTTTGATACCTCTGCGGTTGAGAGCGTTATTTCGCTTGTGATGGAGGTAAATCCCGACGCTGTAATGGTTATAAAATCGACCATTCCCGTGGGCTTTACCGAAAAAATCAGAGAAAAAACGGGCAGTAAAAAGATTATTTTCAGCCCTGAATTTTTGCGTGAATCCAAGGCGCTTTACGATAATCTTTACCCCAGCCGAATCATCGTTGGTACTGATTTAGCCGATGATGAGCTTACTTTAAAGGCGCGCGAATTTGCTTCCCTTTTAGAAGACGCTGCTATAAAGGAAGATATTGACACTCTTATAATGGGCTTTACCGAAGCTGAGGCTGTAAAGCTTTTTGCGAATACATATTTGGCTTTGCGTGTAAGTTATTTTAACGAGCTTGACACCTATGCCGAAATGAAGGGTCTTGATACAGGTAAAATTATCGAGGGTGTATGCTTAGACCCTCGTATCGGCAATCATTACAACAATCCTTCCTTTGGCTACGGTGGATATTGCCTGCCAAAGGATACTAAGCAGTTACTTGCAAACTATGCTGACGTACCACAAAATATGATGACAGCCATAGTTGAGAGTAACCGCACACGCAAAGATTTTATTGCCGATCAGGTACTTGCAAAGGCAGGTTACTACACTGCCTCAAGCGACTGGAACAGAGCAACAGAGCAGGAGCTTGTCATCGGAGTCTATCGTCTGACAATGAAGTCCAACTCCGACAACTTCCGCCAGAGCGCAATTCAGGGCATCATGAAGCGCATCAAGGCGAAGGGTGCAACAATTGTAATATACGAGCCGGCACTGCAAGACGGAGAGCGATTCTTTGGCAGTTTAGTTGTAAACGACCTGGCAAAATTCAAGCAAATGAGCCAGGCGATTATCGCCAATCGCTACGACAGCGCTCTTGACGATGTGCAGGAGAAGGTATATACAAGAGATATTTTCAGAAGAGATTAGAGATGGTCGAGTACAATATAGAGCTGAGTGGCAAGACTATTCTTGTAACCGGTGCCGCAGGATTTATCGGAGCCAACCTCGTCAAGCGACTGCTCAATGAGTTTGACACGGTGAAGATTATCGGCATTGACAGCATCACCGACTACTACGATGTGCGTCTGAAACACGAACGCCTTGAACAGCTTGCCACCTATGGTGAGCGTTTTGTATTTATCAAGGATAGTATTGCCAACAAGGAGGCTATTGAGAGCATCTTCACTCAGTATGCTCCGCAGGTGGTAGTAAACTTAGCCGCTCAGGCGGGTGTACGATACAGCATCACCAACCCAGATGCATATATCGAGAGTAACATCATCGGTTTCTACAACATTTTGGAGGCGTGCCGTCACCATGAGGTCGAGCATCTTGTCTATGCTTCATCTTCGAGTGTATATGGCAGTAACAAGAAGGTTCCATACAGCACCGACGACAGAGTTGACAATCCGGTAAGCCTCTACGCCGCAACAAAGAAGAGCAACGAGCTGATGGCTCACGCATACAGCAAGCTCTACAACATCCCGAGCACAGGTCTGCGTTTCTTTACCGTATATGGTCCATGTGGTCGCCCTGACATGGCGTACTTCGGCTTTACCAACAAACTTATCAGGGGCGAGAAGATAGAGATATTCAACTACGGTAACTGCAAGCGCGACTTTACATATGTTGACGATATTGTCGAGGGTATTGTTCGCATAATGCAGCACGCGCCTCAGAAAGAGAACGGCGAGGATGGATTGCCAATTCCGCCATACAAGGTCTATAACATCGGCAATAACAGTCCGGAAAATCTATTAGACTTTGTTGAGATTCTCCAGCAGGAGCTACTCGCGGCAGGCGTTTTACCAGAGGATTACGATTTTGAGGCACATAAAGAGCTTGTTGCAATGCAACCGGGCGATGTGCCAATAACATACGCAGATACAACAGCTTTGGAACAGGACTTTGGATTCAAACCACACACATCACTTAGAGATGGATTGCGCAAATTCGCAGTGTGGTACAAAGAGTTCTACGCTCCGGCTGCAGAAAAGTAGATAACAACCTAAAAATATAAAGTTCATGAAAGGAATTGTTCTGGCAGGAGGTAGCGGAACACGACTCTACCCCATAACTAAAGGTATCAGCAAGCAGTTGATGCCTATCTATGACAAACCGATGGTATATTACCCTATCTCGGTGTTGATGTTGGCCGGCATTAGAGATATTCTGATTATCTCTACTCCGTATGACCTCCCAGGTTTCAAGCGTCTGCTTGGTGATGGTTCTGATTATGGCGTTCACTTTGAGTATGCAGAGCAGCCATCTCCTGATGGTTTGGCTCAGGCATTTACAATTGGTGCGGACTTTATCGGTGACGATAGTGCATGCCTCGTACTGGGAGATAACATCTTCCACGGTGCCGGATTTACATCTATGCTCCGAGAGGCTGTTCGTACTGCCGAGCAGGAGCAGAAGGCGACTGTATTCGGATATTGGGTGAACGACCCAGAGCGATATGGCGTTGCTGAGTTTGACAAGAACGGCAACTGTCTGAGCATTGAGGAGAAACCGGCAAATCCTAAGTCAAACTATGCCGTGGTTGGTCTCTACTTCTACCCTAACAAGGTTGTAGATGTTGCAAGAAACATCAAGCCGTCTGCTCGTGGTGAGTATGAGATTACAACTGTCAACCAGCAGTTCCTTGCCGATGGTGAGCTAAAGGTTCAGACTCTCGGTCGCGGCTTTGCATGGCTCGACACCGGTACTCACGACTCACTCTCTGAGGCTTCAACATACATTGAGGTGCTGGAGAAGCGTCAAGGTCTGAAGGTTGCCTGCCTGGAGGGTATTGCATACCGTCAGGGTTGGATTACAGAGGAGCGCATGCGTGAGCTTGCACAGCCAATGCTCAAAAACCAGTATGGACAGTACCTGCTCAAGGTTATTGATGAGCTTAAAGATACAGGAAAACCAAACTTGGAGTAACAACTATGGAGGTAATCAAGACAAAACTTGAGGGCGTTGTAATCATCGAGCCTAAAGTCTTCGGGGACTCACGTGGCTACTTTTTCGAGAGTTTCTCCCAGCGAGAGTTCGAAGAGAAAGTTCGCAAGATAAATTTCGTGCAGGATAACCAGAGCATGTCATGCTATGGTGTTATGCGAGGTCTGCACTTTCAGGCACCACCATTTGCGCAGAGCAAACTCGTACGCTGCGTAAAGGGTCGCGTACTGGATGTTGCGGTAGATATTCGCAAGGGCTCTCCGACCTATGGCGAGCATGTAGCCGTTGAACTTACCGAGGATAACCACCGACAGCTCTTTATCCCTCGCGGATTTGCACACGGTTTTGTTGTGCTGAGCGAGTCGGCGATATTTCAATATAAGTGCGACAACTTCTACGCTCCGACAGCCGATGGTGGCATCAATATCAAGGATGAGAATCTCTGTATCGACTGGCAGATTCCGACAGATAATGCTATCCTCTCGGAGAAGGATTTGAAGCACCTTTGCCTCAAGGATTTCGACTCTCCATTTGATTACAACGAGAATCTCTATCCTGAGTTTGAATAAGAGAATTTTTACTGAACACAATATATAATGAAGAATGTACTCGTAACGGGAGCGAACGGACAGTTAGGTAGCGAGATGCGCCGATTGGGCTCTATCTCTCCCAACAACTATATCTTTACCGATGTTGCCGAGCTCGATATTACAGATAAGATCGCTGTAGAGCAGTTTGTTGCCACAAACAAGGTGGATGTTATTGTAAACTGTGCAGCATATACCAATGTTGACAAGGCAGAGGACGATGAGGCTACAGCAGAGCTTATAAACTCCACTGCCATTGCAAACCTTGCACAAGCAGCAAAGGCTGTTGATGCCACACTTATCCACGTATCTACAGACTACGTCTTTGGTACAGACGGTAACACCCCTCGTGCAGAGGATATGCCGACCAACCCACTGGGTGTCTATGGCATAACAAAGCTCCATGGCGAGCAGGCTATCGCTGCAAGTGGTTGCAAGGCACTTATTTTCCGTACTGCATGGCTCTACTCAGAGTTTGGCAACAACTTCCTCAAGACTATGCTACGCCTTACTGCCGAGCGACCTGCGCTCAACGTTGTATTTGACCAGGTAGGCTCACCAACATATGCTGGCGATTTGGCTGTGTTAATCTTCTCAATCATCGAGTATGGAACATATGCCGGCAACGAGGGTATCTACCACTTCTCAAATGAGGGTGTATGTAGCTGGTACGACTTTGCTACAGAGATTGCTGCTGCCGCAGGTCACACCGCTTGCAGAATAAACCCATGCCACTCTGACGAGTTCCCATCAAAGGTTACACGACCTCCATACTCAGTTCTGGACAAGAGCAAGGTCAAGAGAACCTTCGACGTAGAGATTCCTCACTGGAGAGAGTCTATGATTCATTGTATTAACAGACTAAAGCAGAAATAACACTATGAAAAATATCGTTATCACGGGCGGTGCCGGATTTATCGGTAGCCATGTAGTACGACTCTTTGTCAATAAATACCCTGAGTATAATATCATCAACCTCGATAAGCTCACCTATGCCGGTAACTTGGCAAATCTGAAGGATATTGAGGACAAGCCGAACTACAAGTTCGTCAAGATGGATATCTGTGACTTCGAGGCCTTCTATCAGTTAATGCAGGACGAGAAGGTTGATGGCATTATCCACCTTGCAGCCGAGAGCCACGTTGACCGAAGCATCAAGGACCCATTTACCTTTGCGCGTACAAATGTTATGGGCACTCTGAGCCTGTTGCAGGCAGCAAAGCTCTACTGGGAGTCACTCCCTGAGAAGTATGAGGGTAAACGATTCTACCACATCTCTACAGATGAGGTATATGGAGCATTGGAGATGACTCACCCTGAGGGTATTGAGCCTCCATTTACCACAACAGCCTCTTCGACTGAGCACCACTTAGCATATGGTACCGAGTTCTTCTATGAGACTACAAAGTACAACCCACACTCGCCATATTCAGCAGCAAAGGCATCTTCTGACCACTTTGTACGCGCATACCACGACACATACGGCATGCCGACAATTGTAACAAACTGCTCAAACAACTATGGCCCTTATCAGTTCCCTGAGAAACTTATACCTTTATTTATAAATAATATACGCCATCGCAAGCCACTGCCTGTATATGGTAAGGGTGAGAATGTTCGCGACTGGCTCTATGTTGAGGATCACGCTCGTGCAATCGACATGATTTTCCACAACGGTAAAATTGCCGAGACCTACAACATCGGTGGCTTTAACGAGTGGAAGAATATCGACCTTATCAAGGTTATGATTCGCACCGTTGACCGCATCCTTGGCAACCCTGAGGGCTCAAGCGAGGAGCTGATAACCTATGTTACCGACCGTGCAGGTCACGACTTGCGTTACGCTATCGACTCGACAAAGCTACAGAAGGAGCTTGGCTGGGAGCCATCTCTCCAGTTCGAGGAGGGTATCGAGAAGACCGTTCGTTGGTATCTGAACAACCAGGAGTGGATGGACAACATCACCTCTGGCGAGTACGAGAAGTACTACGAAGAGATGTATAAGGGAAGATAGTAAGACGACATGAATCAGATAAAAGCAGGAGCACTCCTAAACTATACAGTAATTGTACTAAACACATTAGTAGGATTACTATACACCCCATATATGCTGCGCATGATGGGGCAGAGTGAGTATGGACTATATGCTCTTGTTGTATCTGTCATATCCTATCTTACGATTCTTGATCTCGGTTTCGGCAATGCCGTAATCAGATATACCGCAAAATTCAGGGCTGAGGGTAAACAGACCGAACAGTATGAGATGTTTGGAATGTTCTTCATCCTATATCTTGCAATTGGAGCTATTGCGCTCATTGCCGGTGGAACCCTCTTTTTCAACGTAGATGCCATATTTGGCGATACGATGACCGCCGTGGAGCTGGATAAGGCTCGGATTATGATGCTACTGTTGGTATTCAACCTGGCATTTACATTCCCAATGAGCATTTTCGGCGCCATTATCACCGCCTATGAGCGATTTGTATTCCCAAGAGTGGTGAACATTGCACGTATTGTTCTCAATACAGTTGTAATGATATGCCTGCTTCATATGGGATACAAAGCCGTTGCAATGGTGATTGTGCAGACTATATTCAACATTCTCTCTCTTGTACTGAACTACATCTACTGCAAGCGACAACTTAAAATTAGGTTGCTCTTCGGACGATTCAAGTGGGGATTTTTGAAGGAGGTGGCTATCTACTCGTTCTGGATATTCCTCAGCGTTATAATGGATAGAATCTATTGGAGCAGTGGTCAGTTTGTCTTGGGTGCTATTGTCGGCACTGTTGCTGTCGCAATATTTGCCGTAGCTATACAGCTGCAACACATGTACATGACCTTTGCAACTGCAATCAGCGGACTATTCTTGCCTAAAGTTACAGGAATGGTCACTACAAACAACGACTCCAAAGAGATTTCCGATCTATTTATACGCACAGGCCGTATTCAATTTATCGCGATGGGGCTAATCCTCTCTGGATTTATCGTCTTTGGCCGACAGTTTATAGAACTTTGGGCGGGAAGCAACTACGGCAATGCCTACTACATAACCATTATGTTCTTTGCATGCATGTTGCCTGACCTGATTCAGAACCTCGGCATTGTCATAATGCAGGCGCGCAATCAGCTAAAATTCAGAGCAATATTGGGAGTCTCTGTGGCTGTTATAAGTCTCTGTCTGCAGATTGTGCTGAGTAAATATTTTGGAGAGGTCGGTTGTGCTGCGGCCATTGCTGCCATGTTCTTCTTAGGACAAGGCGTTATAATGAATGTCTATTATGCAAGAAAGCAGAGTTTGGATATTATCACATTCTGGAGTGAGATTCTGAAGATGGCTATCATTCCTATGATAATAACTATCGTATCGATATTCATTCTAAAGCACTATAATATAGACAGTTGGCTCAAATTATTGACAGCTATAGGTCTCTATTGTGTGGTTTACATCCCACTTCTATGGATTTTTAGTATGAATAGATACGAAAAAGATTTAGTAAGTAACCCAATTAAGAAACTCTACAAAAGAGTTCGTAACAACGCTTAATGATGAGTATTAAGGCTACAATTGACAAGATTCTACCCAAAAGATTGAAATCTCTTCTTCATATCTGTTACCACCGAGGCACTATCCTACTCAACAAAGTAAGGTGGGCGCTATTTGGTAAGGATATCGCAGATTATAAAAACATACCGATTATTATCAACAACTTCAACCGTCTGTCGTACCTAAAGCAGTTGATAGACTCTCTTGCCTCAAGGGGATACCATAATATATATATATTAGACAACCAATCGACCTATCCGCCACTGCTGGAGTACTACGAAAGTTGTCCATATAGAGTAATCCGCTTAGAGAAAAACTTTGGATTTAAGGCACTCTGGATTTCGGGTGTATTTGAGCAGTTCAAGCACTCGTATTATGTCTATACAGACTCAGATATGGAGATTGCTGAGGGCTGTCCGGATGACTTTATGCGCCATTTTAAGGATGTCCTCAAGAGATACCCTCTCTCTCAGAAAGTTGGCTTTGGTATCGAAATCAACAATCTGCCTGACCACTTTGTAAACAGAGATAAGGTTGTTGAACATGAGTCACAATTTTGGCTCAAAGAGGTTGAGCCCGGGTTGTACAGAGCCTCGATTGATACCACCTTTGCACTATATCGTCCATACTGCAAGGGCATTGCCAATGTATATCAGGAGGTCTATCGTACTGGATATCCATACGTCATCAACCATCTTCCATGGTATGTAGATACCAATAACATGTCGGATGAGGAGCTCTATTACGTTAATAATATCACCCAATCGACACACTGGTCTAAAGATTCAAAGAGATAGTTAAAACACGATGTTGACCTACGGAGCGATACTAATATACCTGATAATCTTAGCATACAACTACGACATCAGCAAAAAGAGAAGACCAAATTCTGGTTTTCACTACGCGATTAGTTGTGTTCTACTGATTATCGTTGCCGCGATTCGATATAGGATAGGCTATGATACTATCAACTATATGGATACGTTCCGAAATGCGCCAACCATTCAGGATATTATCAACGGATATGACTTTAGTGGTGACCCTCTATGGTTCTACATTATGGGCATATCCAAAGCCATATACAATGACTTTACTGTCGTTCAGCTATTTCAGAGTATAATCGTCAACTGCGCCGTCTTTTGGTTTGTGCGCAGACACTCTCCAAAGCCGTTCATCGCAATTCTACTATACTACACGCTATTGTGGTGGAATCTATGCTTTGAGGCTATGCGAGAGGCTATTGCTGTTGCATTCTTCCTCTATGCACTGGATGGATTGCTCTCTGGCAAAGGATTCAAGAGCTACTTCCTGCGTGTTTGGCCAGCAATATTTGCTCACACATTTGGTGCTGTGACGTTAGTATTCCCATTTATCAAGTACTTGAAGCTCAACAAGTTTACCTTGATAATATTTATCGGCATTATTGGTCTTTCGTTCAGTGTCAAAGATTATCTCAACGAGATTGTGCTAATGTTGGAGGTTGTCTCTGACGATGCTATGGCAAAGGGTGTGAAGTATCTAACAAGCGATACATATGGCGAGAGCGGTCTGAGTCTAATGGGTATAGTTTCGACCGTAATCGGTGGTATTCTGCCTTGCGTATCAGTGATTGCCATACTAAACCGCAAGGCAAATAGAGGTCAAAATAGTCTGCTGCCGTATGTGTTTATCTGCCTATGCATTGTAATTCTACGTCTGCAGATCCCTATTTTCTTCCGATTCCTCAACTACTTCGAGCCGCTGTTGATTGTCGCCTTCACGCAAGCAATTGCTGTGGAGAAGAGTAAGTTGATGCGACAATTTGCATCCGTATCGATGTTTTTCATGGTCTTCATCAGAATGTACTCACTTACATCCCCTGATGTGGACACACCAATTCCTGCGTACTACAGATATGTTCCATATAACACTATTTTCACAAAGGACTTCAATCGAAATAGTGAGATAATCTTTAGCCATTAAGATGAAAGTTTGCGTATTGCTATCAACATACAACGGAGCAGAGTACCTCGAAGAGCAGTTAGACTCTATTTTGGCACAGACGGGTGTCGAAGTAGATATCTTGGTGAGGGATGATGGTTCGACAGACTCCACAAAAGAGATCCTCCAGAGATATCAGGATCGAGGAGCGCTGAATGTTATTTGGGGAGAGAATATCGGTTGGCGAGATAGTTTCATGGAGTTGGTTTACAACGCTCCCGCCTCCGACTACTACGCCTTCTGCGACCAAGACGACATCTGGTTGCCGGAGAAGCTGGTAACAGCCACAGAGCGAATATCTCTGCTAAAGAGTCCAAACAGACTCTACTGTTCAAATACATACTACTACAAAAACGGCAAAAACTTCGGTGTTATCAAAAAACATACGCCGAGATATGACCTATACACCTCTCTGGTGCAGAATATTGCTACCGGATGTACAATGCTTTTCAATCACAATCTTAGAGAGGTTCTATTGGGGAGCCGTCCTAAGTATCTGATTGCTCACGACTTTTGGGTCTATCAGGTAGCTATGCTCTTTGGTGAGGTTTACTATGACGACAACGCCTATATATACTATCGCCAGCATGATAATAATCAGATTGGCGCCAATAGCTCACTTTGGGCAAAATGGAGACGAAGAGTAAAGAGTTTCTTTGCAACAAATAACAAGGATAGCAGATCTATGCAGGCAAAAGAGCTTCTCAGCTGCTATGCAGAGAGGATGAACAGCAACCAGATGCAGATTGTATCTGTTGTGGCAAACTACAAGCAGAGAATATTATTAAAGATCAAACTTCTTTTTGATCGCCGATATAGCATGGGTCGAACACAGAACAATATTCTGCTTAGATTGAGAATTCTGTGTGGTAAATTATAATTTTAACATGAAGATACTATTAGTTACTGACCAATATATTGACATTCGTCCAGACGGTTGTTACTGCAACTTTGCACTACTTGGCACTTTGAAAAATATGAGTGTCATGGGTGAGTTGTATATAGCGGCAGCTCAGCCTTCTCCGAAAAAGCCGGCAGCTCAGCCGATAAATCAACGAATCGACTTTATAACAGCTCAGAGGGTAATACACTTTAGAGCCACAACTACATCTATATCAGATTATATCTCAAATAGTAACTACAACAAACAGGTACTTAAAGATATAATCCCGCAGATGAACTTAGTTATCGGTTATACCCCTGGGCACAACCTTAGCTATGCATTCAAGGTAGCTAAAAAACATAACATCCCATATCTGTCATTCCTTGTTGCTTGTCCGTGGGATGGTATGCGCAACCATCAACGACTGCTTGTACGCCTATTGGCACCAATATATTTCCTGCAGACAAGAAAAATCATCAAAGGCTCTGATTATGTGCACTACGTAACCAAGTCATTCCTGCAGAAGCGATATCCGACCAATGGTAAATCATTAGGTTGCTCTGATACAAACTTAGGTGCACCAAATCCGATTGCGCTCTCTAATAGATTAGAGAAATTATCCGCAAAGTCTGCAACAGAGCAGATTAGAATTGTCACCATAGGCCATATAGACATACGCTATAAGGGTCAAGAGTATGTCATCAGAGCTCTTGCAAACCTTGTAAAGGCTGGTGAGTGCAGATACCATTACTACCTAATAGGTGCAGGCGAAGGTGCTCGACTCAAAGAGCTATGCAAGCAGCTAAATATTGAAAATCACATACACTTCTTAGGCAGAAAGACTCCAAACGAAGTAATGGACATCTTGTCTGACGCAGACATTTATGCTCAGCCAAGTTTTCAAGAGGGTCTGCCTCGCGCAGTTGTAGAGGCTATGAGCACTGCCCTGCCATGTATCGGTTTTGATACTGGAGGTCTGCCAGAGTTGATTGCTGAGGAGTTGATAGTTCCAAAGAAGGATGTTAATGGCATTGTAAGATGTGTTAAAATGTTGGAAAATGCAGAGTTTTACAAGCAGTGTGCTATCCGTAATTTTGAGCTAGCTAAAGAGTATGAGCACTCACTGTTAACTGCTAAAATCCAAAACTTTTTCGAAGAAATCAAGATAGAAATTTCAAACAATAACAAATAATTATCAACAATTTAATTTAATTTATTAAACTATGAAAAATTTTGATTATGTAACTCCTGCCTTAGAGGTTGTGGAGTTAGAGGTTGAGAATGCCGTTATGACTGCATCTGGCGAGGATTCAAACGTCGGAGAGGGTTGGTAAAAGTTAGGTTAATTATTTCAAAAAAAGTAAAAAGATGAAAAAGTTAATGTTCGGACTGCTGTTCATCTCTATGCTCTTTGTTGGTTGTGCTCAGAGCGATATTGAGGAGTTGAACGGTGTAAATGTAGAGCTGAAAAAGGTCTCTATTTCAGCTGACATGGGTGATGAGACTCGTGCATCACTCGATTCAACAACAGGTGCCTTCACATGGCAGAACGGAGATGTTATCTCTGTTCTTGCAACTGATGGCAAGTTCTATGACTTCACCCTTACCGGTGAGGCTGGTGACAGAACAGCTGAGTTTGTAGGTGAGATTCCTGAGGGTAGCGATATTACTACTGTTGCTACATACCCTGCACTTGTTGCAAATGGCACAGAGAATGCTATCTACAGCAATGGCGTATTGAACTACACTCTTCCTGCTGAGTGGAGCTATGTAGAGGGCACTTGCAACGTCCCTATGGCAGCATCTTTCGAGCAGGGTGCAACCCACATGGCTTTCAAGCAGATTGGTGGTGTACTCCGTTTCCCAGTTAAGAACCTTCCACTTAAGGCGACATTTGTTGTAACATTCAACGATGCAACTGTAACCGGTGCATTCCCGGTAGAGCTTACAACTATCGGTCAGTCTGCAATCACCGCTACTGAGGGTACATCAACTGTTGCTATCAACTACACCTCTGACATCTATGGTCAGAATGTTGAGTTCAACGTTCCTGTTCCGGTTGGCACTTACAACGACTTTACCGTAACTATCAACGGTGCTAATGGTGAGGCTATCTTTACAAAGGAGTACAAGAAGGACGAGACTCGTAAGGATAACGTTGTTGAGCGCGCATCTCTTATCGTAATGAAGGATATCGCTATTCCAGAGAGCCCATTGGCTATCTCTGAGGTATGGCCATTCTTCGTTGACGCTCGCGTGCTCTTCTCTCCAGTTGCAGAGGCTACTCAGTATGCATTCTTTATTGACGGCGAGGATGAGCCAGTGATTGTTGACCTTGCAGATCTCGAGACAAGAGAGGATGGTCGTGTGGCTGTTCTTATTGGTGGCAACTTTGAGCACGACACAGCTCACACTGTAGCTGTTGCTAAGGTTATTAATGGCACTGTTATGACTGCTTCTAAGTCTGAGGCTAAGCCATTCTCAACTGGTAAAATCCGCCAGATGACCTATAATACAGGTACTAAGTTTGTCTGCGCAGCTTGGGATGATGTAGCTATCGGTGTTGAGAATAGCCCTGTTTACGATGAGACTACCCAGCGTTGGAGTATAATGAAGAGAAATACGGCTCTTACTCCTCGTGATGTTCGTGGCTATCGCGTTCAGCTCTATGCTGCAGATAAGACCACTAAGCTCTATGATGAGGTTCCATTTAGCGGTCAGGTAGACTACGGTGGCGCATTCTGCGACTCATCTTGGTTTGGTAAAATTGAGGGTGAGAATATTATGCTTCCATCTGCCCTTACATTCGGTTGGTTGGAGCCTAACAAGAAGTACTACATCCGTGTTCAGACCCTTGCAGAGCCTGTAGTATTCGACTCTCCTGCAAATGGTTACTTTAAGCCAGATGGTGAGGGTGTAACTATGACCTCTCTTCGTGGAGGTTGTGCTTGGTCAAATTTCGTAGAGTTGACAACCGATGCTCCTCACGTTCCAACAGATAGAGAGGTATTGTATGAGGGCTTTGACGATATGATGTTCAATAGCGATATTATGAATGCCGCTCCTGCTGCAATTCCTCAGATTTTGACAACTTCTGCCTCTAATTACAAGAGCACTGCAAGTGCAGCTCTTTACAAGGCTTGGGCCGCTCTGCCATTTGAACAGCGTAAGTTCTCAGAGCAGGGCTTTAACACAATGCTCTCTGTTGAGCAACATGGTCTCTCTGATGATGCTGATATTAAAGCTACTCCTCGCTATTTGAATAGCTATGCTGGCTCTCTTGAGGGTTGGAGTGTATTTAGCGGAAAGGCAAATACCAGATCAATGCACCCTAATTTTGGTTCTGTACGTTTGGGCGAGAGTGGTACTGCTTCAGGAAAGACAGAGCTTCGTACTAAGCCTATCAATTCTGATAAACTATCTGCGACAGTCCCTACTAAGTGTATTGTAAGAATCAAGGTATCTGCTCACGCTACAACACAAGAGAGAGTAAATAGAGTACTTGGTGTATATCACTATCGTGAGGAGAATGGTGCTCTTGTGACTATTGATAACAAGAATACTATTGATTTCTCGCTCAATAGTGATGGCACTGTAAAGCAAGATTGGAGTGATAATTTTACTTGGACGGATAACAATAATTATACTCATTACCCAGTGTGGTTTGATGTAACTACAGAGATAAATCTTCTCAAGGGTGATATTCTCGGTTTTGAGAAGGCTAATCCTAAGGTGGATAATATAAGCGATTATTATAAAGGTTGTGTTACCATTGGTGAGATATCTATCGAGGTTGTTCCTGAGGATACCAGCGAAGGTGCATTCGTAGATAACGGTATTGGTACTGAGCCGGATGATACAAACTACGACGTATATGGTCTTGGTGAGTTCCCAATCTCTTACTGGTACACTGTAGAGCCATCGTTCTATATTGATTATACAACAAACACTTACAGCCACGAGCTTACTAAGGCAAAGTATCAAGAGGTTAAGGATGCCGGTTTCAACATTGCATTGTACTATGGCCACCATATCGATTGCTCAATTGCTGAGAACAAGCGAATCCACGATGTTTGTGCAGAGGTTGGTCTGAAGTTTATCGGTCGCGTAGCAGCTGCTGATACTGCAACTCGTATGCAGCTTATCAAGGAGACTTTCGGTAACTCTGATACATATGTTGGTGAGCTGATTGATGACGAGCCAGGAGCTGATCTGTTTGATGAACTCGGCACTGTTGTTGATGCATTCAACGCTGCTATGCCGAACAAGGAGGCTTATATCAACCTCTTCCCTCAGTATGCAAATGCTGCAACTCAGCTCAAGACTGACTACGAGAATTATATTGACTCATATTTGCAGAAAGTTCATACAAAGTCTCTCTCTTATGACTTCTATGGCTTGCGAAGTAATTCTACAACTGTATTCAACACATTCTTCTCAAACTTTGACCTTGTAAGAGATAAGACATTGCGCAGAAGAATGCCATTCTGGGTCATTACTCAGGCTTGTCAGGCTCCATCTTGCCGTATGCCAAATGAGTGTGAGCAGCGCTGGAGTGTATGGGCAAATATTGCAGGTGGTTCAAAGGGTATCGCTTACTTCTGCTATGGTAGCCCTACTGGCAGTGACTGGGTGAGCCTGATTGACTTTGAGGGCAACAAGACCGATATGTACTACTGGGTTCAGGAGATCAACAAAGACATCAACACTATCGGTAAGAAGCTACTTCCATGCCACGCTGATGGTGCAATCATGACAGCAACAACATATTATCCACTTTGGGTAAATAGTGGTGCTGGTCGTACAAAGTATGGCCCTATTCAGAAGGTATCTGGTGATAATTCAATCCTTTGCGGTTGCTTCCGTGATGCTCGTATATCTGAGAACGGCGAGAACTATAAGGGATATAAGGCGTTGGTACTTAGTGAGATGCCTAACCGTACTGTGAATGCTTATCTGACACTCGATCCATCTGTATCCAAGATTACATTCACTCACAACAACACTACTGAGACTATTGCTCTTTCAAGTACTCTGAGCATAACCGTTGGTGATATTACTATCACTTACGACAGCTCTTATAAGCTCTCGTTGACCATTCCTGACGGCGAGGCAGTTCTTCTTGAGTTCTAAGATATGTTTATAGGTACAAAGGCTCAGGCTGTCTGAGCCTTTGTACTATTTACAAATCCATTTAAGGTAGGTTCTATAAATTAGGTCAATAACGTCCGAAACAGAACTTGCCCAAAATGAAAAAAATTAATTCCCTAATTTATAGGAGATAACTTAACTGATAAATAGATGAAAAAGACAATATTTTTACTTCTATCGACAATCGCGCTTGCCATATCTTGTGGCAGAATCGAGCAGATAGAGAGCGATATTGACTCATTGGGCAACAGCTTAGGTTCTTTGACCGACCGCGTTGAGGCCATTGAGGCTCAACTTTTGGCTCTACAGAAGGCTTACGAGGATGGTAAAATCATTAAAGATGTTGTCCCTTATGCTGATAACACTCACACAGGCTGGACAATCACCTTCTCAGATGATCAGACTATCAACCTCTACGACGGCGTAAAGGGTGACAAGGGTGACACCGGAGAGCAGGGCATCAAAGGCGATAAGGGTGACAAGGGTGACACTGGCGAAAAAGGTGCTACCGGCGACAAAGGCGACAAGGGTGACAAAGGTGACAAGGGTGACACCGGAGAGAAGGGTGCTACCGGTGACCAAGGCGAGAAAGGCGACAAGGGAGACAAAGGTGACACCGGAGAAAAAGGTGATAAGGGTGACCAAGGTGATAAGGGCGACAAGGGTGACAAAGGCGATGACGGTGAAGATGGCATCACTCCTATCGTAACCATCAACAGCAATGGCGAGTGGATCGTTTCATACGATAATGGCCATACCTTTACCGCGTTAACCGACAGCAAAGGAAACGGTTATGTAAGCAAAGGTGCAGATGGCGTTTCTGTACGAGTTGTTGTTACTGCGAATGGCACATTTGCCTTTGAGTTGTATTTGGCATCTGATCCTACAACTGTTATCGAGACAATCACTACATCTCTGCCATCTGACCCATCTAAGTCTATTAAGTCTATCGTAAAAGACCCATATAGTGGTGTTATTACACTCGAGATGGCTGACGGCACTGTATATGAGTTTAATATGTCTGTGCTCTATCCTACTAGCGTAGTTGTGTTGGCTGAGGATGTATTCTTGGGCGTGGATCGAGTTGTACCGGTGAAATTCAGAGTGAATCCATCGAACGCAACCCTCAATTTGAATACGGCAGCTCAGACCCCTATGGTACAGCTCGATATGGTTATTGAGAATGCATCGCGCTCGTATGTTACCGATCCTAATAACTACACAATCGACAATATTGAGGTGGACAAAGATGCTGATGGCAATATCAAAGAGGGTCAGTATATCGCTTATATCAAGGATCTTGGTAATGACGTAGATTTCTGCAATGGTGTAGCTCTTGTTATCAATACAAAGGATAATAATGGCAAGGATATTCAGATTACATCTAATCTTTTCAAGATTATTGCTGCTGATAAGCCTAGTCTTACAAGCTTATCTATCAATGACTCTTATGCAACCAAACTTGATACAGAGTATATCTCTATTAAGTTGCCATACGGAACAGACGTAACCCATCTTAAGCCTGTTTTCGAGGTAACTGAGGGTACTGTTACTGTGGACGGTTCAGTTATTAAGTCTGGTGAGACCGAGGTGGACTTCTCTAAACCTGTGAAGATGGTTGTGACTGCTGATTTGGGTGGATGGAGAAGTTATATCGTAACTATCTCCCACTCCAATCTTCCTGTAGTCTATATCAACACAAAAGATAGTGCGCCTATTCAGAGCAAGACCGTATGGCTCGAAGAGACAGATATTTTTATCACCAATGCTGGCGAGTATGATGTACACTATGCAAAAGCTCAGATTCGTGGTCGTGGAAATACAACTTGGGGATATGCTAAGAAACCTTTTGCTATCAAGCTTGACAGCAAGGAGTCTGTACTCGGCATGCCTAAGCATAAGAGATGGGTACTGTTGGCAAATTACCTTGACAAAACTTGTATCAGAAACTCTATTGCCTTTGAGATTTCAAAGCGTTTAGAGGGACTTAATTGGACTCCTCGAGGTACACACGTTGATGTAGTACTCAACGGTGTATTCATTGGTAACTACTATCTATGCGAGCAGATTAAAGTTGATAAGAATCGTGTGAATATCACAGAGATGGAGTCAACCGATACTGATCCAGAGGCTATAACTGGTGGATATCTGCTGGAGGTTGACACGAACTACGACGAGGTCAACAAGTTCATGTCATACAACAACATTATGTTGGAGACTGGCCAGTTCCAGAAGTTGCCATTTATGATTAAGGAGCCAGATGAGGATGTTCTGTGTGCTGAGCAGTTCGAATATATTAAGAATCATATTGAGCAGATACGTGTTGCTCTTTATGAGGCTGGTTCTACTACCGAGGGTTACTTGCAGTATATTGATTTGGATTCATTTATCGACTATTGGTTGATATATGAGTTGACTGGTTCTGGAGAGCCTACACACCCTAAGTCAGTATATATGCATAAGGATAGAGGTGGTAAGATGCATGCCGGTCCAGTTTGGGATTTCGACTACTACACATATCAGCCATATTACCAGGATAAGTTGATCAATATGAATGCTGTATGGAATAGCCGAATTATCAACGATCCTGCAAACCATCCTATCATCAAGCAGCGATGGAATATGCATCGTGACCAGCTGAGAGCCATTATTGATGAGATTGATCGTCAGTATCTCTCAATCAAAGAGTCTGCAGAGTATAATGCTCAGTTGTGGCCTCTGAATCTGAACCTCACTCCTGATGATAATAAGAACAAGGAGGCTAACATGAGTGTAGAGGAGGCTATCACAAAGATGAAGTCTTACTATTTGACCAAGTTTAACTTCATGGATAGCTACATCAACACCTATTTCTAACATTTACACTCTATCTACTATCCCCTGTCGGGATCTGACAGGTCCCGACAGGGATAGTTTTACAAAAGAAGGTCTATGACCAAACAGTACAAGGTAGCAAACCACTATTTCGCAATAAAGGCCGATGCGGAGTCTTGTTTGTGGGAGAAGATGTGTCAATGCTATGGGCCATTTGAGGACTTTGATAAGGAGGCTGAAGTCTGTTTTACCCTCGTTATCAAAGAGTCTGCGGTTGATTGTAAAGATAAGGTTGCTGTATATTCTAATGCCGATGATAGAAAAGAGGGTTTTATCATCTTCTCGGTCTTCAAAACAGGTGACAATAATCACTATTTCGAGCTGAACCAACCTTACGCCAAACAGACAAATGGTTACATGACCCTTAGTAGCGACTTTTCATGCGCTACACTAAACCTTGCGGGTACAGAGTTAGAGCAGTGGAACACATTTAATACTGCCGTTACGCTCTGCTTTCAACTTGCGACATCAAAAGATAACACACTACTACTGCACGCTTCTGCCGTAGAGTATCAGGAAAGAGCCTACCTCTTCTTAGGGAAAAGTGGCACTGGGAAAAGCACCCACAGCCGAATGTGGTTGGAAGCTCTTAACAACGTAACTCTTATCAACGACGACCACCCCGTGGTAAGAGTATATTCAAATGGAGAGATTACAGCATACGGCTCTCCGTGGAGTGGCAAAACACACTGCTATAAAAACATTAGCTACCCACTAGGCGGTATAATACGCATCGTCAGAGCAGAGCATAATCGTGCCGTACGACTCTCTGCTATACAATCGTACGCCTCTATAATGACCAGTTGCGGTGGCATGGTATGGCTTAGAGAGTTTGCAGACAACAGAGATCGAGCCATTCAAAATATCATTTCACAGACACCTTGCTGGAATATGGAGTGTCTCCCAAATTCCGATGCAGCGATAGTCTGCTCAAGTGCTGTTACCGCGATGTGGAATGAGACAGAAAATAGAGACTAAAACTCCTCGCACATGAAAATAATTGACGGATTTATCCTTCGAGAGATAATGGGCCAAGCAACCGTTATCGGAGAGGGTGTGGAGCAGGTAAATTTCAATAAAATAATCACTCTCAACTCCAGCGCAGCATACCTATGGCGCGCTGTAGAGGGGGAGGAGTTCGATGTTGCAAAGATAGCAGACCTACTGATTGAAGAGTATAATATTGATCGTCAAACTGCCGAAAAAGATGCCAAAACCATTACCGATCAGTGGATTGAGGTTGGTATTGTCAAATAATAACTCACAGCGTTATGGATTACAAGAGAATAGTTCCAAGCAAAAAGCTGAGATTCTGCATATTAAAACTACTGCGTTTTTTGCCCGACAGAGTGATGTTGGCGCTACAATATCGCATCAAGATGGGGTGTGCCTGCAACTTTAGACATCCGCAAAGATGGACCGAGAAGTTGCAACTGTACAAAATGTATTACCGCAATCCACTGCTCGGAACTTGTGTTGATAAATATGCCGTAAGAGATTATATCTCACAGAAAGGTTTGTCCGACAAACTTGTAAAACTCTATGGCGTCTATAGCAATGCTGATGATATTGATTTTGATACTCTTCCCAATCAGTTTGTAGTTAAAACCACAGATGGTGGTGGCGGCAACAATGTTGTACTTGTGACCGACAAATCAACTATAGACATAGAGTCACTGAAGAGAGATCTTAACTCATGGATTAATATCAAAGATATTAACGCCGGTCGTGAGTGGGCATACACACAGATTGATAAGAGTCAGATTATTATCGAGGAGCTACTCGTAAACAGAGCCCATCCTGAGGCGGGAATCGAAGATTTCAAATTCCTATGCTTTCACGGAGAGCCCCGATATATCATTGTCGATAAAGACCGCTATGTAGATCACAAGCGCAACTTCTATGACCCAAATTGGAATCGAGTTGACGTTACAACCGACCACGAACAGTTTGATACGCCTTATCCGAAGCCAGATAACCTAACCGAGATGTTGGAGATAGTAAAACTACTATCCAAAGACTTCCCGTTTGTCAGAGTTGATTTATATAACGTAGATGGAAATATCTTCTTCGGCGAGTTAACCTTCTACCCATGGTCGGGATATGTAAAGTTTACCCCATCGGAGTTTGATGAGCAGTTGGGTGCGCTCCTGGATGAGAAGAGTTTTTAATTTATCAATAAGCTACGATTATTAGCTATTCAACATGAACATTACCGCACTATTCATACATCTTCTAAAATGTGCCGTACACCAGACTACGGTCGAGTGGCAGCTATTCGAGGGACTTGCAGCCAAGGATTGGGAGCAGTTGTACTTGCAGTCAAAGAGGCAGGGCGTTGTAGCTGTTCTCTTTGAGAAGGTGAAGGATATTCCCAAGTCTATTGCCCCGCCAAGGCAGCTATTTTTCAAATGGTTGGCACACTCGCTCTCCATTGAAAAGCAGATGACCGAAAAGAGCGAGGCGGCTATCGATTTTGCACAAAAACTCGCGGAGCGAGATATAGAAACGGCAGTTCTCAAGGGGTTAGCGTTCGCACACTACTACCCTAATCCTCTCCATCGTGAGTCCGGTGATTTGGACTGTTATCTGATGGGCAAGAAGGCTGAAGGCGATAAAGTGGTTATTGAGATTGGCGGCAAGATGAAGGAGGCGGGATACAAGCACTCTCATCTACTCTATAGGGGGCTTACCATTGAAAATCATCAATTTATCACTAGTTTCGACAACTCTAAGTTGGGTATTAGGACTGAGCAGTTGTTGCAGAGTTTGATAAAAGAGGGCTATACTCCTATCGGTGATACAAAACTGCTCAACCCTTGCGCTGAGTTCAATGCGCTCTTCCTTATCAAGCACGCGCAACGCCACTTTATCAAGGAGGGCATTCGCATCAGATATCTACTCGATTGGGCACTGTTCCTAAAGGCAGAATCGGCAAATATCGACTGGCAGAGAGTTATCCAGATGATGGATGAGTGCCGCATACTCAATTTTGCGAAGATATTGACGCAGCTCTGCATCGATAAGCTCGGTATGGGAATTAATATCGAACAACTGAAGGGCTCTTGCGCTATCTCTGAGGCCGTTTTTGCCGATATTATGGGCGAGCAACCAGACCTGTTCCACGAGAACTTTATAGAGAAAATTGGCCGTATCATCAGACGCTTCTATCGTATGTGGAGATTCCGTTCCCTTGCCGATGAAAGCTATCTGAGATTGATATGGAATACTCTTGCATTTAATTCATATACAAAAAAAAGAGCTAACTATATTTAACATTTGTGCCTTTGAGGTATCTTATTAAAAATATAGCTTAGCAATATTATGTTACACCCAAAATTTTATTAAAGATGAAAGACTTAAAGTATGTAATTCCTGCCTTAGAGGTTGTGGAGTTAGAGGTTGAGAATGCTGTTCTGACTGCGTCAGGCGAGGATTCAAACGTTGGTGAAGGTTGGTAAGAAATTACGTTTAATTAATTTATTTTAACAAAAAGAGAATGAAAAAGTTAATGTTCGGACTGCTGTTCATCTCTATGCTCTTTGTAGGTTGTGCTCAGAGCGATATTGAGGAGTTGAATGGTGGCATGCTGAAGATGAAGAGAGTCTCTATCTCAGCTGACATGGGTGATGACACTCGTGCATCACTCGATTCAACAACAGGTGCCTTCACATGGCAGAGTGGTGATCTTATCTCAGTGCTTGCAACTGATGGTAAGTTCTATGATTTCATCCTCACTGGCGAGTACGGCACTAAGTACGCTGAGTTCGTAGGTGAGATTCCTGAGGGTAGCGATATTACTACCGTTGCTACATACCCTCGTATGGCAGCAAATGGTGCAGAGAATACTATCTGCAAGGACGGTATCCTTAGCTACAATCTGCCTACTGAGTGGACCTATGCAAAGGATGTGAGCAACGTTCCTATGGTTGCTGCATTTGAGCAGGGTGCTGAGAAGATGTCATTCAAGCAGATTGGTGGTGTACTCCGTTTCCCAGTTAAGAACCTCCCACTTGAGGCAACATTTGTTGTAACATTCAACGATGCAACTGTAACCGGTGCATTCCCGGTAGAGCTTGCAACTATCGGTCAGGCTACTATCTCTGCTGTAACAGAGGGCAAGTCAGTTGTTACAATCAACTACTCTTCTGACATCTATGGTCAGAGTGCAGAGTTTAATATCCCAGTTCCTGTTGGCACTTACAACGACTTCAATGTAACTGTAAAGGATGCTGCTGGTGAAACAATCTTCACTAAGGACTACCAGAAGGACGAGACTCGCAAGGATAACGTTGTTGACCGTGCATCACTGATTGTAATGAAGGATATTGAGATGCCTGAGCACGCTATGACTGCAGAGGTATGGCCATTCTTTACAGATGCTCGCATTGTCTTCAATAAGATTGCAAGTGTTACTGAGTATGCTCTCTATATTGATGGTGCAACTGAGCCTGTAATTAAGCCTGCTGCAGATGTTGATTTTAACGACAATGCACATGGAATTCTGTTTGGCCAGTTTGCTCACGCAACAACCCATACCGTTGCTATCGCTAAGGTGATTAACGGCTCTGTTGTTGAGGCATCTAAGTCAGAGGCTATTGAGTTTACAACTGCAGGTATCCGTCAGCTCACTACAAACACCGGTACTAAGTTCGTAACCGTTGGTTGGGATGACGTTGCAGTCGCTAATGGTACTAAGTTCGTTGATGGCAAGTGGACTGCTGTTGCAAATCTTCCTACTGAAAAGAGAGGTTATCAGGTACAGCTTCTCGCTGCAGACAAGAGTACTATAATCTACGACATGATTCCATTTGAGGGTCACTCATCGTTCGCTGGAACATTCTCTAACAGCTCTTGGCTCGGTAAGATTAACGGTACAAACATCAGTATTCCAACTGCTTTGGCATTTGGTTATCTTGAGCCAAATACAGACTACTACTTCCGAGTAAAGACTCTGGATGAGGCTGTAACATTTGATGCAAACAATGGTAACTACAATCCTGACAACTCTTCATACACACTCTGCTCTGAGCGTGGTGGTTGCGGTTGGTCTGACTTTGTAAAGCTCACTACTGACCAGGTATATGTTCCAACAGAGAATGAGATTCTCTACGAGGGCTTCAATGACATCATGGCTAATAACGACTTGATGAACTGGGCTCCAGGCGTAGTACCTGATTTGGCTCAGGGTCCTATGAGTTGGGATGACTACACTACAAAAATGAATGTTTACCCTGAGTTCTTGAAAAAGTCTGCAAGCGAGCGTAAGTGGACTACCCAGATATTCTCTGAGTCCACACGTTGCTATTTCTTAGGTCTGCAGGATGTAGAGTATGCTAAACAGACTTACATGACATTAAATGCAAATGCATGTAGCCTTGAGGGATGGTCTTGGAAGAGCAACAAGAACACTTACGGACTTGCACCTCTCTTTGGTGCTATGCGTATTGGTCAGTTCAATGGTACCGGTAACAATGGTGCTGAGCTCAGAACACCTGTATTGAACTCAGATCTATTGTCCAACGACATTGGAACTAAGTGTACTATCTCTTACAAACTGTCATATGGTGTAGGCGCTATTGACCCTACCACAATTCCAACTGGTGTATGGATTGAGCATTATAGAACTGGATTTGATTCTTATATAGAGGAGGCTCTTCCAAGTTTTAGTACAAATGAGAGATACCAGGCTATATTGGCTCAGCATACAGATGCTGCAAACTACACACACTACCAGGAGTATTATGAGCTCTCTTGTGATATGTATCTGAAAAATGGTGATTCGATTGGCTTCGTAAAGCCTACTGGAAGTGGAACAAAGGGTACAGTCATTATTGATGACATCAAGATTACAGTTCATCCTGGTCAGTATGAGAATAATACTTTCGTAGATGATGGTGTTGGTACAGAGCCAGATGATACAAACTACGATGTATTCGGTCTTGGTGAGTTCCCAATCAGCTACTGGTATAACATCCCTACTGCAGCTCACAACTACGACCCTGCTAAGACCCTTGAGTTGTATCAGGATTTGAAGGATTCTGGTATCAACATTGTAAACTACTACGGTGAAACTGATGCCTCATTGGCTGAGAACAAGCGTATTTTGGAGGTATGTAACCAGCTCGGTCTGAAGTTTATCGGCCGTATGCTTGATGGTGGTGAGTTATCTGACGAGAGAATCGCTATTATCAAGGAGCACCTTGCTTCAAACCCTGCATATATTGGCGAGTACTTAGTTGATGAGCCAAGTGCAACTGCTTATGACCAGTGGGGAGATTTCGCTAAGCGTTATTTGGATGCAATACCTGATAAAGAGACATATATAAACCTATACCCTACATACTCTGCTAAGTTGGGTGTCGACTCTTATGAGAAATATATACAGGCATACTTGAATAAGATTCCTTCAAAGAGTCTCTCTTACGACTTCTACGGTTTGATGACTAATCCAGGTCAGATTGCATTTGATTACTACCAGAACCTTGATGTGGCAAGAAGTAAAACTTTGGCGTACAGAATGCCGTTCTGGGTAATTACTCAGGCAGGTGCTGTTACAGGCCGTAAGCAGCCTACAGAGGTAGAGGAGCGCTGGAGCGTTTGGACAACTATCGCTGGTGGTTCTAAGGGTATCTCATACTTCTGCTACTGGACTCCACCGGGCTTTGATGAGTATATGGTTACCCGCGAGGGCGTAAAGACCGAGATGTACTACTGGATTCAGCAGCTCAATGCTGATATCAATACAATCGGTAAGAAGCTCCTTCCATGCCACGCAGATGGTGCTATTCTCTCTAATCTGAAGACTACTCCATTGTATGACAATGGTGGTCAGGGTCGAACCAAGTATGGTCCTATCACACGAGTATCAGCTGTATCAGAGCACGTTATCTGCGGTTGCTTCCGTGATGCTCGTATATCTGAGAATGGTGAGAACTGGAAGGGTTACAAGGTGCTTTTGGCAGCACAAAGCCCAACTAAGGACATTCATACTCGTCTCTATCTCGACTCTGCAGTAACAAAGGTTACTGTAACTCAGAACAACACCACAAAGGTTGTTGAGAAGGGTGGCAGTGAGGTATCTGTTGCTGATGGCAATAGCGTACGAGTTGTATTCCCTGATGAGAAGGGCGCACTTAGCCTCTACATTCCTCAGGGTGAGGCTCTGTTGATCGAGTTCTAACAACAACCCATAAACTAAGGGGCTGGCTAAGGCGATGAGCTTTAGTCAGCCTCTTTGTTTTGTATTCTCAACAAATATTATTAAATTTGCGTTGTCGTAAATATTTTTCTCAATGCAAAAGAGGTTATTTATCGTAGTTAATCAGGATTGGTTCTTCTTGAGCCATCGATTGCCAATCGGCGTGGCTGCAAAGGAGGCCGGGTATGATGTGACTGTTATCAGTGAGGATACAGGTGTATCTGAGCAGATTCGACAGGCGGGCTTAAAGACAATAAACCTGCCAATAAACAAGGCGGGAACAAATATCAAGGATGAGATTAAGACTCTCCACTTCCTCTATCGACTCTTTAAGCGCGAAAAGCCCGATATTGTACATCTTGTAGGTCTGAAGACCATCCTTTGGGGCAGTTTAGCCTGCAAACTCTCTGGTGTCAAGGCGATGGTCAGCGCCGTGTGCGGTCTGGGTGTACTGTTTGACGAGCAGCACGCTGCATCACTAATGTCGCGCTCGATTTTGAAGGTGTTGCGTCTGACTCATCGCTCAAAAAAGACGAGAGTTATCTTCCAAAACAACGACGACAAGGCTCTGTTCATGGCTGCAAAAATCATGACCGAGGAGCAGTGCGCATTTACAAACGGTTCGGGCATCAATCTTAACAACTACAGCTACACTCCAGAGCCTACTGCTGGGCCGATAAAGGTGATTTTCACCGCCCGCATGGTTGAGGATAAGGGCACTTTGGTGCTTATTGACGCCGCCAAGAGGTTGGAGAGTGAGTACAAAGAGAGGGTGCAATTCCTGCTCTGTGGCGGACTTGACACCAACCCGAATGGCATCACAAAACAGATGTTAGAGAGCCGCTGTGACGGCAACTACATACAATGGTTGGGCCATCGAAAAGATGTGCTGGAACTTTTGCGACAGTCGCACATCATGGCATTCCCGTCGTGGTATCGCGAGGGTCTTCCGAAGTCTGTAATCGAGGCAGAGGCCATCGGTCGCCCTGTGGTTACAACAGATTCGGTCGGCTGCCGAGATACAGTTGTGGATGGACATAATGGATTTATGATTCCGATTAAGGACTCCGAGGCGTTGGCTGCAGCCCTGAAAAAGTTGATTGACGACCCTCAGTTGCGCCAGACAATGGGCAAAAATGCTCGCGAATTTGCCGTTAGCAAGTTCGATATAGAGGAGGTGGTCAAGGTGCACCTGGATCTCTATCAGAGCATCACTGAGTAGGCTATTACTACCAACTTTGTGCCAAATTGTCAAATAGTCTGCCAAAATTGGTCTTATCCCGACTTTGGCACAGCTATTGAGTGACAAAAAGCAAACAGAAATTTTAACCAAAAAAGTAAAAACGTATAAAACTATGATTAAACCACTTTCTGACAGAGTTCTTATTCTGCCAAATCCTGCAGAGGAGAAGACCGCCGGAGGTCTCATCATTCCGGATACAGCCAAGGAGAAGCCACTTGCAGGCAAAATCATTGCAGCAGGCCCCGGCACAAAAGATGTAACAATGGAGGTAAAAGAGGGCGATACAGTTCTCTATGGCAAGTACTCTGGTACTGAGATTAACCACGAGGGTACAAGCTACATCATCATGAAGCAGTCAGAGATTCTGGCAGTAGTAGAGAAATAATTTTGCTGCAGCAAAAAAACAACAAACACAAGTTTTGATTTTAGGCGAGGTTTTACAACGCTCTCGCAGACAATTAAACCGCAGCATACAAGAGGTATGTGAGGATTTAATTGGCAAGAGGAAGGAAGTAAAAACCGCATAAAATCGAAACCAAAATTAGAAAGACAAACACACGTTTTGATTTTAGGTGGAATTTTACAACGCTCGCCGAAGGTCGAGGCGATGGGACATACTAAAAAGTATTTCCCATTGACGAGAACAAGGTAGCGGCAGTAAAAACCGCATAAAATCGAAACCAAAATTAAAGAGACAAGTTATTATGGCAAAGGATATTAAGTATAATATTGAGGCGCGCGACCTTCTCAAGGAGGGTGTGGATGCGCTAGCAAATGCAGTGAAGGTGACACTTGGTCCTAAGGGTCGCAATGTGATTATTGACAGAAAGTTCGGTGCTCCACAGGTAACAAAGGATGGTGTGACTGTGGCAAAGGCGGTTGAGCTTGAGGATGCATTTGCAAATATGGGTGCACAGATGGTGCGCGAGGTGGCATCTAAGACAAATGACGATGCAGGTGACGGTACAACAACTGCGACTGTTCTTGCACAGGCGATTATCAGCGTGGGTCTAAAGAATGTCACTGCAGGTGCAAACCCTATGGACATCAAGCGCGGTATTGACAAGGCGGTAGCTGTTATCGTTGACTCTTTGCGCTCTCAGTCTCAGGAGGTTGGCTCTGACAATACAAAGATTGAGCAGGTTGCTACAATCTCTGCAAATAATGATAAGGCTATCGGTACACTTATCGCCGAGGCTATGGCAAAGGTAAACAATGAGGGCGTAATTACAGTTGAGGAGGCTAAGGGTACTGATACTCACGTAGATGTAGTTGAGGGTATGCAGTTCGACCGCGGTTATATCTCTCCATACTTTATGACCGATACTGAGAAGATGCAGGCTGAACTTGAGAAGCCATACATCCTGCTTGCCGATAAGAAGATTTCGACCATGAAGGAGCTGATGGGCGTTCTTGAGCCTGTTGCTCAGTCAGGCCGAGCTCTGCTTATCATTGCAGAGGATGTTGATGGTGACGCTCTGCAGTCACTGGTTGTAAACCGTCTGCGTGGCACACTCAAGGTGGCTGCTTGTAAGGCTCCGGGCTTTGGTGACCGCCGCAAGGAGATGCTTGAGGATATCGCAACTCTTACCGGTGCAACAGTTATCTCATCAGATAAGGGCATGAAGATTGAGGATGCATCAATGGCTATGCTCGGCTGCGCTGAGAAGGTTACCCTCACAAAGGAGAACACAACTATCGTTGACGGTTGCGGTGACAAGGCAGCTATCGCAGAGCGCGTAGCACTTATCCGTTCATCTATCGAGGTTGCTAAGTCTGACTACGAGCGCGAAAAGCTCCAGGAGCGCCTTGCAAAGCTCGCAGGTGGCGTTGCTGTACTCTATGTAGGTGCAGCTACTGAGGTTGAGATGAAGGAGAAGAAGGACCGCGTAGATGACGCCCTTGCAGCTACCCGCGCAGCTGTTGAGGAGGGTATCGTTCCTGGCGGTGGCGTGGCTTATATCCGCGCAACTGCAGCTCTTGAGGGTCTTAAGGGCGAGAATGACGACCAGACAACAGGTATTCAGATTGTAAAGCGCGCTATCGAGGAGCCTCTGCGTCAGATCGTTACCAACGCAGGTGGCGAGGGCTCTGTAGTTGTAAATAAGGTGCGTGAGGGCAACGGTAACTTCGGTTACAACGCTCGCGATGACCGCTTTGAGGATATGCTCGCTGCGGGTATTATCGACCCTACAAAGGTATCTCGCGTAGCTCTTGAGAACGCTGCATCTATCGCATCTATGTTCCTTACAACCGAGTGCGTACTTGCAGAGAAACCAGCTGAGAATCCACTTCCACCAATGCCAGCCGGCGGTATGGGAGGTATGATGTAGTAGATGGACATCTTGTAGACAACTCACAAAAAGGTATAGTTAACAGATATTTTGCAGTTGCGACGGAAGTAATTCTTGTCGTGGCTGCAAAATATTTTTATAAAAATATTTGGTCGACTGGATTATTTGTACTATTTTTGTGGTGTAAACGAGTGAAGGGGACGAGAGGTCCCCTTATTTTGTACCTTAAGGAGAATAAATAATTATATAATACAATGGATATCAACAAGTTAGTAGAAGTAGTAGAGCAGCATCTAGAGGGCAGTGATGTCTTCGTAGTGGAGTGCACCTCTACCCCATCGAATGAGATTTCGCTTACACTGGATGCAGATAGCCGTGTGACAATTGACACATGCGTTGCTGTATCGAGGGCTGTAGATGCGGTTTTTGACCGTGATGTAGAGGATTTTTCACTTACAGTAGCATCTGCAGGCATTGGCGAGCCGCTTAAACTATTGCGTCAGTATCACAAGATTGTTGGCTCTCCGGTAGAGGTATTGCTCAAGGATGGCATTAAGATTTTGGGTACTCTTGACGAGGCTACAGAGGTGGGCATTACTATCTCTTATGACGAGAAGGTTGCCGTTGAAGGCAAGAAGCGCAAGGAGTTGCAGCACATCGTGCGCACAATCGCTTTTGAGGATATCAAGACCGCTAAGGAATATTTAGATTACAAATAATATAAAAGCAAAAAGACAATGAACAATTTGAATCTTATCAGCAACTTTGCAGAGTTCAAGGAGCTGAAAAACATCGACAAATCGACAATGATCGGTGTTCTTGAGGATGTCTTCCGTCACGCTCTTCAGAAGCAGTACGGCACAGACGAGAACTTCGACATCATCATCAACGCCGACAAGGGTGACCTTGAGATTTGGCGTAACCGCGTGGTTGTAGCAGATGAGGAGTTTGAGGATGATGTTCGTCAGATCTCACTCTCACAGATTCAGGCTATCGACTCATCTTATGAGGTGGGTGACGAGTACACCGACTCTATCACTTTTGAGTCTTTCGGTCGCCGTGCAGTGCTCTCACTGCGTCAGAACCTCGCATCTCGCATCCTCGACCTTGAGAAGGCAACTCTCTACGAGAAGTATCGTGACCGCGTAGGTGAGATTATCACCGGTGAGATCTATCAGGTATGGAAGAAGGAGGTTCTTATCCTTGATGACGAGGACAACGAGCTTATCCTCCCACGCGCAGAGCAAATCCCTGGCGAGTTCTACCACAAGGGTGACACTCTGAAGGCTATCGTAAAGAGCG
Source organism: Alistipes sp. (assembly GCA_045656505.1). Classification (GTDB taxonomy): domain Bacteria; phylum Bacteroidota; class Bacteroidia; order Bacteroidales; family Rikenellaceae; genus Alistipes. The sequence goes on along the minus strand of JAZORI010000067.1, from coordinate 6,510 downwards.
TAGAGATGAATAACAATCAGCCACGCATCATCCTCTCTCGTACAGCAAACCAGTTCCTTGAACGTCTGTTCGAGGCTGAGGTACCTGAGATTTACGATGGTCTGATTACAATCAAGAAGATTGCCCGCATCCCTGGTGAGCGTGCTAAGGTTGCTGTTGAGTCTTATGACGACCGCATTGACCCTGTAGGCTCATGCGTAGGTATGAAGGGTGCTCGTATCTACACTATCGTAAAGGAGTTGCACAACGAGAATATTGACGTTATCAACTATACTTCAAACACTAAGCTGCTCATCCAGCGTTCACTCAACCCTGCAAAGACCACTGAGATTGTTGTTGACGAGGAGCGCATGACAGCATCTGTATATCTTGATCCAGATCAGGTATCACTTGCTATCGGTAAGGGCGGTCTTAACATCAAGCTCTCTAAGATGCTTACCGGCTACAACATCGACGTATATCGTAACATCGAGGGTGGCGACTTCCCACTCTCTGAGTTCGCTGATGTTATTGAGGCTTGGCAGATTGAGGCTCTCTCGGCAGCAGGTCTTGACCGTGCAAAGGCAGTACTTGCACTGAATGCAGAGGAGATTGCAGAGCGTGCTGACCTCGAGGTTGAGCAGGCTGAGGCGATTATCGCTATCCTTGAGAGAGAGTTGGAGCAGAGTGAGGAGTAATCCGTTCCCCAGAATCCGGCTACGAGATTTTCGTAGCAGCTGTACTAATTGTTAAATAAAAAAGAAGGAGAAATATACATGGAGAACGAAAACAAGAAATTACGCCTTATTCAGGTTGCTAAGGAGTTCAAGGTTGGTCTTAATACCGTAACCGACTTCTTGCACAAGAAGGGTGTAGCTATTGACGGCTCGCCCAATACACAGATCAGTGGAGATATCTACGCAATGGTAGAGAAGGAGTTTGGTGCAAATCGTACTTCTGACTCTGCTCGCGACAATATCCGTGAGAAGATCTCTACAAAGCAGGCTACTATCTCTATCGAGGAGCAGAAGCCTGTAGAGCCAAAGCGCAATATTGTGGTTAAGGACGAGGTTCAGCAGCCACGCATCCTTGGCCGCATAGAGCTTGACAAGAAGGGCAATATTGTAAAGCCGCAGCCAAAGGTCGAGGCAGAGCCAAAGCCGAAGGTGCAGCAGCCTCAGCAGGAGGTAAAGCCACAGCAGCCAAAGCCACAGCCGGCACCACAGCCTAAGCAGGAGGCAGTAAAGCCTGCACAGAGTGTTCAGCCACAGGCTCAGCCTGCAGCAGAGCCTAATAGCAACAGCACATTCCGTGCTACCGAGACTCCGACCCTCAGCGGCCCACAGATTCTCGGCAAGATTGACGTATCGGGTATGGTTCCAGGTGGCAAGCGCCGCAAGAAGATTGACAAGGAGAAGGTTGACATCACACGTCAGCAGCCTCCGCAGAACAGCGGCAAAAAGAACAAGCATCAGGAGTTCAAGCAGAACAACAATAACAACAACCAGCAGAACCAGCAGCAGGGTGGTGGCAAGAAGAATAAGCATCAGAAGCCACAGCCAAAGCCTGTAGTTCGCCCTGAGGTATCAGACGAGGAGGTTTCAAAGCAGGTTAAGGACACTCTGGCTCGTCTTACAGCCAAGGGTGCTAAGAATAAGGGTGCTAAGTATCGTAAGGAGAAGCGCGAGGAGGTTCAGCAGCGAATGAATGAGGCTGTTGAGCGCGAGGAGATGGAGCGCAAAGTGCTCAAGGTTACAGAGTTTGTAACCGTAAGTGAGCTGGCAACAATGATGAATGTATCTCCAATGGAGGTCATCTCAGCTTGTATGAACCTCGGTTTGATGGTATCAATCAACCAGCGTCTTGATGCAGAGGCACTTGTTGTGGTTGCTGAGGAGTTCGGCTTCACTACAGAGTTCGTATCTGTTGAGATTCAGGAGGCTATTGGCGATGAGGAGATCGACGAGGCGGAGGATCTGTTGCCACGTCCACCAATCGTTACCGTTATGGGTCACGTTGACCACGGTAAGACCTCACTGCTCGATAATATCCGTAAGACCAACGTTATCGCTGGTGAGGCCGGTGGTATTACCCAGCACATCGGTGCATACTCTGTTGAGTTGAACGGTCAGAAGATTACCTTCCTCGATACTCCGGGTCACGAGGCGTTTACAGCGATGCGTGCTCGTGGTGCGAAGATTACAGACGTTGCTATTATCATCGTTGCAGCAGATGACAGCGTGATGCCACAGACTATTGAGGCTATTAACCACGCTCAGGCTGCGGGCGTACCGATGGTATTTGCAATCAACAAGATTGATAAGCCAGCTGCAAATGTTGAGCGCATTAAGGAGCAGCTTGCAAATATGAACTTCCTCGTTGAGGATTGGGGTGGTAAGTACCAGAGCCAGGATGTATCGGCTAAGCAGGGTCTGAACCTTGAGAAGCTGTTGGAGAAGGTACTCCTCGAGGCTGAGCTTCTCGACCTTAAGGCTAACCCTAACAAGCGTGCTAAGGGTGCCGTTATCGAGTCAACACTCGACAAGGGTCGTGGTTATGTTGCTACAGTACTCGTACAGGAGGGAACTCTCCGCATTGGTGATGTGGTACTCTCTGGTACATACACCGGTCGTGTAAAGGCTATGTTTGACGAGAACGGTAAGAAGATTACCGCTGCAGGCCCATCAACACCAGTTCAGTTGCTCGGTCTTAACGGTGCGCCTCAGGCGGGTGACTCATTCAACGTTATGGAGGATGACCGCTCAGCTCGTGAGGTTGCTAATAAGCGTGAGCAGTTGCAGCGTATGCAGGGTCTGATGACTCAGAAGCACGTTACACTCGATGAGATTGGTCGCCGTATCGCTATCGGCTCGTTTAAGGAGCTCAACATCATCGTTAAGGGTGACGTGGACGGATCAGTTGAGGCTATGTCAGGCTCACTTATCAAGCTCTCAAAGGAGACTGTTCAGGTGAATGTAATCCACTCTGCTGTAGGTCAGATCTCTGAGAGTGACGTTCTGCTGGCAACAGCTTCAAATGCGATTATCGTCGGCTTCCAGGTGCGTCCATCAGCAGCAGCTCGTCGTCTTGCTGAGAAGGAGGAGATCGAGATTCGTCTCTACTCTATCATCTACGATGCAATCAACGAGATTAAGGACGCTATCGAGGGTATGCTCGAGCCTGTAATGAAGGAGGAGATTGTCTGCTCTGTTGAGGTTCTTGAGACCTTCAAGATCTCAAAGGTTGGTACTATTGCCGGTGGTATTGTTCGCGAGGGTAAGATTCAGCGTAACACCCCTATCCGCGTTATCCGTGACGGTATTGTTATCCACACCGGTCGTCTCGGCTCACTCAAGCGATTCAAGGACGATGTTAAGGAGGTACTCACAGGTCACGACTGCGGTCTGAATATCGAGTCTTACAACGACATCAAGGTCGGCGATATCATCGAGGGATACGAGCAGGTTGAGGTAAAGAGAAAGTAAAATATACTATAAGAAACCTATTATTACTAAATTTCAAACACTATGGTTAAGTTTGTAACAGCAGAAGAGGCTGTAAAAGTAATCAAGTCAGGTGATCACATTCACCTCAGTTCAGTTGCATCGGCACCTCAGTGCCTGATTAAGGCTATGTGCGAGAGAGGTCGCGCAGGCGAGCTTAAGGATGTACACATCCACCACCTCCACACAGAGGGTCCTGCACCATATGCAGATCCTGAGTTCGAGGGCGTATTCCAGCTCGATTCATTCTTCGTGGGTGGCAATGTACGTAAGGTAACACAGAGCGGTTATGCTGACTACATTCCAATCTTCCTCAGCGAGACCCAGAAGCTCTATCGTTCAGGCGCAGTACCTTGTAATGTTGCTATGATTCAGGTATCTACACCAGACAAGCACGGCTATGTATCTCTCGGTACCTCTGTAGATGCTACACTCGCAGCTGTTGAGTGCGCAGATCACGTTATCGCAGTTGTGAACAAGTATGTTCCACGTGCATTCGGTGACGCTATGATTCACTGCTCACAGATCGAGTTCTTCGTAGAGGACGATCAGCCACTTGAGGAGGCTCACTTCGCAGCTCCAAATGAGGTTGAAACCAAGATTGGTAACCTCTGTGCAGGTCTTATCGAGGATGGTGCAACTCTCCAGATGGGTATCGGTGCTATTCCTAACGCAGTGCTCGCACAGCTCGGTAATCACAAGAACCTCGGTGTTCACACTGAGATGTTCGCAGATGGCGTACTTCCACTCGTTGAGAAGGGCGTAATCAACGGCGCAGCTAAGAATATCGATAAGGGTAAGATGGTATCTACATTCCTTATGGGTTCACAGAAGGTTTACGACTTTATCGATGACAACCCAGGCGTGCTGATGATGGACGTAGGTTACACTAACGACCCATTCATCATCTCTAAGAACGACAAGGTTACCGCTATCAACTCAGCACTTCAGGTAGATATCACTGGTCAGGTTTGCGCAGACTCACTCGGCCGTAAGTTCTACTCAGGCGTTGGTGGTCAGGTTGACTTCATCTATGGTGCATCACTCTCTAAGGGTGGTAAGGCTATTATCGCTATGCCTTCTATCACTAACAAGGGCGTATCTAAGATCTCTGACGTTCTTACTGAGGGTGCAGGTGTTGTTACAACCCGTAACCACATCCACTGGTTCGTAACTGAGAACGGTGCTGTAGATCTCTATGGCAAGAGCCTGCAGGAGCGCGCTCGCCTTATCATCTCTGTAGCTCACCCATCAGCTCAGGAGGCTCTCGACGAGGCAGCATTCAACCGCTACGGTTCACACCATCACTATATTAAAAGCTATATGAAGAAGTAAGCTCTTCTTCATGTAATCACAAAGGTCTCCAGATGGAGACCTTTGTTGCTTTTTTAGGTAAGGAGTTTAGGGAAATTAGAGAATATAATATATCCTCCTTAATTCCTTATAATCCCAAGTAGGCTACAACTCAAACATATCTCGCTCGCAGATCTCAAGTAGTCTATCCCAGAGATGGGTTTGGTCGGCGTTCATAGCTCCATCTACAGTTGCCACGGAGTAGAGTAGCTCCTTTGCCCATGCGAGCTCCTCGTCGCCGAGTGTTGTGAGGGCTGCGGCAGAGGTTGCGAAGTCAAGATGTCCTGCAATACGAACAACGGCCTCCATCTGATCCGGAGAGACAAAGTCGGCAAGGCCATAGACCAGTCTTCTGGCTGCTGCCTCATTTTTAGGATTATCACCTTGCCCTATAAGCAATTGACCTATGCGCAGTATGGCGCAGAAGTCGCGCATCATAAATCTCATACTACTCAAGTCTTAAAAGGTTACCAACCGCTGCATTAATCTCGATATAAGCGTTCTCAATAAGCGCCGCCGAGGTAAAGCCCATGAGCTTATAGCCACTGTCACTCTCAAGTGCAAAGACAATATCTCCCTTAATCTCTGCGCCCGAGCCATAGAGGAGTGTGCCGGTCATATTATCGCCAATATCCTCCTTTGCATATCCCTCTCTATCAACAAGGAAAATCAAGTGACAACCGACAAGTCCCAACTTCTTTGAAAGGGTATTCAGAGGTGCAGTAAAACGAACTATCTCTGTTCTATTCGCGCCGATACGCTCTGATATCTCCTCATCAAACTTGCGCCAATCATCGGCATCTGCATCTACCTGGAAAGGATATGCAATACCATTTGTCTTTGCAGCGAGGAATGTCGGAGCAATAACATCCTCAGGATTATCCACCAACGGTTTGGTCGGCGCAGGGAGTCCACAGAGGTTTCTCGCACCATTGAATAGCACCATCTTTTTCTCTGATATCTTCTCATCTGCACGAACTATATCGGCAAAGATATCAACAAGCCTCTGCTTAACATCCACATCCAACGCCTTTACAAGCTCTACCGACCTCTCGATAGTGAGGTTTTCGTTGTTCTGAACACAATCCAGAACCTTCTTCATCGCCTCATTGGTAAAGCCACTTATACTTCCGTAAAATTTCTCGAGAGGCACAACAGACTCCGGCTTAAGATCGCCGTCTCCCATAACTATAGACATGCCAATGTTGTAAATAGCCGCAAGAGTTTCAATGGTAACTTTCATAGTCGCAAGGTTTTAAGGTTATACATCTACCTACAAAGTTAATAAAACTTTTACAAATAAATGCATATTTTATCATTTTTCACAAACTTATGCAGTGACTGTTGGTTATTGGCTGTTGGCTCGGCTGCGCCGACCCTTCCTCCTCGCAGTTCGGCATAGTCTGCAAGCAGCCTCTGCCCTCACGAGCAGCGTCGGTTGGCTATTAGCTTTTAAGCGGAATTATATTTAGTCCGCCACAGGCGGACAAGCTAATGTCCAAAAGTTTTTCTGGTTTGCACACTGATAAATCCCTGCACTGTTTTATCGTCAGAACGCTGCGATTAAGCCGAATGCAGAGTCAAGTTTACTTGAGCTATGCTGAGGCGGAGCAGTGAAGGGTCGCCTTAGGCGAGCCAATGGTGTAGTTGCGCTATATCGTGAAAAATTCCCGGA
>JAZORI010000066.1:0-14966 GCA_045656505.1 Alistipes sp. | reverse complement strand
GGTCTTAGTGACTTTAACCTCATCTGCAAGGTCAAAGATATCAAGAATCTGCTGGTCGGTCTCATAACCGATAGCACGAAGAAGTGTAGTTACTGGCAACTTCTTCTTACGGTCAATGTATGCGTACATCACATTGTTGATGTCGGTAGCAAACTCAATCCAAGAACCCTTGAAAGGAATGATTCGTGCTGAGTAGAGCTTTGTACCGTTAGTGTGAACGCTCTGACCAAAGAATACACCTGGAGAACGGTGGAGCTGCGAGACAATAACACGCTCCGCACCGTTGATGACGAAGGTGCCTCGCTCCGTCATATATGGAATGTTGCCAAAATATACATCCTGAACAACTACCTTGAAATCCTCGTGCTCGTTGTCGTTGCAAGACAGACGCAACTTAGCCTTGAGCGGAACATTGTATGTAAGTCCGCGCTCCAAGCACTCCTCAATAGTATAGCGAGGTGGATCAATGTAGTAATCAAGAAACTCCAACACAAAGTTGTTGCGAGTATCTGTAATAGGGAAATTCTCCTGGAAGACTCTGTATAGACCCTCATTCTTACGCTGCTCAGCGGTAGAGTCCATCTGGAAGAAGTCTCGGAAAGATTTGAGCTGAATCTCCAACAGGTCTGGATAAGGCACACGGTTCTTAACTGTGGAGAAGCTAATACGATTTTGTGTTTTTGTGGACATAAAATTAATCCGGTTGTTTTTTGTGAGTACTCAAAAGGGAAAAAACTACCCTTAATACGGTTCTATTTCACACCGCTAATGCCCTCAATAATGGTGCATAGCACCCCTGAGAGCATCCGTAGGAGTTCAGACACTTGCCATACTCTTCATAGCCGAACTGTTTTTCCCATTGTCCTGTGAAGCTCTCCCTCACCTTCAATGCGAGCTGTCTCTTCGCTCTATCAAGATTATGGATTCCTCTGAATCCCTTATCCCCATTTTCGGCACAGCTTAGCACTCCGAAAACAGTGATTTTTTATTTTGTTGGTCCTAAATTCGTCATATTGCGCAAAAACGGATTTTAAGACCGGAAAAGGCATAGAGCTTACACTGCAGTATAAGCCCTACGCCTGAGTTGCGTCTGGAAAGACTAAGTAACGAATTACTTAAGCTCAACCTCAGCACCAGCCTCCTCGAGAGCAGCCTTGAGAGCCTCAGCCTCCTCCTTAGAAACACCCTCCTTAACAGCCTTAGGAGCTGCATCAACGAGAGCCTTAGCGTCACCAAGTGAGAGACCAGCAGCCTCCTTAACAGCCTTGATAACCTGAAGCTTAGCCTGACCTGCGCTCTTAAGAACTACATCCCAAGTAGTCTTCTCAGCAACAGCTGCCTCACCTGCAGCAGGTGCAGCAGCAACTGCAACAGCTGCAGCAGCTGGCTCAATACCGTACTCCTCCTTGAGGATGGTAGCCAATTCGTTTACCTCTTTAACAGTCAAGTTTACCAACTCCTCTGCCAATACTTTTACATCTGCCATAGTTGTAAATTTTATTAAATTTGTTTTTGTTTCTTTTTATTAATTATTTCTTTCTTCGAGAGCCTTTACAAGACCCGCGATCTTCTCGCCTGCATTAGCACGCAGTGCAGAGATAACATTCTTTGCAGGTGACTGGAGCAAAGCAACGATGTCGCCGATGAGCTCCTCTCTGCTCTTGATGTTGCACAGGGTATCCAGCTGATCATCACCAACATATACACAACCCTCTACGCATGCAGCCTTAATGATTGGCTTGTCGCACTTCTTGCGGAACTCCTTGATGAGAACTGCAGGAGCCTTACCAGTGTTAGTAAGCATGATTGCAGTTGGACCTGCAAGTACGTTTACCAACTCAGCATCAGCCTTGTTAATGCGCTCCAAAGCCTTCTCAAGAAGGGTGTTCTTTACAACAACGAGCTTGATGTCGCTGTCAAAGCACTTACGACGAAGTGTTGCAGTCTGAGCTGCGTTGAGAGCCTCAATGTTTGTGATATAGAAGTGAGGATACTCAGTGAGCTGAGCAACAAGATTGTCGATAACGACAGCTTTCTGTTCTTTAGTCATTGTTTATATCCTCCCTTTTATTTGGTTTCAACTGATTTAGGATCAACCTGTACGCCTGGGCTCATAGTTGTAGAGAGATATACGCTCTGTACATATGTACCCTTAGCAGCGGATGGTTTGAGTTTGATAATGGTGCTCATTACCTCCTTAGCATTCTCCTCGATCTGCTCAGCGGTGAATGAAACCTTACCAATTGAAGTGTGAACGATACCGTACTTATCAACCTTGAAGTCAATCTTACCGGCCTTAACGTCCTGAACAGCCTTTCCGACCTCCATAGTAACTGTACCAGTCTTAGGGTTTGGCATCAAACCGCGTGGGCCGAGGATACGACCGAGCGCACCTACCTTACCCATTACGTTTGGAGTACAGATGATTACATCTACGTCAGTCCAACCTGACTTGATCTTATCTACATACTCATCCAAACCTACGAAATCTGCGCCTGCTGCCTGAGCCTCAGCCTCCTTCTCAGGTGTACAGAGCACGAGAACTCGTACTACCTTACCTGTTCCATGAGGAAGAGTTACAACACCGCGAACCATCTGGTTAGCTTTACGAGGGTCAACGCCTAAACGCACGTCAATATCTACTGAAGCATCAAACTTAGTAAAGGTGATTTCCTTCAGAAGAGCGGCAGCCTCACCGAGCTTGTAAGCCTTGTTAGGCTCAATCTTTGCGTAGGCAATCTTTTGATTTTTTGTCAACTTACTCATCTTTGTAATTTTAATTACGCGTTAGGAAATTCACCAACTACGTTGATACCCATACTGCGAGCAGTACCAGCAATCATACGCATTGCAGCCTCAATTGTGAAGCAGTTAAGATCAGGCATCTTGTCCTTTGCAATCTCAGCAACCTGCTCCCAGGTTACCTCACCTACCTTTGAACGGTTAGGCTGTGCAGAACCAGACTTAATCTTTGCAGCTTCCTTGAGCTGAACGGCTACCGGTGGCTGTTTTACGACGAAATCGAAAGACTTATCGCTATAAACTGTGATGATGACTGGAAGAACCTTTCCCGCCTTATCCTGTGTACGTGCATTGAACTGCTTACAGAAGTCCATAATGTTGACTCCCTTAGAACCCAATGCCGGACCTACCGGAGGTGAAGGGTTGGCAGCACCACCTTTGATCTGCAACTTAATAAATGCAGCAACCTCTTTTGCCATAATTTTCCTGGTTTATTATTCTTTTTCTACTTGTGTGAAGCTCAACTCCATTGGAGTCTTGCGACCAAATATCTTCACTGAAACAATCAGCTTACGCGCCTCATTGTTGACACTCTCAATGGTACCTTGGAAGCTTGAGAATGGACCGTCTGTAACCTTTACGCTCTCGCCAACAACAAATGGTATAGCCTGCTCCTCCTCCATCTCGTTTAACTCATCGACGCGACCCAAAATGCGACTTACCTCCTGTGGACGAAGAGGTGTTGCAATCAGTTTGCGGCTCTCTTCCTTAGTGTCACCAAGGAAACCGAGTACGTTTGGAGTATTGCGAATGATATATGGAATTTGTCCGTCTAAGATGGCCTCTACCAACACATAGCCCGGATAAGAGACTCTCTCCTTTGAGACCTTCTTTCCGTTGCGGATGGTATAGACCTTTTCTGTTGGGATAAGAACCTGTGATATCTGCTCCTGCAAACCGTTAAGGCGAATCTCAGCATCAAGGTACTCTTTTACCTTATGCTCCTTGCCTCCGATTGCGCGAACAACATACCACGCCTTCTCCTTCTTAGTTTCGCTCATAACCTATTCAACTGTTACTGACCCAGGTTACCAAGGAACTTGTAGATTCCCTGCATAACGGTCTCGAACGAAACATCCATTACAAGAACAATCATCGCAAAGATCAATGATGCAACCATTACGACAATTGTCGAGCTCTGTAACTGAGCAAAAGAAGGCCAAGTAACCTTCTCTACTAACTCCTTGTATGAGTCTTTAATGTATCCCATAGTTTTCTATTTTTATCTTGGCAGGAGCAGAGAGATTCGAACTCCCATCAACGGTTTTGGAGACCGCTATTCTACCCTTGAACTATGCTCCTAAAATGGGAGAGGGATTAACCTCTCCCTATTGTTGTCGAGAAAAATTACTCAACGATAGCAAGTACCTGACCTGCACCTACTGTACGACCACCCTCACGGATTGCGAAACGCAGACCCTCGTTGATAGCTACAGGGTAGATGAGTGTTACAGTGATTGTAACGTGGTCACCTGGCATTACCATATCTACGCCCTCTGGAAGAGCAACCTCACCGGTAACGTCCATAGTACGGAGATAGAACTGAGGACGATACTTGTTGTGGAATGGAGTGTGACGACCACCCTCCTCCTTCTTGAGGATATAAACCTCTGCAGTGAACTTAGTGTGCGGCTTGATTGAACCTGGCTTAGCTACAACCATACCACGCTTAACCTCCTTCTTGTCGATACCACGGAGAAGCAGACCTACGTTGTCACCAGCCTCACCCTCATCGAGGAGCTTACGGAACATCTCAACACCAGTACAAGTTGAAGTCATTGACTTCTCACCGAGACCTACGATCTCAACTGGATCACCAACGTGGATGATACCTGTCTCGATACGACCAGTTACTACAGTACCACGACCAGTGATTGAGAATACGTCCTCAACTGGCATAAGGAATGGCTTCTCGTTCTCACGTGCTGGGATTGGAACGTACTCATCAACGCTGTTCATGAGCTCCATAATCTTCTCCTCCCAAGTTGGCTCACCATTGAGACCACCGAGTGCAGAACCACGGATGATTGGAGCGTCCTCATCGAAGTCGTACTTAGCGAGGAGGTCACGAACCTCCATCTCAACGAGGTCAAGCATCTCAGCATCGTCAACCATATCGCACTTGTTGAGGAATACAACGATCTTAGGAACGTTTACCTGCTTTGCGAGAAGAACGTGCTCGTTTGTCTGTGGCATAGGACCATCAGTAGCAGCAACTACGAGGATAGCACCGTCCATCTGAGCAGCACCAGTAACCATGTTCTTTACATAGTCGGCGTGACCTGGGCAGTCTACGTGAGCGTAGTGACGGTTAGCAGTCTGATACTCAACGTGAGCAGTGTTAATGGTGATACCACGCTCCTTCTCCTCTGGTGCGTTATCGATTGAGTCGAATGAACGAAGCTCAGAGAGACCCTTCTTTGCAAGAACGGTAGTGATAGCAGCAGTAAGAGTAGTCTTACCGTGGTCTACGTGACCGATAGTACCGATGTTTACGTGCGGTTTCGAGCGGTCAAATTTTTCTTTTGCCATAGCTGTAAAATTATTAAGTTTTTAAAAAGTTACTTTATATATCTTTTGTTTTAAGGTTTCCTTATACCATGCAAGCAATACACCCTCTATCAAAGGTGTATTGCAAACACTTAGAGCGGAAGACGAGGCTCAAACTCGCGACCCTCAGCTTGGAAGGCTGATGCTCTATCAACTGAGCTACTTCCGCAAGAATTTGTGCTCCTCCGTTTCGCTCTGCACTTTTACGTGGGAAGAGATGGATTCGAACCACCGAAGGTAAAAACCAGCAGATTTACAGTCTGCCCCATTTGGCCACTCTGGTATCTTCCCTTGGTTGGTATCTTTTGTTTGAGCCGATGGAGGGATTCGAACCCCCGACCAGCTGATTACAAATCAGCTGCTCTGGCCAACTGAGCTACATCGGCATTAGTGTTACCCAACCGAGGTGCAAAGATAAGTGAATTTTTTTAATCTGCAAACTTTTTGCACAAAAATCTTCATTTTTTCTCAAAGAACCTAATTTTTAGCAATCTGAGCACCTTTATCGATGGGTTTGATTGCAAAATCGACTGCAAAGATAGAATAGTTTTGTGAAAAAAGAAAGAGTCTGAGCATTTTTTATGAAAAAAGTTGCAGTTTTCTTGATTTTTGGGCTATACCTATATATATATAATAAGGGGATATCTACTTTTCCCACCGATTATTAGAGATTTTTAGTAGTTCGGACATCAAAATGCGATTTTGCCCTCAAAATTATCTACAGGAGCCAAAGCTGCAAATTTTTAGTCTGATATTTGCATATCTCAAATATTATCTTTAATTTTGGTAAACAAAACCTTAAAACTATGGCAGAGAATATTAAAGTGAGATATAGCGATGCAGATCTGGCGGAGTTCAAGGCTCTGATTCTGGAGAAGCTATCAGTAGCTCGTCAGGACTATGAGCAGCTAAGAGCGTCTATTACTCGTTCTGCAGATAATGATACTGAGGATACATCCCCTACCTTTAAGGTATTGGAGGAGGGTGCGATGACACTTTCAAAGGAGGAGGTCGAGAGACTTGCTGCGCACCAGCTTAAGTTTATCAAGAATCTTGAGATGGCTCTTGTTCGTATTGAGCACAAGACTTACGGTGTTTGCAAGACAACCGGCAAGTTGATTCCTCGCGAGCGTCTGTTGAGAGTTCCTCACGCAACAGAGTGTATTGAGGCTAAGGAGGCGAGAAAGTAGAGTCTCTTTCCTATATGTATTAAAGGCCACGAGCCGATGATGAGTATCTTACTGCATCATCGGCTCGTATTGTTCTCTAACCAACGTCCTTACTTGCGTACCTTTATATCATCAATAGCAAAGTAGCTCGGATATGTAGGATACTCCGCAGTTGAATCTACGCGCTTAACGCCCTCTGTCGTTCCCTCGTACATACGGAACTCCACACGCTTTACCGCGCCGAGTTTTGAGAGGTTCCACTCTCTCCAGCCATGCGATACTCTGCCATCATAGAGGAAGAACTCTGCAGTGCCTGTTGTCTCTCCCTTTGTACCAATACCTGTTGCTGTGATGCGGATATATCCATTCTCAGCCATCGCCGGAGCAAAGTCGTTGCCATTCTGAACAACAGAGTTTGTATATGCTGTCGGATGAACATAGAGGCTCTCGATAATCTTCGCACCCTCTCTAAACTCAAGACTTGGGGCACCATCATTAGTGGCAACATAGCATACAGCGAAGTTTTTACCTGACAACGGATAGCCCGAGATAGATAGTTGCAGTTCGTAGTTTACAGGCTCTGCAAAGCCTGCATAGTCTGAGATGACAATACCGCCACCGAAGAAGGTCTTATCACCCCAATAGTCCGGCAGTGTAGCGCCCAGGTCGGTTGCCTGGTCATACCACTGATAGCCATTGCCATTATAGAGTAACTCGCCGCCATACTGCTTAGAGTCGATAGATTCTGAGAGGTGTTCAAAGTCGAGGGTTACGCTCTCAAATATTGTCTCGTTGCCACCATTATCACAACCTGTAGCAAGGAGAAGTGCAAAGAGAGGATAGAGAAATTTCTTCATAATTTTACCATTTTCTAATTGCTGATTGATATTTTGTTGGCGATGCATCAATCGCAATTGCGATAAATACAAGCACCGAGAATCCGAGCAATGATGAACCTCCGTAGCTGATAAACGGCAACGGGATACCCATAACCGGCACTATTCCCATAGTCATTCCGATATTGATACAGCAGTGGAAGAAGAGTATCGACGCTACGCAGTAGCAATATACACGTCCAAAGGTTTCGAGCTGCCTATCACCCATACGCATCAGTCGCAGTATAAGCATCGCAAAGAGGCTGAAAAGCACGAGCGCTCCGAGGAAACCGAACTCCTCACCCACTACGCAGAAGATAAAGTCGGTGTGTTTCTCCGGCACAAGGCTATATCTGATGAGCGACCCCTTCAGAAATCCCTTGCCCGCAAAACCACCTGAGCCGATGGCAATCTTCGACTGACTGACATTGTAGAGCAAATCTCTGTCATCTACCTGACCCAAGAATGTACGAATACGATTCTGCTGGTGTGGCTTAAGGTGATGGAACACCATATCCGACGTCGGAAGGCAAACAATAGAGACAAAGAAGAATAGGATAAGCAGGTATATCGAGCGAATATTTGCTCGGTAGGCATATGCAAAGACCACAAATAGTGACAGACCTGTAGAGATGAGCAAGCAGTCGTAGTAGCTCAACTGCAGACCAATCCAGACGGCAAGAACCAAAAATAGCAGCGTACTGAAGAGGAAGAGGCTGACCACATACTTGATACAACTCTTCCAACGGTTACGCATAATCATACCTGCACAGAATGTAAATATCAATATCAGCGCAATAAGCAGCACGCCTGGCGTAAGCAGAAACGAGAGGATAAGTAGTGCCACAAGGAAGATAAGCGGGATACATATCCAGTAGTTCAGGCCCTCACGGAAGAACATAAAGATAAATGAACAGAATACCAATCCTGAACCCGTATCGTTCTGCAGAACGGCAATTGCCATTGGGATAAAGAGGAGAATCAACGCCTTAATCATATCGTTGACATGCTGCACTGAGAAGCCATAGACACTCATTATGCGCGCCATAGTAAGCGATATGCCGACCTTGACAAACTCCATCGGTTGCAGCGTAAATCCACCCAAGCCCAACCAGGCCCTCGCACCGTTTACACTCTTGCCGAGGGGCGTAAAGGTGAGCAGGAGGATAAATATCGTTATGCCGCAGATGATATATGCGCATTTATGCCAAACGCTACGATCCAAGAGCAGTATTATCAAACCTGCAAAGTAGGAGAGTCCGAGCCAAAACAGGTGCTTGATATACTCATGCGAGAAGCTGAACGCATTCTCACTACCCTCGACATAAGAGGCGCTGAATACGGCAACAAAGCCGATGATGGTCAGTGTTACATAGAGCAGCACCGTCCACCAATCAATACCGCCAAAGAGCGACATGTAGTTACTATTTCTTCTTACGCCTGTCATAAATCGAGTAATCCAAATTAAGGTTCTTCACATGTTCGACTAACCACGGACGGGTAATTGTATCGGTCAGATACATCTCCTCAATCAATGTAGCAATCGGAACTGCTGCCGTAGCACCCCACACACCATGCTCAACATATACGGCAATGGCAATCTTCGGATTTTTGCGTGGAGCAAATGAGATAAAGGTCGAGTGGTCGTCTCCAAGTGGATTCTGTGCCGTACCGGTCTTACCGCAGACATCAAATCCGGGCAATTTGGCAGCCTGGCATGTTCCGTCACGGTTCACACCTCTCCACATGCCGCTGATGATTGTCTCAAAGTGCTTGCGATCAATCGAAGTGTAGTGCGGTGTGCGATACTTTATATCTATAGAGTCTTGACCCTCAATCTGCTTAACAATGTGCGGAGTATAGTAGTAACCGCGATTAGCGATAATGGCGGCAAAGTTTGCCAGCTGCAACGATGTTGCAAGAATCTCACCCTGACCGATAGATACAGAGAGTACAGTCAGCGCATTCCATGAACGACGATAGAGCTTATCGTAGTAATCACGGTGGTAGAGAGTTCCTCTACTCTCGCCGGTGATATCTGTGCCGAGTCTTACTCCAAAACCGAACTCCTCGACATAGTTGCGCCAAACCTCATAGCCCTCCTTTGATGAGGCATACTTCTTATTCTCCAGAATATTGCGATAGACATTACAGAAGTAGGCGTTACAAGATGTTGCAATGGCATAGTCCAAGTCGAGCGGTGAGCGATGCTCATGGCAACCCATCTTTACATTTCCTGCGCGATAACCCTTATTACAACTATAACAATAGTGCGGTTTAAGCACCCCCTCCTGCAGACCAATCAAGCCATTGAGCAGCTTGAATGTTGAGCCCGGAGGCTGTGGCGAGGCTACAGCACGATTGATAAGGGGTCTGCGCGGGTTATTAAGCAGGTTCATATAGTGATTACCTCTACCGCGCTGTATAACAAGCTCGTTAGGGTCAAAGGTTGGAGATGATGCCATAACCAAAATCTCACCTGTAGATGGCTCGATAGCCACCACAGAGCCGATTTTGCCCTCCATCAACTCCTCGGCAAAGGCCTGCAGACGTGCATCTATTGAGCAGACAATATTCTTGCCCGCAACAGCCTCCTTCTCCACCTCATCGGTTGTCGAGTGGTCGGCAAAGAGGTTACGGCGAATACGACCCTTCTCACCTCTAAGTATCTTCTCATAAGAGAGCTCCAAGCCCTGCTCGCCTCGATAATCTCCCCTAATATAGTAGCCATCCTTATTGTACTTATCAAGCACCCTTTGAGTCACCTCTGCCAGCGAACCCAACAGATTACCGCCGATATTACGAGGATATTGGCGCACAGTGCGTGGAACGGTATAAAAACCGGCTAGATTCCACTCATCCATCTTGAGCTTTGCCTCTGCAGAGAGGTACTTTACCACAGTAGATGCTGTTCTCCAATTTTTGCGAGACTCATTGAGTGAAGTCTTGAGTCGCTTGATTGGCTCACCAGTTATCGCTGCAAGACGCACCGTATCTATACCCTTTCGAGAGGCATCTCGGGGTACGACCATCAGGTCATAGCATATTTTATTCTGAATCAGGTACTCTCCGTTACGATCAAAGACCTCACCTCGTGGCGGATATGAGATTACATAACGGATATAGCCCTGCTCAGCCTTATCTATGTAGCTATTGCCCTCGATAAGTTGCAGATAGGCTGCAGTACAACCGAAAAAGGCAAAGACAGCATAGACAATAACGCGGAGAATCTGATGGCGATATTTGTCGTTGCGAGGATTGTTCATCGTTGGGTCAATTTTGGAGTAAAGATAGCGATAAACAGATAGCTCAGAGCCAGTGTAGTGAGTGTACTACAGAGAAAACGCAAGAAGATAAAGCCAAAGTTTGCCGTTGTCATATGCTCAAAAGCGAAGAAGAGCAACGAGTGCACTACGACCATCGCGACAACATAGTTGTGGAACAGAGCTATGCGACGAGGGGATGGCACACCCATCTCATTATCCACATCACTATATGAGGCAGCAAAGTGCAATATCGGACGGCGGAAGTATGCCACAGGCAGTGTTGCCAACACATTCAGACCAATAGTACCCATAGTCAAATCCATAGCAACGCCAAGAACAAGACCTAATGCTATCATTTTTAGCGGAGATGTTCCAAGCGGAGCAAGTATAAGGCAGACAATATATGCCAATGGTGCCCAATAGACACTCACTGTCAGATTATTAAGCAACAAAATCTGCACAGCGAGCACAACGGCTACAAAAAGTGTATATGCTGAAAGTCTCTTCATATTGGTCTATATATCATTCTGATCCATCTGTTCTGTAGGCAGATATTGAGGCGTTGGCTCTCGCTTCAAGTGGCGAACCTCGTCAATATCGCGTCCATCGACAAGTATCACATTGTCTATTCGGGTAATATCTGCAGAGAGACGAATTGTGCAGTTATACATCGTCTGGTCATCATTGAGTGCCATATCCTCGATTGTTCCGATAATAGTTCCACTCGGGAAGTACTCAGAGAAGTCTATCGCCTCTACACTATCACCCACAGAGATAGACGCATACTTTGAGACATCTGTAAACTTTGCCATATGCGGGCTACCACCACTCCATGAGACAAGACCCATACTCCTATCCTTTGAGAGGCGAGAGCTGACATTGAATGAGGTGTTGAGTATCGACAGCGCAACAGAGAAGTTCTGAGAGCAGTTAGTGATATATCCCACTGCATAGCCCTCTGGCGAGAGTACAGACATACCTATGCGTACATTGTCGTTAATACCCTTGTCTATGACGATATAGTTTTGCGGACGGTTGAGCGAGTTGCTGACAACCTTACCTGTTATGTACTGGTGCGACTGCAGATCAACACCTATTTCTATGTCCTTCGGCAGCTGCGACTGGTAGGCATTCAGGCGATTTTCAAGCTCTGCAATGCGCTCAATGAGCATCGCATTATCTTCGCGCAGATGGAAATATCCTCTCATTTGCAGAAAGATGTTACTGCTCCAGCCAGTGATATAGTGGTTTATACTCATCAGCCTTGACTGAGAGTATGGAGAGGCTGTCGCATAGAACATCAGAGCCGCAATCTCAAGAATGACAAAGATTGCGGGGACATATATCTGTTTGAGGAAATATATTAGTTTCTGCATATTTGGCTCTAACTTGAAAGTTTACGAAATCCGAGAAACCACAACATACGAGTGTATATGTGGATTTCTCGGATAAGTATAACGTAAATGTTCGCTTTTTATTAGGAACCTATGCTTAGATAAGGAATGAATAGCGATCCATATTCTTCAATGCAAGGTTTGTACCGCGCACAATTGCACGCAATGGATCCTCAGCAATGTGGAACTGCAGACCGGTCTTGTCAGACAGACGCTTGGTCAGTCCTCTAATCAAAGCACCACCACCTGCGATATATACACCATTCTTCACAACATCAGAGTAGAGCTCAGCAGGCATATCTGTAAGCACTGACATCAGCGCCTCATCAAGCTGAGAGAGTGAACCCTCAAGGGCATATGCAATCTCGCTATAGTTGAGTGTAACGGTCTGCGGAAGTGATGTAAGCACACTTGGACCGCTAATCTGCAAATCCTCCGGCTCCTCATCAAGCTCTGGCAGAGCTGCGCCAATCTTACACTTGATAAGCTCGGCAGTACGCTCACCAATGCGGATATTGTGCTGTACACGAACATAGTTCTTGATATCAGATGTAAAGACATCACCCGCAATATTGATAGACTTTGAGCAGACAATACCACCCAATGAGATACAAGCAATCTCAGATGTACCACCACCGATATCGATAATCATATTACCCTCTGGCGCAATAACATCAAGACCAGCACCAAGAGCAGCAGCCATAGGCTCGAAAATCATAGCCACCTCACGACCACCGGCATGCTCAGCTGACTCACGCACCGCACGAATCTCCACGTTGGTAGAGCCAGACGGAATACAGATAACCATCTTGAGCGATGGAGAGAAGAGTGAGCCTGTAGTCTTGATACGGCTAATCATACCCTTGAGCATAAGCTCTGTAGCATCGAAATCTGCGATAACACCATTCTGCAACGGACGAATAGTACGCAAATTGTCCGGACATTTACCGATGTAACGTGCCGCCTCATTACCGAAAGCCTTCAATTTACCCTGAAGATCTACAGCAATTACAGATGGCTCCTCGACTACAATCTCGTCATTATAAACGATAAGCGTGTTGGCAGTACCAAGGTCAATAGCCAACTCGTGCGTAAGTGAAAAGAATCCCATAAATTTATACTTTTTATCTATTTTTTTCAAAATTTTATCGAGAAAACACCCCTTTTTTCAAAGGTATGCCATCCCGATACAAAGGTAGTAAAAAACAAATAAATCTTTTGCAAAAAAATCGCAGAATTTGTGTAGATTTTTTCAATTATTTTTGCGCCAAAATTGGGACAATTCTCTCGAAGCAGACTCAATCTACACCCATGGGCAACATCGGTATAATATCTAATGCTGCGGCGTTATAGCACAAAGATAGAAATGGTGGCTCCGAGAGCTTCGTGTTATAGCGCTTATGAAGTGTCGCAAAAGACTCTGGAAGTATCGTTGACATATCTACAAGCAGCTTTGCAGGGTGTTGTGACGGGATATTGGCAAGCGATGGGAAGTTCAACCTCTCCTCCTTAGGACAAGAGTCTATGCAGACATTGATAACAATCGTATTACCATCGTTCGTTCCAATCTGCTTAAGTTGCTCAACCTTTCGCTTGTGCAACGTTGTGTACTCCATCTCATCTACGCCGTCCGTAATGTTAAAGACTATTGGCGGAAAAGAATCTTGATTTTGACGATTTGCACACCACTCCCTAACCATATCCGTTACCCTATCCAGCATCTCAAGCATCGGTGTCGGTCCTGCGGCCTTAGGCTCTATCCACTCACTGTATGGCTCCTCAATTAGTCGCAGATGGTTATCAGGCGTCAGATACTCAATAGTACGAATCAACCGCTTAGGCTCATGCTGCTCAAAGAGGGTTATTGGTACAGGATGCCAGCTATCACACAGCAGCGGATAGGCATCAATCTTCGAATACCCAAACACCGAAATATCAAAATAACGCCTGTTCCTATCCGCATGCCTCGAACGGCATACAAGCTCATCTATCATCGCCGATGCAATCATAGAGGCAATCTCGCTCTTGCTGACAATCATCGAATGATTTGTAAACGCCTCATTCATAGAGCCCGATTGGTCAACAGCGATTATAATCAGCGCCGGAGATGAGGGTGTAATACGTTTCGAATAGGCCATAGCTCTCTATTTAGGAATATTAACTATACAAAGATAACTCTTTATTGACAATATATGATTATATTCAAGAAATTTATCGCCTATTTATAGCTCCCAAATCACATTATTAGAGATAATTAATACCCTTTTTGGAGATATTTTACTATATTTGTAACAGAAAATAACTCAAACAAGTAATTATATGAACCAGAAATTCATCAAATTGGGAGTTCTTGCCCTTGCAGCTCTCTCTTGTAGTTCGTGTGCTACAATATTCTGCGGCGCAAAAGCTAAGGTTACATTTGATAGCAATATCAAAACACCTGTAACACTTACTATTGACGGACGAAAATATAGTGATGTAACATTCCCTTATACAACAAAGATTGATAGAGGCTTCGATGAGACAATCGTAAAGGCTGAGGCTGAGTCATATCAGACAGAGATTATCTACATCGACAAGGAGTTCAATCCAGTATCAATCATCAACTTAGGCGATCTTCTCGGTTGGGGCATTGACGCAGCAACCGGAGCTATTACGAAGCCGGAGTCGAAGTACTATAACATTGAATTTAAGCCTGAAACCTCTAAATAGGAACTAAGCTTATAAAACAAATAGAGCAGTAGTCAGACGATTACTGCTCTATTTTTGTACTTGTAGCATCTTACTTCTCTTGATTTTTGGATAGAGTGCAATAGGTTTGGTGCAAAGCGAAACGAGAAAGCCTCCCCTCCTCACAGTGAGCTTAACTTGCCGAGGATTGCTACGCAATCAATTCTCGGCTTCAATTGG
>JAZORI010000065.1:0-7343 GCA_045656505.1 Alistipes sp. | reverse complement strand
TATTGCGGCGTATCCACGCGACTAATAATTTGTCGTGAAAAGGCAGCATTAGCTTCCGCTAGCTAAAACTCCAGCAAAGGGCAGTACACTTTAGTACAGCCCTTCGCTGTTTTTTTACCCGAGCGTTGCTACTACTACCTTTTGACAACAAATTTGCCGTGAAAATGTGTCATATATGGCACATCCCTCAAATTCCCGAATGGGACGTACGTTAAGTACTACCCATCCGGGAATTTTTCACGATATAGCGCAACTACACCACTCTGACGATAAAACAGTGCAGGGATTTATCAGTGTGCAAACCAGAAAAGCCTTTGGCTTTTAGCTTAGTCCGCTGTAAGCGGACTAAATATAATTCCGCTTAAAAGCTAATAGCCAACCGACGCTGCTCGTGAGGGCAGAGGCTGCTTGCAGACTATGCCGAACTGCGAGGAGGAAGGGTCGGCGCAGCCGAGCCAATAGCTAATCGGAAGGGTCGGCATAACCGAGCCAACGGCCAACCAGATTGCGCAGCAATCCTCTCAAGCAGATAAGTTGTCCGAGGCGCCGCCGAAGAAGAGGAAATGGGTGGTTGGATATGGAGCAAAAAAAATGAGGTCTTCGGGGTGTTCGACTCATCGAAAGAGCACCTTCCGAGAATCTTAGTAGAGCCCTTTGCTCCACAACCGCCGATTTTGCGCTTGTTAGTTTATGTTGCAAAGAGCAAATCTCAACTGAGAGCAAGCCGAGAGGTGACCGAAAATGAGAGTCAATCGCAGATTGAGTTGTGTTTGTAAAATCGGAACTGAGAACTTGTTCTAAGTACTAGATTTTACAAATACAACCAGATTGCGCAGCAATCCTCTCAAGTAGATAAGTTGTCCGAGGCGCCGCCGAAGAAGAGGAAATGGGCGGTTGGATATGGAGCAAAAAAAAATGAGGTCTTCGGGGTGTTCGACTCATCGAAAGAGCACCTTCCGAGAATCTTAGTAGAGCCCTTTGCTCCACAACCGCCGATTTCCTCAACCAACCTAAAACTACTAACCTAAAATGAACCTTAAAACTTCGCTGCAAAGGTAAGGGCTTTTTCTGAACTGTGCAAGAGTTTTATTAAAAAATTTCAATAATTTTTTCATTTTTCTTAACAATTGCCTTTATACCTATATTTATATATAGAGTAGGAGTGTGAAAATTTGTGTAAGATTCTTAAAATCAGAGGCTGTAAATGTGTAAAATGAAAGAAAAAGATAGTGTTGCAGGTGTTGTCGTTGGTGCGTCTTTCTTTTTCTTTCCTTTTTCTTTTGGAAAAATGTAAAAAAATTGCTTTTATAGTTTTATGATGTTTGTTTTTGTTGTAACTTTGTGCCGTAATCTACTCTGTTGAAGAGAAATAGACACACAGCTATAAAGATGAATGAATTTGATGTAATAATTATCGGTGGAGGTGCTACGGGAGCAGGAGTTGCACGAGATTGTGCTCTGCGTGGTATTCGAGCGCTACTTATTGAGAGGCATGATATTGCGACCGGAGCGACTGGTCGAAATCATGGTCTGTTGCACTCCGGTGCGCGTTATGCGGTAAATGACCGCGAGAGTGCAGAGGAGTGTATAAAGGAGAATATGATTCTGCGTCGTATTGCTTCGCACTGCGTGGAGGATACGGGCGGATTATTCATTACTCTGCCAGAGGATAGCCTTGAGTTTCAGGCGAAGTTTATCGAGTCGTGTCTTGCGGCGGGAATCTCGGCTGAGGCTATAGATCCGAAGTTGGCACTTGCACTTGAGCCATCGGTAAATCCTACACTTATCGGTGCTGTTAAGGTTCCGGATGGTTCGGTAGATCCGTTCCGCCTCACTGCAGCCAACATTATGGATGCTCGCCTTCACGGTGCTAAGGTGTTGACCTATACACAGGTTGACGATCTGATTATCGAGAGCGGTAGGGTAGTGGGCGTTAAGGTTACAGATACAATATCTGGCGAGAAGCGTGAGTATAGAGCCACTATTACTGTCAATGCTTGCGGTATTTGGGGTCGTGACCTTGCTGCTAAGGCAGGTGTTACAATCAATATGCTTCCTGCAAAGGGTGCTCTGCTTGTCTTTGGCCACCGTGTGAATAATGTAGTTATTAACCGTTGTCGTAAGCCGGCGGATGCAGATATTCTTGTTCCGGGTGATAGCATCACCGTTATTGGAACAACATCGAGCAAGGTGCCGTTTGATCAGTGTGACAATATGTATGTTACGGCTGATGAGGTGGAGTTGCTGCTGCGTGAGGGTAGCATGCTTGCTCCGGCGCTCAACCATACTCGTATCTTGAGAGCTTATGCTGGTGTGCGTCCATTGGTTGCTTCGGATGATGATCCGAGTGGCCGTAGTGTCAGCCGCGGTATTGTTGTGCTTGACCACGCGACAAGAGATGGCGTGGAGGGCTTTGTGACAATTACCGGCGGAAAGCTGATGACCTATCGTCTGATGGCGGAGTGGACTGTTGATTTGATATGTAAGAAGTTGGGCGTTACTGCCAAATGTATAACAGCTGAAGCCCTTCTCCCAGGAACTGAGCCTAAGTCAGCAACTGCTGAGGAGTGTAAGCGCACAACATTCACCCAGAGTAGGGGGAAGGCTTCGGCTTTTTACCGTCACGGCGTAAATGCTGAGAAGATTGATAGCTCGACTGCTGCAAAGCGTGCACTTGTTTGTGAGTGTGAGCAAGTCTCTGTCGGTGAGGTGGAGTATGCTGTTGAGCATCTTGGTGTAAATAACCTTGTTGACCTTCGCCGTCGTACTCGTATGGGTATGGGAACATGTCAGGGTGAGCTCTGTGCATGTCGCGCTGCGGCAGTTATGGCGTCAGTAGGTAAGTCTTGCTCGGAGAGAGCTAAGGCCGATCTGAATAGCTTTGTGGCTGAGCGTTGGAAGGGTATGTCTTCTGTAGCGTGGGGTGATACACTGCGTGAGGGAGAGTTGCTCAGCTGGCTCTATGATGGTGTGTGCGATTTGTCAAATATGGATAAAAAGGAGTAGCTATGAGATACGATTCAGTAATTATTGGAGGAGGCTTAGCTGCTCTATTGTGCGGTATTGAGCTTGCCCGAGGTGGAAAAAAGGTGGCTATTGTGGCTACAGGTCATAGTACGTTGCACTTCTCAAGTGGTAGTTTCGGCCTCTATAATGCAGCAGAGCCGCTGAAGGCTGTTGAGGCGTTGGATGCTTCGCACCCATACACTAAGTTGGGTGAGGATATTGAGGCTCTTGCGGCAAAGGCTACAGAGATTCTCAATATTGCAGGCGTTGCCACAGTTGGTAGCTCGGAGAGAAACCACTACATAATGACCCCAACAGGCGCGCTGCGTCAGTGCTGGCTCTCGATAGAGGGCATGGTGATAAGCGAGGATGGTAAGTCGCTCGATTTTAGCGATGCGCTGATACTTGCACCGGAGGGATTTCTGGACTTCTATGCGCAGTTTGTCTCAGATGCCCTCACTAAGCTGGGTGTAAAGACAACTCAGTACGCCTTCTCGTTGCCGGAGTTGGTTATTCGTCGTAATAACCCTACCGAGATGCGCTCAACAACCGTTGCGCGAGCTTTGGATAAGGAGGAGAATATCTTGGCTCTTGCCACAATTATCTCTCGCGAGGCAAAGGATACTCAGACCGTTGTTATGCCGGCAGTTTTGGGCTTTGAGCGTACGGATGTGCTGAGTAGATTGGAGAAGATTACAGGCAAACGCATCCTTCAGGTTGCTACATTGCCACCATCTGTTGAGGGTATTAAGGTGGAGCGCGCTCTGCGTAAGACCTTCGAGCGAATGGGCGGAGTGATCTTCGCGGGTCATACTGCTACTGGCTACACTATGGAGGATGGCGCAGTGGCTACCGTTACAACCTCAAAGGGTGTGACACTTGCGGCCAATGAGTTTGTCCTGGCAACAGGTAGCTTTATTGGCGGTGGCCTTCAGGCTCTGAGAAGTGGAGTTTCGGAGGTGTTGTTTGGTGCCGATGTGGTAGCACCGGCAGTAACTGAGCTTACAAATAGAGATATCTTTGAACCACAACCTTTTATGAACACCGGTATCGTTACTGACGAGCAGTTTAAGGTTGTTGTAGATGGTAAGGCGATAGATAATTTATACGGTTGCGGAGCTGTTTTGGCGGGCTTTAACCCTGTGAAGGAGGGTTGTGGAGCTGGAGTGTCAATGTTTACAGCCCTTAAGGTGGCCGAGGATATTATAAACAGATAGAGCGATGAAACAGTATAGCGAGCATAATTTCGAACAGTGTACTAAGTGTACCGTTTGTACCGTCTATTGTCCCGTTGCAGCGGTTAATCCGCTCTATCCAGGACCAAAGCAGGCGGGTCCTGATGGTGAGCGTCTGAGAATGAAGGGTGGTCAGTTCTTTGATGAGAGTCTTAATCTCTGTCTTAACTGTAAGCGATGCGAGGTGGCTTGTCCGTCTGATGTGCGTATTGGAGATATTATCCAGAGCGCACGCATCAAGCACTCAACAAAGAAGCCGGGTCTGCGCGAGTTTACCCTTGCCAATACCGATTTGGTGGGCTCTATGGCGACACTTGTCTCTCCTGTAGTCAATGCGACCCTCGGTCTGAAGCCGGTGCGTCATATTGTTGAGGGTGTGATGAATATCGACCATCGCCGCATCTTCCCTAAGTACGCATTCGGTACATTTGAGGGTTGGATGCGCCGACAGCATAAGGCTCAGGCACAGTTTGCAAAGCAGATTGCATACTTCCATGGCTGCTATGTGAACTATAATAATCCGCCACTGGGTCAGGCATTTGTAAAGGTTGCCAATGCACTGGGTTATGGCGTGCAACTGCTTGAGAATGAGAAGTGTTGCGGTGTAGCTCTGATCTCTAATGGTTTTATTGATAAGGCTAAGAAACAGGCGCAGAGCAATCTGAAGTCAATCCGTAAGGCGACAGCTGCAGGGCTGAAAGTCGTAGCAAGTTCTTCAACATGTACATTCACCCTTAGAGATGAGTATGAGCATCTGTTGGGTATCGAGAATGGCGATGTGCGCGAGAATATCGACCTTGCTTGCAGATTCATCTACAATCTGCTCTGTGATGGAAATCATGCGTTGCAGTTTAACCCTGATGCACCTCGTATCCGTGTGGCTTACCATAGCCCATGCCACCTTGAGCGTCTGGGTTGGACTCAGTACTCGATTGAACTGCTCAAGCTTATTCCGAATGTGGAGCTTATAAAACTCGATTCTCAGTGCTGCGGTATCGCAGGTACTTATGGCTTTAAGAAGGAGAACTATGAGACCTCACAGGCGATTGGCGAGCCGCTCTTTGCAGCTATCGAGGCTTCAGAGTGCGACTATGTAGCTACTGACTGCGAGACTTGTAAGTGGCAAATTGAGATGTCAACCTCTAAGAAGGTTCTCCATCCGATTGAGATCCTTGCAGCAGCATTGTAGTTTTATCGTGATAATGCGGGTATCTACATCCGCTAGCTAAATATCCCGGCAAAGGTAGTACGCTTTATTACTATCCTTTGCTGGGATTTTTCACGATATACAACTTTTGATGCAAAAATTTTATAAAGAAGGGTGAGAATCAAACTCAGACTCCCAATAAAAGGCTAAAAGCCAATAGCTAACAGCTAATAATGTTAAAAATGCTCGAAAATATTTGTATGTCAGAGAAAAATCTTTAACTTTGTAAAGAGAAAACCCTAAAATAACTACAATATGAAAGTTCAAACAATTATGGCAGACTTGGAGCGTAAGCATCCAGGTGAGAGTGAGTACCTGCAGGCAGTGCAAGAGGTACTGGAGTCTATTGAGGAGGTTTATAATCTCCATCCAGAGTTTGAAAAGGCAAAAATCGTTGAGCGTATGGTTGAGCCTGATCGTATCTT
The DNA here is from genome assembly GCA_045656505.1 of Alistipes sp. Taxonomy (GTDB): domain Bacteria; phylum Bacteroidota; class Bacteroidia; order Bacteroidales; family Rikenellaceae; genus Alistipes. The sequence goes on along the minus strand of JAZORI010000065.1, from coordinate 1,470 downwards.
CACCTTCCGTGTAACATGGGTGGATGATAGAGGCGAGATTCAGACCAACCTCGGTTATCGAATTCAGTTCAATAGCGCTATCGGCCCTTACAAGGGTGGTATCCGTTTCCATAAGGCTGTTAACCCGTCAATGCTTAAGTTCCTCGGCTTTGAGCAGACCTTCAAAAATGCGCTCACAACCCTCCCTATGGGTGGCGCAAAGGGTGGCTCTGACTTTGCTCCGGTAGGTAAGTCTGACGCTGAGATTATGCGCTTCTGCCAGGCATTTATGTGGGAGTTGTGGAACAATATCGGCCCTGATACTGATGTTCCTGCGGGTGATGTTGGCGTAGGTGGTCGCGAGATTGGTTACATGTACGGTATGTACAAAAAGCTTGCTCGTGAGTACAATACAGGCGTACTTACAGGTAAGGGTATGACTTGGGGTGGTTCACTCATTCGTCCTGAGGCTACAGGCTTTGGCGCCCTCTACTTTGTTGAGCATATGCTTGCAAAGGCTGGTAAGAGTATCAAGGATGCAACAGTTGCTATCTCAGGCTTCGGTAATGTGGCTTGGGGCGCTGCTACAAAGGCTACAGAACTCGGTGCAAAGGTTATCGCAATCTCTGGTCCGGATGGCGTTGTCTATAATCCAAATGGCATGACTCAGGAGAAGCTCGACTATATGCTTGTCTTGCGTGCCTCTAACCAGAATGTCGTAGCTCCATTTGCTGAGAAGTTCCCTGATGCAACATTTATCCCAGGCAAAAAGGCGTGGAGCATTAAGTGCGATATCGCACTGCCATGCGCATTCCAGAATGAGCTCAATGGCGATGACGCTGCAGAGTTGCTCGCAAATGGTACTTGGTGCGCTGCTGAGGTCTCAAATATGGGTTGTACCCCTGAGGCTATTGCAGCATTCCAGAACGCAGGTATCCTCTTCGCTCCAGGTAAGGCAGTTAATGCAGGTGGCGTAGCAACTTCTGGCCTTGAGATGACTCAGAACGCTATGCATATCAGCTGGTCAGCCGCTGAGGTCGATCAGAAACTTCACTATATCATGGAGTCTATCCACGCAGCTTGCGTTAAGTATGGTACCCAGGAGGATGGTTATATCAACTACGTCAAGGGTGCAAATATTGCCGGATTTATGAAGGTGGCGCAGGCTATGCTTGAGCAAGGCATCGTCTAAATTTTGTTGTGAAAATACGGCATTAGCCGCACATCCCTAAAAGCCCGACAATGGCTGTACGTTTTAGTACTATCCATCGTCGGGCTTTTTAAGCGATGCACGCCTACTACCGTATTTTGACAACAAAATGTCTTTGCCGTGAAAACGTGCCATATATGGCACATCCCTAAAAGCCCGACAATGGCTGTACGTTTTAGTACTATCCATCGTCGGGCTTTTTACGCGATGCGCACCTACTACTACCTTTTGACGACAAATTGGGTTTTATCGTGATAGCATAGCATCTGCGGCACATCCCT
>JAZORI010000064.1:0-26996 GCA_045656505.1 Alistipes sp. | reverse complement strand
GTCAAAAGTGCGTAGATGGCGTGCATCGTGCAAAAAATCAGCCTCGGATAGTACTAAAACGTACAGCCGAGGCTGATTTTTAAGGGATGTACGGCAGATGCGTACTTTTCACGACAAATGAGATAAATGCTTGTAAATCTCTACACACACCCACGCATCCGTCGCCGCATATACCTGCTGCTGAGGGGTTAAAGTCTTAGCCTCCCAGTTGCTGAGGCGTTGTGCTTTTGAGACCTTCTTACCCAAGACAATGCCTGAGATTTTGCGTAGGCTCTTATCCTTAATGCCGTAATTTTCGACAATATCCTGAAGATCAACAAAACCTCCGGCGGTAAAGTGACGCAGCTTTGCAAGGCCGATGATGTCGTTCTTTACGGCTGCACCAACCTTGATAATATCTGAACGATGAAGGATATCGGTCAGCTGTTTGGTCATCTGCACGCGGTTAAGACGGATAAGGAAGCACTTTTCGCCACCATAGAGTTGCAACAGTGCCACCTTATTGGTCACGCCTGCAGTGAATGATGGTCGAGTCTCGGTATCAAAGCCTATAATCTTCTGGGCAGCGAGGTAGGTGCATGCCTCTTCAAGTGCCTGTGGGGTCTCCACAAGCACTATTTCGCCTTCAAACTGCACTGCCTGCAGAGCAGCTACCTCCTCGTTTGATATAGACTCGATAAAAGCCATCTTCATTGAACAGACTCCTTAAACTATCGCTTATTCAACTGCTCCTGCTGGCGCATAAGCTCCTCGTAGCGCTGCTGGAAACGTGACTTCTTACCCTTTGTATTTGTCATCTTGCTATGGATAGATGCACGCACCTTATCCTCATCAACAAGGGCACGAATACCGAACATCATGAGCATTGTGATGATATTCGAGAGCAGGTAGTAGTAGCAAAGACCGCTTGAATAGTCATTAAACCAGAAGAGCAACATAATCGGCATCATATAGACTGTCATAAACTTCATGCCTGGCATAGCCGGCTGTGAAGTGGCTGTCTGCTGATAGTTCATATATGAGTAGCCGAACATCACAATTGTCATCAAAAGACAGAAGAGTGAAACATGGTCGCCATAGAATGGGATATTGAATGGCAAATCAAGAACACTATCATAAGATGAGAGGTCATCACTCCATAGGAATGACTTGCCACGAAGCTCGATAGATGCCGGGAAGAAGCGGAACATCGCAATCAAGATAGGCATCTGGATAAGCATCGGAATACAACCGCTCATTGGGCTAATGCCCGCCTTATTGTAGAGCTCCATTGTCGCCTGCTGCTTCTTCATTGCATCCTCCTGACGTGGATACTTGGCGTTAATAGCCTCAAGCTCAGGACGCACGGCACGCATCTTAGCTGTTGAAAGGTAGCTCTTGTATGTCAGAGGCGAGATTATCAACTTAACAAGCAGTGTGAGGATAAGGATAATAAGGCCGAAGCTCTCGATATACTTGCTGAGGAATGTAAAGAGTGGAATTACAACCCAACGGCTCACATATGTAGAGAAGATCCAACCCAGCGGAATGATGCGCTCAAGAGAGATTGGATTGCCATCTGCATCGGCAAGCTTCTTAAGAACCGGGAACTTATTTGGACCCAAATAGAGGTTAAACTTATAACCCTCAGTCTGTGGAGTATAAGGGACAGCTGCTGCCAAAGAGTACTCCTTGATATAACCACTCTTCTCAGGCAGGGTCTGATATGCAAGGTCAGCATAGGTAAAATCTACACTCTGCGGGATAATTGCAGTGGTAAAGTACTGCTGCTTAAATGCAACCCAATCTACTGAAGTTGAGACATTCTTGCTCTTATTTCCCTCAGAGACACCCAAATCCTCAATACCGGTCTCACCCGGATGGCGATAGTAGAGCGAGGTGTACATATTCTCGTTCTTATAGCTGCGCTCATTCTGATAGCTGCGTGTGCTCCAATCAACACCGATAGATGTCTGATTTGCCATCAGCGGAGCAAGGCCTGAGAACTGAACATCGAAATCTACCAAGTAGTCACGCTCCTCACTCTTGCTGTTATAGAGGGTATATACAAAGTTGAGTGACGCATCACCCTTGAATGGCAAAGAGAATGTAACCTGCTTAGAGTCAGCATTTTCAACCACGCCCTGGCATACAAAGTTATGCTCTGCTGTAACAACCTTCACATTCTTCAGGCCATCCTTTACATAGAAAGTAAGGTCAAACTTGGCGCTTGTAGGATCAAAGAGCTTAACAAGTTCATTGCGCTCCTCCTTAGGTGCATATTTTGTATGCTGCTTAAGGGTAGCATCTACAATCTGGCCACCGATAGTCGAGAGCTTGAGTGTAAGGTACTCATTCTCCAAAACCACCTCACTCTGCTCTGCTCCATCCAAAATAAATGGATCGACAACGCTCTGTGGGGCAGCTGCGGCAACCTCTGCCTTCTGCTGCTCCTGCTCTGCTGTAACTGCAGCAGAAGCCTCCGCTGCAACACTCTCTGTAAGCTGCTCTACAGCCAGCTGCTCGTTGTACTTCTCCATCTGGTAGTTGTTGTACAACATGTAGCCGAAGAAGACAACTCCGATAAGAATAAATCCGATTATTGATTGTTTGTTTGTGCTGTTATTTTCCATTGCAAATTATTTGTTTTCAGAATATTTAAGTGCAGCAGCCACAAAGTTAACAAAGAGTGGTGCTGGGTGCTCTACAGTACTCTTATACTCTGGGTGGTACTGTGTAGCAATAAACCAAGGGTGCGACTCAAGCTCAAGAACCTCAACAAGCTGTGTTTCAGGATTGATACCCACACACTTCATACCTGCAGCCTCAAACTGCTCACGGTAGTCGGTATTAAACTCGTAGCTATTGCTGTGGCGCTCCATAACTGATGTGATGCCGTAAGCCTTAGCTGCCTTTGACTCAGGGTCAAGGGTACATACATAGCCACCGATGCGGCGCACGTTACCCTTCTCAATCTTGTTCTCCTCCATCAGGCTGACAACTGGGTGCTTTGTTGTAGCGTCAAGCTCTGCCGATGCAGCATCCTCAAGACCGAGGACAGTGCGAGCGAACTCTACGATCGCGCAGTGCATACCCAAACCCACACCAAAGAATGGAATGTTGTTCTCACGAGCATACTTTACCGCTGCAATCTTACCATCTACGCCACGGCTACCTGAGCCCGGAGCAACGAAGATACCTGACACGCCCTCAAAGAGCTCAGCTGCGCTCTGCTCATTAACCTTTTCAGCCTTAACGTAGCGAACCTTAACCTTGCAATCGTTCATCGCACCTGCGTGGATAAATGACTCATTGATTGACTTATAGGCATCAGGAAGCTCGGTATATTTACCAACAAGGGCAACCTCTACAAACTTTGAAGGGTTCTTCACCTTGTCAACAAATGCTCTCCAAGCAACAAGGTCAGACTCAGAGTTCTCAGTAGGCAGACCCAAACGCTGCATAACTACAAGATCCATCTTCTGCTCAAAGAGGCGAAGTGGCACCTCGTAGATTGTAGGCATATCTACAGACTCAACAACAGCCTCCGGCATAACGTTACAGAAGAGTGCAATCTTACGTTTAATTGAGGTCTCAAGTGGATTCTCGGCACGCAATACCAAAACATCCGGCTGCAGACCATTCTCCAACAGAGCCTTAACTGAGTGCTGTGTAGGCTTAGTCTTAACCTCACCTGACGCTGCAAGATATGGAACCCATGCAAGGTGAACCAGTGCAGTATTCTGATAACCCAAAGAGTTTCTCAACTGGCGTACAGACTCGATAAATGGCAATGACTCAATATCACCCACTGTACCACCAATCTCGGTGATGATGATATCGAACTGCTTTGTCTGGCCATTAAGCTGGATACGACGCTTAATCTCGTCTGTAATGTGAGGGATAACCTGCACGGTCTTACCCAAATAGTCACCACGACGCTCCTTCTCAATTACAGTCTTGTAGATCTTACCTGTTGTAACTGTATTCTTGTTTGAAGTAGCGATAGAGGTAAAACGCTCATAGTGACCAAGGTCGAGGTCAGCCTCTGTTCCGTCATCAGTAACGTAGCACTCACCGTGCTCGTAAGGATTAAGAGTACTAGGGTCAACATTGATATACGGGTCGAACTTCTGAATGGTTGTAACATATCCACGAGCCTGAAGAAGGCGTGCAAGTGAAGATGAGATAATACCCTTTCCGAGTGATGATGCCACACCTCCAGTAACGAAGATGTACTTTGGCTTTGATAGTTTCATATCTACTATATTTTAATGTTTTACTTAATCTATAACCTAACTGACAAAAACAGAAGACGGCAATGCCGCCTATCTGTATTGTGACTACTCGCCGTCGTCTATAAGTTTAATCTTTGCAATTGTATCTGCGATATCGCGCTTTGCTCTTACGATCTTCTCCTCAACCTCTGCAATGAATGACTCTGCACCCTTAGACTTCGAGAAGAAACCGATATTGTTCTCCAAAGTTGCAACCTCCTGCTCAAGCTGGCGCACCCTGTTGTAGAGCTTCTCACGCTCAGAGCGCAGACGACGCTCACCACTCTGACGCATAGAGTTAACCTTCTCCTTAAAGCGGTTGAGAGAGTTCTCTCTATCTGCACCACGAACAACGGCAAACATTCTATCTATCGCCTGCTTGTAGAGCTTTGCAATCTCCTCCTTATGCTTGATAGGCACAAAACCAATCTCGCTCCAACGACGCTGGAAATCCTTAATCATGTCGTAGCCACCAGCCTTAACATCTGCAGCGTTCATCTCCTCGATAAGAGCCTGCTTCTTCTGAAGATTCTCAGAGTAGCCACCCTCTACATTTGCAAAGTGTGCGCTCTTACGCTCAAAGAACTTATCGCAAGCAGCACGGAAACGACGCCAAACAGCATCTGCATGGCGACGAGATACTGCGCCAATCTTCTTCCACTCAGCCTGCAGTTCAAGCAACTTATCTGTAGCCTGCTTCCAATCCTCACTCTGCTGCAGAGCCTCAGCTGCCTCGCAAAGAGCCTCCTTCAAAGAGAGGTTGTGCTCCATATCATCCTTAACATCTGCATAGAAGGCGTGCTTAAGCTCAAAGAACTTATCACAAGCCGCACGGAAACGCTCGTAAATCTTAGCGTTGTCCTTCTTTGGAGCAAAGCCGATTGTACGCCACTGAGCCTGCAACTCAACAAGACGCTCACTGGCCTTATTCCACTCCTTATGTGAAGTTGGAGCACTCTCAACAAGAGCCTCAGCAGCCTGACAAAGTGCGCTCTTAGCCTCCAGATTCTGCATCTGCTCCTGCTTGATAGACTCAAAGTAGTCCTGGTGACGACGGTTAACAACTGAAGACGCAGCCTTAAATCGCTCCCAAAGCTGCTCCTTCTGCTCTGCTGCTACCGGACCTGTCTCGCGCCACTGGTCGTGGAGCTTCTGCAGCTTACGGAACGCCTCAACGACATTCTCATGCTCGGTCAAGGCCTCAGCAGCCTCACAGAGAGCCACCTTTGCCTCCAGATTCTTCTTCAAATCCAAATCGCGCAACTCCTTGTTAATCTTAACAAAGTCATAGAAGCGCTCAACATGCAGGTTGTAGGTCTCCCACAGATCATTCACCTTAGCCTGTGACACCTGACCAATCTCCTTCCAGCGAGATTGCAACTCACGGAAACGAGCATATGTTACATTCAGTGTCTCCTCGCTTGAGATAAGACTCTTCAGTTCCTCGATAATCTCACACTTAAGACGATAGTTATCCTCCTTAATCTTATCACTCTCCGCTGCAGCCTTATCGCGAGCATCACGATACATCTTCAGCAACTCCTTGAGGCGAGCCTCATCCGCATCCGGCTGAGTTTCAAGTGTAACACCCTCAGCAGCAGCCTCCTTATACATAGCATCTACCTGCGCACGGTGAATCTTGTAGAAAGCGGTCTTGATCTGCTCAACCTGCGGACGGATATCCTCAGCAGAGCTACTCTCCAACAACTGAGCAAGCATATCAACCAGCTCGCTCTTACTCTTACCCACCACCTGAGTATCGACAACAGAATCCGTCTGCTCGGCATCCACCGTAGCGACATCTAAAGTCTCAACATTTTCCAAAACTTGTTCATCACTCTGAACCAACGCATCCTCAGCTGTGCTGACCAACTCCAACTCTGGAGTTTCTGTAGATTTAATAGTAGTAGGCATAAGTTAAAATTTTAAGTAAAAAGTATCGCACAAAGATAGTCAAAGCAATTCAAAATTCAAAATAGCTTATCTAAAAAATAGACCGTCTGCATAGACATTTCGCGATTTTTTCGTATCTTTGTTGTGAAATTAGTAGAACATGAGACGATTATTAACCTTTATAGCCGCCCTATTTGCCCTCTCTGCACCTGTTTTTGCCGGCAAATACACCGTCAAAGAGATACCCAATGTGCAGGTTGCAAATGCCGCGGCATATACATCCAATCCAGACAACATCCTCTCTACAGATGCTGTCGCTGCCATAAATCGTGCCTGCGACTCACTGCACACTGCAGGCAAGGCTCAGATTGCTGTGGTGGTGGTTGAGGATATCGCAACGGGCGATGTTTTTTCCTTTGCCCACACCCTATTTTCTGAGTGGGGCGTTGGTGACAAGGAGGCGGACAATGGATTGGGAATACTACTTGTGACCGAAAAGCGAGAGATTCGTTTTGTTACAGGATATGGTCTTGAAGGCATATTACCAGACGCTATCTGCAAGCGAATACAGCAACAATATATGGTCGAGCACCTGGCCAAAGGCGACTACAGCCGAGGCATGGTCGAGGGCATAGCAGCCATTGCACGCATAATCTCTTCCGATGGCGAGATTGTAGCAGAGGACGAGCTTTCAGAAGAGGAGTTAATTTACTTCCTTGCTGCATTCGGACTATTTTCGTTGGCAGTTATCGTAGTTGCCATATTTGGAATATGGGCGAGTCGCAAATGTCCAAAGTGCGGCAAGCACACCCTTAAGCACACCCACTCGGAGAATATCGCCTCAAATAGAAAATACGACCTTATGGAGCACCACCACAAGTGCTCAACTTGTGGATTTACACGCACAACGCAGGAGAAGGTTTACAAGCAGAGTGGCGGCATATACGTCAGTGGCGGAGGCTACAGCGGGGGCGGTTTCAGCGGCGGTGGCTTCGGTGGAGGCAGCTTTGGCGGAGGAGGAGCGGGTTCACGTTTTTAACAATGTAACACTATAAAAATCAGAATAGTATGAAAAAATCAACACTTCTTATTATTGGTGCAGCAGTTGCGCTATTGGCAGTTTACTGCACATCGACCTACAACTCACTTGCTAAATCAGCACAGGAGGTATCTGCAGCTTGGGCAAATGTGGAGACCCAGTATCAGCGTCGCAGCGACCTTATTCCAAACCTTGTAAATACGGTAAAGGGGTATGCTGCACACGAGTCACAGACCCTCGAGAATGTCATTGCAGCACGAGCAAAGGCTACCTCAATCACTGTTGATGGTGCAAACCCTCAGCAGTTTGCCAAGTATGCCGAGGCGCAGGGTAATGTAACCGCAGCGTTGGGCAAACTCATCGCCATTGCAGAGAGCTATCCAGACCTTAAAGCCAACCAGAATTTCCTCGAGTTGCAAGCTCAGTTAGAAGGTACAGAGAATCGCATAGCCGTTGAGCGTCAGCGATATAACGACATCGTTAAGCAGTTCAATCAGAGCATTGTTACATTCCCTCGAAATATAATTGCCAACATGTTCGGATTCTCGAGCAAAGAGTTTTTCGCCGCTTTGCAGGGCTCTGAAAAGGCACCGGTAGTCGAGTTCTAATAGCACAATTCCTATGTCACGACGCATACTTATTGTTGACGACGAAGATGATATTCGCGAGTTCACCAGCTATAACCTCCGTCGCGAAGGGTACACTGTCTATACCGCATCTAACGGCAAAGAGGCCTTAGAGATGGCTACAACCATCCGTCCGCACCTCATTCTGCTCGATATGATGATGCCCATTATGGATGGCCGCCAAACGTGTGAGGCTATACGACAAATACCCGAGCTCGATGAGACCATAATCATCTTCCTCTCCGCCGTACAAGAGGAGCAGTGCCAGTTGGAGAGCTATTTGGCGGGTGCAGATGACTACATAACCAAGCCCGTGAGCATGAAGGTGCTCTGCAGTCGCGTAAATGCGATAATGAAACGACTGAAACCTACCACAGCACCATTGTGCAGCATAGACTCTGCACGCCGTGTAGTCATAACACCACAAGGCGAGATAACTATGCCTCGCAAAGAGTTTGAGATTGTCGAGCTACTGCTCTCAAATCCAAATAAGGTATTCACCCGCGAAGAGATTTTTAGAGAGATCTGGGGCGGTGAGGTGGTCGTTGGCGACCGCACACTTGATGTGCATATCCGCCGCCTGCGCCGCAAACTGGGCGATGAGACAATCACAACCCACAAGGGCATCGGTTTCAAGATAGAGGTGTAGGATTAAGGGTCGGCTGTACCGACCCTTAATCTGCTATTGGCTCGGCTGCGCCGACCCTTCCTCCTCGCAGTTCGGCATAGTCTGCAAGCAGCCTCTGCCCTCACGAGCAGCGTCGGTTGGCCGTTGGCTATTGGCCTTTAATAGGAATTATATTTAGTCCGCCAGAGCGGACAAAGCCAAAGGCTAATAGCCAATAGCTTTTCTGGTTTGCACACTGATACTTACTTGCACTTATTTGTCGTCAAAAGTGCGTAGAGGGGGCATATCGTGAAAAAATTTAGCCTCGGATAGTACTAAAACGTACAGCCGAGGCTAGATTTTGAGGTATGTGCAGCTAATGCTACCTTTTTACAGCGAAGGCATTTTGTTGTCAAAATATGGTAGTAGGCGTGCATCGCGCAAAAAGCCCGACGATGGATAGTACTAAAACGTACAGCCATTGTCGGGCTTTTAGGGATGTGCGGCTAATGCTGTATTTTCACAACAAAATCACAGCAAATGCTTCATTATGTGGTTCTGCTTATTAATACTCTCAATATGAATCGCCTCAAGCAAAATATTCAAGAAGTCCTCACTCAGGCCAAGCTCGGATGAACGAGAGAGGACACGCTCGACAACCTGATTCCAGCGAGAAGACTGGAGAATCATAACGTTATTTTCACGCTTGATGCGACCAATACCCTCTGCAGCCTCCATGCGCTTTGAAAGGAGACGAAGAATCTCATCATCCAGGCGGTCGATGACACCTCGCAACTCATCCAGAGAGGTTTGGTATGCTACAGAATCTGAGCCCTCTGCTCGCCAAATAATGCCATCAAGCAGCTCTGCCAAATCGTGAGGGGTGACCTGCTGCTTGGCATCGGACCATGCGGTCTGCGGAGTGATATGACTCTCGACCATAACGCCGTTAAAGTTAAGGTCTGCAGCCTGCTGAGAGACCTCAAGCAGGTGCTCGCGATTTCCGCAGATGTGTGATGGATCGCAGAAGATTGGCAGCTCAGGCAGGCGCTTTTTAATCTCCAGAGCAAGGTGCCACATAGGCGTATTGCGATACTGACTCGAGCCATAACCCGAAAAACCGCGATGGATAAGTCCAAGTTGCTTTACGCCACACTTAGCCAAACGCTCAACGGCTCCATTCCACAACTCAACATCTGCATTCATCGGATTCTTTACCAACACAGGCACATCAGAGCCCTTCAGTGCCTCAGCAATCTCCTGCACACTGAATGGATTTGAGGTTGTACGTGCGCCAATCCAGAACATATCTATACCAAAGGCGAGCGCACTCTCGACATGCTTTGCATTTGCAACCTCAATAGCCACCGGCAGACCTGTACTCTTCTTAACCTCAACAAGCCAAGGCAGTGCTGGGATGCCGACACCCTCAAACATTCCCGGTTTGGTGCGCGGCTTCCAGACACCGGCACGGAAGATATCTACCTTACCTGTAGCTGCCAAAAGTTTAGCTGTTTCGAGCGTCTGCTCAACGGTCTCTGCCGAACATGGGCCGGCTATAATCAACGGTTTTTTAGATTTTATATCAATCATAGTTTCAACTATTTATGTAATATCTTTCTAATATCATTTGCTCTGACAATGGTCTGACGAAGTTGCTCAACATCATCTCTTTCGAGCGCTTTACGGAAGAGGTTGAGCTGATGAATATACTCACGCAAAACGTCAAGGATGTTATACTTGTTTTGCATAAAAATCGGCATCCAAGTATCTGCACTACTCTTTGCAAGGCGGACAGTACTATCAAAACCACCACCTGCAAGGTTAAATATCGCTTCCTCCTCGCGCTCCTTCTCAAGCACCGTAGTTGAGAGGATAAACGAAGTGATGTGCGAGATGTGGCTCACGTAAGCGGCATGTAGATCGTGCTGCTCAGCATCCATCTCAAGAATATCCATACCCAACTTGCGATAGATACCCTCAACCGCCTCAACAGCATCTGCATCGGAGAGCTCCTTCTGGCAAATAACCACATTCCTACCGGCAAAAGAGTCTGCCGTAGCCGCCTCCGGGCCACTGAACTCAGTACCCCACATAGGGTGTGTAGCGACAAAACGACAACGCGCAGGGTGCTGAGAGATAAGCTCGCACAACTCGCTCTTTGTCGAGCCCATATCTATCACTATCTGCCTATCAGTCACACGATTAAGAATCTTAATAGCTATCTGCGGAATGGCATCTACCGGCACAGCAATAGCAATCAAATCTGCACCCTCAACAGCCTCGGCAAGTGGCAGCACTCTATCAACGATACCCAACTCAAGAGCCTTCTGAGCATGGCGCGAAGAGGACTCTACGCCGACAACCTCCGTAGCAACACCCTTAGCCTTAAGAGCAAGGGCAAACGAGCCACCGATAAGGCCCAGACCAATTACTGTAACTTTCATTATTTCAATATATTAAGCACATTTTCCAAAACCGACTGTGGAGCGCATAGGCTCAGTCGCATATATCTCTCACCCTCACTACCAAAGATTGCGCCCGGGGTCAAGAAAATACCCTTATTATAGAGCAAATTATCGCAAAAATCGTAGCAATTTTCACCCTCAGGCAACCTTCCCCAAAGGAAGAGTCCCGCCTGATTTTCAGCATATTCAATACCTAAAGTGTCGAAAATCGCCTTACCCAACTGCTCACGGCGGTAATACTCCTCATTTTGACTCTGGTACCACTCCTCGCCAAGCGATAATGCCGTAGCTGCTGCGAGCTGAAGCGGCAGGAACATTCCCGAATCCATATTGCTCTTAAAACGCAGAATCTCGGTTATTCTGTCAGCCGATGCCGCGAGCATACCAATTCGCCAACCAGCCATATTGTGACTCTTACTCAGCGAGTTAAGCTCCATAGCAACATCCTTTGCCCTCTCCACCTGCAACAGGCTGATAGGCTGAGAATTACGGATAAATCCATACGGATTATCATTAAGCAGAAGGATTGAGTTCGCACGGCAAAAATCGACAATCTTCTCCAAATCTTCAAGTGTAGCCGTTGAGCCTGTAGGCATATGAGGATAGTTGATAATCATCATCTTAACACCCTCAGTATCAATATTTCCCAAATCAGGAAGCCATCCACACTCTGCCGTAAGGCTATATGGCGTAGCCACACCACCGGCAAGGGTCACTGCCGAGGTATATGTCGGATATCCGGGATTTGGCACAAGCACCTTATCTCCCGCATTAAGGTAGGTCATTGCGATATGCATAATACCCTCCTTAGAGCCAATAAGAGGCATAATTTCGCTCTGTGGATCGAGTTCTACACCGAACATTCTGCCATACCAAGAGGCAAATGCCTCACGAAGTTCGGCAGCACCTTTGTAAGACTGGTAGCCATGCGCTGTAGGCTTACTACTCTCCTGAGCAAGGCGTGCTACAACTGACGGATGTGGTGGCATATCGGGGCTACCGATACCAAGAGAGATAATCTGTTTACCAGCTTTGCGAAGTTCATCTATTTCGCGCAGTTTGCGTGAGAAGTAGTACTCGCCTACTCCATCAAGGCGTTGTGACAATATTGGTTGGAAACTCTTACTCATAACTCAAAGTCGGTATTTTTGTTATAAACTCCGTAGATGTGTACCTCTACGCCCTTATCTCTCATGCGCTCTACCGCTATATGCAGCACCTCTACCCTCTCAAACTCCATATCTACATGAAACATATAGTGAAATGGCTGATCTGCAATAGGATACGACTGCAGCTTTGTCATATTGATACCAAGGCCCTCCATCGCTCCCAGAATATCGTACAGCGAGCCTGAGGTATCAGGAATCTTGAAGTAGAGCGACGCCTTATTGCCATCTGATTTATCGGCTCTCGGCTCAAACTCCTCTCTATCACAGCGTTCAAGTATCAGGAAACGGGTATAGTTGTTTCTATTTGTATGTATATCGGCCGCAATAATATCCAAGTCAAAGAGTTCGGCAGCCAATGCTCCTGCAACCGCCGCAGTTGTTCGAGAGCCGCTCTGCTTAAGTTGTGCAGCACTGAGAGCAGTATCGGCACTCTCAACTAATCGCCACGGATGGGCATCCAAGAAGTCGGCACACTGCAGCAGCGCCATCTGATGCGACTCCACCTCTCTGATATCCTCCAGCTTTACACCACGATTAACCATCAAGTTTTGACGAATCTGAAGATATATCTCGCCGACAATATGGAGATTGCAGCGTTGCAAAATATTGTAGTTCGGAAGTATCGAGCCTACAATCGAATTCTCTATTGCCATCACGCCATAATCCACCTCGCCACTCTCAACGGCACGCGCTACAGCTCTAAAGGTATCGCAAGGCAGAATATCTACCTTCGCACCCTCGTACTGCTGCGCCGCTATATGGTGAAATGAACCGGCATATCCCTGTATTGCGACCGTTTTCATCACAAGAAGTTATAACTATCAAAAAAGCCGTCCTTAATCGGAACGGCTCTATACATTATATATTATACTGCACACGGGTTACCGCTCCTTAATCCTTGTTGGTAAAGAAGTAATAAAAGTAGTAACCAAAAAATCGTGCGCTATTCATAATCCAAGTCGTTTATTCTATCACAAAGTTAGTAAAAATTTTTCAAAATCCAAACTTTACTAAAACTTTATCCATCTTCTCTGCAATTTTATCATTGCACAGATTGCCAATACTACCCTCATGAGTATGTTCTACGCTGCGAGTAGGGGTATATTCGCCACGCTGAACAGCCATACCAACCTGACGATACGCCTCGCGGAACGGAACGCCTGAGAGTGTTAGACGATTGACATCCTCGACTGTAAAGAGATAGTTATAACGCTCGTCATCTATGATATTCTGCTTGATAATGATATGCTCAAGCATAAAATCGCACATTTCAAGGCACTGGCAAAGTGTAGTTGTTGCAGGGAAAATAATATCCTTAAGCAGCTGCAAATCACGATGATATCCCAACGGAAGATTTGTCGTAAGCAGAGATATCTCATTTGGCACTGCCTGCAGGCGGTTACACTTACCACGCATAATCTCAAATACATCCGGATTCTTCTTATGTGGCATGATGCTCGAGCCGGTTGTCAGATTATCCGGGAATGAGACAAAACCATAATTTTGGCACATAAACAGACAGACATCCATTGCAAACTTACCAAGTGTAGAGGCAACCGATGCGATTGCATATGCAGCAGCGCGTTCGGTCTTTCCGCGGCTCATCTGCGCAGCGACAACATTGTAGTGCAAATCTGCAAACTCGAGCAGGTTGGTTGTCATAGTTCTGTTAAGCGGGAATGACGAGCCATAGCCAGCCGCTGAGCCGAGTGGGTTCTGATTAGCAATATTATACGCAGCAGCAACCATCTCCAAGTCATCTACAAGTGACTCTGCATAGGCGCCAAACCACAGGCCAAAAGATGACGGCATAGCCACCTGAAGGTGCGTATAACCGGGCATAAGCACATCCTTATGCTCATTACTAAGGCTCTGCAGACGGTCAAAAAGTCGCTTTACAGACTTTGCCACCGCCTTCATCTCATCGCGCATAAAGAGTTTCAAATCGACAAGCACCTGGTCATTTCTTGAGCGACCCGAGTGAATCTTCTTGCCCATATCACCAAGCTCGCGTGTAAGCATCAGCTCGACCTGCGAGTGAACATCCTCAACACCCTCTTCGATGACAAACTCTCCGCGCGCAATGCTCTCAGCTATGCGTCCTAACGCCTCCAAGAGTACAGGCAGCTCCTCTTTTTCGAGCAGACCGATACTCTCGAGCATACGAATATGCGCCATAGAGCCCTCTACGTCATATTTTGCAAGGCGCAAATCGAGCTCTCGGTCTGCACCTACAGTAAACTCCTCAATCAGTTTATCGGGCTCAAAACCCTTATTCCAAAGTTTCATATTTTGACAATTTCTCCAAGATAGTACAGTAAATATCTACGCCCTGCGCTATCTCCGATATTTTAACAAATTCATCTGCCGTATGTGAGCGAGCACTCTCTCCCACACCTATTTTTAGCGCCGCAATCCCAGACATTAGTGCTCTATCTGATGTTGTTGGCGAGATAAAACACTCTCGACCTGCCGCTACAGCCGCCATAACCAACGGATGCGACTCCGCTATAGCCGAGGCACGCACACGCGTTGAACGAGGCGTAAGAGTTGAATATTTCACAGCACTCTGCAACAGCTCCACAGTATGCTCATTGCTATAGGCATCTGTCGTACGGACATCGACCACAAAGGTACAGCTATCAGGTACGATATTATGCTGTCTGCCGGCGGCAATCTGCGTTACAGATAGCTTTATATCACCAAGCACACTGCTAACACTCTCAAAGCGATACTCTCTCAGTCGCGCGATATCCTCAATGGCCTTATAGAGGGCATTATCACCCTCATTGCGTGCCGCATGGCCACTCTTTCCCGTTGCAACACCATCAAGCACCACCAGACCTCGCTCACCAACTGCTGCATGCATCGCTGTCGGCTCACCGACAATTGCCATATCTACCTTTATACCCAACTGAGCAAAGTGCGCAAGCATAGCTCGCATACCCCTCTCGCCCATAGTCTCCTCCTCGGCTGTAAGTGCAAGAATGAGATTAAATGGCAACGCAGTTGTATCGCTGTAGTGCGAAAATAGTGCGATAAGGCTGACAAGCGAGCCGCCGGCATCGTTACTACCCAGACCCAAAATCTTATCACCCTCAACACGACCTGCATATGGATCGAAGGTATAACCTCCTGCAGGTTTTACCGTATCATGGTGCGAGTTGAGCAGCAGTGTCGGCTTTGAGCTATCAAAACCCGTTGCCTTTGCCCACACGTTATTGTGCAGTCGATTAACCTCCGCACCCCTCTCGGCAAGAAAGGCATAGAGGATATCTGCCGTACCATCCTCTGACCCCGATACAGACGGAGTCGAGACGAGGCGACAGAGCAACTCTACACACTCTTTTACCGTAACTTGCTGCATACTACAACACTATTTTTGTTCCACTCTGCAGGTTCAGAGCCTCAGAATGTTTAATGGTTACAACCTTTACTCCGCTATTCAAAGCCTTGAATGCTCCGTCAATCTTTGGTATCATACCCTTATTGACCACGCCATCTGCAAGAAGCTGCTGATAGCTCTGCGGACGAATCTCGGCAATGACGCTGTCAGGATTATCAATATCCACCATCACTCCAGGTTTCTCAAAGCAGAAGACAAGCTCAGTCTCTTGCTTTTGAGCCACGCCAACGGCCACAGCGGAGGCAACAGAGTCGGCATTACAATTGAGCAGTGTACCTGCACCATCGTGCATAATCGAGCAGAATACAGGCACCACACCGCGCTCTGTAAGGCTAAGGATAAAGTCAGCATCCACTCCCTCAACAGATATATCGCCCACAAAGCCAAAATCTATCGGATTTGCAGCTCGGCGAGTGGCCTTGACTACATTTGCATCTGCACCCGACAGACCGATAGCATTACAACCCGCAGCCTGAAGCAGTGCCACGATATGTTTATTAACAAGGCCCGCATAGACCATTGTCACAACATCAAGTGTCTGAGCATCAGTCACTCTGCGGCCATCAATCATCGTTGTCGGAATCTCCAACTTCTCAGCAAGGCGTGTTGCGAGCTTACCTCCGCCGTGAACAAGAATCTTAGGCCCCTCAATTTTAGCAAAGTCCGTAGCGAAGCGAGCAAGAGCCACCTCGTTATCTATAACATTGCCACCTATCTTGACTACCTTAACCATTACAAACTCTCCAACAGTCGCTTAATTACCACCTGAGCCGATATCTCGCGATTAGCCGCCTCTGGAATTACAAGGCTACGCTCTGACTCGATAACCTCGTCTGTCACAATCATATTTCGACGAACAGGCAGGCAGTGCATAAAGTAGGCATTATTTGTCAGTGCCATCTTCTCGGCATCTACAGTCCAATCCCTATCTGTAGAGAGTACTGCGCCATAATTTTCATCCTCAAATGCCGACCAGTTCTTAGCATAGATAAAGTCTGCACCCTCAAATGCCTTACGCTGGTCATACTCAATCTGCTCAGGGCGAACAAATCTCGGATCCAGCTCATAGCCCTTTGGATGTGTCACAACAAGCTCATAGTCCGCCGCATTCATCCACTCAGCAAATGAGTTTGGAACTGCCTGAGGCAGCGCCTTTGGATGTGGAGCCCATGTAAGGACAACCTTTGGACGCTCTACGCTCTTATGCTCCTCAATTGTAATCAAATCGGCAAAGCTCTGCAATGGGTGACCTGTAGCCGCCTCCATAGAGAATACAGGACGACCAGAATAACGGATAAACTGCTCGATAACGCGCTCCTCGTAATCCTCTACCTTATTTTTCAGACCTGCAAAAGAGCGCACTCCGATAATATCGCAATAGCTACCCATAACCGGAATAGCCTCCAACAGATGCTCCGCCTTATCGCCATCCATAATAACACCACGCTCTGTTTCGAGCTTCCATGCACCCTGATTGACATCGAGCACCATTACATTCATACCCAGATTCATCGCCGCCTTCTGAGTCGAAAGGCGTGTACGAAGTGACGAGTTGAAGAATATCATCAACAGGGTCTTGTTTTTACCAAGCTCTGTCCAGGCAAAACGGTCTTTTTTGACCTCCAGCGCCTCAGCAACCGCTGCGCGAAGATCACCTATATCGGCTACATTTGTAAACTTTTTCATAGTAACTGCTTAAAATTAGTTAAGAACACATCTGCCTGCTCGCGGGTAAGGGTAAGAGCCGGCAGCAATCGCACGGTTGTAGCACCTGCTCCTCCGGTAAATATATGGTGCTCAAACAGAAGCTTCTTGCGCATCTCTGACGCCGAGCCGTCAATCTCGATACCAATCATAAGGCCACGACCACGAACCTCCTTGATGCCATCTATCTTCTTGAGCTCCGAAATCAGGTAATCTCCTACCTGACGAGCGTTCTGAATAAGGTTTTCACTCTCAATAACATCAAGCACTGCGATAGCCGCTGCACAAGCAAGGTGATTACCTCCAAATGTTGTTCCCAGCATACCATACCACGGCTCAAAGTGTGGTGCTATCAGCACTCCACCCATCGGAAAACCATTTGCAATACCCTTTGCCACTGTAATAACATCAGCCTTGATACCCGAGTGCTGGTGTGCAAAGAAGTCACCACTTCTACCATATCCAGACTGAATCTCGTCGGCAATAAGAACAACGCCATACTTTGTCGCAACCTCTCGCAGCGCAACAAAGAACTCGTCTGTAGGGCAATGGATACCTGCCACACCCTGAATACCCTCGATAATCACGGCGCAGAACTCACCCGTTGACAACTTAGACTCAACAGCCTCGATATCACCCAAAGCAACGAACTCTACATTCTCTGTACGGTTAAATGGAGCAACAATCTTTGGGTTGTCTGTAGCCGCTACAGCGCCCGAAGTTCTACCGTGGAAAGCAGCCTTGAAGGCGAGCAGTTTACTCTTTCCTGTATGGAATGAGGCGAGCTTTACAGCATTCTCATTAGCCTCAGCACCAGAGTTACAGAGGAAGAGCGAGTAGTCTGTATATCCACTCACGCGACCGAGCTTCTCGGCAAGCACACCCTGCAGAGAGTTCTGCACAGAGTTTGAGTAGAAGCCCAAACGAGCCACCTGCTCACTTACTGCAGATACATAGTGCGGATGGCTATGGCCGATACTGATTACCGCATGGCCTCCGTAGAGGTCAAGGTACTCAGTTCCGTCGGCATCATATACATAGTTTCCACATCCCCTTACCGGCTCTATATCGTAGAGGGGATATACATCAAACATCTTCATTAGAACGCACTTGGTTTAAGGTTCAGACCCATCTTCTCATCAAGTCCGAACATGATATTCATATTCTGCACTGCCTGTCCCGATGCACCCTTCAACAGATTGTCAATCACCGAAACAATGTGCAATTTATCTCCATACTTTGCCACACGAACAATAGCCTTATTGGTATTTACCACCTGCTTCAAGTCCACATCACGCTCAACGGCAAAGGTAAATGCAGCATCGGCATAGAAGTCATTATAGAGCTCCACAGCCTGCTCTGCTGTAAGGTCGCAATCTGTATAGACAGATGCAAAGATACCACGCGCAAAGTCACCACGCATCGGCACAAAGTTTACCGCATGGTCAAATGACGGCTGCAGAGTCTTGAGCGTACGACCAATCTCGATAAGATGCTGATGCTCAAATGCTTTATAGACAGATATATTATCGTTTCGCCAGCTAAAATGGGTTGTTGCGCCCGGCTTTACGCCAGCACCTGTTGAACCCGTAATAGCGGTGATATGCACCTCGTTCTTTAGCAAACCCTTTGCAGCAAGTGGCAAGAGTGCGAGCTGAATTGCAGTTGCAAAACAACCCGGATTTGCAAGGCGAGAGGTCTGAGCGATACGACTACGGTTTATCTCCGGCAGACCATAGACATAGCCACAGCTCTCATCGCGGAAGTCCTGCGCAAGGTCTATAATCTTCAAACCCTCTGGAGCGACATTCTCCTCCCAGAACTTACGGCTCTGACCATGTGCCGAGCAGAGGAAAACAACATCTACTGCCGACAAATCATACTCAGCCGCAAAGCACAAATCAGTCTCTCCCACAAGGCCGCCATGCACATTACTCAGCGCATTACCCGCATTGCTTGTAGAGTGAACAAAGGCAATCTCTACCGCCGGATGGTTGATAAGCAGACGTATCAACTCACCGGCAGTATAACCTGCGCCTCCGATAATTCCGACCTTAACCATTATTTTTCTTCTTGTTATAGTAGATCTTCATAGAGTTTGCCATAATCTTGGTAAAGCCCTTGACATCATCGGCACTCCACGCCTTATTAACCTCACCATACTCACCAAAGTCGGTCTTCATCAGATCAAATGGAGATGTTACACCAACCAATGTGTAGCTATATGGGCGCAGAGTAATCTCTACTGTACCGTCAACATTCACCTGAGTGCTCTCAAGGAAGGCCTCCATATCGCGCATTACAGGGTCGAGATACTGAGCCTCGTGGAGGAACATGCCGTACCAAGTACCAATCTGATCCTTCCAATACTGCTGCCACTTAGTGAGGGTATGCTTCTCGAGCATCTTATGCGCTGCGATGATAAGCATAGGCGCTGCAGCCTCAAAGCCTACACGACCCTTGATACCGATAATTGTATCGCCGATGTGCATATCGCGACCAATACCATAAACTGAGCCGATAGCCTCCACTGCACGAATTGCAGCCACCTTATCTGCATACTCAACGCCATTTACAGCTGAGAGTTCACCCTTTGCAAATGTAAGCTTGAGTGTAGTAGGCTCTGTAGCTGTAATCTGACTTGGATAGGCGCTCTCAGGCAGGGTGAGTTCAGACTTGAGAGTCTCCTTACCGCCAACGCTTGTGCCCCACAGACCCTTGTTGATAGAGTACTCCATCTTCACAAAGTCTGCCTCGTAGCCGTGCTGCTTGAGGTAGTTAATCTCATACTCGCGAGTAAGTGTCATATCGCGTGTTGGGGTGATAATCTCAATCTCTGGAGCCAAAATCTGGAAGGTCAGATCGAAACGAACCTGATCGTTACCTGCACCGGTTGAGCCGTGAGCCACACAATGCGCGCCTACACTCTTTGCATACTCGATAATGGCGATTGCCTGGAAAGTACGCTCAGATGATACAGAGATAGGATATGTCCCGTTTCTAAGGATATTGCCATAGACCATGTACTTGATACTCTGCTCATAGTACTGCTGAGTAATATCGAGTGTAGCGTGCTGTGCAGAACCTAAAGCGTATGCACGCTCCTCAATAGCAGCAAGCTCCTCATCCGAAAAACCACCTGTATTAGCGATTGCAGTATAGACCTCATAGCCCAACTCCTCGCTCAAATATTTAACGCAAAAAGAGGTATCAAGACCTCCACTAAATGCGAGTACAACTCTCTTCTTTGTCATAGTATTATCTGTTTTAATTATTTCAAATGGAACAATTTCTTCACTTTATTCTTCACCACCATCCAATATGGCTGCAGGTTAGAGTTTGCCGGCAGTGGAGTCTTTGGGTCATACAACATACCGGTACAAAGACACATACGGTGCTGATTTCGCTGCAAAATATCGTAGTTACAGCAACCCTCACAGCCCTTCCAGAACTCCTTGTCGTCTGTAAGCTCAGAGAAGGTCACCGGCTTGTAACCCAAACGGGTATTGAGCTTCATCACAGGCAGCGAAGTGGTTATACTGAAAATCTTGGCATAAGGAAACTTAAGTCGCGCAAGCTCAAAAGTCCTCGCCTTAATCTGCGCCGCAAGACCCAAGTGGCGATACTGAGGATCTACAATAAGTCCCGATGTAGCAACATAGTCACCATGTCCCCAACACTCAATATAACTAAAGCCAACTAATCTCTCTCCGTCAAGAGCAACAACAGCCTTACCGCCCTTAATCTTAGCAGATATATAGTCCGGGCTACGCTTGGCAATACCTGTTCCTCGCTGCAGTGCCGACTCGTAAATAAGCTGGCAAATCTGCTCTGAATAGGCAACATGAGCCTCCTCTGCAAAGAGGATTTTAATTGAATTTTTATTCATTTTATGTGACTTTTATTCAATTTCTCTAACTATCTAAAAAAGATGAGCAAATATAATTATTTTTCATTAATATCGCAAAGAAATGGCAAAAAAGTTCTTGTCAGCTCATAAAAATAGGGGCAGTGACCATTTTCACTACCCCTAAATTATGCATATTATGCAATTATGAAATATTTAGCATCTTTTGCCCCTATATACAATCCGCATACTGAGGATTGAGGGTACATAGCACCCGATTCTGTAAGCGTTATTCCGACATCTTTCAGGTGTAACAGAGTATCAATATCAAATATTATTCGCTGATCAGGTAGGCATGAGTAGCCAACTGCAGGCCTTATTCCTCGATACTTTGCAGCAAATAGTTGCGGGATTGTAAGCCTATTTTCAGCATCTGTAAGCTCCTTGCAGTTATCAAATGCGAAATACCAATTATAACGCATCTGCTGATGGATATACTCGCTTGCAGCCTCGACAACCCTATCTGATATACTCTGATATAGCAACGCATTGTAATCATCTCCACGACTCTTAAATCGCTCAATTGTAGCCACAAGCCGCTTTGGAATAGTTACCGCAAAGAGACAAACTGCATCCTCAAACTGCTTTGGAGCAACAAAATCTGCAAGTGACAGAGCTACACCATCGGCATTAACCGCTCGCTGGCGAGGTGTCGGAATTACTAGCTGCTCCGCACCACGAGCAAGGCAAATACTATCCCCATCTGACCACGCCTTATACGACTCGACACGGGCCCTAATTCTCTGTGCTGCAATAACATCCAGAATTTGTTCTGCCTCAGCACGCAAGGCTCTGCCCTGCTTTGTATGTGGCGAGGTTTTCCAGAAGTGGTGAAAACTCTTCCAATTTATATACTTGCGAATCGTCGAAACCGTAACATTCTTTGTATCCCATCTAATCATAAACAGATCACGATTCCAACCCTTCAACTCCTTGCTCCAATCTATCGCAAGGCGCGGAAGTGACTCGCTATTTTGAGGCTCTTTGCCCTCAAATTGACTGCGCAGCCTCTCTTGCTCCTCTCTAAGCTCTGCAATTACCCTCTCTCTATCTGCACCGGCAAGACGCAATGCCACTAACGGATTTTGCGACGCATCCTTTATATGGAACACCGCACCTTTATACAGTGGAGCTATCTTTACCGCCGTATGGAGCGGAGATGTTGTCGCACCACTAATAAACAGAGGAGCGTCAATTCCCGCCTCGCTGAGCATTGTCGCAGTAACACACATCTGCTCTAACGACGGGGTAATCAGTCCGCTAAGTCCAATATAATCAACATTATAGTTCTTTGCAGCTGCTACAATATCTTGAGGATTTACCATCACACCTAAGTCAATGACCTCAAAGCCATTGCAGCGCAAAATTACCGCCGCTATATTCTTGCCAATATCGTGAACATCACCCTTAACTGTCGCTACAAGGTATCGTCCTGCACTCTTCGTGCTCCTTGACATCTCGATATATGGCTGCAGAATGGCAACAGCACGCTTCATTGTTCGTGCCGTCTTAACGACCTGCGGAAGGAACATCTTTCCTTTACCAAACAGCTCACCTACCCTCATCATACCCTGCATAAGTGGCCCCTCGATGATTGCCGCAGCCGATTGATATTCACCAAGTGCCTGGTGTAAATCCCCCTCTAAATACCTCTCATCACCCCTCTGCAGAGCCTCAGCAAGTCGCTCTGCAACAGGTACTGTATTGCGATCAACAACCTCTTTTTGCTCTGTTGCGCTCGCTACATATTGATTTGCCAGCTCAGTTAATCTCTCTGTCGCATCCTCTCGGCGTGCCAAGACAACATCCTCAAGCGCCTCTCGCAACTGCAGCGGTATATCCTCATACATCACTGATGTTGAAGGGTTTACGATTGCCATATCCATTCCTGCCACCGAGGCATGATACAAAAATACGGCATGCATCGCCTCACGGATATAGTTATTTCCGCGGAATGCAAACGAGAGGTTGCTCACTCCACCACTAATGTGTGTTCCCGGCAAATTTTGCGCTATCCAAGCCGTTGCCTCGATAAAATTAAGCGCATATCTGTCATGCTCAGCAATGCCCGTTGCCAC
Source organism: Alistipes sp. (assembly GCA_045656505.1). Lineage (GTDB taxonomy): Bacteria > Bacteroidota > Bacteroidia > Bacteroidales > Rikenellaceae > Alistipes. The sequence continues at coordinate 3,843 of JAZORI010000064.1, read as the reverse complement.
TGTAAGGATATTAGGGTCAAAGATTATATCTCGCGCCTGAAAACCGACCCTCTCTGTTAGTAACTTATAGGCTCTGTTGCATATCTCTATCTTCCTCTGTGTGGTCGTTGCCTGACCCTGCTCATCAAAGGCCATGACCACCAAAGCCGCACCAAAACTCTTGACTATTGCCGCGCGTTGAACAAACAACTCCTCACCCTCCTTGAGCGAGAGAGAGTTTACGATAGCCTTACCCTGAATAACCTTCAGCGCAGCAACAATAACCTCAAAACGAGAAGAATCCACCATCCACGGCACACGTGCAATCTCTGGCTCAGATGCCATAATATTCAGGAACTCAACCATTTGAGTCTCTGTATCAAGCATCGCATCATCCATATTGATATCGAGCACCATCGCTCCATCCTCGACCTGCTTTCGAGCAATGGCAAGCGCCTGACCATAATCCTTCTCGCTAATTAGTCTCAAGAATTTACGGCTACCGGCAACATTACACCTCTCACCGACATTTACAAAGGCTCCATTTGGCTCCAGCGTATCCAAGCCTGCCAACCACGCAGATTGTTTAGGCTTTACCTCTCGCGGAGCAAAATCTTTGACCGCCTCAGCAATAGCCGCTATGTGCTCAGGTGTAGAGCCACAGCAACCACCCACAATATTCACCACTCCACGAGCTGCAAAACGAGCAATATCTGCCGCCATCATCGCTGGAGTTTGGTCATACTGTCCCATTGCATCAGGCAGACCAGCATTTGGATAAGCACTTATATAACAAGAAGTTAAGTCTGACAGCTCTCGCAAAAATGGCTCCATTTTTGAAGCTCCAAACGAGCAGTTAAGACCTATTGTCGTAAGGTTAAAATGGGCAACAGACGCCACTACCGCCTCAAGAGTCTGACCCGACAGTGTGCGACCAGCTTGATCAGCGACCGTAATTGAGAGCATAACAGGCAGTTGCTTACCCCTCCTCTCAAACACACACTGAGCAGCGCTGAGTGCCGCTTTGGCATTCAATGTATCGAACACTGTCTCTACAAGCAACAAATCGACACCGCCATCTACCAACGCCTCAATTTGTTCTATATATGCGCTCTTGAGGGTATCGAAATCTATAGCGCGCAATGCTGGATTTTCAACATCTGGCGATATTGACAAACTCTTCGCCGTTGGGCCTATAGAACCAGCCACAAAGCGTGGACGGTCGGCAGTAATAGCGCTCATCCTATCAGCCTCTGCTCGCGCCAAACGCGCTGCCTCCGTATTCAGACGGCGCACCTGCTCCTGCAGACCATACTCCGCCTGAGAGATTCTTTGGCTATTGAATGTACAGGTCTCGATAATATCTGCACCAGCCTCCAAATAACTGCGATGAATGGCCGAGATGACATCCGGACGGGTGAGAACTAAAAGATCATTATTTCCCTCTAAACGGCAGTTGTGCTCTGCAAATTCTGCCCCTCTAAAATCCTCTTCAGAGAGGTTATATCGCTGAATCATAGTACCCATAGCGCCATCGAGCACTACGATTCGCTGCTTTAATATCTCTTCAAAACTGCCCATTAATAGACTTTTTTAGCAATTTGCTCAATACTTGCCACAGAATTCATCGAGTAGAAGTGTATGCTCGGTACTCCTGCAGCCTTAAGCTCCTTTGCCTGCATTATACCCCACTCCACGCCTAACGACTTGACATCGTCGTTGCTCTTGCACTTTACAAGCTCAGATGCAAGCTCCATCGGTAGATCTATATGGAATGTCTTTGGCAACAGAGCCTGCTGTGTGAGCGATGTCAACGGCTTTAATCCCGGAATAATCGGCACATTGATGCCCGCAGCACGACAACGCTCCACAAACTCAAAATATTTAGCATTATCGAAAAACATCTGCGTTACAACATACTCAGCTCCTGCATCAATCTTCTCCTTAAGATGCTCTATATCAACATCTAAGTTCATCGCCTCCTCGTGTTTCTCCGGATAACCGGCAACGCCAAAAGAGAATGGCTCTGTAAGTGCATCGTGCGCCGAATTGTCAAGCATCTGACCACGATTAAAGGCCGAGATCTGCTCACAGAGCTCAACAGCGTGATGATACCCTCCACTCTCAGCAACAAAAGTTCTGTCACTCTTCGCTTTATCTCCACGAAGAACCAACAAATCGGTAATTCCGAGATAAGAGAGGTCAATAAGTTCATTCTCCAACTCCGCAGGTGTAAATCCGCTGCAAATAACATGTGGAACAGCCGCAACACCGTAACGACTCTTCAGTGCAGCCGCTATAGCTACAGTTCCTGGGCGTTTACGCTCCGTTGTTCGCTGGAAAATTCCGGTTGAAACCTCTTTATAGACCACTTCAGTTCTGTGAGTGGTAATGTTGATATATGCTGGAGCAAACTGCATCAAGCGCTCCACACTATTAAATAATGTATCTATACTATTTCCGCGCAAAGGTGGTAGTACCTCAAACGAAAAAACAGTGCTATTGTTCTCTTTAAGAAATGACGCTACACTCATAGTCGATTTATCTGTTAGCTATAGGTAGCAAATTTAGTGATGATTTACCAATTATCAAAACAAAACACCCACGCTTGAGGATAGACTTAAATAAAAAGTATGCAATTAATACTCCATATTACCATTATGAGATTTACAAGCAGACTCCAATTATTGCCTATTTATCGTGGAGATAACTGCGACACCTCGCAAAACTTCATTTTTTTTAGAAAAAATATCGATTATGAATATATTAATTTTATCTTAGATACTTTTGAATTTGGATGGGGGGGGGATTTTTTCCTAAATTTGTGCTATGAGACCTTAAAACTAAAGATTATGAAGCGATTTATCATTGTAGCAGCTGCCATCATCCTCAGCTGCGGTGCATTATCAGCACAGAACAAGGGTGATATCTATTTCGGAGGTATGACAGGTCTTGCAATCCAAGCAGGAGATGGCGGCGTGGGTGCAGGATTTTCGATTCAGCCGGAGTTTGGAGGTTTTGTTGCCGACAGATGCCGATTAGGCATCAGCATCGGATACGCTATCAGCGGCGGCATCCACTCCTTTACCGCTTGTCCAAACTTCGCATACTATATTCGTCTCTGCGACAATGTATATTATACACCAGGCATCGAGGCGGGCTTCGTTATGGCAGTTAGCGGCGGCGCATACCCAGGCCTTGGCGTAGGACTTCACCTGTTCTCTATGGAGTTCCGACCTACGAAACATTTTGGTTTCACCGCAAATCTTGCATCGGTCAACTTTGTCGCTCTCGCCTCTGCTGGCAGCAGCATTAACTTCGATTTGGGACTTAACCCAACCGTCGGAATCAAATACTACTTCTAACTATGAAGACTGCACTCTATAAAATATGTTTACTTGCTGCTTGTTCTGCAATTATTTTCTCTTGCTCAGCCACAAAGTGGACAAATGTTACAGATAACGTAAATATAGAGCAGTTGATGGCAGAGAAATTTCCAGAACTCAATAAGAAAAGAATCGAAGGAAGAATTGTTATCGATAAAATCGAGCAACGCACAGACGAAAATGGCAAAATCGTATATAGAGTTACATACGGCGATAGATATAATTCAAGTAGTGATGATGATCTGCTTTGGCAAACAATCTATATGCCTATGTTGCTGAACCAGTAAATTTATTATCTCAATAGAGCAGTAGTCAGACGATTACTGCTCTATTTTTATACTTGTAGCATCTTACTTCTCTTGATTTTTGGATAGAGTGCAATAGGTTTGGTGCAAAGCGAAACGAGAAAGCCTCCCCTCCTCACAGTGAGCTTAACTTGCCGAGGATTGCTACGCAATCAATTCTCGGCTTCAATTGG
>JAZORI010000063.1:0-42587 GCA_045656505.1 Alistipes sp. | reverse complement strand
ATAGGGTCACCGTTGCCGACAACAGAGGTTGAGATATCCTCGGTTGTACAAGCTGCTGCGCCAAACAGAATTGCTGCGGCGAGCAAACTACGGAATAAGTTTTTCATAAGCGTTAAAATTAAAAGTTAAATATTTGTTGTTAGTATATCTCCAATACGTGCGCGATGCGCATTATACGTTACAAATTTAGAAAAAGATTTTGAGATGCCAAAATAGAGAGGTGATTTTTGGCATATTTTTTGGCAAAGGGTGTGTGTTTTAATTGAGAGTTATGGTAAAGGTACTTGTCTTTTCGCCCTCGTTTCGGATGCGGGCGATGATTGTCGGGATGGTTGCGGGGCCCGGGGTGGAGGTGGAGAGTGTCACCTCCAGGGATGCGTTGTTTAAGCGCTGTCAGGAGAAGTGTTTTGATAGGGTGATAATTGAGGATTTTCGGCTCTTTATGGATGGCGAGGGGAGTGTGCGTCGTATTCGCATGCACTTTGCTACGCGGCCGAAGATATTTGTCCTCTCGCCCGCAATTGATGAGCAGACGGTGCTTTCGCTGCTTGAGAGTGGTGTGGATGAGTATCTGTTGTTGCCGGTTTCACCAGCCCGTTTGCGGCGTAAGGTCTATGAGGGATGATTGTGGCGACGCTTTTCTATCTCTTTTTGGGAGGTCTGTTGCTGCTGGTGTACAGAGTGCTCTCGGCACGCTCTGTGGAGGTGGAACGGGTGATAATTGAGCGTATTGCTGCGTTTGTCGCGGGGGTAGATGGCGATGTGGTGGCAATTGGCAGGGGCGTGACACGTAAAGACTTGGTGCGCTCTCTGGCTTTTGTTGCGGAGATGACAACAGAGCAGGCCTCGGATAGGGTTAGAATCATAATGAAGTACTACCACTTGGAGAGCTATATGCTGCGGCGGATATTTGCAAGTCGGCACGACTCTCAGCGCGCCTATCTGCTTGCGTTGATGTCTCGCTTGCCTATCTCGATGCTCGCGGCACTGAGGGTTGAGCCTTTGGTCTATGCAAAAAGCACGGAGGTGGGTTTTTATGCCTTGGCTGCTATATTTGCCGTGACTCCGCTCAGAGGTGTTGCGACCCTTGCTCGTATGTCGCACAGACTCTCGCGAAGAGATGTTGCGGAGCTGCTCTCGGTGGTCAATCGTGGGTGTTGCCCCGTGCCATATACACCGTTGTTGCTCTCTGAAAACTACAATCTGCAGCTGCTGGGGCTCTATCTTGTTCGTCGGTTTGCAATTGCAGAGAGCAGGCGAGAGATTGCTGCGATTGTAAAGAATCGATCGAGCGAATTAAGGGATGATGCACTCTCTGTGCTTGCCTCTTTTGGCGAGGTGATGATAGAGTATGAAGGCGGAAAATGTCGCATAGTATGATTTGGATAATAGTCGCGATAGGGGCGGTTGTATTGCTGTCTATACTGTTGATATATAAGATTTTGCGCTTGCGGGAGTTGTTTGGTCGCATGCGCCTTGTTTCGTTATCGACGGCAGCGGACTGTGACTCTGTTGGAGGTGTCGGAATATCGGTGCTTGTGGCTTCGCCTGCGGGCGTGTCGGTGGTGGTAAATCTTTTGGATAGTCGCTATCCACTCTCGGAGGTTGTGGTGGCTCTTAATGAGGTGAAGAGTTGTAATCTGTTGGCGCAACTAAAGATTCGTTACGCCCTTGTGGCGTGCTCTTCATCTCAGTGTGTGGTGTATCGTTCGAGAGATAGAGCCTTTAGACGCTTGGTGGTTGTCGTTGCTAGGGAGGAGTGTGATAGAGAGCAACTCTATGACCTTGCGGCGAGCAATGCGCTCTTTGAATATCTGTTGCGCGTGCCGGATAGATGTTACCTATTTGCAACGGCTGTAGGCCGAGTTGCGGAGGTGCTTGCGGCTGAGGTGTCGAAGGGGACGGATGTTGTGACAACACAAGAGTCGGGGTTGATATTGCTCTCGCGCCGAGAGTGGTTGGCAAGAGGTGGTTTTGCCGCATCAGAAGGGGGTGTGGCAGTTGGAAAGGTGGTGTATATTGCAGAGCCGTTGGCGTTATGTCGGCAGATGGAGAGCGATGATTATATGCTCATTGAGAGGTCTCGATATAATTTTTGGGATTTTTTGGTGTTATATATTATGAAATCAGGAAATAAATTGCTATCTTTGAGAAAACCTTAAAACCTATTATAAATATTATGTTACCAGACGATATCAGAGCCTATCTGTTACCTCAGGCCTTTAATGCAGCGGTGCGTGCCGGGTGGGAGATAATGGAGGTCTATAAGAATCGCAATAATTACGATATATCGGTCAAGAGTGACCATACGCCGATAACCCTTGCTGATCGTCTTGCGCATGAGAAGATTAAAGAGAGTCTGGGTCAGACCAGAATTCCGATACTCTCGGAGGAGGGGCGCGAAATGCTCTACGATGAGCGCAGAAATTGGGAGATGTTTTGGCTTGTTGACCCGCTGGATGGAACGGTTGAGTTTATCAAGGGTAATAACGAGTTTACGGTCAATATAGCCCTTATGGTGGATAGGGTGTGTATCTGTGCTGTGGTCTATGTGCCGTTTTTGCAGAAGGTCTATGTAGCAAGCAGGGAGATTGGCTCATTTTTGATTGACGGAATAGCTCCGGCAGAAGATGCATGCTATAGCTATGAGGACATATGTGCCCGCAAGCAGCGACTGCCACTTGAGAGTAGCGCGCACGATAGTTATCGAATTGCCGTTTCGCGCTCACATCAGACCCCTGAGACGGCTGAGTATATCGAGCTTGCTAAGAGAGATAGAGCGGATGTTGAGGTTGTCGAGCAGGGTAGTTCATATAAGTTCTGTATGCTTGCAGAGGGTACAATCGACTACTATCCTCGCACTACGCATACATATGAGTGGGATACGGCAGCGGCCGAGTTGATACTCTCCGAGGCGGGTGGCGTTACGTTGTCACTGCCCGATAACAGACCGCTTGAATATAATAAGGAGAATCTGCAGAATCCGTGGTTTGTGGCAAGTAGATAGTTCACCTATATTATACATATAAAAGGTTGGGGTATGAAGAGATTTTTGATTTTGAGTTTGGTGATGTTGGCGGTGTCGAATATGGCAGTGTCGGCACAGAGCTACCTCTCAAATCGCACGGTAGGTGCTGTGGAGGTAGAGCTCTCGGTGGCCCTTGTGACGGCGTCAAATCGTATTGAGACATTTGGCCGTAGTAATCCTGGTGTTGGTGTGGCTGCAGAGGTGAGGTATAACTTTGCCCAGGCACCTGTAGATTTGGGCCTCAACTTCTCGCTCGCCACTTTTAGTCGCAGCCATAGCGCACGGGAGGGTGTGGCAAAGTATAATTTCGATAGTCAATCGCTGCTTATTACAGCCGATTATAACTTCTTCCAGGGTCGCATGGCCTCGCTTTTTGTTGGCTGTGGTGCAGGTATCTCGTGGTGCGGACGCCTGGCGGATAACTCTCGATATGGTGTGGCCCCTTGTGTAGTGCCACGTGTGGGAGTGGAGCTGTCGGAGCATATCAGAATATCTTTGGGCTATAACTTTGCAGAGCGCGCAAATAGCCATCTGCAGCTCGGAGTGGGATTTGCCTTCGGTGGCGGAAAGAGATAGTGCGGTTTTTGATACTGAATAAAAAAGGGTGTCCAAATGGACACCCTAAACTTTTGCTGACGCAAAAGGCTATTTAACTGCGTTTACAATTGCCTCGAATGCTTTCGGCTCGTTCATCGCCAGGTCTGCCATAACCTTACGGTTAAGAGCGATACCCTTAGCGTTTACTTTACCGATGAACTCCGAATAGGTCATACCGTAAGCACGGACTGCCGCATTGATACGAGTAATCCACAGCGAACGGAATGTACGCTTCTTAAGGCGGCGGTGTGCATATGCATACTGCAGACCCTTCTCGACAGTATTTTTGGCTACTGTCCAAACATTTCCCCTTGAACCAAAGTTACCCTTGGCAAGCTTCAAAACCTTTTTTCTTCTTGCGCGTGACGCAACAGCATTGACTGAACGTGGCATACTTAAAAGTTTTTGATGAAGTTAACAGCGGAACGATTCTCTCGCACTCTTTAGTGCTGTTTCACTCCGGTTAATAAAATAGTGTTAATTTAATTTTTTTGTGAAACAGTGATTAAAATTACTTAACCAACAGCTTCATAAGCTTTGGCTCATCTACGCTCGATACGAGTGCCGAGTGGCAAAGATTACGCTTCTGCTTTGTAGTCTTTTTTGTCAGGATGTGACTGTGATAAGCGTGCTTACGCTTGATCTTACCTGTGCCGGTGAAAGAGAAACGCTTCTTTGCAGCGGCATTAGTTTTCATTTTTGGCATAATTGTAAAATATTTTTAGTTAAACATAGCGCGCAAAATTACTACTTTTTTTTGATTCTGCAACCAAACTCCCAAACTTTTTTTATTTTGGGCTAGAGTAATCGCTTGAATAACCACCTCAAATTTGGCTCTGTAAAGGCATTTCTACACGCCTCGCCGTGATCCAAACCCTCAAGGATGATGAGGTTTGCATTGCCATTATTGTCGTTTATTGCATCGATAAAAGGCTTTACAACGGACGGCATAGCAACATCGTCATCCTCGCCAAGAATGCAGAGAAGTGGCGTCTTGGCTACAGCTACCGGATCTACTCGTCGCGGAACAGATGCAACGGTTATAGCTGCAGCAAATGTCTCTGGGTTGTCAGAGAGCATTCTCCATACTCCACCTCCACCCAATGAGACTCCCATAATGTATATATGCTTGGGGTCGATGTTGTTATTTGCAACATAGTCGTCTATCCAGCGCTTAAGCACAACGCTCATGCCGATACTGCCATCTTCACCCCTCTTCTCCGCCCAGCGACGGTCGTACGGACACTGGGGAACAAGGTAGTGGGCGTAGATGTTCGACTTTACAAAGTCGGCAACGCGCCTGACCTCTTTGCGGGTTATGGGGGTCAGATTGTCTGTTCCGCTTGCGTGACGACCATGTAGAAAGATGACGAGTGCAGGTTGCTTTCCGTCAACCACTTCGGGCGCTATGTAGCGGTAGGGTAGGGTAAAACCCTCAGTTGTAAAATCACCGAATGCAAACTCCTCATAGCGGGTCTGCTGAGCAGTAACTCCGATGTAGATAGAGAGGAGCGCGAGTAGAATTGTGAATTTTCTGGTCATAATAGTTGTTTTGACTAACAAATTTAACAAAGTTTTTCGGATTGCTTTTAATTCCAGACCTTTTTTGCTATATTTGTTGTGTCAAACCCCTAAAAGTGGTTAAATGAAACTTAATGTATTCTCAAAACCAGCACTTTATATGGCTGTTCCTGCAACAGTTGCCACACCATTTGTTGCAACAAGTTGTAGCGATTGTGGAGCTATATCGAGGCGAGCCATGTGCATCCGACAATACCTAAATTCCAGATAGATATAACACGATAAACTTTATAGATATGAAACTTACAAAACTATCAAAGACAGCCCTCTGTATGGCTGTCCCTACGGCGGCTGTAACCCCGTTTGTGGCGACAAGTTGCAAGGGCGTTAAGGCGGATGCTGAGCGTCCGAATGTTATCTTTATCCTTATGGATGACGCTGGTTATGGTGACTTTGGTTGCTATGGTCAGACAAAGACCGAGACTCCGAATATCGATGCTCTTGCTGAGAATGGTATCCGTTTTACAGATATGTACACCGCAGCTCCTGTGTCGTCACCATCGCGTGCCTGCCTTATGACAGGTCAGAATATGGGTAACTCACAGATTCGTGAGAATGTCGAGGGAAGAGTTGAGGATGGTATCTGGAACTTCGATATGGTTGATAACGATCCGAGCATTGAGGGTCAGATGGGTCTAAAGCCTGGTACACCGACTCTGGCAACGGCTATGAAGCAGGCCGGTTATGCAACAGGTATGGTCGGTAAGTGGGGCATTGGAGGCCCAAAGAGTGGCTCTGCACCGTGGGATATGGGCTTTGACTTCTACTATGGCTGTGTTTGCCAGCGTGTAGCACATAACTACTATCCGCACTATATGTGGAAGAATGGTCAGAAGGAGTATATCAACGACCGCGCAAAGGTTGTGCATCCTGGAACAAAGCTCGATAAGGGTGCCGATCCGTATGACTGGAGTAGCTACGACAAGTATAGCGAGGATAAGGTCTATGCTCCGGATGTGATGTATGACAATGTTGTCGATTTTGTCCGTACAAATAAGGATAAGCCGTTCTTCCTGATGTGGACTACTCCGTTCCCACACTCGCCATTGCAGGCACCTAAGGAGTGGGTTGAGAAGTATGTTGCAAAGTATGGCGACGAGGAGCCACTTGTGGGTGAGAAGTGTCAGATAAACGGCTGGCCACACAACTACTACCCATGTCGTTATCCTCACGCTACATACTCGGCGATGATATCATATTTTGACCATCAGGTAGGTATGTTGGTTGAGGAACTGAAGCGTTTGGGTATCTACGACAATACCGTGATTATGTTCTCGAGCGATAACGGCCCTGCAAACAATGCCTCTTCGCCAACTGTCTGGATGGATAGTGCAGCTCCATATCGCTGCGGTAAGGGCTGGGGTAAGCGAACACTCCGTGAGGGTGGTATCCGTATGCCGTTTATCGCCTCTTGGCCTGCGAAGATTAAGCAGGGTGTGGTCTCAGACCATATCGGAAACTTTGCCGATGTTATGCCGACAATTTGCGAGCTTGCGGGTGTTGATGCTCCGAAGAATGATGGTGTGTCACTCGTGCCAACCCTCTCAGGAGAGCCTAAGAAGCAGCAGGAACATAAGTATCTCTATTGGGAGTATCCAGCTGCTGGAGGTATGATTGCAGTGCGTGAAGGCAAGTGGAAGGGTCTTGTTCTGGATGTTTACAAGGGTAATCGCACAATGAAACTCTTTGACGTAAGCGTTCCGGGTAAGGATGTCGAGCTTGATGATAAGGATGTGGCAGCTGCTCATCCTGAGATTGTGGAGCGCATGTGGAGCTACATTGAGGAGAGTCATCACTTGGCTGAGTATGAGCCATTTAACATAGATATTACAAGGTAGGCAGATGAAGCGTAGCGTAGAGTTCTCCTACGAAGATATTGTCAAACGCAATGAGCGACGTGGCTTTACCTCGATGGTTAAGCCCGTTGGCTCGTTGTGTAATATGCGTTGCAAGTACTGCTACTATCTGGATAAGGCGGCACTCTATGACTACAGTCAGCCTCAGATGGATGAGCAGCTGCTGGAACGCTATATCCGTGCCAATATTGAGGGTAATAACTCTCCCGTAATCGCCTTTGCTTGGCATGGAGGTGAACCTCTGTTGGCAGGAAAGGAGTTCTTCCGTAAGGCTGTGGCTCTGCAGCAGAAGTATGCTGAGGGTAAGACGGTCGAAAACTCTATACAGACAAACGGCTTGCTGGTCGATGACGAGTGGTGTCAGATTTTTCGTGATAACAACTTCCTTGTCGGTGTCTCTATAGATGGTCCGGAGCATATTCACGATGCACATCGCCTGGATGCGGGAGGAAATCCGACCTTTGCCCGTGTTATGAAGGGTATTGAGAGGCTCTATCGTAATCGCGTGGAGTACAACACCCTGACAACGGTCAATATCCATAGTGAGGGTCGTGGTGCTGAGGTCTATAACTTCCTTAGACAGATAAGCGTCTTTATGCAGTTTCTGCCCGTTGCTGAGCTGCTCTGTGATGGCAGGGTGCAGTCACCTGAGGCGCAGGGGGCAGATGTAGCTTCGTGGTCGGTGAGTGCAGAGGGCTTTGGCCGTTTTATGTGTGATATTTTCGATATTTGGGTGACAAAGGATGTTGGTAGGCGCTATGTTCAGCTCTTTGATGCTACACTTGCGCTGATGGTTGGTGTGCAGCCGTCAGTATGTTCACTCTGTGAGACGTGTGGCAGTGGACTGACGGTAGAGCATAATGGCGATGTATATTGCTGCGACCACTTTGTCTATCCTGAATATAAAATAGGTAACATCCATACAGACCGCCTTGCGGACCTTGCATATTGTGATAGGCAATTTGAGTTTGGTGTGGCAAAACGAGCACTTCTGCCGCGTGAGTGTCGCCACTGCAAGTTCTATAACCTCTGCCACGGAGAGTGTCCAAAACACCGTTTTATTAACGATAACACGGGCGAGTATGGCAAGAACTACCTATGCGATGGCTATAGAATGTTTTATGAGCATACGGAGAGGGCGATGCAACGTATGAAACAACTTATTCTGGAAGGCAAACCAGCCTCGGAAATAATGTCTGAAAACCACTAAATTTATCGGCTTTCAGAGTAAGTGGTATATAGATTGTCGTAACCGAGCTAATAGCCAATAGCTAAAAGCAAAGAAGTAGGTCTAACAAGACCTACTTCTCTATTATATATATACGCTCGTCTTCGCGTTGCATATTGTACCTCTCGCGAGCAAACTTCTCAAGAAACTCGTCGCTCTTTAGCTGCTCAAGCATAATGCTGTCGGCTGCGATTTTGCTCAGGTATTCGCGCTTCTGCCTCTCAAGGCGGTTGATGTGGCGCTTAGACTTGATGATAGATACCACTGAGCCGCCAATGATAAAGAGTGTTAGGATTGATACGACAATGGTCAGGGCACGCCAAAAGAATAGAGAAACATCCTCAAATAGCTTGCCTATAACTCCGCCTATCTTGACCCTCTTTGCCATATCTGCCTCTGCGGTTTATGGTATGTGCATGAACTTGTGACTCTGGATAGAGATGCTCCACTTAGGGTTGCTCTTGGCATACTCCACAATGCTATGCATCATCTCGCCCGAGCGACTCCACTCCGGTTGTAGATAGAGTAGGCAATCCTTGCCAACCTTTGCTGCATTCTGCTCAGCCCACTCGAAGTCCTGCTCGGTTTCGATAATGACCTTCAGCTCATGGGCTCTACCAAAGGCCTCGTCTAAAGGTGGCTGCTTGCGCTTTGGTGATAGGCAGACCCAATCAAATGTGCCACTGAATGGGTGTGAGCCCGATGTCTCGAGAAATATCTGCAACCCCTGCTCCTTGAGTCTGGTTGTCAGAGGCTCAAGAGGGTAGAGCAGTGGCTCTCCGCCCGTAATGACGATAGACTGTGCGCGGCACTCTACAGCACGACGCACGACAACGTCAATATTTGTGGGCGGATATAACTTAGGGTTCCAGGTATATTTGGCATCACACCACTTACAGCCCACATCACAACCGCCAAGACGGATGAAATATGCAGGTTTGCCGGTGTGAAAACCCTCACCCTGGATGGTGTAAAAGTCCTCAACCAGTGGTAGCAACTCGCCCCCTTGCAGAATCTCGCTGTTATTCATTATCAACAACGTAAATATCCTTCAGACCGCGACCAACCTGATCGTAGTCAAGACCATAACCAACAATAAACTCGTTACCGATCTCCATTGCTACATACTTAATCTCTCGGTCGTACAGGTGCTTCTCAGGCTTGTAGAAGAGGGTGCATACCTCAATGCTATTAGGATTAAAGCCCTGCAGGTAGTTTATAAGGTATTCGATGCTGTGACCAGTCTCGACAATGTCCTCAACAAGGATAATGTCACGACCAGCGATGTCGAAATCGATGCCCAACTTCTGCTGCACATTGCCGGTAGATTGTGTGCCCTGATATGATGACACCTGAATAAATGTCACCTCGTTTGTGAAGTTTACCTTGCGCATAACGTCAGCAAGGAATACAAATGCACCGCAGAGCACGCCTACGAAAATTGGTGGCTGCTTTGTATCGGCATAGTCTGCATTGAGTCGCTCGGCAACTTTTGATACCGCTACATCAATCTGCTCGGCAGGGATCATCACCTTAAAGGTGCGATCGTTGAGTTTAATCTTCTCCATTTGGGTTTTGTGTATGGTTATTATTCGTATCTTCCTGACTTAAGGCGATTTACCTCGTCTGTTGTAAGGAAACGCCAAGCACCGCGCTTAAGATTCTTCTTAGTCAGACCAGCATAGTACACACGGTCCAGTTTGGTTACCTGATAGCCAAGGTGCTCGAACATACGACGTACAATACGGTTGCGGCCAGAGTGAATCTCAACGCCAACTGACTTCTTGTCATCCTTGAGCCAAGAGATCTCGTCAAAGTATGCTGCGCCATCCTCAAGGTCAACACCCTCAGCAAGTGTGTCGAAATCGGCACGTGTGAGAGGCTTGTCGAGAGTCACCTCGTAGATCTTCTTCTTCTTGAGTGAAGGGTGTGTAAGGGTACGGGTGATGTCACCATCGTTGGTGAAGAGCAACAGGCCGAGAGAGTTCTTGTCAAGACGACCTACAGGGTAGATGCGCTCTGTGCAAGCACCTGCAACAAGCTCCATAACGGTCTTTGCAGCGTGGTCATCCTCGATGGTGGTTACATAGCCCTTTGGCTTGTTGAGGATAAGGTAAACCTTGTGCTCACCCTGAATCTTCTCACCGTTGAAGCGAACCTCGTCACCCGGCATAACCTTAGTGCCAAGCTCGGTTACAATCACGCCATTTACGCTTACAAGGCCTGCTGTGATCAGCTCGTCAGCCTCACGGCGAGAGCATACACCTGACTGTGCAACAAAGCGGTTGAGACGAACCTCGCCAGTCTGCTTGTTAGGGTTGAACTTAGGGTAGCTCTTGCGCTCCTGGGTGCGTGGCTTGCCCTTGTAGCCGCCCTCGCTCTTGCCAAATGGCTTGCGAGAGTTGCCGTTGCCGCTGCTCTTGCCCTTGAATCCGCCCTCTGTGCGCTTCTCAAAAGGCTTTGAGTCGCTACGCTTGCCAAATGGCTTTGCATCCGGACGTGCCGGACGAGTTGAGCGTGATGGACGTGCAGGGCGCTCTGAACGCTCTGTAGATGTATATTCGTCACGCAGACGGTTGTCCTCTGTAAAGTGAGGATTATATGAAGCGCGCTTTGGACGCGAGAAGTTGCGCTCTGAACGCTCTGTGCGCTCCTTTGGAGCTGCTGTTCTTACGCGCTTATCTTTTGCAAAACGCGAGAGTGTCGATGAGTTCTCTGTATTAAACTTTGCCATAATAGTTATATTTTGGGCGCAAAGGTAGTTAAATTTTTTGATAGCGCTATCTAAATAGTGTAAATCAGCCCCTTTATTTTACAAAAGAGCCCGACTGAGTAACTCGCACCTCGTCAGAAGCGGAGAAACTCTCCACGATAATCTGTGCGCTACGCTCATACTTTGAGCTGTTTGGCTCCACGCTCACGACAATGCCTGAGCTCCACTCGGCAAGGTCACGGGTTGTCTGATAATCTTTGATTATCTTGATAATCTTAATCCAGCCATCTGCAGGGACCATATCTCCATTCTCTGCCACCTCCCAATTTGAGTGGTCAGAGAAGCTGATTCGTGCCTCGTCAACACCGGTGCTGCGGACAGGGATGATTAGCTCGCCGCCAGAGGCAGGGAGGATGTAGCTATCCTCGTTGAATGTCACAGATGGTGTGTCAGTAAGTTTTGAACAGCCCAAAACGGCTGAACAGATAGCAATTGCTGCAATTGCTTTGCAAACTCTTCTCATAATTTATCTCTATTTGTGTGTTTCTATTCGTAAAGTGACGGCTGGTGTAGCGCAACGCTCTTTATTACGCTTGAACTGCCGACAATAAGCACCGCCGAGCGACTGCTGATGCGCTCATTGGGCTCAACGGTGAGCTCTATGCCTGAGCGACCGGTCGGTAGTAGTCTGGTCTCGGGATAGCTCGGAATAACGACAATATCTATCCAACCCTCACGCGGGGTCATGTTACCCTCGGCTGTAAAGTCCCACGAGTCCTCAAATGAGTACTTGATTGTGGCATAGTCTATACCGGTGCTCACAACAGGGATAACCACAACACCTCCAGCGGCAGGTAGGGTGTACTCCTTCTCCTCAAACTCGACTGACCAGTAGTCGCTCTCGGATAGGTTTTCATCCCCGATATTGCCCTGATTGCAAGATGTGGCAGCTATGGCCATACATGCGATAAATAGTGCGTAAAACCTCTTCATACGGCGTGGTAGTTATTGGTAGAACATACAAAATTATAAATTTTGTCTCTCTTTTCCAAATTTTCGCTACTTTTGTGACATGAACAGAGAGATTTTTAGAATTGCTATACCGAATATCATTTCGAGCATAACCGTGCCGTTGATGGGTATCTTCTCAACAGCAATAGCCGGTCGCTGTGGCGATAGCGCCGCTACAATCGGTGCGTTGGCCATTGGTGTGTCCATCTTCAATTTTATATACTGGAACTGCTCGTTTATCCGTATGGGTACGAGTGGCATTACGGCACAAGCCTTTGGTGCTGAAGATTTTACAACTACTACGTCGATGCTTGTCCGTGCTGTCAGTATATCGGCTATCTTGGGTGTTTTGGTGCTGCTGTTGCAGTATCCGCTTGGCGAGTTGGCGCTGTGGATGATGAACGGCAATCAGATGGTTTCTGACTATTTCTATGCCCGCATTTGGGCTGTTCCTGCGGGAATAATGCTCTTTGGTCTAAATGGTTGGTTTACGGGTATGCAAAATGCTGTTATTCCGATGGTTACCTCCATATTTATCAATGTTCTGCACGTGCTGCTCAGCCTCTGGTTTGTCTTTGGCTTTGAGATGGGTATTGTGGGCATTGCCTACGCCTCGGTGGTGGCGCAGTGGAGTGGTATGTTGCTGTCGTTGGTGCTGCTGGTTCTATTCTTTAGAAAGAGGTTGCGACCTGTTGCCCTTGCTCAGGTGCTGGAGATGGGTGCTATGCGTGAGTTTTTTGCCGTTAATGGAGATATTATTATCCGCACATTCTGCATTGTGGCCGTCTATACATTCTTTACCGCTGCATCAGCTCGTATGGAGAGCGATATAGTGCTGGCAGTCAATACGATGCTGCTACAGATGTTCACGCTCTTCTCATATATGAATGACGGCTTTGCCTATGCTGCAGAGGCACTTACGGGTAGGTTTATCGGCGCTAAAGACGAGCACTCTCTCAGACGTTGCATCCGTCGCTGCGTGGTGTGGGCACTGGGTACGGCTGTTGTCTGTATTGTAGTCTATGTCGGCTGGTGGCAGCAGATTATTGCGATGTTTGTCGGAGAAGAGAGCCAACTTGCTGATATATTGGCCGTTGCTAAAGAGTATATCGGCTGGGTTATTGCCATTCCGATGGCGGCGGCTTTGCCATTTCTGATGGACGGAATTATGGTCGGCGCAACCCTTACCCGCATCTTGCGAAACTCAATGCTCGTTTCGACCATCGCCTACTTTGCTATCTACTACGGACTTCACCCGCTGATTGGGAATAATGCCCTCTGGTTGGCTTTTACGGCTTATATGGCTTTGAGGGGTGTTGCTCAGTATTTTATGTCTGGCCGTCTGAATATGGTGTACGGTAAGGCTATTGGCAGTTAGCTATTGGCTATTAGCTCGGCTACGCCTCCACAGCTATTGGCCAAAGGCTTTCTTTTTGTTTTTAACAAAAAAGTTCGTACCTTTGTGGGTTGAAATTGGATTGAAGAGAAAATTATGTTGGTAAGCGTTATAAACGACTATCTTAAGAGTAATCGCAGATTGGTTGTTCCATCTTTCGGAGCCTTTGTGGTTAAGGGGGGTGGTGATATTATATTTTCTGAACTGCTCAAGAGTGATGATGGTGTACTGAGAGGCCTGCTGATGGGGCAGGGAATGAGTGAGATTGAGGCTGCGGCGGCAATTGACCGTTTTATCTTCGAGGTGCGTCATGAATTGCAACTCTCGGCAGCTTGTACAGTTGCCTCTTTGGGTACATTTCATCGCAATGCTGAGGGTGTTCTGAGCTTCGAGCAGCTGCGTGTGGCAGATGTTGCTGTTGCTGCAGCTCCGGCTGAGACAGAGGTTGTAGAGTCGGTGAAACCAATTGTTGTTCCTACGCCAATAGCTCCGCCGGTGCGTCCGGTTGCTCCACCGCCAGCGGCTCGAAAGGCTGCGGCTCGCAAGTCGGGAGGTGGCTTTGTGATGTGGCTTGCCGTGGTTGTTATAATCGGAGCGTTGATAGCTTTGGGTTATGGTTTGTACTGCATGTGGAATACCCCTGATAGAGATTTGGACGCTCAGATGGATGCACAGCGTATTCCGATGATTCAGATACCGACAAGTAGTAATAGTGACACCAATTAACAGAGATGAACAGTACAGGTAACATACTTTCGACAAAACAGAGGTTTGGCATTATCGGCAACTCGGAGCTACTGAATAGGGCTCTGGAGATTGCTCTGCGTGTAGCGCCGACAGATCTCTCTGTGCTTGTTACGGGAGAGAGCGGTGTTGGTAAGGAGTTTTTTCCGAAGATTATTCACGATAACTCTGCCCGCAAGCATGGTAAGTATGTGGCAGTGAACTGCGGAGCTATCCCTGAGGGTACGATAGACTCGGAGCTTTTTGGCCACGAGAAGGGTGCCTTTACGGGTGCTGTTGACTCGCGCAAGGGCTATTTTGAGGAGGCTGATGGTGGAACAATCTTCTTGGATGAGGTTGGTGAGTTGCCACTCAGTACACAGGTGCGCCTGTTACGAGTGTTGCAGACGGGTGAGTTTATCCGTGTTGGCTCGGCAAAGGTGCAGAAGACCAATGTGCGTGTTGTTGCTGCGACAAATAACAACTTGCAGCGCGCAATCTCGGAGGGTAAGTTCAGGGAGGACCTCTACTACCGCCTCAATACTGTCCCTATCGCAGTTCCGGCTCTGCGTGAGCGTCCGGAGGATATATATCTGTTGTTCAGAAAGTTTGCCTCGGATGTGGCTGTGCAGTATAGAATGCCGGCAATTACACTCGATTCAGCGGCACGCGATATGATTGAGCGCTATCCATGGCCTGGAAATATCCGTCAGCTCAAGAATGTTGCCGAGCAGATATCGGCCATTGAGCAGTCGCGTGAGATTACAGCGCAGATACTCTCCGGCTATCTTGTTGAGCAGCGAGGAGCAACTGCACCAACGCTCTCGGGTGCATCGTCATTTGATGATATGAATACCGAGCGAGAGTTGCTTTACAAGGTGCTCTTCGATATGCGTAACGACATTAACGAGATGAAGATGATGCTTCGCCAGCTGCAGGGCTATGGCGGTGGTGTAGCTCACCATATGACATCAGAGCCTCAGCATAAGGAGTTTGCAGGTCTGCTACCACAGCACTCTGATGAGCCTGAGTATGACTATGCGGAAGAGGTTGTGGAGGAGCAGCAGGCAGTTCCTGCAACAAAGGCCGATATGCAGCGTGAACAGATTATTCGTGCATTGCGCCGCAATGGTGGCTCTCGTAGGGCAGCTGCGGCAGAGCTCTTTATGTCAGAGCGCACACTCTATCGCCGAATTAAGGAGTTGGGAATTGATGGTTAGAGATATGAAAAGAGTCATTATATTATTCACAGCAGCCATTGCGTTGCTTACAGCATGTACAGTTAAGTACTCACTTTCGGGTGCATCTATTCCACCTGATGCAAAGACCTTCAGCGTGGCATACTTTCCAAATAACGCACCGATGGTAGCACCGATTTTGAGTGCGACGCTTACCGATGAACTTATACAGCGTTTTGCAACCCGAACTAGCCTTGTGCAGGTAGAGGAGGGTGGAGATTTCGCCTTTGAGGGAGAGATTGTGGGCTATAGCTCTACAACATCATCTGTTTCGAGTGGTGACTACGCACTGCAGAACCGCCTCTCGATTACAGTCAAGGTTAAGTTTACAAATGCGATAGATGACAAGATGTCGTTCAATAAGAACTTCTCGGCATATGCAGACTACGACTCTACAAAGCTGCTCAATGAGGTTGAGAGTGAGCTTATTCCGCAGATTGTCGAGCAACTTGTAACCGATATTTTCCAGGCGGCAGCATCAAATTGGTAGTATGGAGAGAGCGTTGAAAAGGGTAGCGGCGACAGATGAGACACTCTACCCGTGGTGCACGACACTGCGTGCGATAAAGTGTGCAGATAGCCCACTGCAGAGCCTACTTGCAACTGCCAGGGGCGTAGGCCTGTTGCAACTTGAGGGTATAGATATTGAGCGCCTTACAGCCGTGAGCGATGCGGAGCTGATTAGCCGTTTTCTGAAGATGGATGACTACCGTATTGTCGCAGAGGATGGCGATGTGGATGTTGAGGTGCGCACAGAGGCTGAGTTTGAGGACGAGGATGACCTTGTAAGTGAAGATATTGCCGAAATTTATGCAAAACAGGGGCTAAAAAGCGAGGCTATTGAAATATATCGCAAATTAAGTTTGCTAAATCCGAAAAAAAGTGCTTACTTTGCAACCCAAATAGAGCAATTGAGCAAATAATTTAATTTTAATAATTGATATGTACACACTTTGTATTGTATTGGTTCTTATCGCAAGCGTACTGATGGTGCTTGCAGTATTGGTTCAGAATCCTAAGAGCGGCATGGCATCAAACTTTGGTGCATCAAATCAGGTAATGGGCGTTCGTCAGACTACCGATTTCCTTGAGAAGCTCACTTGGGGTCTTGCAATTGCAATCTTCGTTCTGAGCCTTTCAGCAACTCTTGCAATGGATACAAAGCCAGCACAGAGCCCAGTAGCAGCTGAGGCCGCTGAGCTTGTTGAGGAGATGGCAGCACCTGCAGCAGATGTTGTAGTTCCTCAGGCTGAGGTTCCTGCAGCAGAGGCTACTCAGGCAGAGTAATTCAGCTTTGTGATAGTAATGTGGTCGGGTAGTAGATTACCCGACCTTTTTAGGTTAATGGGTCTGGCAGATGGCGATGTACTATAACTTAGGCGAGTGTTATTATAGTCAACAGCTCAAGGAGGAGCAGTGGGGCAGGGGGTATGAACTCTTTGCTGAGGGGCACTACGCTGCTGCCGTTGAACTCTTTCGCCGTGCTGCAACAGAGTGCCATATGCCGTCGGAGTGCTATCTGGGCTATTGCCATAGCCACGGGCTTGGCGTGGAGCGTAATCTGTTTGAGGCGCTGAGGTGGTATGGTCGCAATACTCTCTATTCTGATTGGGTCAAGCAGGATGTTCGGGCTGTAGAGGAGGAGATTGCACGGCTCGGCTTGACCGATAGCCGTGAGGCTGTGGAGTTTACAGACTCTGAGTTTGGACCGATACGGGTAACATTCTCGGCTCGCATAAACTATCCGCAGGTGCGATTTAACTCTACCTATACGGCAGTTACCCTGCATACGAGCAGCCCCTATGATGCGGCAGTGTCGGCTATCTGTAAGGCGTTGGTTGCGGCCGATTGGCGCCGACAGGGGTATGATTATGGGCGCATAGATGAGAATTTTAAGATTGACTACCCGCTCTTTAGCCTTCGCATTGCTCGCGGTCAGACAGAGCGATACTCCTATAGGTTCGAGGGTAGCTGTTACACGATTATCGCCCCACAGAGTGTCAATTTCGATGCTGTATATACCCGCGAGTATATAATTGACTATGGTTGCAAACTGCTTGCAAAGGCAGCAGAGGAGTATCTGCCACGACGCATTGCCGAGATTTCGAAGCGTACGGGGCTCTACTATTCGCGCTGTAGGGTCGTCAAGACAAAGAAAAATCTTGGCACCTATTACCCAAACTCAGGAGTGGTAGATTTTTCGTATTTGCTGATAAAGAGTAGTGTTGAGTATGTCGATACTGTTATCCTGCACGAACTTGTCCACTCTCTCTGCGGCAATCACGACAAGCACTTCTACGACACTATGCGCCATTATGGTACAGAGAGAGCCGTTGCAATCGACAAGAACGCTATCGGCTACAACGGCTATGGGGAACTGTAGAAAACTCTCCAGTCAGTCTATCGTACGTTTATGTACTCCACCTCAGCAGTAGGGATAAAGTCCTCAGCAGTAAGGTCGATGGTCGGGTTCATATCAGATAGGAAACCAATCTTAACCTTCGCCTTCTCTACAAGCGACTCGGCAGCCTTGCTTGGGCTCATAATCTGGTAACCGTTTGCAGTAACCTTGATTGTATAGCCACCATTTTTGTAGATAGCCTTTGCAGTCACGCCCTCTGAATGTAGTGCTGCGCGCAGATTCATAGTTGGATTTATGCCATTTGGCAAGAAGGCGCGAGATGAGTATATGCTATACTGCTCAACAGACTGCTGTGTGCTGTTGTAGTTGATTGTGGCAAACTTCTCCTTGCCCTTCCAGAGGGTATAGCAGCAGCGCTCATCGCCATTTTCATTCGCCTCGAGTGGAGAGGAGGTAACCTTGCTGTAGAAGTCGGCATACTCCGAATGTAGGTCTGCAAAACTCTCACCAAGTATAATATTTGCAATGTTGTTATCCTTAATAACAAATGGGTCGTCCTGGCTCTCAACCTCCAAAATATCGTTCTGCTGCTGATAGCTCTGAGTCTGCTTGCTCTTCTCGCGCTGGAAACTGATGTCAAAACCGTCGCAGACAATAGTCGAAGCAAAGAAAATCGCTACAACAGCCACAGCTGCCGACTTGAACTCCATAGGGTAGGTTACAGCAAAGTTCTCGATTTGGGTAATTGTGCGAGAGAACCAAGCCTCACCCTCTTCAGGCTCGATAAACTCACCAATAGTTGCCGGCACGCGATAGACTTTGAGGTAGTACCAGATACCACCAGCAACCATCGCCGCAACCATAAGATATGGGATAAGGAAACTAATCAGTCCGAGAATTAGGCGGCATATGTAGTAGCTACCAATTGAGCCGAGGCAGTATCCAGCGACTGGGAATACAAGTGCCATAACAATCTGATAGACAAGTCCCTGGAAGTGGTCTTCGTTTACCACCTTACCGTCTTTGTCGTAGGTCACCTCGACTACATCCTCCTCAAAGAACTGCTTGAGTCCCTGCTTGAGTCCGAGCCAACCCAGATATATACCGCACGCACCAAAGAGTAGGTTGAGCCAACCATCATAATCCAAGAACCTCTTAGGTAGCGGGTTCTCGAAGAATACTGTGCCTGCGAAAAATGCAATCAGTGATGCTGCAATACAGAGTGCAAGGATAGCAAGTGTTGCAATACCAATCTTGCCTCTTGTCTGATCTGAAAGTGGGTTAAAGTGTTTCATATTGTTTGTTTTTTAGGCCTATTCTATGCCCAGCAATGCCGCTATAGCCACTCCGTAGTTTGTCATCGGTATGCCTTGCTCTTTTGCTTGCGCAATGCGGCTCAGTACATAGCGACGGTTAAACATGCAGGCTCCGCAGTGGATTATAAGGTCGTACGGCGTCAAATCCTCTGGAAAGTCATTGCCGCCAACGGTGTCGATTGTAATTTCCTCGCCCAACTTTTTGCGCAGCAGTCGTGGTAGCTTCACTCGGCCAATATCCTCGCTCTGAGGGATGTGGCTACACGCCTCGGCGATAAGTATGTGGGCTGTTGGTTGGAGCGCGAGCAGAGCCTTTGCACCATCTCTGAATAGCTCAATATCGCCCTTATAGCGAGCAAAGAGAATTGAGAATGAGGTGAGCGTAACTCCTTGTGGTACAAGTGGTTTTACAGCAGCAAATGCCGATGAATCGGTGATTATGACCTTTGGTGGTGCTGATAGCGCAGCAAGTGCCGCCTGCAGACCCTCTGTCTGACAACAGACGGGTGTACAACCTCTGTCGAGCAGCTCTCGAATAACCTCTACCTGAGGCTTGATTAGTCGCCCCTTTGGTGCAGAGCCATCTTGTGGCATGACGAGCAAAACGGTATCGCCAGAGCTGCATATGCCATCAGTAATATACCTATGCTCCTCTGTAACTGCTTGAGCGATAGTATCTAATAGCACCTCTATGCCCTCACCGGTAACAGCACTGACTGTTATAGCATCTCTATCTGTTGCCTGAGGCATAAGGTCGCTTTTAGAGATGACCTTTATCACCGGAATCTCCAGTGCCTCAAGCTTTGCCAAAAACTCATCAGCTATGGGGAGTAGCAGAATGGCTATATCGGTCTTTGCCAACACTTTGTGGCTCTGTGCAATACGCAACTTGCCCAGCTGAGAGTCATCGTCCAGACCTGGAGTGTCTATCACTACGGCAGCACCGATTTTGGGTAGCTCGATGCTCTTCTGTACAACATCTGTCGTAGTGCCTGCAATGTCAGAGACCACAGCAACCTCTTGCCCCGCTATGGCGTTGAGCAGTGACGACTTGCCGCTGTTGCAGTTGCCAAATATGGCGATATGAACCCTCTCGGATATAGCTTTCATATACTATCTGTTAAAATCTAAAATCGCGCTCTCCTGCCAAAATTCTTTCAATGCGCTGCTTGGTAATCTCACGCGCTTTGTCTGACGGGATTTTTGCTGTCTCACTCTCAATTACACCCTTAGCTGCTAGTAGTGTGCTCTGAGAGGCGTAGTCGCAGAGATACTCCTGAAGTGTCATCAGCGCATTTGGTGCGCAACAGTTGCCGATTGCGCCACTCTTGGCAAGTGACATAAAGCGGTCGCCTGTTCTGCCTTCGCGGTAGCAGGCTGTGCAGAAGCTCGGTATATATCCCAACTCGAGCAACCAACCGACAACCTGGTCGAGTGTTCTGTTGTCTGATATATCAAACTGCTCAGAGCCCTCACTCTGCTCTGCCTCGGCATATCCGCCCACACTTGTGCGAGAGCCTCCGCTGATTTGCGATACTCCCACCTCAAGCACCTGCTTGCGAGACTCGGCACTCTCGCGGGTTGAGATAATCATGCCCGTATAAGGTACAGCGAGTCGCAAAATGGCTACTATGCGGCGGAAAACCTCGTCAGTAACTGCATGAGGGAACTTCGCCAGGTCAATATCCTCTGCAGGGCGGATTCTCGGAACGCTTATCGTGTGCGGACCTACACCGAATGCACTCTCAAGGTGCTCGGCATGCATCAGCAGACCGACAAGGTCATAGCGGTAGTCAGTAAGCCCAAATAGCGCACCGATTCCAACATCGTCTATGCCACCCTCCATAGCTCTGTCCATCGCCTCGGTGTGGTATGCCCAGTCGCTCTTTGGACCAGATGGGTGAAGCTGATTATATACTTCGCGGTTGTATGTCTCCTCAAAGAGGATGTATGTGCCGATGCCGGCATCTCGCAGACGGCGGTAATTCTCGACGGTTGTGGCTGCTATATTGACATTGACACGGCGAATAGCTCCGTTGCGGTGGCGGATAGAGTAAACGGTGTCGATAGACTCAAGGATGTACTCTATCGGTGCAAGTGTCGGGTGCTCGCCGGCCTCAAGTGCAAGGCGTTTGTGTCCCATATCTTGCAGTGCGATTACCTCTGCTGCAATCTGCTCCTGAGTCAGCTTGCGGCGTGCAATTGTGCGGTTTGTGGCGTGATAAGGGCAGTATGTACAGCCGTTGATGCAGTGGTTTGACAGATAGAGCGGGGCAAACATCACTATGCGATTGCCATATATACGCTCTTTGATTTGGCGGGCAATGTCAAAGATTCTCTCAACAACCTCTTTGACGTTGCACTCCATCAGCACTGCCGCTTCACGGTGCGAAAGTCCTCGACCCTCAGCCGCCTTTGTGAGTATGTCGTCAATTAACGCTGTATCATCACGGTGTGATGCGGCGTAATCGAGAGTCGCGACAATCTCAGAGTGAGAGATAAACTCCTCTGCTCTGTTTGAGTGTGGATTATATATGCTCATTGTAATCTGCTTTGTCGTAATTAATTCTATATCCAAATTGTGCAACCTCAGCTTCTAACGCCTGTAGTCCCTCAGCTGCCTCTGTGCCACTTGCAGCCTTGCCTGCATAGATGGCGTACTTGCTGCGAACAGCGGTAGGGGAGAGGTTTGGCATTATTACATTTGCACCCGCCTCTATTGCAAGCCTATGACCCTCTGGCGATAGCGTTGCAAGTGCTGTTGTCGCCGGTATTAGAGCATTTGGCAGTAGCAGTCGCACTATGGCAATGCAGTTTAGTGTCAGGTCAATATCTCCTGCGCTGTGTGCTGCAAATGGGGTTGCCGGGTGTGGAATAAATGGCCCCATGCCAACCATTTGCGGGCGCAATTGCGATATGAGAGCCAAGTCGGCAGCTATATCTTCAACGCTCTGCCCCGGAACTCCTATCATCATGCCCATCCCCGTCTGATAGCCCTCAGCCATTAGCGTGTTGATGCACTGCAGTCGGTTGTCGTAGCTCATAGCCTCAGGATGAATAGCTGAGTATAGTTCTCTGCTTGCAGCCTCGTGGCGTAACAGATATCTATCAGCCCCTGCGGCGCGTAGAGCGCGGTACGACTCATGGCTTCGCTCGCCAAGAGAGAGTGTAATGGCAGCATCGGGATAGTTAGCACGGATTTGTGCAACCAGTGGTACTAAACGCTCATCTCTCCAGTAGTTATCCTCACCTCCTTGCAGAACAAATGTCCTTAATCCCACAGCGTAACCTGTCTGACAGCACTCCAAAATCTGCTCCTCTGTCAGGCGATAACGCTCGGCACTGCTGTTTGATGCCCTGAGGCCGCAGTAGTAGCAGTCGTTCTTGCAGTAGCTCGATATCTCTATCAGTCCACGGACAAAAACAGAGCGTCCGAACCGCTCTTGGGCAGTTCGGACGGCACAATTTCGTAGATATTGAGCCTGATCACCCAGAGAGCAGATAAGTGTTGTCAGCTCTTTTTTAGTGAGCTGCATGCCACTCTCAAGACGGGGGAGAATACTCTTCATTAGCGTTTAGCAAGCTCTGCTGCAAAGGTCTTTTTACCAACATCAAGTGAGGTGTGTGCGCTTGGGCCTGAGATACATCCGCCCTCGCAGACCATAACCTCAATAAACTGAGCAGGTGACTTACTTGTCTTAGCGTATGCCTTGAGTAGAGCCACATTCTTCTTGGTCATGTTGGCAATCTGCAGAGCTGAGTAGTTGAACTTCTCACCCAGGTGCTCCTTAACAGCGGCAGTTACACCACCACCCTGAGCAAAACCATGCGCTGCACGGATTGCGCTCTGCTCGATTGTGTAGTTCTGCTGCTGAGCAATATCGATATTCATACCGAGGAAGATAGAGTGCAACTCCTCGAATGTCAAAACATAATCTACCAGGTCATCACGACGAGCCTCCTTGCGCTTTGCAATACATGGACCGACAAATACCAACTTGGCATTTGGGTACTTCTCCTTTGCAATCTGCGCGGTGTAGTACATAGGTGAACGGGTCGAAGAGATATACTTCTTCAGATAAGGTGCATGCTTCTCCGCCATCTCAATGTATGAAGGGCAGCAAGATGTAGTCATAAACGGTTGACCCTCCTCAATCTTCTCAGCAAGCTCGGCAGCCTCCTTCTCGGTGGTAATCATCGCACCCTGAGCCACCTCTACAATCTCAGAGAAACCTACGGCCTTAATTGCACCATAAGCCTGCTCTGTAGGGACATTGTACTGCGCTAAGAACGCAGGAGCAACAAGGGCAACAACCTCCTCGCCACGACGGATAGACTGCAGAATATCAAATACCTGAGAGATTTCGAAGATTGCACCAAAAGGACAGCTGTTTACACACTTTCCGCAGTAGATGCACTTTGTCTCGTCAATATGCTCAACGCCGTTCTCATCCTTTGTAATAGCGCCAACAGGACACGCCTCCTCGCAAGGCACAGGGATGTGTACAATAGCGTGATATGGGCAGTTGTCGTAACACTTACCGCAGCTGATACACAAAGATCTGTGGATTCTTCCCTGGCTTGTCTCTGGGTCGAACTCGATAGCTCCCTTAGGACAACTTGCAGCACAAGAGCGGGCAACGCAACCACGACAGAGGTTTGTAATCTGGTAGTTGGTTCTCACGCAAGATGAGCAAGCCTCATCCACCACGCACATAATATTATCCTTCAGACTCTTGCGCTCAAGGGCTGCTGCAGCATATGCAGAGAGTGGAGTGAGCTCGTCAGTCTCATCGCTCATGTCAAAACCCAAAAGAGGGAAGGTCTTGTACTTGTTGACAGCTCTCTCCTTGTGGATGCAACAACGACCTACAGGCTTTGCATCTCTTGGACTAAGCTCCAAAGGCAGGCGGTCAATCTTCTCAACAAGCTCGCCTTTGTTCCACATCTCAATGAGTCGGGTCAGCAGTGTCTGACGCACAATCATTACATTGTTCCTAATAGCCATAATATCATATCTTCATTTAACCACGCAAAGATAAATATTTTTTGCTACATATGCAATATACATATAGGTATGCGCTCCGTGTAGAACAAAAAAACTGCACCTTTTGAGTGCAGTTTTAGTTAATTGTTGTACGATTGTTATTGAATCGGATTCTGCTCCTCATCAAAATTCTTGTCATTAATAAAATTCTTGTCAATCAGAACAGTGAATGCATACTCGTCAGAGATGATGTTGCCAATGATGTTTGTGCGGTGGTTACGCTGAACAGGAACATTTGCATAATCACGCACAAAGAGTGTACCCTCATTACCGAGCAGAGATACCTTGGCGTTAATCAGCTCCTCGTTCTTTACAAGCAGATAGTTCATTGAGAGGTGCTTGTAGAGTGTAGGATCGGTGTCACGTGGAAGAACAACCTCCAAATCGTCATTGCCTGCAGGCTCTGCGATGTCGATAACATTGTTCAACTCAAATGTAACATCTGTCAACTGACCAAGAACATTGCCGTAAGTGTCACGACCGAGGCTCATCTGGGTGTATGCCTTGGTTGTGAGGGAACTCTTGAGAATGCAGTTGCCAGTCTTCTGCATGTTGTTGTAGTCCTCATAGCTCTGACCTACGTTAAGCTGAGCAAATGGACGCTTGAGGGTGAATGTTGCGTCACTGCCGGCAACAAAGTCCTGCTCTACGTGGAAGAAGGCGTCACGAGCCTCAAGGTTTGCCAAATCGCCCTTAGCTGCATCTGTAGCATCAGTATAGCTTACATTGAGTACGCGGTTTACCCAGTCGATAGAATAAGCGTTGTTTGAACTGCAGTAAGCAAAGAATACAAAGTCGTAGGTCTTGCCCTTGAAGAGGGTGATGTTGACAGTTGCCTGACCATTCTTGAAATCTACCGGACCATTCGCTGCGTGAGCTGAGCTGAGGACCTCAAGAAAACGACCGTTGTCGCTTACATCGTAAACACCATAAGCAACCTTGTCAATCATCTCTGACTGTCCCGCAATACGAGAGCCGAGATTTGCAAGGTCAACAGTAAGAGTGGTTGTAACCAACTCACCAGCATTTACTGAGTTATTAGTTTCCGGTTCGCTGCATGATACCGCACCAAACAGAGCGACTGCAGAGATTAAGAGTCCGAAAATCTTCTTCATAATAGTTACGTTTTATGTTTTTGTTTAATATTTTTCTCAGAGTTTACACCAAGCAACAACAAAGATAATTCATTATCTTTACAAAACAAAATATTTTGTCCGTTATTTCAAGAAATCCTCGAAATAGTCGGTTACCTTCTGCATCAGGTGTACTCTGTCTTTGCCTCTGACATTGTGCTGTGCTCGAGGGTATGGGAAGTAGTCAACCTGTACCCAATTCTTGATGCACTCGTCGATAAAGTTGAGCGAGTGTTGCCACAATACAACGTCATCCACAGCTCCCTGGCAGATTAACAGTTTGCCTTTCAGCTCTTTAGCCTTTGCGATAAGCGATGTTGCAGCAAGGCCTTCGGCATTTGTCTGCTCGTTGCCCATATATCGCTCGCCATACATCACCTCATACCATTTCCAGTCAATTACAGGGCCTCCGGCAACACCAACCTTGAAGATGTCGGGGTGATTTACCATCAGAGAGATTGTCATAAAACCTCCGTATGACCAACCATGAACACCAATACGCTCGCTATCCACCCACGGATGGCTCTTGAGCCAATTGATGCCTGCAACCTGATCCTCCATCTCGCATACTCCGCAGCGGTGGTGAATTGCCTGCTCAAATTCCAAGCCACGATTGTCCGTACCGCGGTTATCCATCACAAAAACGACATATCCGCGCTGTGCCATATACATCTCCCAGCGTCTGAGCTGAGCCTGGAAAGAGTTGTTAACCATCTGAGAGTGAGGACCTCCATAGACGTATAGAATGGTAGGATACTTTTTTGTAGGGTCAAAATCTATCGGCTTTATCAGACGGTAGTAGTTGTCATATTTGCCATCGGCACTACGAACAGTACCTAGCTCGATAGGGCAGTAGTTGTAACCCTCGCTTGGGTCTTTTGCTCGGAAAACTTCGCGATAGAACTTGCCGTCAGTTGTACCTACAGCAACCACGCGCGGAGTGGTTATAGCTGAGTAGTTGTCCGAAAAGTACTTGCCATCAGTAGATACGGTACAGTTGTGCCAACCCTCGCCACGAGTCAGCTGTGTGCACTTGCCACTCTTGATATCTACACTGAACAGATGACGCTCAACTGGTGATACTTCAGCCGAGTGGTAGAATACAGCCTTGCTGTTCTGACCTGCATACTCAACATCGGCATCGACGGCAGTCAGGCGCTTGATTTCGCCGCTTGAAACAGAGCAGAGGTAGAGGTTCTGGTATCCGCTGCGATTTGAGGTGGTGTAGATGAACTTATCGGGGTCAACGTCGAGGAAATAGAGCGGATAGTTCGGCTCGACATACTTGTCGCTATGCTCTGTCAGCAGTGTCGCAATCATCTTACCCGTAGCTGCGCAGTAGGCATTAAGGTGTACATTCTGTTGCGCACGGTCAAGTACCTGTAGATAGATAACTTTGCTGTCTGGTGACCATGTGAGGTTAGTAAGGTAACGCTCTGCGTCAAAGTCGCTGACCTTTAGGTAGATAATCTGTCTATTTTGGAGGTTATATACGCCAACACTTACCCTCTCTGACGGCATGCTGTTCATCGGATATTTAATCTCAAACAGAGTGCCGGTGCGGGTGGTTACATCGAGCAGCGGGAATGTCGAGACATAACTCTCGTCCTTCTGATAGAAGGCAAGCAGAGCCTTGTCGGGAGATGGAAATAGACCCCCTGAGATTCCAAACTCATTGCGCGAAACAGAGCTGCCGGCAACGATATTTTTGTCGGTGAAGTGTGTGACTCTTTGCTCCTTGCCGTTCTCCATTATGCGGACAATGTTATTCTCAGCGCACTTGAATGTCGGTTTCTCCTTTGTCGGAGCCTCTGCACTCTGCTCCTTTCCGGTGTGCACGTCGATTGCTAGCCAACCATCTTTGCCCTTGTGGAGGTATTGGTCGGGATGGTTCTGACTCCAAACTATAGAGTAGTTCTCAGGAGTGAGCTCGCGACTCAAAATAGCCTCCTCCATAGTGAGAAGACGACGATTTTCGGCGGTTGTATATAGCGCTGCGAGTGACAGCAAAAGGGTCAATAATTTACGCATATTAGAATAGGTATTTTTCGGTTTTTACTCTGTTTATGTAGGTGCGAATCTCCTCCCACGCCTCGTCAGCAAGGGTTGTTCCGACAACCTCAATGACCTTTCCGGCTGTTACAGCTCCAATTGTTCCACATTGGCGCAAATCGAGCCCCTCAGTCAGTCCGTACATAAATCCCGCAGCGTAGAAGTCTCCGGCACCCGTTGTGTCAACTCTCTTTGCGGCCTTCATAATGCCGACATGCACAACCTGCTCGCCCTGCTTAATCAGCGCGCCCTTCATGCCAATTTTGACAATGGCAAGTTCGCATAGCTCAGAGATATATTGCAGCGCATTTATCGGCTCCTCTTCGCCCGAAAATACCTTTGCTTCATCTTCGTTTGCAAAGACAATATCTACAAAATTGCCAACGAGTTTTTTGAGAAAATCGAGATTCTCCTCCACTACGTTAAAGCTTGCAAGGTCTATTGCAACCTTAAGCCCGCAACGCTTTGCTGTGCGAATGACAGACTCGATAAGTGTGTGGTCCTGAACAAGATAACCCTCGACATAGAGGCAGTCGTATCCCGCAAAAATCTCGGCAGATATCTCCTCTGCCTTCATCTCTAACGCAGCACCAAGGTGCGTGAGCATTGTGCGCTCTCCATCGGGTGAGATGAGTGACACGCACTTACCTGAGCGATGCTCGCCTCGGAAGATGATGGGTTTAATGCCGAGGTTTGCAAGTGCCTGCTCAAAGAAGTCACCTGTCGTATCTTTGCCCACCTTGCCAATAAATCCTACATTGCTGCCAAGATGAGCCATGGCGCGAATAGTGTTGTCGGCAGAGCCTCCAAGAGAGAGTGAGTATGGACGACCAGCCACGGCCTTTGATACATCTGATTGCAACTTGCTGTCAACGAGCGACATAGAGCCACGGGCGATATTGTACTGCTCAAGCACCTCATCGCTCTTTAGGTTGACCAGCATATCGGTCAGGGCATTTCCAATGCCTATAATCTTCTTCATAAGTTTGAGTTTGTTGTTTTGTTATATTGAGAGCATCTTTACAAGCTCTACATTGCTCTGTTTGACACTCTTTGTCTTGCTAAGTGCCTGGCAGAATGGTGTATAGACTATCTCGCCATTCTTTACGCCCACCATTACGTTGCGCTGACCCTCCTTTAGAGCCTCTATGGCTGCAGCGCCGAGGCGTGAGGCCAAAATGCGGTCGGCAGCTGTCGGACTTCCTCCGCGCTGTATGTGGCCGAGAATTGTCACGCGCGCATCGTACTGAGGATATTCATTCTTTACGCGCTCGGCAAGCCCCATTGCACCACCCGTTGCGGGATCCTCGGCAACAAGCACAATTGCAGAGTTCTTGCTCTTTCGGAATCCGTTGTCTATCAGCATTTTGAGCTGGTCGTCACCCGTTGCGGACTCTGGGATAATTGCCGCCTCGGCACCCGATGCAATCGCGCCGTTGAGTGCTAAATAGCCCGCCCTGCGACCCATCACCTCGACAAAGAAGAGTCGCTCGTGTGAGGTGGCAGTGTCGCGTAACTTGTCAACTGCCTCGACAATGGTGTTGAGGGCTGTGTCGTAGCCGATGGTGACATCTGTACCAGATAGGTCGTTGTCAATTGTGCCCGGCAGACCGACAATCGGTACGTCAAACTCCTCGGCAAAGACCTTTGCACCGGTAATTGTGCCGTCACCGCCGATGACAACAAGTGCATCTATCCCCGCAGCGCGCATATTTTGATAGGCGAGCTGCCTGCCCTCGATGGTCATAAACTCGGCACAACGCGCAGTCTTTAGAATCGTTCCGCCACGCTGAATTATGTTGCTCACGCTGTTTGAGTGGAAGTCCTCTATCTCGTTGGTTATTAAACCTTTGTATCCGCGCATAATACCCTTCACGGCCCAGCCGTTGTAACGCGCTGCACGTGTCACGGCACGAATCGCCGCATTCATTCCGGGCGCATCACCACCCGATGTGAGAATACCTATAGACTTTATTGTTCCCATTTTGCCAATATTTTGTTCAAAGTTACAAATAAAAAACGGAATTACAAACCACATGCCCCCAAGTTGTAGATAACAAAGTTTTGTTTCAATGTTGATTTTTAATATTATTTCTGATATCATATATAGAGGTTGGTATTGGTGTTCAGAATCAAATGCGATGGCTTTAGGTAGTGAAACTTTGGAATTGAAACAGAAAAAAAGTGGATATATAATAGCTGTTTACGAATTTTAAGGTAATATAAATGTACAACACCCACCTACAGCATTGTAGGTGGGTGTTGTATTTTATAACGCAGTCTGCTGTCTATTTGCTCTCGTAGGTGATATAGACGATATAGGTGCCGGTGGCGGAGATTGTGAAGTGGTCGGTGGTAGCTTCGTTGAGTGTGCCTTGCCAGAGGGCGGTAAAGTCGTAGAGGGGGTAGGCCAAGCCGTTGGCAGTGAGCCCCTTTGCGTCGATGTTGAAGATTGAGACCTGTGCGCGAGGCTTGCAGTTAAAGGTTGCCGAGCCTGAGCAAGGGATAAAGACTCCATAATCGGTATAGCTACGCACGTCTGCGCCCATATGGAGGTATTCGGCAAGCAGGGCGATATTGCCGAGGGTGTGGTCGTCGCGTTTGCCCGTTGCGCCGACAATTGCGATGCGCTTTTTGTCGGCAGCTATCAGAAATTTGACCGCCTTGGTCTGGTCGTTGGTATCTTGGTCAGCCTCATAGCGGATTATCTCGGCAAAGCGTGCGCGATTCTCAGCAGAGAGCGAGTCGCCATCACCGATAATGATGTCGGGTGTGCCCCCTTTTGCGATAAAGGCATCTGCGCCACCGTCGCAACAGACCACAAGTGGGCTTTGTGCCACGACTTGTAGTGCGCGCTCGGCAGTAGGGTAGTCGCCATTGGCGATAATGACTGCGTCTATCTCTTTGTTAGTCAGCATTTTGTTCTCTCATTAGTTCTCTCCATTTTCGATATCCGAAAACGGCAATTATTGCATATGCGGCGTAGAGAATGGCGGTAAGGTATAGCCCCTTAAATCCGTAGAGGGCGGCAGAGAGCATATCGACCGCAATCCAGACAATCCACTGCTCAATCCACTTGCGGGCAAGCATCCACATGCCGACAATGCTCAGCGCCGATGTCAGTCCGTTAAACCACGGCACATCGCTATCGGTCAGATGCAGCAGGACAAGCGAAACTGCCACCTGCATAACGGCATAGAGCGCCACCATAGCAACGCCTTGACGCAGGGTGATGTGGGTGATTTGCAGCTCCTGCTTCTCTTTGTTGCCGTATCTCCACGAAAACCAGCCGTAAATAGCTATAACGAGGTAGTAGATGTTGATTGCCGTATCGGCATATAGCCCCGCATCGTAGAAGACTACGAGGTATATTGCCGGCATAATCACGCTGGCAGCCCACAGCCAAATGTCAGCCTTGTACTCCAAGTATAGATATACAAGACCGACAATGACGCCGATTATCTCTAACCACTGCAACATCTCTCGATAGCTTTTTTGTTGCCTATTTAGTACAACTCCCAAGCCATTCCCGCCATAGACGAGAATTTGGTGAACTCAGTAACCTCATAGACCTCGCCGGTCGGAGCAGTAGCGCGAATCATCACATCCTTGCTATCTGTAGCCACGCCCTCAGGCAGTGTGCCGGCATAGATGTGAGTTGTGGTCTTCTTGTAGCCGCTATTTGTCAGAGCGCCACCCCACTTGTTGCCGTTACGGTTCTTGATAGTCGAGTTTGACGCCAAACCGCGTGCGATAAACCACCAATCGGCATCGTTGCGCAGATAGTTGGTGTTGTAAGCCCATGTGCTGTATGACTTGTCGTCGTAGTCGCTTGGCTTGTCGTGATAGCCGTATGTCTTATCTGAGCGGACAACGTTCTTCATATCCATCACCTTCGCACCCTTGTAGAAGAGCTCGATAGTCCAAGGCTTGTTGAGCGGTGATGAGTCTGACGTTTTGTCAACATAACCGTTGTAGAGGTTTGCATAGACGATTTTGCTGTCCTTACCATATCCGCAGACCATGCGCGGGTCATAAGAGTCGCTACCGAGGTACATGCGCAGTGCATTTGCACCCTCTCGGTAGTCAGCAGTACCGGCAGCCTTGAAGATGTGGTCGGTACAGTCGTTACCCTCAAAGGTGTAGAGGTAATAACCTGCAGGGGTGCCGTCAGCACAAATCTTCAAGTTCCAGAACTGACCGCAAGCCGCACCGTGGTTGACCTCGTGCACGTTATTGTATGAGGTGTGGAACCAGTGGCGTGAGTAGTGGTTGTGACCAGAGAGGATATAGCCGTTTGCAAACTCCTTGAGCAGGTTGAGGGTCTCTTTATAGTACTTGTTGTGACGCACGCCAACCTCGCCATTGAAGAATGGAACGTGTACGCATAGCACAACGCACTTATCCTTTGGAACCATCGCAAGGTCGTTCTTGAGCCAGAGATACTCCTCTGCGGTAAAGCCCTGATCGTAATCCTCAACTGCGTGACCTGCGCCTGTGATGACGTTGTTCATACCCACTACGTGTACATCTCCTCGGTCAAATGAATATACAGATGGGCCGAAGATTGAGTGGTAGCAGTCAAGGCTCGGGTTCTTGTCGCTATCAGATGAGTACCAGTCGTGGTTGCCAGGAACGGTAAACCAGCTGACGTGAGTGTTTGCAGGTGCCATAGCATCCTTCATCTGCGACATGTAGCTGTTGGTTGCGCTGTTCCAAATAACATCGCCCAAAACCATTCCATAGGCAAGGCGGTTGCCGTTCCAATCCATTGCGCTGTTGAAGCCCTCTTTGTCCACCATTGCCTTGATATCTGTAGCCATATAGTTGCTGAAGTATGGAATACATAGCTTGCCGGTCTGGGTGGTCTGAGGGTCTGCCATAACGTAGAGGTGCCACTTGCTGTGTTTGCTTATCTTCTCGCCCAGAACAAAGTTGAAGTCGGACTTTGCAATCTCCTTGTAGAAGAGTGGGTAACCGCTCTCTGAGAGTGCAATCTCATACTCTGCAGGGGTGGTGTAGAAGACAAATTTTGCATTGTTGTTGCGTGGCAAGGTGTAGCTACCGTTGCTGTCGGTCTTGGTTACGGTGTAGCCGTCAGATACAACTACGCCCGCTACAGGGTTGCCACTCTTGTCGCTTACAGTACCGCTGATAGGAGCAAGCTCGCCCAGTGACTCGATATAAACACGCACATCGTCAAGCAGCAGACGGTTCGTTGTCTTTGCATCGAGTGCTCCACCGATAGCCACTGATGAGCCTGATGGTACATCTTTAAGTGTTACGGTGTACTCCTTCCAGTCGGTATTGTTCTCTCCGTCAAGTGTTAGTGTCTCTCGTGCAACAATATTTGCGTAGCTCACATTCCAATTTGCGCCGAGTGTAGCACCTGCAAGTGCTTGAACGGCAATCTGTTTCTCGGTAGGCTCAATTGTGAGATTTGTTGCATCGCCATAAGGGGCAGCCTTGAAGACAACCTTCAGCGTTGCCGCCTTGTCTGTAGGGATAGCGGTGATTGCCGGGGTGCAGATGTATGAGCGATTGGCAGTTGTTCCAATCTTTACAAATCCTGGGCGTGCGCATACAGAGCCGCCATTTGCGCCATCTTTGCCACCAATCCAGCCCCACTTGCTGATGCCCATGTCGTCAAGAACACCCTTCAATGTGTTGAATAGGCCAATCTCTGTGCCCGCCTCGGCAAGAATAAAGCCTGTGTCGCTCAACTTGATATTGCCGCTGACCATCGCCAGGGTTGTCAGAGAGCTGCGGTCAGAACGAGATACGCCGGCTGCACGAGCAGATACCTCACCTGCATATACAAGGCCTGCAAAGTTTTCATAAACGACCAAATCGCCAGCCTTTGCAGAGGATGTGACAACGGCACTCTTATCCTCGCAACTTGCTGTTGTCGAAATTTTTACCGGTGCGACACTCTGCTTGCCATCGGTGTTGTTATATACCATTGCGTAGTAGTCGGTCGCTGGGGTAAGACCGGTGAATACGAAACGCGGAGGTGTGATATTGTTAAACTTCTCGCCCGGAATATTATCAACGCTGACGTGGAGCTTTGTGCACGCCTGGTCAAGATAGAGGGCCACTTTGTAGTTTTTGCCTGCATCTACGGTGTAGTCCGCTGCGCTGTTAGGGAGCAACTCGCCGATGTAAGGTGCATTCTTCTCCTCTGTTGTCCAGCCAATGGCAATGGTAGAGTCGGTTGCCTGTACCTGACTTATCATGATTGGGCTCTTCTCGAGCTCAAGAACAACATCGGCATCGATATAGTTGTTTTCGCTTGTATCAAAGCCTGTCTCAAGTATGCTCTTTGTCATTGTGCCCTCGGTGCAGTTGAAAGCAACGGTGCAACCCTTAGAGTACTCTTGCATAGGGATGAAGATGTTTACTACTGCGCCCTGCTTGCCGACCTTAAGGCCGTTGCATGCGATAGTGCACTCTTTAAGTGTCGCTTTGCTGAAAGAGGCTACAGGATTTGCAGTAGAGAGTGTAATATCGCCCCACATAGTCTCGGCGTTGTTGCCCACAACAGAGATAGAGTTGAGTGTATATTCAATATTCTCTGTAGATGGCGTCATTACAGTGAGTTGCATAAGGGCCAGCGGATTTTTCATCGCAAAACTCTTGGTGCTGCTGTCGTAGCTACCGACAAGGAGTGGATATACGATATCTCCATCGCCATTTATGCTCTGACTTGGCAGCGAGATGTTGAAAATGCGGCCATTTGTTGCGTTGCCTGATGCAAAGTTTGATGTCGATGCATTTGTCTTAGGATATACGGCATACTGCTCGCCCTCCTCGTTGATATAGCCGGTTGTTGTGAACTTTGCGCTGTTGTCGCTGATAGAGCTGTTGTCAATGGTACAAAGTACGAGCTTTGGACGGGTTGTTGGAGAGTCAAAACGAACAACAGTCAACGCATCGTCGCTGTTCCAAACAGAACAGTTGCTCTCGTTGATGGCTGCGCGAACAACGGGATTTTCGATAGTTGCGACAAACTCCTGAATGGTCTTGCCACTATCCGGAGTAGGTGTTGGTGTAGGTTCGTCACCATTGTCGGGAGCGGGTTTGCAACCAAAGATGAGCAGTATAACTGCTACAAGTAGAGATAGATGAAACTTTTTCATATAGATATTGATATTAATTTCTCAGGCTACAAAGGTATAAAAAAAAGCGGCTTAAATAGCCGCTTTTAGTGAGTTTTTTAACTATATCTCTGTTGCATTAGGGTCGTTGAGCAGTCTGTTGTACTCCAACGAGTCTAACGGCTCGTCAAAAGAGCGCTCATCCCAATCTTGTTTCATTATTCGCTCGACCTCATCCACGCCCATACTGTTTACGGTGCTTATAGCCGTTGTAAATAGACCGATGATGAATATTATCCAGATAATCATCGCGCAGAGCAATACCCATCCGCGAGGCTTGTTGCCCAAAATTAGTGAGCAGAGTAGGTATATTATAACCATTGTAGGGACCAGAACGGCAAATAGCGCGCTTAAGGTCAGTCCAGTGCCAAATGTTGAGATAATGTTAGCAAGAGTTCCGTACTCTCCCGCCTCAATTAGGGTAGTGCCTACACCTGTTATAATGGCTATAAAGGATGCAATAAGCGATAGTACAAAGAATATCATCGCAAAGATTACTATTGCTACAAAAACCTTTAGACAGACAATAGCAAATTTTCCCAAGCCTCCGATAAATGTTGCAAGAATTGACTTTGCCTTCTGCTCGTCAGTTGCACTATCACTACGGTCGGCAATAGCCTTTGCTGTTACAGGCTCGCCCTCCATCTCGAGCTTCTGACGGGCTGTTCTGGCAACGGGAATGACAAACCATAGAATGATATAGACCACAAGCATCACTCCAAATAGGTTGCCACCTAAGTCGCTCAGCCAACCTATGCGATGCGAGATACTGCCAATAGGTACAAAAATAAGCGGTGCAAATATCGCAAGGCGTACCCATACCGGATCGATATTGAAGTACTTACCAAGGCCCGAACATACGCCACCGAGCTTGCTATTATCCATATCACGGTAGAGGCGACGTGTGATGCGGGTATCTGTCGCTGGCGCTGCGGGTTCATCATCACCCGAAATATCCTCTGCTGTTCCGAGCTGTGCGATGATGTTCTCGATAAGAGGTAGGCAGACAACCTGACTCTGGTCACTCTGTGCAGAGAGGATAAGTTCGGCAATACGAGCCTCGATGTCGGCGATAATCTCGTCGCACTCTGTACTATTTTTATATGCGCGCTTGAGTGAGTCTATATACTCGCTCAGACGGTTGTAAGCCACCTTCTCAAAGGTAAAAGCTACGCCCGAAATGCTACACTTCTTAATCTCGTTCATAACTACTTTCTCTTTATAGTGCTTGCGCCACTGTTGTTAGTTATATCTACTTTACAATCACCGCTATAGCGGATTGTCGAGGCCCCTGCAGCAGAGGCGGTTAGCTGTGTTGTGCAGGCTACATTTGCAGTCGAAGCACCCGCAGTATCTACATCTGCCATCTCTGCCGAAATGTTTGCCGTTGAGGCGCCTGAGCAGTCGAGCTCGAGCTGTGAGCAGTCGAACTGAGAACCCTTGAGAGAAGAGGCTCCGACAACGTCAAACTCGCCCTTTGTTGCCTTGCCAGTAAGCGATAGGGATGAGGCACCAGTAAGGTCAACCTCGATAGATGCGCACTGTGCAACAACCTTTGCATCTGAAGCACCCAAAATATCTATCGCAACCTCATCTGCAACAACATCAATATTTATGCGCGATGCCGCTGCACACTCGATATCAACATCTTTTGCCTTAATCTGCGGCTTTACCTCGATTATGCCACATGCCAGAGCTGTAAATTCGTCTAACGCGCCGTTGTTCGGAACATATACCTCCGCCTGCAGAGTGTCGCTCTTGCGCTTGATGTCGAAATTGTTGAGGGTCACCTTGAGCGTCTGATCCTCGACCTTAATCTCTAAAGCGTTGTGAATTCTCTCCGTTGCACGAATAATAATATTTCCCTCGGTGCGCTCCTCAATAAAGACCTTTATCGGCCCACCAACTGCAATGCCGTGGTACACCTTCTGGCACTTAAACGCCTTCATTACAACATCTTCGGCATTTGCTGTCACTGTAGCGAGCGCCAGTAGTGTAAAAATCCAAAACTTTCTCATAGTCCCTGACTATTTGCCACGAATGGCGTTAATCTGTTCAACCAACTTATCCCACGCCTCGTCAAGCGAACGGAGGTACTCCTTACCTTCGGCAGTGAGTGTGTAGTACTTTCTCGGTGGACCCTGCGGAGACTCCTCCCAACGATAGGTCAGATAGCCCGCATTCTTCATTCTTGTAAGAATAGGGTAGAGTGTTCCCTCTACGACAATCATCTCGGCCCTCTTTAGCTCGGCGATAATTGCTGGAGCATAACTGTCACCCGATGCCAAAATCGCAAGGATGCAGTAGTCCAAAATACCCTTACGCATCTGTATTTTTACATTATCCTCTCTCATATTTTCTGCTTTTAGCTTTTAGCCATTGGCTTTTGGCTGTTTGTAGATGTTTTTGCTTGCTTCTATTAATTAATCCTCCTCAGGGATGAGTAGCCAAAGGATGATGTAGATCCACAGTGACAGACCTCCGAAGAGTATAAATAGCAGTACAACAAGTCTGACGAGCGAAGATTCGAGCTTGAAATACTTTGCAATACCTCCGCAAATTCCGGCAATAGAGCGGTCTGTTCGGCTACGACGTAGCTGAACGTAGTTGCTCTTTGGTGGGGTAGTGGTGCGAGCAGGACCAAAGTCGTCAGGGTTGCCCATGCGGGTGATTGTAGCTTCAACCATCTGCAGTGTTACGACCATACCTTGTGAACTGAGCGTAGTGGAGAATATATCTGCAATACCGCTCTCAATATCCGCCATAATCTCGCCGGTAGGGTCGTTTACGCGATTGCGGACATCTGCAAGATAGTCACTCAGCCTATCAAACGCATCGCGATCAAGGGTAAATGCGCGACCACCAATGTTTGCACTAATTGTCTCCTTCATTTTTAAGTGTGTTATATGAGTTAGTAATTAATTCCTACTGCAAATATAATACACTTTTTAGTACTATGCAATAAAAAGTACTAAATTTTTTCATAGATTTTTCTATACCTATATAAAAAATAAGAGGCTCCAAATCTTGGAACCTCTCATTGCTCACTATTGTCCTACGGTGTAGAATCTATCTTTTGGAAGTGCCCTTACTGCCGGTAGTGCAGCAATCTCGTCGATCTGTTTACGGAAGAGTGTGCGGACTCTCTCCCACGGATAGTA
This sequence comes from Alistipes sp., assembly GCA_045656505.1. GTDB lineage: Bacteria > Bacteroidota > Bacteroidia > Bacteroidales > Rikenellaceae > Alistipes. Next base: position 4,988 of record JAZORI010000063.1, on the reverse strand, counting down.
TGGTGCGGTCGGGCAGTCGATAGGTAGCCTGCACTCCTGTTCGTTGTGTAGGAGCTTGACCAAGATATCACCATGATTATTGCGGTAGAATATCCATTGCAGATTTGCTGCCATAGGGGTGATAAGAAAGTCCACCCACTCGTTTTTCAGTGTGTCGAACTCATCTACACGGGCACTCTTGCCCACCACCTGCATAGCTGCAAGGGTTGCAATGACCGTATAGTCGTGTCCAAAACGCAGAAAAGCTGTGCGGGGCTGCTCTCCATTATTTGTAGCAGCGATAAGCTCATCGGCATCGCGAACAATCTCGTTTAGCAGATTTGCACCATCACCCAAAATGGCATCTCCCCAACGAGTTGATGCTCCATAGAGTGCATAGCGGTGTTTGTTAATCTCCTCCCAAATTGCGGCGCGCTCAGCACCGGTAAATAGGTCGTGGATGCGCACCTCACCCTCTGTATCTTGGATGCAGATAGAGAGGTAGAAGAGTGTGCGGATGGCAGAGAAGAACTTCTTGCTATCCTGTGCTGCAATAAACTCCTCGGTAAATATTCTACGGGCAATTTGCGGCAGGAATTCCGATATTTTGGCGTTTATACCAGCGTCTGTTGCCTTTGCAGCCTCTTTGTGAATGGACTTCTGTCCATACGACGGGCGGCAATAGACCTGCACAGAGTCATTTGATGTGCGGTATATGCTGAGCTTAGGGTTGAACTCCTTGAGTCGCTCGTTAAATGCCGCCATGCTAAGTATGCAGCGCGGAGCTTCAGAAGAGCGACACTCGACAAAGGCTCCGTTGCCCTTGAAGAGCTTTGGGAATGAGCGATACATACGCTCTGCAATTCCGCGATGCTCTGCAACACCTTGTGGTGAGAGCTCAGCCTCGCGACCACGAGCACGACGAGCAATGCCGTCAACTATCGGATATAACTCCTTGCCAAACTCTGTCAGCGCACCCTCGCTATATGCCTTTGCGAGCATCTGCTGTGGGTATGTATAGACACCCTTTGAGGCATGCCAACGCGAGCCGTGGCGACCAAAGTGGCTGATATAGAAAGGTTTGTATCCCTTTGGTGCCTCTGTCGTTTTTGTCGGAGTAAAGCGATAGGTGTAGTAGATACCACCTGCTGCATCAGGGTTGCTATCGAAGAACGCTGCGTCAAGTTTTTGAGCAGAGACGGTGATAACTATGCCGGCAAGCAGTATGGCGATAATAGCTCGTCTCATATCTTACTTGATTTTTGACAACAGATAGCTGCGCAGATCTGCCCAACGGTAGTAAACACTCTCAACAGGTGTCGCTACAGTGCTGTCGAGAATCTGCTCACGCTCGTTGTGGAGCACTTTAACCAATATCTCGTCACTCTTTTTGCTGCGATAGAAAATTAGCTGAATATTAGCGCCCATAGGTGTAACCTCATTGATGCGCCACTTGTAGCTCACATTTGCCCAGTCATCAGTAACGGTATTTGCGCACTTGATGCCGAGAATAACGGCAAATGGAATGACTGTCACATCGTGTGCAAAGCGGAGTGTCGCCTGCTCGTCACCCTGAGCAATTGCGCGATCGGCTGTCGTTACAACATTATCTACAAATGAGTGAATACCCGACACGATAATATCTCCAAATGGCTTTGATGGGCCGGTGAGGGCATAGCGGTGGATGTTTGATGCTCGCCACATGCCGGCACGCTCCTGCTCGGTGAAGATGTAGTCCAAATTATCAACTCCCTCGACCGGGGTAGAGCCCAGAATAGCACCCATGAGGAATGAGTAGTGGGCAAATCTCTTGTTGTCGATATTCTGCTCCTTTGTGAAAATGCGGTTCAAAAATGGAGTGATGTCAGGCATATACTCGTTTCGCAGAGCTTCGCTCAACTCTTTTGCATCCTGCTTTACGGAGTTTAGCCCTGCGTATGCCTTCAGATACTCATTGTCATCACTCGACTCCATACGAATCTTAGCTGTCGGCACCATGCTTGTAATCTGTCGTACGGCAGAAGCCATGCTAAGGATGCAGCGCGGAACGATAGTCGAGCGGCAGTCGATATAGCAATTTTTGTGGAAAATCTCAGGGAAATTCTCAACCATACGCTCGGCAATTGAGCGGTGCTGCTCAAAACCCGCAGGGGAGAGCTCTCCTGCGCGATTCTCTGCATCTGCCGCAATGGTACGCAAATCAGCAAGATAGCGCTTGCCAAGCTCGGTCAACTCACCAGCCTCGTCCGCTGCAATGAGGATATCGAGCGGATAGTTGTATGTCTTAGCACTTGAGTGCCAACGCGAGCCGTGGCGAGACAGATGACTCATGTAGAACGGCTTGTAACCCTTTGGAGCCGGAGTGAACTTAGTATCTCGGAACTCGGCAGGATATGGGCGATATAGCTCAAACTTGTAATCTTTGTCAAATGCTGCAATCTCGCTTGTACTCTGGGCAGTTGCGCTCAGAACAAAGAGAGAGAAGAGGATAAGTAGTGGTGTTCTCATTATTTGTTGGTCATTATTTCAAGAATCAATTTGTCTGTCTCTCGCATGCCGTTACGGCCGATATTGGTAAGGTTGGCGATGCACTTATCTACATCCTCGTCAATGATACCCTCCAAAGAGGTTGTATGACGCTGCTCGATGGCAAGCACTGCCGAAAGTACTGCTGTAGATACGCCACTCGTAACCTTCAGCGAGCAACTTGGCTTCGCACCGTCGCAAATCATACCGGTAAGGTTTGCCACCATGTTCTTTACAGCAAAGCATACCTCGTTAAAGCCGCCACCCATAAGGTATGTAATACCGCAGCTCGAACCGGTCGCTGCAACAACACAACCACAAAGGGCCGACAGTCTGCCCAAACTCTGCTTGATGTATATCACTGTAAGGTGACTCAGTGCCAATGCGCGCAGCAACTGCTCGTCGCTCATACCCTTCTCGCGACCAAAGACAACAACAGGCACAGTGGCAGAGATACCTTGATTTCCACTGCCCGAGTTGCTCATTACAGGAACCATAGCACCACTCATACGGGCATCGCACGCCCCACTTGTGTATGAGAGAATCTTTGTGAAGAGCGTATCTCCGAAGATAGACTCTCTTGCGCTGTTGTGCATCAGTCGTCCCAGACCGTGACCGTAATCACCGGTAAAAGAGACCTCCGCAGCGCCGATATTCATCCTCTCAGCATCCTTGAGCCACTCGATTTGCTCCAATGGAACAGTTGTGGCATAATCATACACCTCACGCAGGGTGAGCGATGGTGATGCCTCCTCGCTGCTGCTACTCTTACCCTCTGCAACCTCAGCGTTGTAGAGCTGCTCGCCGTTCAAACTCACGTGTGTGAAGTTTGTGTGTGCACCCTCAATGATGGCTGTAGCGCTATTCTCGCCGGCAAAGACATCTGCTCGGATGTAGAGCATCTGCTTGGTCTGACGGTCAATGTCAATCTTTATCTCCGCGCTATTTAGGTAGCACTTTGCCTGCTCTACGGCTGTAGTATCAGCATCTTTGAGCACCTCTAGCTCGTACTCAGACTTGCCGGCAACAGCACCCAATGCCACAGCAATAGGCAGACCTGTCATACCAGTATTAGGGATGCCGACACCCATCGCATTCTTGTAGATATTGGGGCTAAGCGCCACGCTTATTCTCTGAGGGAGAACTCCAAGGGTTTCGCACGCCTTAGCAACGCAAAGCGATACGGCAACGGGCTCTGTGCAACCGATAGCCGGAATAACCTCTTTGTGTAGCAACGCGTCAATTTGAGAGTAGTTCATATTGTGTGTTTATTAGGTGTGTTCTATTAATTAACCGATTAGATACCAGATGTAAGCAACGTATGCTGCAAGGAATATAATGCCCTCGCTGCGAACAATCTTACCCTTACCACAAACCAGAGCTGAGAGCATTAGTAATAGCACGGCAGCAACCATTGCAAGCAGGTCTATCATCGTAATGCCGCTCATCTGTAGCGGAGCAATTGATGCACAAGAGCCCAAGATGAGCAGAATATTTGCTATATTCGAGCCAACGACATTACCCAGCGCCATTGCACCATGACCCTTGATAATCGCAACTAAGCTTGCAGCCAACTCCGGCAGTGATGTGCCACCGGCAAGGAGCGTGATGGCGATTATACGCTCGCTGACGCCCAAATCTCGCGCAATTGCAACGGCAGAGTCGAGTGTGAGGTCAGCGCCATAGATAAGTCCAACAAAACCCAATGCCAACATGGCTAAAGACTTTATCCACGAGAAGTTCTTAGATGGCTCTACCTCCTCGTCGTTTTGCTTGCCCGTACGGATGGAGTAGGCTATGATGGCGATGTAGCACAACAGCAAGGCGATACCCTCTATGCGACTTAAATTGTCATTGAACAGCATTGCAAGCAGAGCGACGGACACAGCCAAACAGATAGGAATGTCCATGCGGATATTGCTCTTTGTAAAGAGTACGGGTGCAAACAGGGCGCAGATGCCGAGCACGAGCAGAATGTTGAAAATGTTTGATCCAACAATATTTCCAATCGCCATATCGGCACTGCCTGCGAATGTAGATGCTATACTTACGGTAAGCTCTGGTAGTGATGTGCCGACAGCGACAATGGTCATGCCGATGACATATTCACTGATGCGCAACCTCTGCGCAATTGCGGCAGAGCTATTTGTTAACCATGTTGCACCAACGGTAATCAGAGTAAAACCTACGATGAGTAAAATCCAAGTAAAAAACATTATAAAAATAGGTATTTAGTAATAACAGACGCAAAGATAGTAAATTTTTATAAAAATTCTTTGAAAAAATTTGCAGATAAGAAAATTTTACCTACCTTTGCACTCGCAATCACGAAAATGGTTGTCGATGGTGCCATAGCTCAGTTGGTAGAGCAAAGGACTGAAAATCCTTGTGTCCCTGGTTCGAATCCCGGTGGCACCACTTGAACCAAAGGTTAAAATCAACAAAACGCTGCAAATCAATGATTTGCGGCGTTTTTCTTTTGT
>JAZORI010000062.1:0-25677 GCA_045656505.1 Alistipes sp. | reverse complement strand
GTGAAAAGGCAGCATTAGCTGCACATCCCTCATATCCCCGAATAGGAAATACGCTTAGTATGTCCTATCCGGGGATATTTCACGATATACACCTACTACTACCTTTTGACGACAAATAAGTGCAAGTAAGTATCAGTGTGCAACCCGGGGAAAAACTTTTGGTGTAGCAATAAATATATATCCGCGCAGCGGATACCTCTTAAAGGCTAATAGCTAACGGCCAATAACTTATAAAAGCCTGCGAGGAGGAAGGGTCGGCGCAGCCGAGCCAATAGCTAGCAGTCTCTCTCTGTCTGATTTTTTTTGCAAAAACTTGTAAATGTTGCGTTTATGTTGTAACTTTGGGCTAAATAACTAAAAAATTATTCTATGAAAACCATTGTAAAGAGAGGAGTTTATGTGGCTCCCGAAGTTAATCAGTGCTTAGTGTTAATTGAGCGCGGATTTGAATTATCTGGCAATTTCGAGCAACCTGAATTTGGCGGCGAGGATATTCTCTAAAAATTTACAACTATGAAGCGATTGTATATTGTAATTGCGGTTATTGCTGCAGTTTTAGGCTTGACTTCTTGTCAGAGAAGTGGTATTGAGGAGAATAATATTACATCCAGACAGCTCAATTTCTTTGTTGATTTGAATGAGGATACCCGTATCCTATTTGAGGATGGACTCTACTCTTGGCAGGGTAATGGCGAGGAGGTTTTGGGTGTATATATCGCCTCTAAGTTACCGACTGTAAATGCTCCGGCTGTTGTGGCTTTGCAGGATGGTCGTGGTTTCTGCTCGACTACCACAAAGGACTTTGCTAAGGGAGATAATATGTTTGTTTACTTCCCACACAGTGGAGCAAATGACGCAAAGAGTATCTCGAGCGTGTCGCTGACAATTCCGCAGGCACAGAGTCAGAGCAAGGCGGATATTTTTGATGTGAATAATATGCCGATGGTCGGCTATCCGGTGGCATTGGGTAGTGAACTTGGTACCTCTGTAACTATGCGACCAATGGCGTCGCTCTTGCAGGCAAAGGTTTATGCATCAGGCTCTTATGCGGGCGAAAAGTTGCTCTCTGTTAGTTATACTACCTCTGCAGGTGTTGCGGGTGAGTTTACTGCAGACCTTGCAAAAGTTGGAACAGATGCAGGATTGACACTTACAGGTGGCAAAGCAAGTAGTGTGACTACCACTTTGGCCACTCCGTATGCTGTTGGCGCATCTAAGGCAGATGCAAAGGCAATCTATATGGTGCTTGCGCCGGGTGACTATCAGGGAACAGTTGAGGTGACAACCGATAAGGCTATCTATACCTATAATTATAATAAGCAGGTTGTTCGCAACACATATTACGACCTCTATATCGACCTGCAGAATGCCGCTTCTCGTCGTGAGATTTCAGGCCAGTGGGGTGGTGGAGATGGCTCGGCTGCCAATCCATATCTGATTGCTACAGCTGCAGATTTGAAGTTGCTCTCTACTCGTATAAACGATGCATCGCAGTGCGCAACATATGCCGATAAGCACTACCGCCAGGTTGCAAATATCGATATGTCAGCTGTTACTATTGCTCCGATTGGCAGCTATGTTGATAATACCAATTATACTGCAACAACAATAAAGTTGGATATTGTGACACAGCCATTTAAGGGTGTTTATGATGGTGGTAACTACACTATCTCAGGTCTGAAGATTGACAATACAGCAACTGCTGCGTGTGGTCTGTTTGGCTGTACAGAGGGTGCAACGCTGAAGAATATCACTATCAAGAATAGTCAGATTACCTCTTCGCATCTCAATGTTGGTGCTCTTGTCGGTGTGGCATTCAATACCACATTTGAGGCAATTAATGTTGATGCATCTGTTAATGGTACAGCAGCAGTTATGTTTATTGAGCCTGCAGATAGTAAGGACTATGTAGGTAGTTATGTTGGTGGTGTAGCTGGTTATGTTAACGGCTGTACTATGGATGGCGTGACATTTAGCGGCGCTGCAAAGTCTACTTCTCAGCTCTGTGGTGGTATTGTAGCATATGCAGCCGGCACAAAGTTCAACAAGTGTACCCTTGCCAAGGGCGCTACAGTTGATGCCGGTAGCCACTTCTGCGGTGGTATTGCTGCGCGAGCACGCTTCGTCTCTACATTTGACAACTGCGTTATTGATGGTTGCGTATCTAACTTCACAGATAACTACACTGGCGGTATTACAGCCCATCTGACTTCGGGATATGCAAAGAACTGCCTTATCTCGCAGTCGGCTTGTATCTCTTCTCGCGGTGACCATACGGGTGGTATTGTAGGCGCTTTGCAGCCTTTTGAGACTCTGAATGCAGATAAGAGTAATCAAACAGCCCATGTTATCGATTGTATCAACTACGCATTTATCCCAGGAGAGGATAATGTGGGTGGTATTGTCGGTTATCAGGGAAACTCTGATGCAGATCGCACTTGTAATGTCATCAACTGTGTATCTTATGGCGATGTACATAGTTATGTAACCACTGCAGGAGGTGTTGTAGGTACTATTTCAAGTGTCGGTACTGCAAATATTATCAACTGTAAGGCTTACGGAAATGTGACCTGTTCGCTGTATAATGTGGGCGGTATTGTTGGTTCTGTTGCGTCAAAGGTGGAGACTACTATTGATAACTGTATCGCATACGGAAAGCTTGTAGGTCAGTACTCAGTTGGTGGTATTGTTGGTTTCGCTAAGCCAAACGATGCAGCTTGTATGTTTAATATCATCAACTCTGTATATGCCGGTCGTCGTATTGAGGCTCGTGGTAATAACGGAAACAATGGTTATACCCTTGCAGCAGGTATTGCAGGTTGGGTGCAGGTAACGGCAGGTACTCTTAATATCATAAACTGCGCATCTCGCGTAGAGGAGATCCACACCCTTAGCACTGCTGAAGGCTATCCATCTAAGAATAACGCTATGGCGGGTATTATCGGTTTCCAGAATGGTACTACAGCGAACATTAAGGGTGCAACAATCCACGGTGTATATTCAACAATTAAGTGGAATGGCTTCCATACAGATGGTATCAGCTACGCTACACACAGCTCTCCGTCTACATTGGCAGCAGGTATTGGCTCACGAATTTATAACGCAAGTGTAGATTATGCTTACTATGATGAGTCTGCACGTAGCTTCAATCCAAGTGCAAAAAATAATACGCCTGTACTTGGCAAGAATATCGCAGCAATTACAACAACAGACGCCTTGCTGGCAAATATGAATGCAGCAGTAGCAGCATATAGCGGCAGCTGTACTTATCCACTCAAGAGCTGGGTTACTGATGCTGATGGTTATCCTGTAATCGAGGGTATGGCAACAAATCTTGCTACACCAACTACTCAGAAGCGAATTAGTGTTATCGGTGACTCAATCTCTACCTTTAGAGGTATTGTGCCTAATGGATATAGCTGTCACTATCCAACAGCTGACGGTGATTTGACCTCTATGTCGCAGACCTATTGGTGGATTCTGGCAAACGAGCTGATGCTTGATGCTACTATTGAGCGTAATATCTCATACTCAGGCTCTTGCGTGTCTTTTGCTCAGGGTGTAGATCAGCCACACTATACAAAGCGCTTTATTGATAATCAGGGTGTAGGTGAGCCGGAGATTGTTATTATCCACGGCGGTACAAACGACTGGGCGAAGAATAAGGCTACACTCTATGGTAACGTTAGTATGCAGGCAACCTCTGGTCCGTCAGATGCTACTCTGGCTCAGCTATTTAGTACTGCTGAGGCTGCTACTACTCGTGCAGCTATTGAGGCTCTGGATGATACAACATTCTGTACCGCTTATATCAAGCTTATCGAGCTTATTCTGGAGCGCAGAGCCGATACAAAGATTGTCTGCATCGTTGGTGACTATACCGGCGTAGGTGTTCAGCAGTCTATCCATAAGATTGCGGCTCACTATCCACAGAACGCTCGCGTAGTTGACCTGCTTGATGTAAATGGCTTCAATGATCAGGTCTATATGCCAAAGCACGACTATAATCCTGAAACAGGTAAGGGCTGCCATCCATCTGCAAAGGCTATGGTCTTTATGGCAAATAAGATTTACGATGAGCTTGGAGCTTGGCTCGAAGAGTAGTTTTGTCGTGAAAAGGCAGCATTAGCTGCACATCCCTCACATCCCCGAATGGGTAGTACGCATAGTACAACCCATCCGGGGATTTTTCACGATGCACAGCTAATGCTATCTTTTGACGACAAAAACAGGCGGCGCAAATATTTGCGAAACAGCAAATTATTACTACCTTTGTAGCTATGAAAAGACTTTGGGAATATATTAAGCGATTCTTTGTCAAGGTGAAGAGCTATATCTCACCTGTATTTATAATGCTTTTTGTGGCATCTTTTACGCTTTGGTATATAGCTAAACTCAACTATAACTACACCACTGAGTTGGATGTTAAGATTCGTGTTGCAAACAACCGTTTCTCTGTCTCGTGTGTGGTTGAGGGTAAGGGTGCCAATCTGTTTGGATATGTTATATCCACTTCGCGACTCAATATTCCGCTTGCAGAGTTGGAATATACTGTGATGCGAGAGGTTACCGAGCTTGGCTCTGCACCGAGTGACAATATGCGACTGCACATCAAACCTGAGTCGTTGAAAAATGCGATATCTGTTCGTCTGAGTGATATCAATATTCGCTCTGTGGGCGATATCCCCGATATAGAGATGCCTAAGGAGAGTAAGTGATGTTGAAGGTCGGTGTTTGTGGCACAATAGGTAGCGGCAAGAGTACGGTATGCCACCTCTTTGAGGGGTTGGGCATACCTGTCTATTTTGCAGATGATAGGGCAAAGGAGTTGATGATATCGCAAGCAGAGCTGAAAAGAGATATCTCGGCTGCTTTTGGTAGTCAGTGCTACGATAGCAATGGCGAGCTTGATAGACGATACCTCGCCTCTCAGATATTTGGTGATGATGCTAAGCGCCTGCTGCTCAATTCAATAGTGCATCCTGCTGTTTGCCGAAATTTTGTTGAGTGGGCGGAGAGCCAGAGGGCGGATTATGTCATTGTAGAGTCGGCAATACTCTTCGAGTCGGGGCTTGATAAGGTTATAGATAAGAGCATAGCTGTTGTGACTGATGACAATTTGGCACTTGAGCGCGCGGCGGCAAGAGATGGCGTACCTGTTGAGGTTGTAAAGGCCCGAATGGCGGTGCAGCGTAGTGCGGAGCAGCTCAAAGAGATGACCGATTTCTGTATCTGCAATATAGATCAGCAGAGTTTGCCCGGGCAGGTTGCTCAGGTGGATAGTAAGTTGCGTAAGTTATGATGTTCCCGGATTTTCATAAGGTGCAGATAATGGCTGTGGTGAATGTCACAGCCGACTCATTCTATGCTAAGTCAAGAACCCAAAGTGTAGAGCAATTGGAGGCTCGTGTGGCAGAGATTGTTCATCAGGGTGCTACCATCATAGATATAGGTGGCTACTCATCGCGTTCCGGAGCTGATGATGTGCCGCTGGAGCAGGAGTGGGAGCGTGTCGATTTGGGCGTGGGTGTTGTGCGACGTGTAGCGCCTGAAATGGCAGTATCTGTGGATACTTTTCGCTCGGAGATTGTCCGTAGAACGGTGTCTAAGTATGGCAAGATAATCGTTAATGATATCACAGCAGGGAAGGGTGATGAGCAGATGTTTGCAACTGTTGCAGAACTGGATGTACCCTATGTCGCGATGCATATGCGAGGCACTCCTCAGACAATGCAGAGCAAGACGGAGTATGGCGATGTTGTGGCTGAGGTGGTAGATTATCTGGTCTGTAGAGCGGCAGAGTTGGAGAGGGCAGGCGTTGACCGAGATAACATAATCCTCGATCCGGGCTTTGGCTTTGCTAAGAGCGTGGAGCAGAATTATGCGCTACTTGCAGGCCTGTCAAAATTGGTTGCTGCGGGGTATGCAGTACTTGTGGGATTGTCACGTAAGTCAATGATATATAAGGTTTTGAATACTACGGCAGAGGACTCTCTTGCCGGTACTATTGCACTTAGTTGGGAGGCACTGCGTCAGGGTGCTACGATACTTCGCGTGCATGATGTTTATCAGGCTGTACAAATAGCAAAGATATATGATAAAGGGTTTAGAAATTTGTAAGCGTTTTTCGACTGTCGAGGCTCTGAAGAGTGTCAGTTTGGAGGTGGCTCAGAAGGAGATTGTGGCGATAGTCGGCAAGAGTGGTGCTGGAAAGAGTACGCTGTTGCAGATTCTCGGTACACTAATGCCGGCAGATAGCGGAAAGATAGAGATTGCAGGCGTAGATATATCTACACTTGCCGAGCGCGAGTTGGCGGCATTTCGTAATCGCCATATCGGCTTTGTCTTTCAGTTTCACCACCTGTTGCCCGAGTTTACGGCGTTGGAGAATATTATGATGCCAGCTCTTATTGGTGGTCAGACTCACACTGAAGCTCGCAAGAGAGCTATGGAACTACTTGAGTTGGTGGATCTTACAGATAGAGCAACCCATAAACCCGTTCAGCTTTCGGGTGGTGAGCAGCAGCGTGTTGCAATTGCTCGTGCGCTTGTCTGCCGTCCGTCTGTAGTGCTTGCAGATGAGCCTACGGGAAACCTCGATTCGGCAAATCGTGATGAGATACAGCGTCTGCTGATGGATGTGAGAGATAGGTTTAATCAGACTATAGTCATGGTTACGCACGATATGGGCCTTGCAGATTCGGTAGATCGTAAAATTGTGATGAGCGATGGCAGAATTCTCTGATTATAGCTATGAGCAGATGTACGAGCTGCTGGAGGCTCTGCATGATAAGTATAACTGCGAGGAGTTTATCGCGGCCGATCCAATAAGTATTCCTCATAGCTTTTCGGCTGATGAGGATCGTGAGATCGCCGGTTTTCTTGCGGCAACTATCGCGTGGGGAAATCGTAAGGCAATTGTTGGCAGCGCGCGTCGTATGGTTGAGTGTATGGATTATGCGCCATATGACTTTGTTGTAAATGCTACAGATAGCGACCTTGAGCCACTGCACCGCTATGTCTATAGAACATTTAACGGTGACGATTTTGTAGATTTTGTGCGCGCACTGCAGCGCATCTGTCGCACTTATGGTACGCTTGGAACGCTGTTTCAGGATAGTTATGCTCGTTATGGAGATATGGCGGCAGTTCTCTCTGAGGTACGTCGTGAGTTCTTTGCAGTTGAGCACGGGGAGCACTGCAGAAAGCACTTCTCGTCTATAGATAAGGGTGCTGCATGTAAGCGATTGAATATGTATCTGCGTTGGTTTGTGCGTAGAGATAACAGAGGTGTCGATTTTGGTAGCTGGACAAGAATCCCGATGTCGGCTCTCTACCTTCCACTCGATGTCCATAGTGGAAATATGGCTCGCTCATTGGGTCTGCTTTCCCGCCGTCAGAATGACTGGAAAGCGACTGCAGAGGTTACAGCAACTCTGCGTCGTTTCTCGGCAGAAGACCCTGTTAAGTACGATTTTGCCCTCTTTGGTGCGGGTGTAAACTCAAAGTAGATGTAGTATGGCGGCTTTTCGTTTCAAACAGTTTGTAGTAGAGCAGGATGGTGTGGCGATGAAGGTCGGCACGGATGGTGTGCTGCTTGGTGCATGGGTTGACTGTTTGGGTGCGAAGCGTGTGCTTGATATTGGAACGGGTACGGGAGTTATAGCGCTTATGGTGGCGCAACGCTGTGATGCACAGAGGGTTGTTGGTGTAGATATAGATTCATCGGCAGCTCAGTGTGCTGCCAAAAACTTCGACAATTCGCCGTGGAGAGGTAGGCTTGAGGCTCTGCAACTGCCTGTACAGGAGTTTGGAGGTGAGACGTTCGATTTGATAGTGACAAATCCGCCATATTTTGTCGATTCTCTCTTGTGTCCGGATAGTAAGCGAACAACTGCTCGCCACACAACAGAGCTTACTTTTGAACAGCTGGATGACTCTGTTTGCCGACTGCTTGATAGGGATAAGGGCCGCTTTGCGCTGATACTTCCAACCGAGCAGATGGAACGATATATCGCGATGACAAGGCTGCAGCTGGTGTGCCGTTGTGATGTCTATTCAGTGGTTGGTGGCGCGGTGAAAAGGGTGATGGCAGAGTTTGCATTTGAGTCACACGCGGAACCTAAGATAGAGAGCATTACTATCGAGAGGGGGCAGAGGGGTGACTATTGCCCTGAATATGTGGCACTGACAAAGGATTTTTACCTAAAATTTTGATAATTAGACGAAATAGAGTAACTTCGCGTTATGAAAAAAATATTTGCAACAGTTTTGATGCTCTGCTTTGCCGGAGCGCTCTCTGCACAGAGTATCACTCGTGCAGGTTTCTATATGGATAACGGTGAGGTTGTATATGCCAATCCAAAGGTCAGTGTAACTGTCGGTATTGCAGTTGAGAAGATCCACTTTGTGCCTGGCGAGTTTGCTCGTTATGCACAGAAGATGCTTGGCGTTAGAGCATCGCTGACAGAGAAGGTTGAGACAAAGGTCGTCTGGGCAAAAATCTTTGCAGCAGAGCCTACGGAGCCTTGTGTAAAGAGCTGTGTAGGTGGTGCTGAGGCGGCTGTTCTGCCATCATTTAGAGGTGACAGCCGTGCTATGAGCGTTGAGCAGCAGGCACAGGCTGCAGCAGATATGATCTTCTATCTGCGTCGTCATCGCAAGGAGCTTATCTCGGGCGAGGCTGGTGAGAATGTCTTTGGCGCAGGTCTGAGAGCTGCCCTTGACCAGATGGCTGCAATGGAGCAGCAGTGTCTGGATTTGTTCTATGGCACAACTACAACAACTGTTGAGGAGTATCGCTATCAGGTCACTCCGACTGCAGGTGAGAAGAACTATATCGTTTGTCGTTATCGCGATGGAGAGGGCGTTCTTGCTCCGTCAGATCTCTCTGGTGAGCCGTTGATGCTTATCTTCACTCCGATTGAGGTTGATCAGAGCGGTCTGCCACTTGCTACAGAGAAGGATAAGGTCAAAAGAGAGTATCTTGTATCTCCAAACTGCACTATGGAGCTTGTGCTGGGAACAAAGTCGATGGATAAGGGAGAGATTGTTGTTCCTCAATATGGTAAGAGTGTAACGCTCGCAATCAGATAGTATGCAGAATAATACTTCAAAGATGGTCGCCCTGCTCGGAAAGATTCGTAAGCAGATGAATGGGGCGGTGCTCGACATGTTTCGATATTACGGGGCAAAATATGGAATGAACTATGGCGTGGCGATACACTCGTTGCGCGATATGGCTCGTGAAATTGGTACGGATGATGAATTGGCGGGCTTTCTGTTCCGACAGCAGGTGAGGGAGCTGCAGATTATTGCGCTGTGGATTGCAGATGCTGCGGCAGTTACACCCGAGACTTTTGATGTTTGGCACTCCCGAATTATAAATTCAGAACTGGCAGAGCAGGCTGCGCAAGGGCTACTGTGCAGAATAACAGCGATAGATACCCTTCTTGAACGTTGGTGCGTAGAGGGTAGTGAACTTGCTGCATATGCTGCACTGCTTGCCGCATCTCGTAGTGATATTGTGACGGATACGGCTCTGCAAAGTGCTGTAAATAATACAGTTACACGCTTTGCTGATAATCACCTTGCAGCTCAGGGTGTATCACGTCTTTTGAGCGCAAAGATTGCGAAAAATCGTCAAATGGTAGCGGATATTCTTGCCGCTATGCCGAATAATAAGAGCGCTGACTCAGTCAGAGAGCAGGTCGCTTGGCAGCTGGAGTACTAATTGATGCTGCTTTCATGCTATTTTCTTGCAACTAATCGGATACTTTATTGCCCGAAACAGGCGTTATTTCAAAAATAAGTTTGTATCTTTGTACAAACTATGCCTGTATGAAAATGTTTGAGAAGATTTCACTTTGGTGGCACAATATATTTCGTAAACGCAGGGTTGCGATAATCGAGCCTGAGACCAACTCTGAGAGCTGGTACACCCACCTTTCGCCCATGGCTATGGTGATGAGTTTTGTGGCGATGGTATCTATTGTGTTTGCCATACTTTTGGCCCTGGTTGCATATACTCCGATACTCGATATGTTGCCGGGATATAGAACTGATGCTGCGCGTTCTCGCCAGACACTTATCCGTACGCTTATTCGCGTAGATTCCCTTGAGAGAAAGATGAGCGATATGCTTATCTACAACGAAAATCGTATCCTTGTTGTAGATGGCAAAATGCCCGCTATAAGCTCAATTCGAGGCGACTCAGTAGCCTTTGATAAGAATGTGGTTCCGCCATCGGCTGCAGACTCAGTATTTCGTCGCCAGATGGAGAACGACCGCCGTTATGCGCTCAATGCAGGAACAGGTCAGCAGCGCTCTACAATTAACGCCTTGAAGCCTATGGAGGGTTTTGTTGCTGAGCGCTTTAATGCTAAGATTGGCTTGTTTGGTATTCGTATGGCGGGCTCGCCTGAGTCGCAGATTGTGGCTATTGCAGATGGTACTGTCCTTACGGTGGATTGGCTCTCGGATGGTGTAAATATGGTGGCTATACAGCACGATAACGGCATGTATTCCCTCTATCGCAACCTCTCGGCAGCAATCGTAACAAAGGGTCATCGCGTAAATAGCGGTGAGGTTATCGGCTACTCGGCAGTTGAGGATCAGGCCGATAAGATGTTTGAATTTGAGATGTGGATGGGTGGAAAGCCGCTCAATCCCGAAACCTATATACTATTCTAACTATTCTGATACAGATGGAGAGACAAAGAATCGCACTACTCGGCTCAACCGGCTCAATTGGAGTGCAGACGTTAGATATTGTTCGCGAAAATAGTTCGCTTTTTGAGATTACAACCCTTACAGCCCATAAGAATTGGCAGCAGCTCGCAGCTCAGGCTGTGGAGTTTAATCCCGATAGCGTGGTTATTGCCGACGAGAGGTACTACAAAGATCTGTCAGATGCCCTTGCTGCATATCCGATAAAGGTATATGCTGGTAATGAGGCAGTTGCGCAGGTTGCTGCGGCAGATAATGTAGATGTTGTAGTCAATGCTCTTGTTGGTTATGCAGGCCTGTTACCGACAGTTGCTGCAATCAAAAAGTCAAAGAAGATAGCCCTTGCAAATAAGGAGACACTTGTTGTAGCAGGCTCTGTTGTGATGAAACTCGCAGAGCAGTATCACGCACCGATACTTCCGATAGACTCTGAGCACTCGGCAATCTTTCAGTGCCTTGTGGGTGAGCGTTCACCATTGCGTCGTCTGATTGTCACTTGTAGTGGTGGCTCTCTGCGCGATTTGCCGATAGAGGCTCTTGCAGATGTTACGCCAGAGCAGGCTCTGCGCCATCCGCAGTGGACTATGGGTGCTAAGATTACGATTGACTCTTCGACACTCGTCAATAAGGGCTTTGAGGTTATTGAGGCGGCATGGCTCTTTGGGCTTGATGCCGATAAGATATCGGTTTTGCAACATCCGCAGTCGATTGTGCACTCAATGGTCGAGTTTGAGGATGGCTCAATCAAGGCTCAGCTCGGAACTCCGGATATGCATATGCCGATTTCGTATGCGCTGATGTTCCCACAGCGAGCAGTGCGAGGTGAGCACTTCAGCTTTGCTGACAATCCGACACTTACCTTTGCCGAGGTTGATAGGGTGAAGTATCCGGCGCTCGATATCGCCTATAACTGCCTTCGTACGGGTGGTACGGCTGCTTGTACAATGAATGGAGCAAATGAGGTTGCGGTGGCAGCGTTTCTAAATCATCAGTGTGGTTATTTGGATATCGTTGGCTCGATAGAGTATGCTCTCGATAAGGCACAGTTTGTAAAGACGCCAACACTTGAGGATTATGCCGCAGCAGATGCAGAGTCTCGCCGCTTGGCTTGTGAATATTTGAAAATAACAAAATAACAATGGAAACAGTAATTCGAATTATCCAATTCTTTATGAGTTTGACCCTGCTTGTGACTGTTCACGAGTTCGGTCACTTTATCATGGCACGAGCATTTAAGATTCGTGTCGATAAGTTCTATATCTTCTTCGACTGGGGATTCTCTCTCTTTAAGTTCAAGAGGGGCGAGACCGAGTACGGCATGGGCTGGTTGCCACTTGGTGGTTACTGCCAGATTGCCGGTATGATTGACGAGAATCAGAAGAGCAAAGACCTCGCATCTGAGCCTCAGGCGTGGGAGTTCCGCTCAAAGCCGGCATGGCAGCGCTTCTGCGTGCTTGTGGCGGGTGTTACGATGAATGTTATCACTGCGTTTGTCATCTACTGCGGTATTAGCTATGCTTGGGGTGAGCAGTATCTTGCAAATGAGGATGTTGTGGCTGGCTATGGCTACTCATTTAATGCAGATGGCGAGTCGCTCGGTTTCCGTGATGGCGATGGCATAATTTCTATTAATGACGAGAATATTGTAAACAGCGCATCTGTCCTCTCTCGTATTATCCTTGCGGATGGTGATTTGCAGGTTATGCTGCTGCGCAATGGCTATCCAACGGGCGTTGTTGTTCCGTATGAGAAGATTAACCAGCTGCGTAAGAAGGAGGATTTTGGTGAGGTGTGCCGTGTGCTGCAGCCATTTATTATCGACTCACTGGTCTCTGAGACGGCAGCCGCTTCAGGCTTGCAGAGTGGTGACCGTATTGTCGGTATTGATGGTGCGGAGGAGCTTGACTTTGTGGCATATAACAGCCTGCTTTTAGAGCGTGCAGATAAGAACGCAGAACTAATGGTTGAGCGTAATGGTGAGAAGGTTGCCGTTGTTGTACCTGTAAATGGTGAGGGTAAGATAGGAGTTACAATCAAGCCGCTGCCTTATACACTCAAGACCCGCGACTACACACTCTTTGAGTCTATTCCTGCAGGTTTGAGCCTTACCGGTAAGACAATTGTGAACTATTGGAATCAGCTCAAGCTTATCGTAAATCCGGATACAGGCCTCTATAAGCAGGTTGGTGGATTTATCTCAATCGGCAAAATCTTCCCTGGAACTTGGGATTGGTATATGTTCTGGTCTATGACCGCCTTTCTGTCTATTATCTTGGCGATAATGAATATTATACCTATCCCGGGCCTTGATGGTGGACATACACTCTTCACACTGTGGGAGATGGTTACCCGCCGTAAGGTTAGCGAGCGAGTGCTTGAGATTGCGCAGTATGTCGGTCTTGCGATACTGCTTGCGCTGCTGCTCTTTGCTAACGGAAACGATATTTTCAGATACTTTCTCTAAGAGTCTATTCTAACAGAGCCCTGCTATGGCTAAGGTAAAAAAGGTCTATTTTTGTCGCGAGTGCGGCTATGATACAGCAAAGTGGTTGGGTAAGTGCCCATCGTGCGGAGCGTGGAACTCCTTCGCTGAAGAGGTTGTAGCTGCGCCGAGTAGTGTGCCTGCGCTTGTAGCAAGTAGGTCTATCGAGCCGGCACGTCCGCAGAAGGTGCAGGATATAGAGTGCGGTAAGACTGTAAGGCTCGATACGGGTAATAGTGAGGTAAATCGTGTCCTTGGTGGTGGCGTAGTGCCTGGGTCGCTGATTCTGCTCGGAGGTGAGCCGGGAATCGGTAAATCGACCCTCTCGCTACAGTTGGCGCTGACAAATAATGGCATGACAACCCTCTATGTGTCGGGTGAGGAGAGTGCTGAGCAGATACGCTTGCGTGCAGACAGAATTGGTATCCATAACGAGAATTGTACTGTCTATACCGAGACACTGCTCGAGAATGTCGTGGCGCAGATTGAGACCCTTAACCCCGATATTGTCGTTATAGACTCTATACAGACCATGGCCTCTTCGCTGCTTGACTCGTCACCTGGTAGTGTTTCGCAGATTAGAGAGTGTGCGGCAACACTGCTTAAGTATGCAAAGAGTACCGGTACGGCGATATTTATCATCGGCCATATTACAAAGGAGGGTACTATTGCGGGCCCGAAGGTGTTGGAGCATATTGTCGATGTGGTGTTGCAGTTTGAGGGAGATAATAATAGCACCTACAGAATTCTGCGCGGTATAAAGAACCGCTTTGGTGCCACTTTCGAGATTGGAGTCTTTGAGATGACGGGTACGGGCCTTAAGTGCGTTGAAAATCCGTCAGAGATTCTGCTGACACACTACGCAGAGCCACTTAGTGGCGTTGCTGTTGGTGCTACGGTAGATGGCGTGCGCCCTTATCTGATTGAGGTTCAGGCACTTGTTAGTCAGGCTGCGTACGGAACACCTCAGCGTAATGCAACGGGAATTGACGCCCGTAGAATGAATATGCTCTTGGCTGTAATTGAGAAGAAGGTTGGGCTTAAGATGTTCCAGAAGGATGTCTTTCTCAACTTTGCAGGTGGCTTTAAGGTTGCCGACACGGGCCTTGATTTGGCAGTTATAAGCGCTGTGTTATCATCATATTTTGACACTCCGCTCAGGGATGGTCTCTGCCTTGCCGGTGAGATTGGTCTATCGGGCGAGGTGCGTCCTGCATCGCGTACAGAGCAGCGTGTGGCAGAGGCTGCACGACTTGGCTTTAAGCGTATCGTTATCTCGGGCTATGCTCCAAAGTCTCAGAAAAAGGTTGAGGGTATAGAGGTGGTAAGGATACACAGCGTCAGCGAGTTAGCTGCAAATATATTTGAACGACAAACCTATAGTGAGGATTGATTTTAAGTAGATATATAGACCATTATAAGGCAAATTTACGCCTGGCTATGCCTATTGCGCTCTCGCAGTTGGGCTATGTTGTGGTGCAGTTTGCAGACAATGCAATGGTCGGAACATATGGAGGGGATGACCCACTGCCGCTCTCTGCCGTCTCGTTCGGCGTGATGATGAGCTTTGTGATGTTCAGTTTGGCAATGGGTATTACTCTCGGACTTACGCCCGTTATTGGTGAGCACTTTGCGCGAGGTGAGTATCGCCGTACTGCGCATTATCTTCAGTCGTCACTTGTCAGTTATCCGATTTTGGGTGTGATATTTATGGTGCTGCAACAGTTGTCAGTGCCATTGCTCTATAGACTCGGTCAGCCTGTTGATGTGGTGGATATGGCTGTTCCATACTATCGCCTGATGGGTTATAGCCTACCGGCGATTATGTTATATGGTTGTTTCAAGCAGTTTATGGAGGGAGTGGGCAATACTGTTACTCCAATGGTTATTGCTGTTGTTACAAATGCTGTCAATATCGTGCTTAACTGGATATTTATCTATGGCAACTGCGGTTGTGAGGCGATGGGTGTCTATGGCGCGGGCTTGGCAACACTTGTGGCGCGATGGATGTCACCGCTGCTGATTTTTGCATATTTTGTCATCAAGAGCGAGTATCGAGATTACCTGAAACTCTTCTCGCGAGGTGTGAACTACTTGAAGGATAGCTGGCGACTGCTCTCTATTGGCGTACCGTTGGCCGGTCAGATGCTCTTGGAGGGCTCTGCATTTGTTGTGACAAGTGTGATGATGGGTTGGTTTGGTGCTGAGGCGCTTGCTGCAAATCAGGTGGCGATGACCTATGGAAATGCAGCCTTTATGCTGACCATAGCCCTTGGAAGTGCAACGACTATCAGGGTATCACACTGCTATGGATTAAGAGATAGAGCGCAGATGCGAGATGCGGTTGTCTCGTCCGTCCATCTTGCGGTGTTGTGGGGCGTGGGTACTTTTGTCCTCTTTATTACGCTGCGAACTCTGCTGCCGCAACTCTTTACTCCGAGTGAAGATATTATAGCCCTTGCCTCGCGGATGATTGTCTGGGTGGGACTCTATCAGATTTCGGATGCTATTCAGGGAACGCTGATTGGTGTGCTGCGAGGTATGCAGGATGTGAAGATTATTGCAGGACTATCGTTTGTGGCATATGTGCTGCTCAATATCCCTGTGGGCTATCTGTGCGCCTTTACCTTTGGTTTGGGTAGTACGGGACTGCTTGTTGGCTACGTTGTTGGACTATCAACGGCAGCCGTTGCCTATGCAGTGAGGGTGTATAGAAATTTGAGAGGTCAAAAAATAGCACAAATAGTAGCCTAAATTCATCTTTTATTTGTAACTTTGTTCGATAATATATAATTGACTATGGATAGTAAAAAAGATATGATACCTGAAGTTGGTCGCGGATGCGCCTTCGGTGTAAATGAGTTGGGGGAGCCTATTGCTCAGATGGCAGATGGTTGCTTTAAACTTCATGAGACACCTTGGCAGGCTGAGTACCCTGACCATGAGCAGTGCGACATCTTCGAGGTTAGATTTAAGAATACACGTCGTTCATTCTATCAGAATGTAAACAATCTGGATCTGCAGATTGGTGACATTGTTGCCGTTGAGGCATCTCCGGGCCATGATATTGGTATTATCTCACTTACAGGAGATATGGTGGCAAAGCAGATGCGTCGAGTGGGATTCAATCCGTTCAATGGCGAGTTTAAGAAGATTTATCGTAAGGCAAAGCCGTATGATATTGAGCGTTGGCAGGAGGCTATCGCTCTGGAGCATGAGACGATGATTCGTTCGCGCCAGATTGCTGCCGATATGGGTCTGGATATGAAGATTGGCGATGTTGAGTACCAGGGCGATAAGATTAAGGCTATCTTCTACTATATCGCAGATGGTCGTGTCGATTTTCGTGAGTTGATTAAGGTCTTTGCTGAGCAGTTCCATATCCGCATTGAGATGAAGCAGATTGGTGCGCGTCAGGAGGCTGGTCGTATTGGTGGTATCGGTGCTTGCGGTCGTGAGCTATGCTGTGCATCGTGGATTTCGAGCTTCTCGTCAGTTACTACAAGCGCAGCAAGGGTGCAGGATCTGTCGCTCAATCCGTTGAAGCTCGCAGGTCAGTGCTCGAAGCTCAAGTGTTGCCTTATGTATGAGTACGACCTCTATATGGATGCTCGTAGAGCTATTCCGCGCCTCAAGGAGCCTCTTCAGGCGATGGATGGCGAGTACTACCTTGTCAAGACCGATATCCTTGCCAAGATGATGACCTTCAGCAGTAGTAAGGAGTCGATGTCTAACCTTGTTACCATCCCAGTTTGGCGTGTGAAGGAGATTTTGGCAGCAAATCGCAATGGCGAGAAGGTCGATACTATCGCTGGCGATAGCGCACCAAAGAAGGCTGAGGAGCCAACATATCGTACAGAGGAGGATAGCATCACCCGCTTTGATAAGTCAAAGAAGCGCAAGAAGAAGCGTTCGAATAAGCCTCAGCAGCCAAAAGCAGATAATGCCCAGCAAGCAACCGCCGAGCCAAAATCTGAGCCAAAATCTGAGCCAAAGTCTGAGCCAGCAGTAGAGCCGAGTGCAGCGCCGGCACAGGGTGAGCAGCGAAGTGAGCAACATCGTCGCGCAGACCGTCGCTTTGGTGGCCGTGGCCGTAATAATAGATTCCACAACCGCCGTTCAAATGGCGAGAAGGGTGGAGCAGAGGGTAAACCTGAACAAAAGAGCGAGTAGAAAATGCGTCTGTTGATTGCCGTAGTTGCGCTGCTAATGGTAGGCTGTAGCTCTGGCGGGTATGTGGATATGCAACCCGTGAATCCAAAGGGCTGGAGTGAGCCGGTGAGTATCTTCTATGAGAATGGGGATATGGAGTCGTTGCGCGATATATCGGTTGCGTTGAGGTATAATAGCAGTTTTCAGGACGATACGCTGTCAGTGGTGCTGCATACATCTCTGCCAGATGCGCGTCAGTTTCGTGAGCGTATTACGTTGCAGCTGAAGAGAGAGTATAGCTCTGCTGCCGTAACGTCGTCAGAGTCGGTGCCTTACAGAGATGATTGCCAGCTTAGTCAGAGTGGTATTTATATATTTACAATAACACCGAGCCGAGCCGTGACGGGTGTTGAGGCTGTCGGAATAGGAATTAGATAGAATGGGAAAGGATAAACTTAAAAGATTTGCAGAGAATAAGACTTTTGCCTGCTTTGTAGAGCCTGAGTTTGAGCAGATGTTCCGCACGGAGCATCCGCTGAAGGGTAATTGGCATCGTGACTTCTTTCATAATGACAATCCGATAGTGCTTGAGCTCGGTTGTGGTAAGGGTGAATATACAGTGGCTCTTGCTGAGCGCAATCCTGATAAGAACTTTATCGGCGTGGATATCAAGGGTGCACGTATGTGGCGAGGTGCAAAGACAGCAACAGAGCGCGGCATGACAAATGTTGGCTTTCTTCGTGCCCGTATTGAGTTTATCACCTCTCTGTTTGCAGCCGGCGAGGTTGCAGAGTTGTGGATAACATTCCCAGACCCACAGCTCAAGACCCGCAGAGCGAAGAAGCGCCTTACATCTCCAATCTTCCTTGAGTACTATGCTAAGTTGCTTGCCGAGGATGGTTGGATCAATCTTAAGACCGATTCACAGCATCTGTATAACTATACCCAGGCTGTAATCTCGCAGTTTGAGTTGCCGTGCGAGGTGGCAAATAATGATATCTACGGCAGTGGATATGCCGATGAGGTGCTCTCTGTAAAGACTGCATATGAAACAGTCTATCTGCAGCGAGGTTTGCCAATAACCTATACACGCTTTAGTCTGAGTGGCAAGAGCTCATTCCCAATGTTTGAGTGGGAGGGTGACGAAATTCTTGCAAAGGATGATGAAGAGGCACGAAAGTAAAGAAAAAGCAACGGGGAGATAGGGTAAAAGTGACGAAAAATGCAAGAAAATATCTCCTTTATGCATATTTAATTGTATATTTGCAGAAAATTGTAAAATATATTGCAAACTATGTTAGAGAATCTTAAGCAGAGCGTATTTGAGGCAAATCTCGACCTTGTTCGTCAGGGTCTGGTTGTCCTTACATGGGGTAATGTGTCGGCTATTGACCGAGAGACCAACTTGGTTGTCATCAAGCCGAGTGGAGTGAGTTATGACACAATGACTGTTGATGATATGGTCGTTGTGGATTTGGATGGAAATGTTGTTGATGGCAATCTGCGTCCATCGTCTGACACTCCGACACACCTTGCACTCTACCGTGCCTTTGAGGGTATCGGTGCAGTTGTTCACACACACTCAACCTACGCTACAGCGTGGGCACAGGCCTGCCGACCAATACCGAGCTTAGGTACAACTCATGCAGACACATTCCATCATGATGTCCCTTGCACGGCTCCTCTTACACCTGAGCAGATTGCAAGTAACTATGAGGCTGAGACCGGTACGGTGATTATCGATAGCTTTAAGGATATGGATCCTCTGCACACTCCGGCTGCTATTGTGGCTCACCACGGCCCATTTACCTGGGGTAGCACAGCTGCAGCTGCAGTTCAGAATGCTGTTGTTCTTGAGCAGGTGGCAAAGATGGCAACAATAACCCTTGCTGTGAATCCAACCGTGAAGATGGATGAGCACCTTATCGAGAAGCACTACTCTCGTAAGCATGGCAAGAATGCATATTATGGTCAGAAATAGAAATATTAAACAGATAAGATTATGAGTAACAAAGTTCAGCGCGCCCTTGAGCGCACAACAGACACAAAGGATCTGCTTATTGGTGCAGGTGTAGTATCTCGTACTGCAGAGATGTTCGCAAAACTCTTCCCTGGTTGCAAGGCAATTATCGTTGCCGATCTTAATACTTGGGAGGTTGCCGGTAAGGCGGTATATGCATCGCTTGTAGAGGCTGGTATCGAGCAGGATGAGCCGTTTATCTTTACTGAGAAGGAGCTCTATGCAGAGTGGCAGCACGTTGAGGCTCTTAAGGCTCGCCTTGAGACCACTGAGGCTATCGCTATCGCTGTAGGTTCGGGTGTTATGAATGATACAACAAAGTTTGTGTCACACCTCCTCTCTCGCAAGTACATGTGCGTAGGTACTGCAGCTTCAATGGATGGCTACACAGCTTATGGTTCATCAATTACAAAGGATGGTAACAAACAGACTTTTGACTGCCCAGCCCCTTATGGTTTTGTGATGGATCCGGTCATTGCAGCAGATGCACCGAAGGAGCTTGCAGCATCTGGCTATGCAGACCTTATTGCAAAGATTCCTGCAGCAGCAGATTGGATGCTTGCAGATGTTACAGGCAATGAGGCTATTGATGATTTTGCACTCAACCTTGTTCAGGATGGTCTTCGTGAGTCGCTCTCAGCTCCGGCTGCAGTTCACGCAGGTGACTTGGAGATGACAGAGAAGCTCGCTGAGGGTCTTTTGATGAGTGGTTTCGCTATGCAGGCAATTCAGTCTTCACGTCCGGCATCTGGTACTGAGCACCAGTTCTCTCACTGCTGGGATATGGAGGATCTCTGCTTTGAGGGCAAGCACGTGTCACACGGCTTTAAGGTAGGTATCGGAACTCTTGCATCTACTGCATCTCTTGAGTTCTTGCTTGAGCAGGATATCGAGAATCTCGATGTTGAGGCTTGCGTTGCCGCTTGGAAGAGTTGGGAGGAGCAGGAGACTGAGATTCGTGAGGTCTTCGCTGGTATGCCTGGTCACCTCGCTCGTGGTCTTGCTGAGACTCGTGGTAAGTATGTAGAGAAGGATGGTCTTCGCGCTCAGCTTGAGGCTCTGAAGGCAGCTTGGCCTACACTCAAGACTCAGATTGCAGAGCAGATTATCCCATTTGAGGAGGTTCGTGAGAATCTTCGCCTTGTAGGTGCACCATACGAGCCTGAGCATATCGGTGTTACTCGTGAGCGCTTCCGCAAGACCTTCTCATATATCCCATATATGCGTAGCCGCTACACAAATATCGACGTTGTATATCGCCTCGGTTTGCTACCTGCGCTGCTTGACCGACTCTTTGGTAAGGGTGGTATCTGGGAGTGCTAATTTGTGTAGGTTTCTTTTTATACACATTTGAACAAGAGGGGCTTATTAAACAGCCCCTTCTACCTAAAGCCTAAAAACCTAAAAAATGAATACTTCAAACCGCTCATTTAACAACTGGCAGATGCGTACTATCATCTACACAATGGTGGGCTACGCTCTGTTCTACTTTGTTCGTAAGAACTTCTCTATCGCCATGCCGGGCCTTACAGCCGAGTTCGGTATATCAAAGGTGTCGTTGGGTCTGTTTCTTACTCTGCACGGCGTAATCTATGGTCTCTCTCGCTTTGTAAACGGTATCGTTTCAGATAGAGGTAGCGCAAAGGTCGTTGCATCTGTAGGCCTTCTGCTCTGCGCTGTAGCAAACATTATCTTCGGAGTGAGTGACTTTGTCGCTAACTGGATTGTTGTTCTTGCAGCAAAGATGGGTACAACGCTCACATTCTCATCTGTGCTTATCTACTGCATGGGTATTGTGTGGGTTATCAATGGATATCTGCAGGGTATGGGTGTGCCACCATTTACTAAGATTCTGACACAGTGGATTCACCCGGATCAGCTTGCAACAAAGATGTCAGTGTGGAATATGTCTCACTCAATCGGCGCAGGCCTTGTATTTGGTCTTTGCGGTTGGGTTATCATGCCACACCTTGGTCTTGATATGAGTGCAAATACTGAGGTCGTTCAGACTATCACTGCAAACCTCGGTGCAAATGCCTCATATGAGGATGTGCTTAACTTCTCACAGCACTTCGGCGCTTGGCGTCTCTGCTTCCTTATTCCTGCAGCCTTTGCACTGCTCGGTTCACTTGGTATCTTCACCCTTATCAAGAACTGTCCATCTGATGTTGGTCTGCCAGAGGTTGTGGAGAAGAAGAATAGTGGCGTTCAGAGTGCATCTGAGAAGGCTGAGTATAACGCATTTGTGCGTCGTAAGGTCTTTGGTAACCGCTTTATCTGGACTTTGGGTCTTACAAACTTCTTCGTATATGTTGTTCGCTTTGCTGCACTCGATTGGGGTCCGACAATGCTTACAGAGTCTAAGGGTCTGACACTGGCTATGGCGACAACTCTCTGTATCGTCTTTGAGTTTATCGGTGGTAATATCGGTATGGTATTCTGGGGCTGGCTTACAGATAAGTTCTTCAATAGTAAGGCACACCGCACCTGCGTGCTCTGTATGATTGGTGCAGCACTCAGCGTTGCAGTATTCTGGGCTATCCCAGAGGGCTCTGCTTGGTGGATTCAGATTCTTCCATTCACCCTCATTGGTTTCTTTGTCTATGGCCCACAGGCTCTGCTCGGTATTTCAGCCGCTAACCAGGCAACAAACCGCGCAGCAGCTACCGCAAACGGTATCTTGGGTATCTTCGGTTACGCCTCTACCCTTATCTCAGGCGTAGGTTTCGGTTTCGTTGCACAGCACTACGGCTGGAATGGCGCATACCTTACCATCCTTATCATGTCACTTCTCGGTGTGGCTACTTTGTTGACTATGTGGAATGCTCCGGCTAACGGCTACGAAGAGTAATTTGCCGTGAAAATGTGTCATATATGGCACATCCCTCAAAATCCAACTATGGCTGTACGTTTTGTACTATCCATAGTTGGATTTTTTCGCGATGCACCATCTCTAACACATTTTGACAACAAATTTGCTGCGAAAAGCACGCATCTGCCGTACATCCCTTAAAAATCAGCCTCGGCTGTACGTTTTAGTACTATCCGAGGCTGATTTTTTTGCACGATGCACGCCATCTACGCACTTTTGACGACAAATGGGTTTTATCGTGATAGCATAGCATCTGCGGAACTTCCCTTATACCCACGAATGAGCAGTACGCTTAGTACAGCCCATCCGTGGATATTTCATGATATACCACAATTATTATGCTCTGACGATACAATAGTGCACGGATTTATCGGAGTGCAAAACGGGAAAGCTAATAGCTAATATCCATCCTACTATCCACCTTTTTCCAATCGACAATATCCCACCATTGGCGGATGAAGTCTGCACGGCGGTTTTGGTAGTCAAGGTAGTAGGCGTGTTCCCAGACGTCGAGCACCAGCAGAGGGTTTAGCCCATCTCTGATAGGGGTGTCGGCATTTGAGGTGGAGAGGATAGATAGTTTTCCGTTGTTATCCTCCACAAGCCAGACCCAGCCCGAGCCGAGGAGGGTTGAGGCTGCCGCCGAGAACTCCCTCTTAAAATTCTCAAAACTACCGAAGTCGCGGGCGATAGCTTGTTGCAGGCGTGGCGATATCTCGGTCATATATGGTGTCATGCTGTCGAAGAATAGTGTGTGGTTTGCCACTTGTGCAGCGTTGTTGAATAGCGTGCCATCTGATTGACGGATAACCTCTTCCAAAGTCATACCCTCGAAAGGTGTTCCGACAATTAGTCTGTTTACATTGTCAACGTACCCCTTTAGGTGTTTGCCGTAGTGGTAGCCAATGGTCCGCTTGCTCATAATAGGCTCGAGGGCATCGGATGGATAGGGTAGTGGAGGCATGTTGTAGTGTGTGGTGGTATCCATTATTAGTGCGGTTTTGGGGTTATTTGCTGCGCGTACAGAGGCTGTTTGAGGGTTGTTCAGATATACATAACCAGTCAGATAGGTGGCAAAAAGTAACCATAGCATATATGGCACAAAGAGCCAGCCTGCAGTTTTGTCGCTGCCGAAGGCGTAAATGGTATATGCAAAGACAAGTACGTCGAGTATCAGTATTGTAACTAGACCCAATATCGGAGAGCGAAGTGCGAAGAAGGCTACGCTCCAAAGGAAGTTGACCAGGAGTTGGAATATCCACAGCCTTACAATCGACATATCTCCTATGGCAATCAACCGCCCGATACTCACACCCATAAGTATATATAGTATCGTCCACGCTATTGGGAAAACAATAGCAGGTGGTGTGAGTGGCGATTTTATCAGTGTCGGATACCACGCTTTGAGCGCCGGGGTCTGTATGTACGAGCCGATAGCACCTACGGCAAGACATAACAGAATGGGAATGGTGTAGGCAAGAACTTTTTTCATAATGACCTTTTTTGCACCCATCCAAGCAAATAGAGTGCCTGAAATTTTGATGTAGTAGGGCCTAAATTTTGCGTTTTCAAATAAATGAGTTATCTTTGAAAGCAATTTTGCAATTTTATTAACTAAAAACTATAAACTTTATGTTCAAAGGACATCCAAAAGGACTCTATGCCCTTGCGCTGGCTAACACTGGTGAGCGTTTTGGCTACTACACAATGTTGGCGGTTTTTGCACTCTTCCTTCGCGAAAACTTCGGTCTTGCTGCTGGTACAGCAGGTGTTATCTACTCAACATTCCTCGGTCTTGTCTATCTGATGCCGCTCGTAGGTGGTATTATGGCTGACAAGTTCGGCTTCGGTAAGATGGTAACAATCGGTATTACCGTCATGTTCGCAGGTTATCTGCTCCTCTCTTTGCCACTTGGTGGTGATACCTTCGCAATGCTCGCAATGCTTGCAGCGCTGGTATTTATCAGCCTCGGTACAGGTCTGTTCAAGGGTAATCTGCAGGTAATGGTCGGTGACCTCTATAACGATCCTCAGTACGCAGCAAAGCGTGACTCAGGCTTCTCTCTCTTCTACATGGCTATCAATATCGGTGCTCTGTTTGCACCTACTGCAGCCGTTAGAATTAAGGAGTGGGCTGAGCTGAGCCTCGGTTATTCTGCAAATGATGCTTACCACTTCTCTTTCGCTGTGGCTTGTGCATCACTCATCCTCTCAATTGCTATCTACTACATCTTCCGTCCTACTTTCCGTCACGTTGAGGGAAATGAGGCTAAGAAGGGCGATAAGAATGTAACTGTTGCAGATGAGCTTACTCCAGAGGAGACTAAGCGCCGTGTTGTGGCTCTCTGCCTTGTGTTTGCCGTTGTTATCTTCTTCTGGATGGCATTCCACCAGAACGGTCTTACACTTACATACTTCGCAGCTGAGTTTACCGCAAGAAGCTCTGAGGGTCTGCAGAGCATGTTGTTCAATGTATGGAACCTCGTTCTTGTTATCGTTGGCGTTTATGCAGCGTTCTCTATGTTCCAGAGCGAGAGCAAGAAGGGTAAGGCAGCATCTGCCGGCGTACTTGTAGCAGTTCTTGCAGTGCTCGTTTATAAGGCACTCAACGTATCTGGCTCTGTAGCTGTTAGCGCACCTATCTTCCAGCAGTTTAATCCATTCTATGTAGTTGCTCTGACCCCTGTCAGCCTCGCAATCTTCGGTTCACTCGCTAAGCGCGGTAAGGAGCCTTCAGCACCTCGTAAGATCGCTTACGGTATGCTCGTTGCTGCTGTAGGTTTCGCAGTGATGGCATTCGGCTCTGTAGGTCTGCTTACTCCAGACGCACAGGCTGTTGCAGGTGATGCTGCTACATTCGTAAATCCAAATTGGCTTATCAGCACATACCTCGTACTTACATTCGCTGAGCTGCTCCTCTCACCAATGGGTATCTCATTCGTGTCAAAGGTAGCTCCTCCTAAGTATAAGGGTCTTATGATGGGTGGTTGGTTCGTTGCAACTGCAATCGGTAACTGGCTCGTATCTGTTGGCGGTTTCCTCTGGGGCGGTATCTCACTCACCGTTGTTTGGTCAGTATTTATCGTTCTCTGTCTGCTCTCAGCACTCTTTATGTTTGTGATGATGAAGCGTTTGGAGTCTGCAACTAAGTAATTTATCGTGATAACGGGGATAACTGCTTCCGCTAACAAAAAAATACAGCAATGGCTGTACGTTTTAGTACTATCCATAGCTGGATTTTTTTTGCCGAGCTTTGCATCTACCGCGTTCTGACGATAAATTTTTGTGCATATAAGCTGCGTAGCAAATAAATATACATCTGCGTAGCGGATACCGCTATAAGACCAATAGCCAACCGACGCTGCTCGTGAGGGCAGAGGCTGCTTGCAGACTATGCCGAACTGCGAGGAGGAAGGGTCGGCG
>JAZORI010000061.1:0-79708 GCA_045656505.1 Alistipes sp. | reverse complement strand
CGAGCATTTCAAAGACTTTGTGAAGTGGTATCTTTTCCTGCAAAGTAATCAGGGAAAGGCAAGCAAAAAATAGGGCGAGAAAAACCATGTTTCTCGCCCATCATCTAATCTCTAAAAAGCGCCGCTTTTGGCATCATTACCCTTAAAATTAAGTCGCGGCTGTACGTTTTAGTACTATCCGCGACTTAATTTTTGCACGATGCACCATCTCTAACACGTTTTGACAACAAAATAGTGCAAGTAATAGGTGTAGTGCAAACCATGCTCTGTCCGCCTTGGCGGACTAAACATAATTCCGCTTAAAAGCTAATAGCTGTCTAGAAGTGAGCAACTGTCTTGCCGACGATAGCTGAAAGCAGGTTGTTTGCAGCTGATGATGCGCCGATGCGGAAGAGGTCTGTTGTGAGCCACTCCTCGCCAAGAATCTGCTCTACGATAGTGTAGTAGAGAGCTGCATCCTGAGGGGTTTTAACGCCACCTGCGGCCTTGAAACCTACCTTTGTGCCGGTCTTCTCATAGAAATCCTTGATAGCCTGGCACATAACCACTGCAGCCTCCGGAGTTGCTGCTACGTCAATCTTTCCGGTTGAGGTCTTGACGAAGTCTGCACCTGCAGCCATTGAGATAAGTGATGCCTTACGGATAAGCTCAGGGGTCTTGAGTGCACCTGACTCGATAATAACCTTGAGGATAACGTCAGAGTCCATCTCTGAGCGGATAGTCTCCACCTCTGCAGCTGCCTCGTCGTATGCACCTGTGAGCATCTTGCCGACATTAAGGACGATATCCACCTCGTCAGCACCATTCTCAACAGCCATAGCAACCTCAAGCATCTTCACCTCAAGGAAGGTCTGTGATGCAGGGAAGCCACCAC
The DNA here is from genome assembly GCA_045656505.1 of Alistipes sp. Lineage (GTDB taxonomy): Bacteria > Bacteroidota > Bacteroidia > Bacteroidales > Rikenellaceae > Alistipes. The sequence goes on along the minus strand of JAZORI010000061.1, from coordinate 78,834 downwards.
CAACGCTTGTAATACGCATAGGTGTGCCGTCAACAGCCAGGCCTACAGTCTCCACAAATGCCGGATATACGCAGATAGATGCGACATTTGGAATCTCTGGATATGCCTCGTTGAAGGTCACGGTCTTCTGTGCAAACGCTGTAACAGACTCTACAGAGTCGTTGCAGGTGAGGGTTGTAAGGTCAATTGCCGAGAGGCAGAACTTATAGACCTCGACATTTTCGTTCTTTGTAGCGGCGGCCTTTGCCTGAGCAACTACCTGTGCTACCTGCTCCTCTGACATTGCGGGAGCGTACTGATTAAGAATGTTTGTGTACTCCATAACTTATTGTTGTTTTTACTCTATATCTCGTACATGTTTTTCCCAAGCCCAAGCTGCCTGTAGCGTCTGCTCAAGGGTTCGCTCGGCCTTCCAATTAAGCTCTCTGTTGGCAAGAGATGTATCTGCCCATACTGCCACCACATCACCGGCGCGGCGTGGCGCAACTCTGTAGTTGAGCTTGAGGTTATTGACCCTCTCAAAGGTCTTGACAAGTTCAAAGACCGAAACTGCGCGACCTGTTCCGATGTTGAATATCTCATAGCTCTTCTCGCCCTTGCCCTCGACCATGCGGTTGATAGCTGCAACGTGCGCCTTCGCCAAATCGACAACATCTATATAGTCTCTCAAGCAGCTTCCATCCTCTGTCGGATAGTCATCGCCAAAGATTGATAGGCACTCGCGCACGCCAGCGGCGGTCTGTGTGATATAAGGGACAAGATTCTGTGGAACACCGCGTGGAAGTTCTCCGATAAGTGCAGTCGGATGTGCACCGATAGGGTTGAAATAGCGCAATGCGATACCCTTTATCTCCGAGTATGCAGTAACAGAGTCGCGGAGGATATCCTCGCACATCTGCTTTGTGTTGCCATAAGCACTAGTCGCCGCCTTACGCTCGGTAGCCTCTGTTACGGGGAGAGTCTCTGCCTCGCCATAGACTGTAGCAGATGATGAGAAGACGATATTCTGTCGGCCGTACTCACGCATCAGCTCTATGATATTGATAAATGAGAGTAGATTGTTGCGGTAGTACTTCATCGGGTCGGCAACAGACTCGCCTACAGCCTTGAAGGCCGCAAAGTGAATCACCGAGTCGAAGTCGTAACGCTCAAAGAGCTCGGCAAGTGCCGCTTTGTCGCAACAATCGACATTTACAAATGGAACATCTACCCCTGTAATGGCACGCACACCCTCCACGCCCGACATGTCGGAGTTAGAGAGGTTGTCGGCTATAACCACATCGTAGCCGGCAGCTATAAGCTCGACTGTTGTGTGTGAGCCGATGTAGCCCGCGCCACCTGAGACCAGAACAGATTTTTTACTCATTTTTTTACGCAATTTGGTACAAATATAATAAAAATCTCTATATTTGTAATGGAGTTACCATAATATTTAGTGCTTTATGAGCAATATAATTACTGTAGAACACATAACAAAGCGTTTTACGGAGCACACCGCGCTGGATGATGTCTCGTTGGAGATTCCTGCCGGCTCTGTCTATGGCCTGCTTGGCCCCAATGGTGCAGGAAAGACAACACTTATTCGTGTTATCAACCGCATAACTGTCCCCGATGAGGGTCGCATCCTATTTGAGGGCAAGCCGATTACACAGCAAGATATATACCGAATAGGATATCTGCCCGAGGAGCGAGGCCTCTACAAGAAGATGAAGGTCGGTGAGCAGGCTCTGTTCCTTGCTCGCCTGAAGGGACTGTCTCGTTACGAGGCGCTGGTGCGACTCAAGGAGTGGTTTATCCGCTTTGGTATAGAGGATTGGTGGGATAAAAAGGTTGAGGATCTGTCAAAGGGCATGGCTCAGAAGATACAGTTTATTGTAACGGTGCTTCATCAGCCAAAGTTGCTCATCTTTGATGAACCGTTCTCTGGCTTTGACCCGATAAATGCCAATCTATTGAAGGAGGAGATTCTTCGCCTCAGGGATGAGGGGGCGACAGTCATCTTCTCGACTCACAATATGTCGAGCGTGGAGGAGATTTGTGACCATATTACGCTGATTAACAAGTCAAAGAATATCCTGTCGGGTCGTGTGGCTGATATCCGCCGCAGCCATGGCAATAATATCTTTGAGGTGCACTATCGTGGTGAGCAGAACGCCTTTGCTGCGGTCGAGAGCCTCTGTAGCGTGCTGGAGAGCGAGTATGATAAGTTCTCAGGCCTTACGCGTGCAAGAATCCATGTTGAGCAGAACGAATCTGTGCGCAGTGTAATCTCGGCGGTCAATGATGCGGTGGAGCTGCGTAGTTTTACAGAGATTATTCCGAGTATGAACAATATATTTATCCGTGCCGTAGATGGCTCATTAAGCAAGTAGAGGTATGAGAAATATTGGTCTAATCATAATGCGCGAATTTAAGGAGCGCGTATATAAAAAGTCGTTTATCATCACCACGCTACTCATGCCGTTGCTGATGGTGGTACTCAGTGCGGCTCCTGCGGTTATAATGTTCTTTGTCAAGGGAGAGACAAAGTCTATCTCTGTCATTGACCAAAGTGGTATTGTCGCACCGCAGTTGGAGAGTAACGAGGATGTGCAGTTTGTCGTGGTGACAGATGGCGATCTACAGACAGAGCTTAAAAAGTCGCTCGACTCAGAGGAGTTCGGAGTGCTCTTTATTGGCAAGGATGTGGTCGAAAATCCGAATAATGTGCAGCTATATACAAACCAATCTTCGTCAATGCTTGTCGAGGAGTCTATAGCCGACCAGATAGAGGATATTGTTGAGGCAGAGAGACTTAAGGCGCTCAATGTGGGCAATATTAAGCAGATTTTGGAGCAGGTTGAGGTCAATCTGAGCCTTGCGACCTTCCGTAATGGTGAGGAGAGTAGTGAGGCTTCATCCTCGGCGGCCTCGAGCTTTGCTGGTATCGCGTTGGGCTTTGTGCTCTACTTCTTCCTCGTTATATATGGCTCGATAGTCATGCAGAGCATTATCGAGGAGAAGAGTTCCCGAATCCTCGAGGTGCTTGTCTCTACCGTTCGCCCGTTTGATATGATGATGGGTAAGATTCTGGGTGTGGCTTTGGTTGCTTTGACACAAATCGCTATCTGGGGCGTGCTGCTCATTGTTATCAGTGCCGCGGTTATTCCGGCAGTTATGCCTGATGATATCTTGGCGGGCGTTGAGGCTGTCAGAACGGGTGTAGATGTCGCTGCAATGGCTCCGGATATGGATGTTGAGGCTATGGCTGCCCTCGCATCGGTTATGGATACGGGCTATATCTCGCAGATTGTGGTTTTGCTGCTGCTCTTTATGATGGGTGGATTTCTGCTCTATGCGGCGATGTATGCAGCTATAGGTGCTAGTGTAGATCAGGTGCAGGATGCACAGCAGTTGACAACACCGGTGATGATTCCGATTATCTTCGCCTTTATAATCCTTACAATGGTGATGAATGACCCGAATAGTCCGCTTGTTGTCTGGTGCTCGATGATTCCTTTTACCGCCCCAATCGTAATGATGGGCCGTATCCCGAGCGGAATCCCAACTTGGGAGATAGTAACCTCGCTCCTATTGCTCTATGGCACTTTTATCGTGATGGTGTGGCTTGCCGGCAAAATTTACAGAGTTGGTATCTTTATGCATGGGAAGAAGCCTACCTTTAAGGAGCTTTATAAGTGGATAAGATATTAGAAAGAGCCGTCTTAAGCTGTCTAACAAGGGTATTTCTGCGTTACTCTCGGCTCGAAAATCCTCACATACGCTTTAGTATGCTGCGGTTTTCTCCCCTTCGAAAGCCTTGAACTACCGCTTGTTATACGACTTAATGAGCAAGTAGGAATGTTGTGAATCACAATAAAAAAGAGGACTAATTTGTCCTCTTTTTCTGTGTTAACAGCCAACAGCAGTCTAGTCCCTAGACTCCAAGAACTCTTTGGTAACCACCACGCGGATTGCTCGTGGGACAACCTCGATATTGACATCTGTTCCGCCCATAAGTTCTCCGTCGCACTCGAGGCGAATTGGCGGGGTTGAGATAATCTCAATCTGTTTGCCCTGCGCGTGCTTTATGTGGCCGATAGAGTATATGCCTCCGTTGAAGAGTCTGCGCAGACGGAAGACGATATGCCACCAGTGGAGTGGTTTGATAAGGGTGATGTCGAGCAGACCATCATCAGCAACAGCCTTTGGTAACTGTTGGATACCACCACCATTAAATTTACAGATGCCGACAGCTATGCTGAGTAGCAGATTGTTGTATATCTCCTCTCCGTCAACCTTGATTCTTACGCCTGACGACTTATACTTGCAGTAGGCCTCAACCAGGCTGGCAATGTAGAGCCATTTGCCCTTCATTCCCTTCGCCTTTTTGTGGTTGAAGATAGATATTACATAGGCATCAAAGCCCAAACCCGCCACATTGACCATGTAGCGAGTTTGAGTGAATTTCGACTCTGTATATGTCACCGCACCCACATCCTGAAGGAACGTTTTGCCCTCTTTGATTGCGCGAATGGCCTCGGAGTAGTGTGACGGTATGCCGAAGGTTCTCACCCAGTCGTTACCCGTTCCTACGGCAATAACGGCAAGGCGGATATCTTTCGGCTCGCACACCTTCTGTATAAACAGACCATTTACAACCTCATTCAGAGTGCCATCACCACCAACCGATATAATCTTACGATAGCCCTTATTTACAGCCTCCACCGTTAGCTCTGTGGCGTGGTGTGGATGCTCGGTAAATACGGCATCGTGGTATATCTGGTTGTCACGCAGGAGCTTAGCAATCTTAGGGTAGTCCTTCAGACCAAGACCTGCGCCTGATGTGGGGTTGATAATGACAAACCAGTGGTCGGGTATTATCTGTTCGTAGCTCATACTCTACTTGAGTGGTGCGTTGGCAAGGGTATGGAGCAGGAATGAGTAGAACTTATCGACAGATGCAATCTCCACCTTCTCATCCGGAGAGTGAGGGAAGCAGATTGTCGGGCCGAATGAGATCATATCCAGACCCTCGTACTTGCCGCCGATAATTCCGCACTCAAGACCTGCGTGGATAGCCATCACAGCCGGCTTTACACCGTAGAGTGACTCGTATGATGCAAGCATAGTGTGCAGAATTGGTGACTCCATATTTGGTTTCCAGCCGTCATAGTCGCCTGAGAGCTCGACTGTAGCACCAGCAAGCTCAAATACACCCTTAATAGCCTCGCCAAGAGCGTGCTTCTCGGAGTTTACAGAGCTGCGTAGCAGGCACTGAATCTTAACGCAAGTGCCGTCAGATACCACGCGAGCGAGGTTTGAAGAGGTCTGTACAAGGCCCTCCATCTCAACAGACATCTTTACAACACCATTTGGGGCGCCGATAACAGCCTTAGCGAGCTTTGATGCTACGCAAGCAGGGATAACCTCAGCAGGTGCGGCAGTTGTGGTTGCCTTTACAGAGATGCTATCCTCAATATTTGCAAACTCGGCAACGAGTGTCTTCTCAAATGCTGCAACCTCTGCCTCAAATGTAGCAACGTCAGCCTGAGCAACGAGTACAATGGCTGTTGCCTCACGAGGGATAGCATTTCTCAGACCACCACCATCAACAGCAGCCAAACGAAGGTCGCAAGCGCTGTGATTGAGCAGACGGAACAACTCGCGGTTGGCGTTAGCTCTCTGATAGCCAATCTGAATACCTGAGTGGCCACCCTTAAGACCCTTAACCTCAACAGCGTATGCTACATAACCTGCAGGGGCAGCCTCGGCTGTGTAAGGCAGAGTGACGTTTGCATCCAAACCACCGGCACAACCAACATAGAGCTCGCCCTCGGTCTCAGAGTCGAGGTTGAGCAGGATATCGCCCTGGAGCAGTCCGCCCTTAAGACCAAATGCACCATCCATGCCGGTCTCCTCGGTGGCGGTAAAGAGAGCCTCGATAGGGCCGTGAACAAGGGTATTGTCCTCCAATACTGCGAGGATAGCAGCAGCGCCGATACCATTATCAGCACCGAGAGTTGTGCCATTAGCAGTCACCCACTCACCATCAATATAAGCCTCGATAGGGTCGTTCTCGAAGTCAAAAGTCTTGTCGTTATTCTTCTGCGGAACCATGTCGAGGTGCGCCTGAATAACGATGCCTTTGCGGTTCTCCATGCCTGCAGTGGCACTCTTGCGAACATATACATTGTTAGCCTCATCAACAAGGTACTCAAGACCCTGAGCCTTAGCAAAGTCAACTACATACTGACGAATCTTCTCCTCGTGGTGAGAAGGGTGTGGAATGTTGCAAATTGCCGCAAAATGCTTCCAAACAAGCGCTGGCTTTAGCGCGGTAAAATCTTTGTTCATAGTTATTTGGTTTTAGTTTAGTTGTTCTCTTCCTCTTTTCGCTGACGACGCAGCACATTCTCCAACTCGTCCTGACGGTCAAATGCATCGACGATATACTTTACAAGCTCGTGGCGGACGATATCTGTACGATCAAACTCCACAAAGCCGATGCCATTGATGCCGCGAACGGTGTTCATTGCGCGTACAAGTCCACTATCGCTCTTGCGAGGCAAATCGACCTGAGTAACGTCGCCCGTAACGATAAACTTGGCATTGCGACCCATACGCGTCAAGAACATCTTTATCTGCGAGCGGGTGGTGTTTTGAGCCTCGTCAAGAATCACAAAGGCGTTGTCGAGCGTACGACCGCGCATATATGCAAGCGGAGCAATCTGCACTGTGCCATCCTCAAGAAATTTCTGCAACTTGAGTGGCGGAATCATATCGTTGAGCGCATCGTAGAGTGGCTGCAAATATGGATCGAGCTTCTCCTTCATATCACCAGGTAGAAAACCGAGTTTCTCGCCCGCCTCAACTGCCGGACGGGTGAGAATTACGCGACGTACCTGGCGGTCACGCAGCGCGCGCACGGCAAGGGCAATAGCCGTATAGGTCTTACCCGTACCCGCAGGGCCTGTGGCAAAGATAAGGTCGTTCTTGTCGTAGAGCGAGACGAGTTTGCGCTGATTATCGGTGCGAGCCTTGACAACAATGCCGTTATTGCCATAGACAATGGCCTCGTTGTCGCGAATAGGCTGCCCTCCCTCCTTAGGGGCATCTCCTGTGGTAAAGCCCGCTGCAAATGATTGATCTACAACCTCTTTAGATATGTGTCCGTAGCGGTCATAGTAGTCGATAAGTGACTGCATGCGACGCTCGAAGCGTTCAATATCACCCTTGGCGCCAAGCACCTTGAGCGTATGTCCGCGAGCGATGATTTTGAGCTTTGGATGCAGTGCCTTTATCTGCTCAAGATAGACATTCTTGGCTCCATAGAGCTCTCTGGTGTCGATATTTTCGACTGATATAGTCTTTCCTTCTGTCTCTGTCATTAGAACAATACTCCTATTTTGAGTTGTGCGTTTATTGTCGATGTTTTGATGCTATGACTCTCATATTTGGCATCATATGATAAAAAATTCTCTACGCTCTTAAATGCGCTTGATACTCTGGCATCTACTATCAGATGTTTGAACAGACAAACGCTCACGCCTGCCGCATAAGATAGCGATGGGTGTACCGGCCCGAACATAACCTTCTCTGACTTTTTGTCAAGATAGGTCGGATTGTCCATAACGGTGAACACAGGGCCTATGTTGAAACGTATCAGCGCCAAACGCAGTGAGGCGAGCACCGGAATCTGTAGGGTGCTGCACTTGATGTCAGAGGTAAAGTTGTTCTTCTCATCAGCAATGCCGATGGTGTTGTACGAGTAGAGAATCTCCGGCTGAATTCCGAAGATGCCGACAAGACGCAACCCCATATGAATACCCGCCGTAAAGCCCGTCTTTGCACTCAATACGGCTGTCGATTGCCCCATATCAAACTTCGAAATAGGGTGATTTACACCCGCTACAACTCCAAACTCAGTCCTTACGCCTGGAACGCCACCTTTTGCAATAGTACTGCAAAATAGAATGGCTGCAAATATCAATAACGTTCTCTTCATAATGCCAAAAATAGTAAATTTTTGTGAAACAAACGCCCTTTTTCTACGAAACTTGCTCAAAATTTTGTACTCCCATAGCTTTTAGCTATCTTTGCAGCGGAAATTTAGAAATAAAGGAACTTATTATGAGTCTTGTAGCAATCGTAGGTCGCCCGAATGTGGGTAAGAGTACACTGTTTAACCGTTTGGTGGGTCAGCGTCAGGCTATTGTAGATGCCACCGCAGGTACTACCCGTGACCGTCATTATGGTAAAACCGACTGGAGTGGTCGTGAGTTTTCGATTATCGATACAGGTGGTTACACTGTAAACAGTGAGGATATTTTTGAGGACGAGATTCGCCGTCAGGTGCTTTTGGCTATCGAGGAGGCTGATGTTATCCTCTTCCTTGTGGAGGTGGGTACCGGTGTTACTGATCTTGATATGATGATGGCAGAGATTCTGCGCCGTGCAAAGAAGCGCGTGATTCTTGTCTGCAACAAGGTGGATAACTACGACCTTATCTACAACTCGCACGAGTTCTACACCCTCGGTCTTGGAGATCCGTTCTGCATCAGCTCTATGTCTGGTAGCGGTACCGGTGAGCTGATGGATGAGATTCTCAAACTCCTGCCAGAGGATTGCTCGGCAGAGGAGTTGGAGGATCTGCCACGCATCACTATCGTGGGCCGTCCAAATGTGGGTAAGTCATCTATGACAAACGCACTGCTCGGTCAGGAGCGCAATATCGTGACAAACATCGCCGGCACAACTCGCGACTCTATCCACACCAGATACAACAAGTACGGCATGGACTTCTACCTTGTCGATACCGCAGGTATGCGTAAGAAGGGCAAGACCATGGAAGACCTTGAGTTCTACTCTGTTATGCGCTCTATTCGTGCTATTGAGGCGTCAGATGTCTGCGTGCTGATGCTCGATGCTCAGCAGGGTATCGAGTCGCAGGATCTCAATATCCACAACCTTATTGTGCGTAACCGCAAGGGCTGCGTTATTGTGGTAAACAAGTGGGACCTTATCGAGAAGGAGAACAACACAATGAAGGAGTGGAAGGAGTTTTTGGAGAAGAAACTCGCTCCATTTAGCGATATTCCAATCATCTTTACCTCTGCACTCCACAAGCAGCGTATCCTCGATGTACTCCAGACTGCAATTCGCGTCTGCAACTCGCGCTCACGCCGCATCCCGACTTCGGAGCTCAACGACTTTATCCTGCCAATTATCGAGCAGACCCCTCCACCAACCGTGAAGGGTAAGTATATCCGCATCAAGTATGCAATGCAGTTGCCAACCCCAACTCCGCAGTTTGCATTCTTCTGCAACCTCCCGCAGTACATCCGCGAGAACTATCGCCGCTTCCTTGAGAATCATATCCGTGAGCAGTATGATTTCTCGGGTGTGCCTATCCAAATATACTTCCGTCAAAAGTAATTTGTCGTGAAAACGTGCCATATATGGCACATCCCTCAAATTCCCGAATGGGACGTACGTTAAGTACTACCCATCCGGGAATTTTTCACGATATACCATCTCTAACACGTTTTGACGACAAACGGGTGCAAGGAAAAACTTTTGGTCTTTAGTCCTGTCCGCTTTAGGCGGACTAAATATAATACCGCTTAAAAGCCAACCGACGCTGCTCGTGAGGGCAGAGGCTGCTTGCAGACTATGCCGAACTGCAAGGAGGAAGGGTCGGCGTAGCCGACCCAACAGTCAATACTTTGTTAGTCCGCAATCTCTATTATATCTATCTGCCAGCCGAACAGGTCGTTAGCGCACTGTTGTTGGAGGAGGTTGATAGTGGACATTGAGGTGGTGTCTGAGAGCATAGCGTTGACGAAACTCGGAACGTCGGGGTATGTATAGTTGACCTTTTGAGCAAGGCACTTATAGAAGGCGTTTTGCTGCATGCGGTCAAGTCCCGAAGGGAGTATATTAGCCTGAACCAGAGTGTTGTAAGGGAATAGGTGGCGCATATTACGCACGTCGGTATTGAGTTGCTCGACGATTGTTGTCACTACATATACCTGCACCGTGTCGTTTACTGCCGGCATCTCGATAAAGGTTGTATATACGGGGAAGTTCTGCTCGATAGCAGCAGCGACCTGTTCGGCAAAGAGCATATACTCCGCCTCGGTCAGATTCTCCAGATATGCCATTTCTCGGTAATCGCGCAGCATCTGGCGGAGTGCCTGGCGCTGCTCTCTATTCCACTGTTTCTGCTGTGAACAGCCGATAAAACCGCCAAAAGTAACCACAGCAACTGTTAATGATAGTAAAAATCTTTTCATAGCTTTGATGTTTTTGTTTCGGAGCAGAAGTGGGCAATCTTTGTGCCAAGTTATTCAATAAAACAAAAACATCCGCAGTTAGTGCGGATGTTGTGTTAATGGTCAACTTACTCAACCTAAATCTCCTTACGTAGGCGGGCAACGGGGATTCCGAGCATCTCGCGATACTTGGCAACTGTTCGGCGGGCGATGCAGTAGCCTTTGTCGTTGAGGATGTTCATCAGCTGCTCGTCGGTCAGTGGACGGCGTTTGTTCTCCTCTTCGATGCACTTCTCGAGGAGGTTTTTAATCTCGTAGCTCGACACCTCTTCGCCCGATGTTGTCTGCATAGCCTCAGAGAAGAGGGATTTGAGCAGAATAATACCGAAAGAGGTCTGTACGTACTTGCTGTTGGCTACGCGGGAGATGGTGGATACATCAAGCCCTGTAAGATCTGCTATATCCTTGAGAATCATCGGCTTGAGGTTGCTGCGATCACCATCCTTGAAGTACTCTTGCTGGTAGTCGAGGATGGTCTGCATGGTGCGCATAAGAGTGTCGTGGCGTTGTTTAATTGCCGACATAAACCACTTTGCGGCATCTATCTTGCTCTTTACAAACTGCACAGCCTCCCTCTCCTGCTCACTCATGCGGCTGTCGCTCTTGCCCTGCATCTGGCGAATGACATCCATATAGTGGCGGTTGATTTTCAGCTCGGGGATGTTGTATGAGTTGAGCTGCAGGTCGAATCTGCCGTCACGATAGTCGAGTATAAAGTCAGGTATAATATAAGGTGCGCTGTCGCTATCCTCTGTAAATAGATTGCCTGGTTTTGGCGATAGGTGTTGTATCTCTTGCACTGCGGCGCGGAACTGCTCCTCGGTAACGCCAAGGCGCGAGAGCATACGCTCGTAGTGCTTCTTTACAAACTCGTCAAAATAGTTCTCGAGGATGCTGTATGCGAGCCTTTTTGCCTCGCTGTCAAGAGGTTGACTGTTTAGCTGCAGCAGTAGTGACTCTCTAAGGTCACGCGCGCCAACGCCAACGGGCTCAAGGTGCTGGATGATTGTAAGTAGGCGCTCCAGCTCGTCTATGCCGACCTCGATGCCTAAGGTAAAGGCGATATCGTCAGATAGGGATTGCAGGTCGCGGCGTAGATAGCCGTCGTTGTCAATGCTGCCGACGATAAACTCAGCGAGCTGCTGCTCGATGTCGTTCAGATTCTTGAAACCGAGCTGCTCAATAAGTGACTCTTGCAAAGAACGACCGCCCGAAATCTGGAAGTTTCGGGGGCGGTCGTCTTTGGAGTAGTGGTTTAGACGAGTCTTGTATGAAGGGATGTCGTCGTCCCCCTTCAGATACTCGTCCATAGATATCTCTTTTGGCTCCTCGCCCTCGGTCTCGGAGTGGTCCTCCTCAAGGACGATGTTCTGCTCAATCTCCTGTTTGATGCGCTGCTCAAGCATAGCTGCAGGCAGCTCCAGCAGTTTGATCATCTGTATCTGCTGGGGCGAAAGTTTCTGCTGTTGCAGAAGTTGTTGTCGTTGCGATAGTGCCATAAACTAACAAATTTTTTCGCCTCAAACCGGAGGTGGGCAGCTTTAGAACTCAGCGTTCTTCGGAGTACGAGGGAATGGAATAACGTCGCGGATGTTACCCATACCTGTTACGAAGAGCAGCAGACGCTCAAAGCCAAGGCCGAAGCCTGAGTGAGGTGCTGAACCCCAACGACGTGTGTGGAGGTACCACCACATATCCTTCTCCGGAATCTGAAGCTCCTCGATTCTTGCACGAAGCTTGCCATAGTCTGCCTCACGCTCTGAACCGCCGATAATCTCGCCGATTTTTGGGAACAAAACATCCATTGCGCGTACAGTCTTGCCATCCTCATTCTGCTTCATGTAGAATGCCTTGATCTCCTTTGGATAGTTGATAAGGATTACAGGACGCTTGAAGTGCTCCTCAACAAGGTAGCGCTCATGCTCTGACTGAAGGTCTGCACCCCAGTGGCATGGGAACTCGAACTTCTTGCCAGACTCCTGAAGGATGCGGATACCCTCGGTGTAGTCGAGGCGAACAAAGTCGTTCTCAAGAACGAAGTTCAGACGCTCGATAAGCTCCTTGTCCCACATCTTGTTCATAAACTCAAGATCCTCGCGGCAGTTCTCCAGCGCGTAGCGAATAAGGTACTTAAGGAACTCCTCAGCCAGGTTCATGTTGTCCTCAAGCTCGTAGAATGCCATCTCTGGCTCAATCATCCAGAACTCGGCAAGGTGACGAGGTGTATTTGAGTTCTCAGCACGGAATGTAGGGCCGAAGGTGTAGATCTGACCAAGCGCAAGAGCACCGAGCTCACCCTCCAACTGACCAGAAACGGTCAACGAGCATGGCTTGCCGAAGAAGTCCTGATTGTAGTCAATAGCACCGTTCTCATCCTTTGGCAAGTTGTTGATATCCATGGTAGTTACCTGGAACATAGCACCTGCACCCTCGCAGTCTGATGCGGTGATGAGTGGAGTGTGGAAGTAGTAGAAGCCCTTGTCGTTGAAGAACTTGTGGATTGCATAGGCCATTGCGTGACGGATGCGGAGCACAGCACCAAAGGTGTTTGTACGAGGACGGAGGTAGGCGATGTCGCGCAAGAACTCAAGAGAGTGACCCTTCTTCTGAAGAGGGTATGTCTCAGGATCTGCAGTGCCATAAACCTCGATAGACTCAGCCTGTACCTCTACGCCCTGACCTGCGCCAAGACTCTCTACAAGAGTACCCTTAACGGCAACGCAAGCACCGGTAGTTACACTTTTGAGCTGCTCCTCAGCTATCTTCTGAAGATCAACAACAATCTGAATGTTGGCAACGCAAGAGCCGTCATTGAGCGCAATAAACGCCACGTTCTTGTTGCCACGCTTTGTTCTAACCCAACCCTTTACAACAACCTCTGTGTTGTAAGCAGTTGACTTTAATAGTTCTACAATACGCATAGTTATTTTTGTTTTAATTGTTTTCTAATCGGCAAAGTTACAAAAAATAATCGTATCTTTGCAAAGTAATAGGATAAAACAATGAGAAAGCTTGTAATATTTGCCATTCTTGCAGCTCTTTGCAGTGTAGTTTCGGCTCAGAGAGTGTTTCGCAGTGAATATACGCTATATGATACTCGTGAGGATGCTTTGACTTCGGACCATTCGCAGACGGCGAACCATTTGGTATATGCCCCTCAGACTCTCGGCACTTTGGGTGAGATGGAGATGGTCGGCATGGATATTGAGGTGCCTGCGTCGTGGAACGATTTTAATGCATATCTGCATCTTGAGAATATCCGTTCGGGTTATGATGTGGCGATAAATGGTGCGGTGGCATTCTCGTCAGAGGATGGATTTACGCCGGCTGATTACTTTATCTCGCCACACCTCAAGCAGGGTACAAATAAGGTGGTGTTGCTGCTGCGTCCATCTTCTTGTGCAGAGCTTGATGGCGGCACTCAACAGCCTAAGGCTGAGAGGTTTGCGAATTGTTATATCTTCGCGCAGCACCGTACTTGTATCTACGATTATGATGTGGCAATTGTGGTGGGTGATGATAAAAAGTTGCACCTTGAACTCGACCTGATTGCTGGTAATGACTTCAATTTTGAGGAGACAGTAACGCTCGGATATGATATCTACACTCCGGAGAATAAACTCGTTGATTATGCCGTTCGTGAGCTCTCGGTTTTGGGACGAAGTAGGGATACTCTGAAGGTAAGAATTGACTTGGGTGCAGAGCTAAAATATCTGTGGAGCGCAGCAAAGCCTCAGCAGTATCGTTTGACGCTCTACACTAAGCGTAATGGCAAGCCCGTAGAGTATATTCCGCTATATGTTGGTGCGGGTAAGACAACCTTTGTGGATGGAAAAATCTATCGCAATGGCACGCCGATAACAGTCAAGAGCGCTCCGTACAATGCGGCAAAAACTCCTGCGGAGGCTAAAAAGGAGATTCTTGCGCTTAAATCCAAGGGAATAAATACCCTTAAACCCGACTCTCCACAGCCGCTTTGGTTTTATGGATTGTGCGATAAGCTTGGTGTCTATGTTATTGAGCGTGCAGCAATTAACCCTGTCGTAAATAGCGATAACAGAGCGCGTGGAGGTACTCCGTCAAACAATCCTCAACTCTTGGCAGAGTATCTTGACCGCATTAAGGGGATGTACTACCGCACACGAAACTATTCGTGCATAATCGCCTATACTCTCGGTGGCGAAAAGGCCGGCAACGGTTACTGTATGTACAAGGCATATCAGTGGCTAAAGGGGGTTGAGAAGGAACGTCCGGTTGTCTGTCTATCGGCTGACGGCGAATGGAACACAGACGTTTTATCGTTATAGCGGGTCATCTATGGCACATCTCTTAAAAAATCGACAATGGCTGTACGTCTTAGTACTATCCGTTGTCGATTTTTAAGAGATGCACCAAATCTAACCCACTCTAACGATAAAAGAGTGAAAAAGGGGTGGATTTCTATCTAAAATTAGCCAAAGGCTAACGCCTGACAATAAATAGCACCAAAAACACCAATTTTCGGCAAAGAAAATTGGTGTTTTTAGTAAAAATTGTTAAATTCGCAGATTGGAAAATATTACCATTTTAGATATGAATCTTAGAGAGATAAAAGAGGAGCTTTTGAAGGCTGCTGCGTTGGTTGAGGACTTTAGTAGAAACCACTTAGAGATTGACCGCGATGCGGCGCTCAATAAAATTCGCCAGGCTTATGAGTCGTTGCGATTCATGGATGGGATTTTGGTGGATGACGCCTCTACGGCCGAGGTTGAGCCTCTGCAGAAGGTGGCAGACGAGCCATTCGAGCCAGAGCCCGAGGTTGAGGTGGAGTTTATTATGCCAGAGCTGAGCGAGGATACTGAGGTTGAGGTTGAATCTGAGCCTGAATTCGAGCCTGAGCAGGTTGTTGAGCCCGAAACGGTCGAAGCCGCAGAGGTAGAGCCTGATGTGGCATTTGAGCCTGAGGATAGCCAGGAGGAGGCTGCGGAGGAGGTAGCGCCTGAGGTTATCTATGAGCCTACAATAGAGGCGGTGGAGCCTGAGGTAGAGTCAGCACCAGCACCTGAACCAGAACCAACACCAGAGCCGGTTGTTGAGCCTAAGAGGGTAGTGGTTGAGCCATCTCTGTTTGGGGATTATGAGCCTATTGCTCCGAAGCGAAGCAGCTCTCGCAGAAAGATTATGGCACTCTATGAGGATGAGCCGGTGAAGAAATCTAAGGTGGAGGTTGATGTTGCGCCAAAGAGCGAGCCTGAGCCGATAGCAGCACCTGTTGTTGAGCCAAAGGTTGAGGCGGTAGATGCTCAGTACAAGGTTTTGGGTGAGGTTATAGCGCCGACAACAACTACTATTGCCGATACGATTGCGCCTGTTGCGAGTGTTGCGGATGACCGTCCGATTGAGACGCTGAGAGGTGCGATAAGTGTGGTGGACCGTTTTATGCTTATCAGAGATCTGTTTGGTGATGATGCTCAGCTCTATGAACAGACTATAGATGAGCTTGAGAAGATGGATAATTTGGATGACTGCATAATCTATATTGCTGAGAACTTTGCATGGCGTCCGTCATCTGAGGGAGCTAAGTTGATAATGGATTTGTTGCAGCGTAAGTTAGGATAGTATGGCAAAGTTATACATTGTTCCTACACCGATAGGAAACCTTGAGGATATTACACTCAGAGCGATACGAGTATTGGAGGAGGTCGATTTTATCCTTGCAGAGGATACACGCACTTCGTCTGTGTTGCTCAAGCATCTGAATATCGAAAAGCCGTTGCGTTCTCACCATAAGTTTAACGAGCATGCAACAGTGCGAGCAGTAGCTGAGGCTATCGAGGCGGGCAGAAATGTGGCGTTGATATCTGATGCCGGTACTCCGGGTATCTCTGACCCCGGTTTTCTGCTTGTGCGCACCTGCGTTGAGGAGGGTATAGAGGTGGAGACACTTCCGGGAGCTACGGCTTGCATACCTGCCTTGGTGCAGAGTGGTTTTCCGTGTGATAGATTCTGCTTTGAGGGCTTTCTGCCGCAGAAAAAGGGCAGAATGAAGCGCCTTGCGGAGCTTGCAGAGGAGAGCCGCACAATAATCTTCTATGAATCTCCGTTCCGTATTGTCAAGTGCCTTGAACAGCTTGTAGAGATCTTTGGCCCGGAGCGTAGAGTTGCCGTATCGCGAGAACTTACCAAAAAGTTTGAGCAGACCGTGCGTGGCACACTTGTTGAGGTGGTTGCACACTTTAAGTCGCACCAGCCAAAGGGCGAATTTGTTATTGTTCTGGCTGGAAAGGGGCTTAAAAACAGAACGGCAGATATAGAGGAGCAAACAGAGGATAATGAGGAGTTATGATAGAGAGAAGATGAGCCTTGGTGCACGAGCACTGTGGATTTTGTGCTGTGCAGTAGCGATAATGCCACACTGGTTTAAGTACGGATGTGTGGAGAGAGTCATCTATTTTGTGATGAGGTATATCGTGCATTATCGCCGCAAGTTAATCATCTCTCAACTTACAACCTCGTTTCCTGATAGGAGTCAGAGACAGATTAAGGAGATTTGTAACGACTACTACCACACCCTTGCCGAGAACTTTGTCGGAACGATGACTTTGGCAGGTATGAGTCGTAGCGAGCGCAGTCAGGTGCTCGAGGTGACGCTGTCGGAGGAGGTAAAAAGGGTGGTCAAGGGGCGTGATGTTGTATATCTCTCATCGCACCTCAACTTTTGGGAGTATGCTCAGTTTTCGATATCGAGTTTTGAGGAGCATATTGCCATATGTGCCTACCATCCACTGAAGAGCAAGGTGTGGGATGAACTATTATACCACCTGCGATGCAATGAGGATGCACTGCCCGTTCCGAGTGGTCAGCTGATTCGCTACTTCTTGGAGCATCGAGAGGGTGGCGTTGATGGTAGAAGGATGTTCTTGGGCCTTGTGGCTGACCAAAATGCATCGCCAAAGGGGGATGTACATTGGTATAACTTCCTCAATCGCCCGACACTCTTCTTTGAGGGAGGTGAGCAGTTGGCAGTAAAGTATCATCTGCCGGTGCTCTACTTGGGGCTGAAGAGACTCTCTTCTGGTAGATACAGAGGAGAGGTGACGCTGCTCTACGATGGCGAGCAGAGTGTTGCTAAACATGAGATTACGGAGAGGTATGTCAGGCAGTTGGAGCAGGATATATTGCAGCAGCCCTCTGGTTGGATGTGGTCGCATAGACGATGGAAATACTACCCCGACCCTGAGACGGGCGAGGTGGTGTATATTAGAAAAGGGGTCTGATAGCCCTGTAGTTGCCCAGTAGTGATACTTGGCAGAAGTTGAAACCCAAACTTAATTGAAAATATGAAACACGCAAAGCCTGAATTGACTTTTGGCGCGAAGATGTTGTGGTGGCTGTGCCGTTCGGTGGCCGTTACGCCACATTGGTGGAGATATGGAGTGTTGACAACGCTGATATATGTCATTATGAGGTATGTTGTGCGTTATCGACGAGCGTTGATTCTGCAGCAGATAGAGGGCTCGTTCCCTGATAAGAGCTCTGAGGAGTGTAAGGCGATATGTAACGAGTTCTATCGCCATCTGGCAGAGGTCTTTGTCTGCACAATGTCTATGGCGGGCATTACAGACGAGCAGCGACGTAGTGCAATCAAGTTTAATATTTCGGATTCGGTAAAGGAGGTTATCAAAGATCGCCACTTTGTGATTCTTGCATCACATTGCGGTTTTTGGGAGTATGCCCAGTTTGTAGGTATGGATTTGCCGGGCTATTGCGAGATTGGAGCCTATCACCCGTTGTCAAACAAGGCGTGGGATAATCTGTTTCTGCATCTGAGAACATTTGAGGATGTGATACCTGTGCCAAGTCAGAGATATCTGCGCTACTTTATCGAGCATAGAGATACAGGCGTGAATGGCAAGCCGATGATGCTCGGTATGGCGTCGGATCAGAATGCCTCACCAAAGGGTGATGTGCGTTGGTTTGACTTCCTCAACCGTCCGACAATCTTCTTTGAGGGTGGTGAGCAGTTGGCTACGCGATTTGGTCTGCCTGTGGTCTATTTTAGTATGCGCCGCATAGCTGCAGGTCGTTACGAGTGCGATGTGTTGCTTGTCTATGATGGAGCAGAGAGCGTTGAAAAGCATGAGATAACTGAGCGCTATGTGCGCCTGCTTGAGAAGGATATTCACCGTGACCCACCTCGTTGGATGTGGTCGCATAGACGCTGGAAGTACTATCCGGACCCGGTGACAGGTGAGGCTGTATATAGACGAAAGGGTGTTTAGCAGAGTATGAGAGTTGCAGTAGTAATACTTAACTATAACGGAGAGGGGCATCTGCGTCGCTTTCTGCCTTCGGTTGTTGAGAATAGCACGGGGGCAGATGTTGTCGTTGCCGATAATGGCTCGACAGATGGCTCGCTTGCGTTGTTGGATAGAGAGTTTGCTACTGTCAGCAAGGTCGTGCTGGATAAGAACTACGGTTTTGCAGAGGGGTATAACCGAGCATTGGCTCAGCTTAGTGAGTATGACTGCTTTGTGTTGCTTAACTCGGATGTTCGGGTTACAAAGAGGTGGCTCGAGCCGCTTGTGGAGCTGCTTGAGAGAGATAGCTCGGTGGCGGCAGTTGCACCTAAGATATTGAGTGTTGAGGAGCCGACAAAGTTTGAGTATGCAGGTGCGTCGGGTGGATTTATCGACTACTTGGGCTATCCGTTCTGCCGAGGTCGTATCTTGTCAACAACAGAGGCTGATAGAGGTCAGTACGATGATTGCCGAGAGGTCTTTTGGGCAAGTGGTGCTGCATTCTGTGTAAGGAGAGATGTTTATGCCCAGTTGGGTGGTCTTTGTGGTGATTTCTTTGCCCATATGGAGGAGATAGACCTCTGTTGGCGTATGCAACTTGCGGGGTGGAGAGTTATGGTTGAGCCTCGTAGTGTTGTCTATCACTTGGGTGGTGGAACGCTGCAGACCTCCTCGCCACGAAAGATATTCTTAAACCATAGAAATAACCTTGCTATGCTCTTTAGGTGCGCAACGCCTATGCAACGCGCCGTTGTTGCAGTAGTTCGTCCTCTGCTTGACTTTGCAGCGGCTTTGAGCTACTTGGCAGGTGGAGATAAGGATGGCGCAAAGGCTGTTTTTGCTGCGTGGAGGGACTTTATCCGTTGGCACCATCGTCTATCTGCTGAGCGAAAGAGCATCCGGAAAGGTGTTGTTCGCGAGTCGCGCTATATATATAAAGGTATGATAGTGCTGCGCTATCTGCTTGGAAAGAGAGAGTTTAGAAAAATGATGTAATATGAGAAAGTTAGTAATTATTCCGACCTATAACGAGAAGGAGAATGTTGCGGCGATGATTGACAAAGTCCTCTCGCTCGATGGCAATTTTAACCTCCTCTTTGTAGATGATGGTTCGCCTGATGGTACGGCAGATATTATCCGTGAGCGACAGAAGAGTGCACCTGAGCGCATCAATCTGATTTGTCGTAGTGGTAAACTCGGACTTGGTACGGCCTATATTGCGGGATTTAAGTGGGCACTGGATGCGGGTTATGACCTCATCTTTGAGATGGACTGCGACTTCTCGCACAACCCGGACGATTTGTCGCGCCTTGCAGCTCGCCTTGAGTCTGATGCTGATGTGGCTATCGGCTCGCGATATGTGCGTGGCGTGAATGTGGTGAATTGGCCGTTATCTCGTCTGCTGATGAGCTACTTTGCCTCAAAGTATGTCAAGATTGTAACAGGCATGCCGGTCTGTGACGCTACAGCGGGCTTTGTAGGATATAGGGCAGAGGTGCTGCGCAAGATAAACCTTGATCGCGTGCAGATGGTCGGATATGGATTCCAGATTGAGATGAAATATACGGCGTGGAAGCATGGCTTCAAGATTGCTGAGGAGTCGATTATCTTCATCGATCGCTTTGCCGGTACATCGAAGATGTCAAGCGGAATCTTTGGTGAGGCGTTCTTCGGGGTACTGAAGTTGCCGTTCAGAAAAGTAACAAAGTAAAACTTCCTTGGGGATGCAATGATAAAATAAGGACGTTCAGTTTGAACGTCCTTATTCGTTGAAAATTTGTATAACAAGGCAGATGCCAAAAGAACCTTGTTAGACGAATTTTACTCCTCCTCAGCCTCAGCCATTGTGTGGTAAACGTTTACTACGTCGTCATCCTCCTCAAGCTTCTCAACGAGCTTCTCAACAGCCTCGCGAGCCTCTGCATCGAGCTCCTTCGTGTCTGTTGGGATGCGAACGCCCTCACCAGAGATGATCTCATAACCCTGGTCATCAAGCCACTTCTGGATAGCACCGAATGACTCATAAGCAGCATATACAGTGATGCCATCCTCCTCTGCGTAGAACTCATCTACACCAAGGTCGATCATCTCAAGTTCCAGCTCCTCAGGATCTACACCCTCAGCCTTGAACTTAAATACGCACTTGTGCTCGAACATAAATGCCACGCTACCTGAGTTGCCAAGGCTACCGCCGCACTTGTTGAAGTACATACGAACACTTGCTACAGTACGGTTTGTGTTGTCAGTAGCAGTCTCAACGAGGAAAGCCACGCCGTGAGGGCCATATCCCTCATATACAACCTCCTTGTAATCAGCAGCGTCCTTGTCAGTTGCACGCTTGATAGCACGCTCAACATTCTCCTTAGGCATGTTCTCTGCCTTAGCATTCTGCATCAGGATTCGAAGACGTGTATTGGCTGTAGGATCAGATCCACCTGCCTTTACTGCAATCTCAATCTCCTTACCAATCTTAGTGAAGACGCGAGCCATATGACCCCAACGCTTCATCTTTCGCGCTTTACGATACTCAAAAGCTCTTCCCATAGTATTATTGTTTTTGTTTTTTGATTTCTAATCGGCAAAATTACAAAAAAAATGATAATTTTCTTAACTTTGCGCTAAAATAGTAAATATTTTCGATATGGATAGAGAAATTGCTCTTGCACTTGAGGTGCTCCGCAGTGGCGGAATTATACTTTACCCAACCGATACCGTTTGGGGAATTGGCTGTGACGCCACAAATGCTGAGGCTGTGCAGAAGATTTATGATTTGAAGAGAAGTGCCGACAAAAAGTCGATGCTTGTCCTCTGTAAGGATGCCGATATGGTCGTTCGCTATGTCAATAAGGCTCCCGGTATCGCCTTTGAGGTGATGGAGATGGCAACCAAGCCGCTGACCCTTATCCTTCCGGGTGCTACGGGCGTGGCTGCAAACCTTATCCCCGAGGAGGGAACCCTCGGCGTGCGTGTACCAGACCACGAGTTCTGCCAAAAGCTGCTCTATAAGTTCGGAAAACCTATCGTCTCAACCTCTGCCAATATCTCTGGAGAGAAGACCCCGAAGAAGATTGCTGAGGTGACCAAAGAGATTCTCGAAGGTGTCGATTTCGTCGTAAATCCGCGTTTTCAGGGTCGCCCAACCGGACAGCCGAGTTCAATCATCGCATTTACAGAGGACTGTCAAGTAAACATCATCCGCCCGTAGTTTTTGCGTGAAAAGGCAGCATTAGCTTCCGCTAACGAAATATGCCCACAATGGGCAGTACCGCAAGTACAGCCCATCGAGTTCAATTTTGCCGAGCGTTGCTACTACTACCTTTTGACCACAAAATAGTGCGTGCAACGCACGCAAAAAGCCAATAGCCAACAGCAAAAAGCCAATAGTCTTAAAATGAAGAAACTATTTACACTCATTACCATTCTGCTCATATCCTTCTCTGCCTATGGGCAGGAGGAGAAGAGCGTTGTTATTGATCAGAAGTCGTTTCGTCCGGTGCAGTCTGATGCTCTGACGGGGTATGCTGTCGATGAGATAGGTTTGGATAGTTCGCGTCGTCCTTGTGCTCGATTGAAGGTTAAGGTCAATCGCATGACAAAGGCGGAGATTAACCAGATATCTGTCAAGATTGCCACCAATAATCAGCTGACGAAGTGCAAAACTGCCGATTATGACAATGGTCTTATCATTGAGATGACGGCAAAGCCTCAGAGCCGATTCTACTTCAGCCACCCAGAGTTTGGAGATTCGAATGAGGTGCAGCTTGACCTTGAGCCTAATAAGGAGTACTATATTGAGGCGTATCTCAACCAGAGTTTCTCGATTGTGGTAAATAGCAATGTCGAGGGTGCAGATATCTATCTGGATGATATTTACAAAGGTCAGACAGACGGCAATTGGTTTCTGACCATCTCTGAGGTGATGATTGGTGACCATACGCTGCGTGTGGAGTATAGTAAGCGCAAGTACGAGCAGAAGATTGTTGTCAATAAGAGTAATATTCTCTTCCGCCAAGATGTAAATACATCGGTGTCACAACAGCAAACCACTGCAAAGATAGTTCAATCTCCAACCGTTCCAACCACTGAAGGTCGATATAAACTTGGCGACCTCTACAACGAAAATGGCAAGCAGGGCGTGGTATTTGAAGTGGATAGCAGTGGCAAGTTTGGCAAACTTATCTGCCTGAAGGAGAATGAAAAAGAGTCTGAGGATTGGCACTATGCCACAACGGCAGAGCTTAAAAAATTTGTGATAGATAAGTCGATACTTAGCGCAGTCAATCGAACTCTTGAGATCTATGGTGAGCCGATATCGGATAGGGCATATATCCCTTCTGATATGAGAAAGGAGTGGCGCAGCACAAATCACATTGGCGACAGAGACTCCTATAGACACATATACCACTATGTCTATAACCACAAAATGACAAATAGTGCCTCACGAAATCCAAACCCTCCAAAGGGAAATAGCCGTGCAGTCTGCAGTTTTGGTGGCGGAGAGACCCGCGCGCCATATGCTGTCGGAGATTACTACTGCGAGGGTGGTAAAGAGGGCGTAGTCTTTGAGGTGAGTGCAGATGGTATGCATGGCAAGATTGTCTGGGGTGCAATGGCTGCATTTTGGCAATATAAGGGGACTAAAGCGGCACTTATTGGTGCGACAGATAGGGCTGATGGCGCAAAGAATACTCAGAAGATAAAGAGCCTCGAGGGCTGGGAGAGTGCCTACTGGGGTGTTGTTGCGTGTGCTGATAAGGGTAGTGGTTGGTATATGCCTGCTATAGATGAGGTAAAGCGGATAAATGCCAATAGAGAGCGTATTAATGCAACTTTTGAAATGGTTGGCATCTATGCAGACAATAAGAAATTTGCTGAGAGAAAGCTCAAGGAATATTCCAGCACAACATCCACAGAGGTTGATAAAAAGAAGATATGGACTGTAGGTGCGGACAATAACATTGCGCAGAGCCCGAAAATCTCGAAAAACAGACAGATAATCTTCCCTGTCTCAAGATTCTAAATAGGTTTTAACTTGGCTTAATTCTTGCCCGTAGTTTTGCTGTGGGCAAGGTTAAGTACAATATGGCGTTGGTGGCATCAAATATTCTGTTTGGTGCCAACTTCTCGTTTTATGTGTCGCTGACGGAGTACTACCTTAGTTTTCAGCAGATTTTTATGTTGCAGGTGGCAGTAGCTGCGCTCTTCTTTATCCCCTTTGCGCTCTTTTCAAAGCAGTCGTACAGAATTACGATTGAGGACTTCGGTTCGATATTTATCGTTGCGATTTTGGTAATCTACGGCTGGATGTATATGTTGCTATGGGGTGCATCAAAGACCAGCCCGGTGGATGCCTCGACAATCGCGACACTCGGCCCGGTCTTTACCCTGATTGTGGCGCATATAGTCTCGCCACAGAGGGTTTCGTGGGTAAAAGTTGTCGGGGCTGTTGTTGCGATGAGTGGTGCGTTGGTGCTGCTTGCCGATAGGGGCCGAAATCTGCTTGGAACGACTGATGAGGCGTTTGGAAATGCGCTTGTGCTCTGTGCAGTTGTGGCGATTGCTGCAAATACGGTCTTGATACGCAGACAGTTACAGCGATATGGCGTGCTTGTGATTATGGGGTGGTACTATATCATCGGCTTTGCAATGTCGGCGCCGTTCTTTTGGGGTGAGATAGATGTAATTAATCCGTTGCGGCTACCACTGCTGCCGATGTTAGAGCTCCTCTATGTGATATTTTTAGGCACGGTCTTACCCCTTTGGTTGCTATACTACGGGGCGTCGCATCTGACGGCTCTGCACACTTCGCTATACCGCTATATCCAGCCGGTAGTTGCTGCGGGACTCTCATATCTTCATGGTCAGAATATAATAGACCGCGCCAATATTGTTGGCGCGGCGCTAATCTTTACGGGAGTTGCAACAGTTGTTGCGGGTAATATTATCAGTAGCCGACTGCATGCGGCTAAGCGAACAGCTACTTGAAAATCTCATTCAGCAGAGCTGCCAGGCGGTAACCTGCGCGAGCCATACACTTGTCATTCATAGGCTCCAGGCGGTTGTCTTGCTCGCGTGACATAATCATATCGGGTTTTGCCCACTTATACTGCGGAGCAGCGAGGCTTGCCATGTCGGCAGCCCAATGGCGAACATCGCCCTTGCTAAAGCGCTCTCTATCTGCACCATGGCACACCTCAAGGTCGGCTACAAACAGCTCTGCAGAGAATGATGCGTGGCGGTTGATAAGGTTCGACTCCCAATATTTGCGCCAAGTCGTTTGTGCAATCTTCTCCTTCTTGCCTGTGAAGCCATTTGAGATTTGAATCTTGAAGTTGCGTTGCGAATTTGGGATATTCTCAATTTTGACATGCGATATATTGTGCATATCGGCCACAAGGTGAATAAGGCTCCTTAGTGTCGCTACGACAGTCGAATCGCTATGCTCTGTGCGACTATTCAGAATATCTACACAACGCTCAATCTGCACAACGCCATCCTTGTCGGAAGTTGTTGTCGATTTTAGCTCCGAATTAACATTGATATAGTGCCATGTGGCGGTGTGCTTTGTCGCCTCCTCTTTGGCTATGGTTTGCAACCACCACGAATTTGAGGCAAGGTCGCCACCGAGAATCTTTGTCGCCTCACTCTTTGCCTTCTCTGTGAGATTCTGCTCGGCAAGGGTTGCTATGCACTGCTGTGCTAACTTGTTCCAAGCTGAGGCGGTACTGATAGCTAATAGACTGATTAGTAATACTATATATCGTTTCATGGCTGTTACTTTGAGAAAATTTCGTTTAGAATCTTTGCCAATCGGTATCCACCACGGAGGGCCTGCTGGACAACAATCTGATTCATGCGTTCGTGGTTCTGCTCAGGGAGCGTGGTCACCTCGCTGTGCATAGGCAGTAGTGTGTATATCTCGCGCATCTGCTCGGCATTTGCAAGTGCCCAATCGTTTGGATTGCCCTCGCAAATCTGAGCAATCTCTGCCTCGGTGAGGGTGTCGTACTTGGCGGCAATCTCATCGCACTTCATGCCCTTGTTGTAGTAGCCGATGCTACCATCCCAGAAGGCGTGGAATCCCAACTTCGTTCCGTTCTTCTTTACGGAGCGCTGCTTGAGGTTTGGCTCTTCAGGGCTGTACTTTGTGTGTGTAGGGCAGTGCATGTCGCCAACCATATGTATCAGATACTTGAGGTTGTCTGCGACGATTGAGTCCTTGAGTTTGTGATACTTACGCATCTTCTTGCAGATGCGGTTAATCTGATAGGCAGCATTGTTTGTTTCGCCCTTAATCTGCTTATTGTTTTCATCCACAGGCACGCCATGCCAAGAACTTGTATGCTCAAAGCCTGGGCAGTTGCGCCAGTAGTCCATCCAAGCGGCGTAGTAAGGGAGGTTGTGCTTAAGGTAGCTGCGACACTTCTCTTTGGCCTCGTCTGTTAGGTGTCTCTCGGCGATAACGGCGATGGTTGCGTGTCCGATGTTATTCCACGCCTTTGCACTCTGTGTGGCGGCAAAGCATAGCGCTACAGCCGCTAAAATTAGAAATCTCTTCATTGTCTATGCTGAGTTATTCTCTGTTTTTTGTGTCGATGATGATTGTCACTGGGCCATCGTTTACAAGTGATACCTGCATGTCGGCTCCAAACTCGCCCGTCTCGACCTTTGTGCCGAGCAACTGCTGCAGACGAGCAACAAACTGCTCGTAGAGCGGACGCGAGATTGGCTCCGGTGCGGAGCGGATGTATGATGGACGGTTGCCCTTCTTGGTTGAGGCATAGAGGGTGAATTGGCTGACAACAAGCGCACGACCGGCAGCCTGAGTTATGTCGAGATTCATCACTCCATTCTCGTCGTCAAAGATTCTCAGTCGCGAAATCTTGCCGGCAAGCCACTCGATATCCTCTGCCGTATCCGCAGCCTCTACGCCGAGCAGAACCAGCACTCCCGACTCTATCTCTCCGACTCTTTGCCCTGCAATATCGACAGAGCAACTCTTAACTCGTTGAATTACAGCGCGCATAACTATAGACCGGCTTGTGATTGAGCGAAGAATAACCAGAGGTTGTCATCTGTCGGTACAGGTGCCTCGATAGTCACACTCTCCTTGCGAACGGGGTGGATAAACGACATTGAGCGTGAGTGGAGCGAAATACCTCCGTTAGGGTTTGAGCGCTTTGCACCATACTTTAGGTCGCCCTTTATCGGACAGCCAATCTTTGAGAGCTGTGCGCGAATCTGGTGGTGACGTCCTGTCAGCAGCTCGACCTCGACAAGTGTGTAGCGGTCAGAACAACCGAGCACAGAGTAGCGCAATACCGCACGTTTTGCATCACCCTTTGGGGTGTTGTAGCAGTAGGAGCGGTTGCTCTTTCCATCGCGCAGAATGTAGTGAACAAGCTCTCCACTCTCAGTCTGAGGACGATTTTCGACAACTGCCCAATACTTTTTACTAATCTCACCGCGACGAATCATCTCATTCATGCGTGCAAGAGCCTTCGAAGTCTTAGCAAAGAGCACCACGCCACTTACAGGGCGGTCAATGCGGTGAACAACACCCAAAAAGACGTCAAAAGGTTTGTTGTCGCGGGCCTTGATAAATGCCTTGATCTCGTTCTCCAGGGCAGAGTCGCCATTTGGGTCGGGCTGTACAAGGTCACCACAACGCTTATTTACCACAATCAGGTGGTTGTCCTCAAAAAGTATATCGTTTGGATGAAACATATCTTTTGCAAATTACAATTGGAATGTGAATGGGAGCAACGCCTCGGCATTATCGACAATAGATGCTGTGCCGTTACCACTCATAATCAGGCGAATAGGTGTGCCTTGACGGCGCTGCACATCGAGAATAACCTGACGGCACGCACCACAAGGGTAGCACTCGCGCTCAGATGGGTCGGATGCGATGGCAAGGGCAACAACCGGATCGTCAGAGTGGATAGCCTCGGCATAGTAGAGCACGCTGCGCTCGGCACAGATGCCTGATGGGAACACCTCGCTCTCTGAGTTTGCACCGTGGAGTATCTTTCCGCTCTTCAGACGGACAGCAGCACCAACGCTGAATCCTGAGTATTTTGGATAGGCCTTTTTGAGGGCAGCCTGAGCCTCTGCAACAAGCTCCTTGTCATCAGCCGGAAGTTGATCGATAGAGTACTTGTAGTAGCCAATTTCAATTTTCTTCTCCATGGATAATACTATTTTAGTGTACAAATATACAAATTTATTGCGAAAGTTACAAAAAACTCGCTATTTTTGCACTATGCATACCTGGGGAGACGATAGACCATATAACAGCTATTCTGCATATTTCAAGCGATTGTTCGGCAGTCGCGTGCAGAAGGTTGCTGTCAATGCGGGCTTCACATGCCCAAATCGTGACGGAGCTATATCTACGGGAGGCTGTACATTTTGCAATAATTCAGCATTTACCCCATCCTATTGCCAGCCGACAAAGAGCGTCTCGGAGCAGATTGAGGAGGGTATTGAGTTTCACCGCCGACGATATCGCACAGCTACGCGCTATCTTGCTTATTTTCAGTCGTTTTCAAATACTTATGCGCCACTTGAACAGCTCAAAAAACTCTACGATGAGGCACTTGCCAATCCACTGGTGGCGGGCATTGTTGTCGGTACGCGTCCCGACTGTGTAGATGAGCAGAAACTCGACTACTTCGCATCGCTCGCAAAGAGCCACTATGTAGCCCTTGAGTATGGCATAGAGAGCTGCGATGATAGTGTGCTGCAGGCTGTCAATAGAGGCCATGACTTTGCTACGGCTAAACGCGCTGTCGAGATGACGGCTCAGAGGGGGATTCATTGCGGTGCTCACTTTATTCTAGGTCTGCCGGGTCAGAGCGATGAGGAGCTGATTGCACAGACCGAAAAGATCAATGCGCTACCCCTTACGACGGTCAAGTTTCACCAGCTGCAGGTCTTTCGTGGAACGACTATGGCTGAGCAGTACGATGCCAATCCGGATATATTTCGTTTTTGGACGGTTGAGGAGTATATCGAACTCTTCTCGGAGATTCTTGCCCGCTTGCGTGCGGATATTGTGGTTGAACGCTTTGCAAGCGAGGCACCGCCAAGATATCACTATGGCAGAAATTGGGGGCTGGTGCGCAACGAAACCCTTTGGATGATGTTAGAGAGAAAGTTGCTCGAAAAAGGGATATATCAGGGAAAATATATTCAGTTGTGATGAAATCGAAATGTAAAAAATGATTTAGGATTGTCCATTGGGCGGCTCTTTTGTATTCTATGTGCCTATTTGCGCATATAATGCGGCTTGAGTGTTAATTGTGCGCTAATTGTGTTGCATTTTTGCGTAAAATTTGTACCTTTGCGACCATATAACCCCTTTCTGATATGATAGAGTTTGGTAAATCGAGCGTTTTTACTGCTGTCAAGGAGTATGTGATGATGACAGTGGGTATGTTCTGTTACGCTTTTGGTTGGATCGGTTGTATCCTGCCGGCAAAGTGTATTGGTGGTGGAGCATCAGGTCTCTCTTTGCTGATATATTACGCTACAGGCGAGACAATCAGCGTCGGTGTAATGGTATTTATTATCAACGCGATACTGCTGCTTATTGCGGGATTTATAGTGGGCTGGAAGTTCGGAATCAAGACCATCTTCTGCGTCTGCATGCTCTCCTTCGCAATGTACACAATGCAGACAGTATTTACTCAGCCTGATGGCACAATTATCGACATCTTCCAGCTCGATAACCGCCTACTCTCAACAATCCTCGGTGGTATCTTCTCCGGTGTGGGTGTGGCACTGAGCTTTGCACAGGGTGGCTCTACAGGTGGCGTGGATATCGTTGCGATGATTATAAACAAGTATCGCACAGTCTCTTACGGCAAAATCGTCCGCTCTATCGACTCTGTGATTATCGCTGCAGCTCTGCTCCTGCCAGACTCGGCTCAGATTGGTATAGATGGCGTAGTTTACGGTTTCGTTATGACCGCCGTATTTAGCTATGTGGTCGATATGCTTATGACTGGTAATCAGCAGTCTAACCAGATTATGATTGTCTGCAAAGACTATGTTGCAATGGCCGATGCAATGAACAATATCGCGCATCGCGGTGCAACCGTCATCGACGCAAAGGGATGGTACTCGAAAAATGACCATAATATCGTCATGGTTGTCTGTCGTAAACGCGACACCCCAACAATCCTGAAAATCGCACAATCCGTTGACCCTGACGCATTTATCACTATTGGTTCGGTTATGGGTGTGTATGGTAAGGGTTTCGAAGCCCTCAACAAAATCTAATTTTAAGTGGAGATTTCTTCCGCTAACAAAAATGGCTGCAATGGCTGTACGTTTTAGTACTATCCATCGCAGCCATTTTTGCCGAGCGTTGAAATCTCTCGCTTAAAATTAGATTTTGACTTTAGGGCTGCCGCTAACAAAAAAACAGTGGAGATTTCTTCCGCTAATAAAAAACAACTGCGATTTCTTCTGCCCAAAACCTACAATTCATAGCTCTATTTTTACCATTCATGGTAAAAGAGGGTGGTAGTGATTGTATTTACAGCAATTATTACTACCTTTGTGGATATTTGTGTATCATGGCAAAATAAACAAAAAACTATGGATATGAACAGAAATTTTTATCAGGCTCCGACCTTAGAGGTTGAGAGTTATCTGGCAGAGCAGGGCTTTGCCTCATCGATTGACGCCTTCTTCGACATGGACGATGTTGTATTTGAGGACGAGAAGGTTGAATGGTAATTTTATGTCAAATCACAAAAAGTCAAAAATAATGAAGAAGTTTTGGAATCTGATGCTCGTTGCGCTGATGGTTTTTGGTGCGACAGCTTGTAGTAACAATTTCGAGGACGAGGTGCTCGGTGGCGAGAGCCTCTCATTTACTGTCAATATTGACCAGACCCGTACAGCTCTTGAGCTCGCGGAGGGTGTTTGGAAGACAGTTTGGGTAGGTGACGAGACACTTTCAGTTACCGATGGCACTAATACCTATGCCTTCACAAACAGCGTAGAGAACAAAAACACCTTCTCTTGCGTAGCTGCAGGTGTTACCTCTCTGCTTGGTAAGGGCGTTGATGTTGTCTATAACTCTGTTATCAACAGTGGCGCGGGTGCTGCAGGTATGACCCTCGCAGGCCACGCTGACAACTTTGGCAAGGGCTCAACCGTAGAGCTCGCTGCAGGCAATGCCTTCTTGAAGTTTACCTCTGCTGCTGATGTAACTCTCCACGCATCTGCAGATATCTTCGGCGATGGCACAGCTCGTCAGAACAGCTTTACAGCTAAAGGTACAGATGTGCTCGTTCCTATATATGCTGCCGAGACAGTGACTCTCTCTTACACCGTTGGTGGTGTACAGGGTAAGGCTAAGGAGCTTTCGTTTGTCAATAACAAGATCTACAGCTTGGGTACTCTTGGCGAGACAACTACATTCTACTTCGTTCCAAATGATGGTTGGAAGAGTGATAACGCTTGGTTTGCTGCACACGTATGGAATGATAACGGTAGCTATGCAGATGTTAAGCTCACAGACGAGAATAACGATGGCGTTTATGAGTGCCTTGTGGCAGCAGATATGACAAAGGTTGTCTTCTGTCGTATGGATGCAGCTGCAGAGTCTTTCAGCTGGGAGAAGGTTTGGACTCAGACTGCTGAGAGCACTATCAGTGTTGCCCCTGCAAACTACTTCTACATTACTGGTTGGGAGACTGGTGAGTGGCACGAGGCTGGTTATACTGTTCCTGAGACTCCAGTAACACCAGAGCAGCCAGAGCTTACAGATGCTCTTGTATATCTCGTACCAAATGCAGACTGGAAGCAGGATGGTGCATGGTTTGCAGCATATTTCTGGAATACCGATAACGTGAGTATGTCACTAAAGCTCACAGATGAGGATGGCGACGGTGTATATCAGTGCAATGTTCCTGCAGGCATGACAGGCGTGATCTTCTGCCGTATGAATCCGGAGTTTGCAGAGTTTGGTTGGAATAATGGCGATGAGGACACCACAGGTGCACCTAAGCATGTTTGGAGTCAGACCACTGATACTACTGTAGGTACAGCTCCTAACAACTATTTCTACATCACTGGTTGGGATGCTGGCGAGTGGGGTACTAAGCCGGCTGAGCTTGTGCTTGCGCTTGCAGGTTCTTTCAACGATTGGGGTGACCTTGCAATGGAGTATGGTAACGGTATCTACTTCGTGAAGAATCATACTCTTGAGGCTTATGCAGAACTCAAGATCAAAGAGTATGGCGATACAACTTGGTCTGGCGTAAATGTTGGTGCAGCAGATATCAATTACATGAATCCAAATAACCACATTGCAGTTGCTCAGGGTGGTGGTAATATTGCTATTACAGCAGCTGGTACATATGACATCTATTTCGACCTTGCAAATCTTAAGCTCTATGTTGTTACTGCGGGTACTGCGGATTATACAACTGCTCCGCTGCAGACTGAGAATGGCCCGGAGCCTGTTCAGGAGGAGCCAGAGGTGACAAATAAGGTTGTCTATCTCAAGCCTAACAGCAACTGGAATCAGTCTAATGCTCGTTTTGCTGCATATTTCTGGAATGGCACAGGAAATGTGTGGGTGAGCATGACTGCAACTGAGACTGCCGGCATCTATCAGGTTAATCTCCCTGAGGGTTACGACTATGGTTGCAACATCATCTTCTGCCGTATGAATCCATCTACAACAGCTAACAACTGGAATAACAAGTGGAATCAGACTGCTGACCTCAAGACCCCTACAGATGGCACTAACCTCTACACTGTAGCTGAGGGTGCTTGGGATAAGGGTGCTGGTACTTGGAGCACTAAGTAGCAAAATCCACATACAGCTATAGCTGCTTTAGGGCGGCTATAGCTGTGTAATGTTTCAGATAATACGTTTTACGCAACGATATTGATTATGAATAGAAGAGTTTATTTATCGCCTACTCTGCAGCCGATGGCAGTAAAGGTCGAGAAGGGCTTTGCGACCTCTTCGGCAAGTGGCGATTTTGGTTTTGGTGACAAGGCTGATTTCGGTGAGGAGAGTGTTGAGTGGTAGTTTTTCCAAAATAAGATGAATATGAGAAAGTTTTGGACTATTTTGACTGTAGCCTTAGTAGCTTTGGTGGCGGTCTCTTGTGAGCAGAATCCGCCAGTAAATGGCCCTGGTGAGCAGAATCCACCGGTAGAGGGCCCAGTATATTTTTACGCTGCTGTAGAGGATTTGACCCGTACATACCTTGAGGCAGAGGGTGAGCTTTTCCACACAAAGTGGATTGGCAATGAGACTATCTGTGTTGTAGCAGAGGATGGGACAGCGTTTAAGTTTACAAACACTTTTGCAGCATCAAACAAGTTTACTTGCAGCGCTGAGGGTGCAGGTGCGTTGGTAGGCAAGAGCGTTGAGATTGCTTACACTAAGAGTGGTGAGGCTTCTGGTGATGTAGATAGTACTGCAGGTGCTGCAGGAACAAAGTTGGCAACTACCGTTACATTTGAGAACGGAGCAGAGTACAAACTCGATGTTGCTTGTGCGTTTCTGCTCTATTCGTCAGCTTCAGAGGTGACATTTACCGCTGCAGCCGATGTTTTTGTTGCAGATGGTCAGAAGAAGAGCACAATTACGCTCCCTGCAGGAAATACTATTTTCGTTCCGGTTGTAGCTAAGGCTTGCGAGTTGAGCTACTCTGTAAATGGCGAGGCGGCAGGTAGTGTAACCCTTACAGAGGAGTATAATAAGATCTATGATCTTGGCGTGCTCACTCCAACCTCTCCTGAGAATCCAAATCCTGACACACCGGTCAATCCGAGTGCAGAGACTGTCTATCTTGTTCCAAATACAGATTGGACGCTCGATGGTGCATGGTTTGCCGCTTACTTCTGGGATGGTACTACAGATGCTTGGGTGAAGGCTGCTGATGAGAATAGCGACGGAATCTACGAGTTTGCCGTTCCTGCGGGCATGACAGGTATGCTCTTCTGCCGTATGAACCCTGCATTTACAGACTGCGCGTGGAATACAGAGACTGAGCAGCGCGTATGGAATCAGACTACTGATACAACCGTTGGCTTGGCCCCTGCAAACTACTTCTACATTACCGGTTGGGATTGCGGTGAGTGGCACGAGGCTGGCTATACCGTTCCTGAGAATCCAAATCAGCCGGGCATGAGCGACGCTGTTGTCTATCTTGTTCCGAATGCGAGCTGGAAGGAGGCTGGTGCATGGTTTGCCGCTTACTTCTGGAATGATAGCAGTAATGCGTGGGCTATGGCGACCGATAATGATGCCGATGGTATCTATGAGTGTGGCGTTCCTGCGGGTATGACAAGCATGCTCTTCTGCCGTATGAATCCTGAGTTTACAGACTTTGGTTGGAATAGCGAGACTGAGAATCGTGTATGGAATCAGACCGCTGATACTACTGTCGGTTTGGCTCCTGCAAACTACTTCTATATCACCGACTGGACTGCTGGCGAGTGGCACGAGGCGGGTTATGTTGTCCCTGAGAATCCAAATCCGGGTGACCCATCAACCCCTGCAACCGGCGATTTCGCTCTTGCGGGTACATTCAACGGCTGGGGTGACCTTGTAATGGAGAACAATGGTGGTATCCACGCCGCTAAGGGTGTTGCAATGGATGCTTATGGCGAGTTTAAGATTAAGGCGGCAACAAGCTGGGATACAAACTTCGGCGCGGCTGCAGTTAGCTATATGAATCCGAATAACCACATTGCAGTTGCTCAGGGTGGTGGAAATATCTCTATCACTGCAGCTGGTACATATGATGTCTATTTTGATCAGGCAAAACTGCTCGTGTATGTTGTTACAGCGGGTGCCGACTATACCACAGCACCTCTGCAGACTGTAGATGGCAATGCTCCGGCATTTGAGGGTAAAGCAATCTACCTCAATACTGGTGGTGAGGCGCTCTGGGAGCAGGGTGGTGCTTACTTCGAGGCGTGGGCTTGGGCTACAGGCTCTGAGGGTAAGTGGTACACATTGACAAGCGCTGAGGCCGGTATCTATCAGACAACTATCCCTACTGAGGTTGATAATATCATCTTCGTTCGTCGCGCTCCTGAGCACAAGAGCAAGGATTGGAGTGACAGCCAGCGTTGGAATAAGACCGCTGACCTTGCAATCCCTGCCGGCAGTAATCTCTATACCATCACCGGTTGGGGCGATAACGAGGGTACTTGGAGTACAAAGTAAGATTGTAATACATTATATAATAATGGGGGTGTTCTGCGGAATGCCCCCATTTCTATTTTGTATGATATTGTAATACAGCGCCCCACAAGGTGTTGCTCGTTTCGAAAATTCTTTCTAACTTTGTTAGTTAGAAAATAAATCAAACAAAACTTATACTATGAAAAAACTATTTCTTGCAGTCATTGCAATGCTCAGCTTTGCTGCATGTACAGAGAATACCGACCTGCAACCGGCAGTTGAGCCGACAGCAGATTTTGCGGCAACATTTGCTCAGACTCGTACCGATCTTGATGGTAATGCGGTCGTTTGGAATGAGAACGATATGCTGACAATCTTCACAAGGACTTCACACAATCGTCAGTACAAACTCAAAGAGATGGCGGCAGATAGACGCTCAGCAACCTTTGGCTATGTTGGTTACACAGGTACAGACAACACCAAAATCACCACAAACTACGCCATCTATCCGTACGATGCTGCAGCTACACTCTCTGCGGGTGTTGTTACTACCACTTTAGCGCCTGAGCAGCGCTACAATTCTGCAAACGGAACGCTCAGCTACGCTCTTATGGCGGCCGCATCAGCAGATAATAACTTCTATTTTGACAATGCAACTGCGCTGATGCGCTTTAAGGTCTATTTGGAGGATAATCTGCCTGATACATACACTCTTAACTCTATTAAAGTTGCATCTGTAAGCAATAAGATTGCAGGTGAGGTGACTATCGACCTTGATGCCGAAACAAAGGTGGCAGTTGTCACTGAGAATGGTGTGAATGAAGTTGTGTTGACAGACATCAACGCGACTATTACAACCGATGTCCAGCAGTTCTACATTGCTCTGCCTGCAGCATCATTTGCTGATAATGATGTAACTGTGACTTTTGTCTTTGAGGAGGGCGAGAAGGCATTTGAATTGCCAGCATTTGAGCTTACTCAGAGTACAATTAAGACCGTGACATATGCTATCAAGGCAGAGGACTTTATTGGTTACACACCAGGTTGTGATGGTGGTGCTTCTGGTGACGGGGATAATACTGTTACAGCGCCAACAGATTACACCATCTGGTACACAGCAACATCTAAGATAGAACAGTGGGATTGGTATTATGATACATTCAATGCAAATATCGTATCGCACGAGTGGGATAGCACAACAGGTGTTGGTTTTATCAGCTTTGATGCAGAGGTGACAAAGATTGGTTTGGATGCATTTAATAATAGAGATGCTCTTACAACTATCACCATCCCGGATAGTGTTACTGAGATAGGATTTATGGCTTTTCACTTCTGCGATAACCTATACAAGTTTAACGGTAGATTTGCCTCTGAGGATGGTCGTTGTCTGATTGTTGACGGTAAGCTGCTTACACTTGCTGCTGCAGGTTTGACATCATACGAAATCCCAAGAAGTGTAACAGTTATTGAGGGCTATGCATTTACAGGTTGTACAAAGCTCGTAAATATCACTATTCCTGATAGTGTAACAGAGATTCTAACTTGTGCTTTTCAGGGATGTGAGAGTCTAACCAGCGTAACCATTCCTAATAGTGTGACAAGACTTGGTCCGTCTCTGTTTAATTATTGCAACAGCCTTGCTTCTTTCAGCGGAAAGTTTGCTTCTGAGGATGGCAAATGTTTGATTACTGATGGTATATTAAACTCTTTTGCTCGCGCAGGTGTAACATCGTACACTATCCCAAGTAGTGTAACCACAATCGGAAGCACCTCATTTGAAGATTGCCAAGAGCTTGTAAGTGTAACTATCCCTGACAACGTAAAGGTAATTGATGAAAGAGCATTTGCAAGATGCGCTAACCTTACAAGTATCTATTGTGCGTCAATCGAAGTGCCACGATTATATGATATATCCGCATTTGAGGATCAAGCACCTGAGC
Organism: Alistipes sp.; assembly: GCA_045656505.1. GTDB lineage: Bacteria > Bacteroidota > Bacteroidia > Bacteroidales > Rikenellaceae > Alistipes. The sequence goes on along the minus strand of JAZORI010000061.1, from coordinate 42,122 downwards.
GCAAGATCTATGTTCCTTATCAGTCTGTTAACGCTTACAGAACAGCCAATAACTGGAGAGAGTATGCTGCCGATATTGTAGCCTACGACTTTGAGAAGGGAGAGGTTGTTGCTCCTGCAGCTAACGAGATTTGGTACACTACAACTGACGGACAAAAGGCAGAACTTAAATCTCACATTAGCACTTTGTCTTCTTACGATCAGTCTTATAACGAAAAGATGGGAGTTTGGGTGATTACATTCGAGGATAATGTGGCTGATATTTATTATCAGGAGGGACTTTTCCCACTTAGTGGTAGCAATGTGCAAACCATTACCTTGCCAGAGGGTATAAAGACAATTCCTGTTTATGGCTTTGCTCGTTTAGCAAGCCTTACAAGTATAATAATTCCTGATGGTGTTGAAACAATAGAACGTTGTGCATTCGAAAATTGCACCAGTCTTACAGAGATCGTGATTCCTGATAGTATAACGACAATTGGAGAGTATGCCTTTATTGGCTGTAGCTCTCTTGCAAATGTTCGACTCGGAAATAGTGTAAACGCTATTGGATACTGTGCTTTCAATAACTGTGCGAACGGTATGAATATCAATATTCCTGCAAGTGTTGAGGTTTTCGCGGCCGGTACTACTGATTATACTGCAGGCATTTGCAACAACATGGCAAATGTTCGTTTTGAGTCAAGTACACCATCTGCGACATTGACAAAATATACTTTCTATAATCCTAGTAATACGTATTATGTACCGGAAGGTTCAAGAGATGCATATAGTGCAGTGTTAAAGATTGAGGGAGAGCCAAAAATTATAGAGTACTAACCTTCGGGCTTATAGCAAAAAAACAGGGCGGGAACTAAAAGTTCTCGCCCTGATTATTGAGTGATGTTTGTTACTCCTTGTGTGGACGGCGCTCACGACGATCACCATCCTTGCCACCCTTGCGCTCTGGGCGGTCTGTGCGTGGCTTACGCTCAGGCTCTACCCAACCCTCTGGCTTTGGAAGAAGTGCCTTGTGTGAGAGCTTGAGCTTGCCAGTCTTAGAGTCAAGACCGATGAGCTTAACGTCGATCTTATCACCCTCCTTAAGACCAGTCTCCTCCATTGTCTCGAAACGCTTGTAGTCGATCTCAGAGATGTGGAGAAGTGCCTCCTTACCTGGGAGAATCTCAACGAATGCACCGAAAGCAACGATAGACTTGATAGTACCATTGTACTGCTCACCAACCTCAGGAACTGCAACGATACCCTTGATGCGAGCCATTGCTGCGTCGATAGCCTCCTTGTTAGGGCCGAATACGTCAACAACGCCGTTCTTGTCAGTCTCGGTGATAGTGATAGTAGTACCGGTAGTCTTCTGAATCTCCTGGATAACCTTACCACCAGGGCCGATTACAGCACCGATGAAGTCCTTGTCGATAAGAATCTGCTCAATGCGTGGTACAAATGGCTTGTAGTCCTCACGTGGCACAGCGATAGTCTCGGTAATCTTGTCGAGGATGTGGAGACGACCCTGACGAGCCTGCTCGAGAGCCTTTGCAAGTACCTCGTATGACAGACCGTCAACCTTGATATCCATCTGAGTTGCAGTGATACCGTCGCGGGTACCTGTAACCTTGAAGTCCATATCTCCGAGGTGATCCTCGTCACCGAGAATATCTGAAAGAACTGCCCAACGGCCGGTTGCGCTGTCTGAGATAAGACCCATAGCGATACCTGATACAGGCTTCTTAATCTTAACACCTGCATCCATCAGAGCCATACAGCCTGCGCAAACAGTTGCCATAGAAGAAGAGCCGTTAGACTCGAGGATATCTGATACTACGCGAACTGTGTAAGGGTTCTGCTCACCTACTGGAACCATAGGCTTGAGTGCACGCCATGCGAGGTTTCCGTGACCAATCTCACGACGGCTAACACCACGAGATGGACGAGCCTCACCAGTTGAGAATGGAGGGAAGTTGTAGTGGAGTGTGAACTGCTCAGAGCCCTGGATGAGTACCTCGTCGTACATCTTCTCATCGAGCTTTGTACCGAGAGTTACAGTAGAGAGTGACTGAGTCTCACCACGAGTAAAGATAGCTGAACCGTGAGCGCAAGGCAGGTAAGAGGTCTCGCACCATATTGGGCGGATCTCGTCAGTCTTACGGCCATCGAGACGCAGACCCTCGTCAAGGATCATGTTGCGCATAGCCATCTTCTGTACATCATCGTGGAAGTACTTGTGAATAAGTGGAGCCTTCTCCTCGAGCTCCTCCTCAGTGTAACGAGCAGCAAACTCAGCCTCAAGAGCCTCGAATGCCTCGCTGCGCTCGTGCTTCATAGTACCGCTGGTAGCGATAGCATAAGCCTTGTCGTAGAGCTCAGAGATGATTGTCTGACGAAGCTCCTCGTCGTTAGTCTCGTGGCAGTACTCACGCTTAACATCCTTGCCCAACTCCTTAGAGAGCTCAATCTGAGCAGCGCAGTGGGTCTTGATAGCCTCGTGAGCATACTTGATAGCGCCGAGCATAACCTCCTCAGATACCTCGTTCATCTCACCCTCAACCATCAGGATGTTGTCGATAGTACCTGCAACGATAAGGTCGAGGTCGCAATCAGCCATCTGTGAGAATGTAGGGTTGATGCAGTACTGACCACCGATACGAGCTACACGTACCTCTGAAATAGGGCCACCGAATGGAATGTCCGAAACGGCGAGTGCAGCCGATGCAGCAAGACCTGCCAATGCATCAGCCTGAATATCTTTATCTGCCGAGATAAGGTTTACGGTAACAAAAACCTCGGCGTGGTAATCTGCAGGGAAGAGTGGACGGAGCGCACGGTCGATAAGACGAGCAACGAGAATCTCGTTGTCAGAAGCCTTACCCTCACGCTTCATAAAACCGCCAGGGATACGACCTGCAGCGGCAAATTTCTCCTTATACTCAACCTGCAAAGGCATAAAGTCTGTTCCCTCTTTTGCATCCTTTGCGGCAACAACAGTAGCGAGCAGCATAGTGTCGCCCTGCTTAACAACAACCGAACCGTCAGCCTGCTTAGCCAGCTTGCCGGTCTCGATCATAATCTCACGTCCACCCTCCAGTGGGATGAACTTCTGTACAGCGTTGTACAACTTGTTTTCCATAATCGTCCAAAAATAATATAATCGTCCAAAAAATAAAAATGTCTAGGATAAAGAAAATGAAGGCAACACAAATGCTGCCTCCATTTCCTGACCTTCTAGTGACGAAGGTTGAGGGTCTTAACGATTGCGCGGTAACGCTCGATATCAACCTCCTTCAAGTACATAAGCAACTTACGACGCTTACCTACCAAGCGAAGCAATGAACGCTGGGTGCCGTAGTCGTGACGGTTGCTCTTAAGGTGCTCTGTAAGGTGGCTGATACGGTACGAAAACAGTGCGATCTGGCTCTCTGGTGAACCAGTGTCCTTGTTAGACTTGCCGTACTGACCGAAAATCTCCTCCTTTTTCTCTGCTGTTAAATAAGCCATTGTGAAAAATTTTTAGAAGTTTGTAATTAAATTATTAAATACTTCATCCACATCCCCCTTACTTGGGATCGTGTTAAAGCGGTGCAAAGATATACATAATTTCTTGATTTAGAAACAAAAACGAAGTTTTTTACATCAATAAATATCGTATGCGCGTGAGAATGCACTCTAAAGGGCTTTTATTTTGAATTTTTCGCAAGAAAAACTATCTTTGCATAGTTAAAGACTTTGTAGTGGTGATGCGATTTGTAAAAGCGATATTTGCAACATTTATTCTGTTGGCACTTTGTGGTTGTCAACAGCCGAGTAGGTATATAACTGTTGAGGGTTATATGCTCGGCACGACGTTTCGTGTAGTGGCTAATACGACCGAGAGTCAGAAGGCTATATATGCGGCGGCGATGGAGATTGATAGCGTTGCAAAGGCTTCAATGTCAATATTTAACCCCAATTCGCTTGTGAGTCGTATAAACGACAATCGTGCCGATATTCTTGATATTCATCTGCAGCGAAATATAGCTGTTGCGAACCGTATAAATCAGATAAGCGGTGGAGCTTATGATATTACAATCAAGCCACTGACGGATGCCTATGGATTTGCGGCTAAGGGTAAAATTGAACATCCTAATGTAGATTCGTTGCTCACCTTTGTCGGGTTTGATAAGTTCAGGGTGAATGGTTTTCGCTTAGTTAAGGAGGATAGTCGTCTGCAGCTCGACCTAAATTCGTTGGCAAAGGGTTATACGGTTGATATGTTTGCCGAGTATTTGCAGGGGATAGGTTGTAGAGATTACATTGTTGAGATTGGTGGTGAGATTTGCGCTGCCGGAGTCAATGCTCGAGGTAATGAGTGGCGCATAGGTGTTGATACTCCGTTTGAGGGGAATCAGTCGCCTGGAGAGTATCAGCAGACGGTGATTTGTGTTAGTAACAGGGCTGTTGCAACTTCGGGCAACTATCGTCGTTATTACACTGATGCAGAGGGGAATAAGATTACTCATACGATAAGTCCAAAGACGGGAAAGAGCGTGGTTTCGCGCCTGCTTTCGGCAACTGTTGTGGCCGATTTGTGTGTTGAGGCGGATGCTATGGCCACGATGTTTATGGCTATGGGAGATAAGGCTGCCGTAGCTCTGGCCGAGGAGCTTAAGGATGAGGGTGTTGAGGTCTATTTTGTGTTGGCAAATGGTGAGGAGTATGAGATATTCTCAACTCTCGAAAAATAGGATGGGTTATGGAGAAAAGGGTCTTGATACTATACAATGTGAAGGCGGGTCGTGGAAGTATTCGCCGCAGGATGGACACTATTGAGGAGTTGTTCTTTGCTGCAGGGTGGACTCCGCAGCCAAAGATGTTGCGTTTTGGGGAGAACCCGTTTGAAAACCTTGCGGAGAGTTACGATTTGGTTGTCGTGTGTGGCGGTGACGGAACGATTAACTATGTGGTCAATGCCATGCGTAAGAGTGGTGTGGACTATCCGATAGGTATTGTGCCGGTAGGTACTGCAAACGACTTTGCGGGTGCTGTGGGCATGCATAGAAACCCTATCAAGGCCGCTCAGCAGATTATTGCCGGCAGGGAGGAGGCTCTTGATTGCGGCAGAGTGAATGGCCTCTATTTTGTCAATATTTTCAGCTTTGGTCTCTTTACGACCACCTCTCAGCATACGCCCGATAAGTTGAAACACCAAATCGGCAAGGCCGCCTATCTTATCGAGGGGTCGAAGGAGTTGCATCACCGTGAATATATCCCGCTGCATATCGTCCACGATGGTGGAGAGATGGATGTAGAGTCTGTGATGACGCTTATCTTCAATGGTGAGACGGCAGGTCGTTTCCCGCTTGCTCGAAACGCCTCTGTGCGAGATGGTCTGCTTGACTGCGTGTTGATGCGTAAATGCAAGACGTTTGAGGGGGCTTGGGCGGCTGTGAAGTATCTTGTCAACGGCAAGGAGAACGAGGAGGTGATACATCTTCGCAGTTCGAAATTATCCATTACATCACCTCTCTCACCACTCACAGATATGGATGGTCAGCCAAGCGCGGAGTTCCCGCTGGAGATAGAGTGTCTGAAGGGTGCATTGAGGGTGATTGTGCCGTAAAAGAGAGTTTGGTGCTTTTATTGAGTTCTGTTGCAAAATATTTCTATATTTTGGGCTTTTTCATTGTGAAAATTTGTATCTTTGTGCCCTATGGAGATATTAGGCAAATTAGTTTCTACGATTATAGATGGTTATGGCGTCGCAGGAGTAGCTCTTGTGGCGATTGTTGTGTTGCTCTTCGTCGTTCAGGTAGTGCAACTCTCTCGATTGTTTATTGTGGCTCGTTTTAAGCAGACCTCTCGCCCGCAGTTGCGACAGGTGCCACCACCGGTCTCTGTAGTGGTCCCGCTCTTTGGTGAGGATGAGGAGTATCTGAAGGAGGATTTGAGGGTGCTGCTCAGCCAGAGCTGTCAGAACTATGAGGTGGTTGTGGTCTATGTCGGCAAGGAGGATGCATTCTATGCTACGCTGAAGCATATGCGTAAGTTCTTCCATCACCTTAAGACTACACAGATAGACTATACCCCTCAGTACCCGATTACGATGAAGTTGGCGCTCAACATCGGTATCAAGTCGGCAACCTACGAGCATATTGTCTTTACCACTCCGGAGAGCTGCCCGGCAACCAGAAATTGGGTGGAGTATATGTCCAACGGCTTTAAGTACGGAGATATCGTGCTGGGCTACTGCAACTGGGAGCGAAAGAGTGGCCTGAAAAACCTCTTCTACAGGAAATATCGCCTTAGTGAGGTGCGTACCTATCTGGCTGAGGCTATCCGAGGCCACCAATATGGTGCGAGCCGTAACAGTATGGGCTTTACCAAGGAGCTCTACTTCTCTGTGCGAGGCTTTGATCACCTCAACCTTACAGCGGGTGAGGATGATCTGTTTGTGCAGAGCATCGCTACAAAGGATAATGTGAGCGTGCTCCTTGCTCCGGCAGCACACTGCGCCGAGCGACAGCCTGCCAGCTTCCGTATGTGGCTTTTGGATGTCTATAGACAGGGTCAGACCCGTAGATTTTATACGCAGAGGGCACGAAATGCCGAGAGCTGTGAGCTGTTGTGCCGTGTGGCATTCTTTACGGCAGCTATCGGAGCGATGGTGGCCCTGCCGCTTGAGCTCAAGTTGTTCGCCTTCTTGTTGGTCGTTGTGCGCTACATTGTAATGGGTGCGATGAATCAAAAGACTGCAGCGAGGGTTGGTGAGCGGAAGATTGCGGCGTGGGAGCCTCTGTTTGACTTTTTTGAGCCTTGGGTGCGATTTGCAATAAGGGCAACGCAGCCTAAGCAGGTATATAAATGGAGATAAGAGATTATGCGCAGATGGATGACCGAGCACTTGTTCGGTTGGTGGTAGAGGGTGACAGCAGAGCCTTCGAGCCACTCTTTATGCGCCATAAGGATATTATCTATGCAATGCTTGTCAAGCGTTCGTGCAAAGCTGATGATGTTGACGATATGTTGCAGGAGGCGTTTATGAAAGCCTTTGTCAATATCAATCGCTACAATCCTGACTACGATTTCGGCGCTTGGATATGTGCAATTGCAAAGAATACGTTTGTCGATTTTAACCGTTCTCGTCGCAGTAAAGCCCTTAATCCTGATAACAATCTGCCACTCGATGGGCGTTGTACAAATAGCGCACAGGCGACAGTGCCAACACCTGAGGATAGTATTATCAATGCTCAGCAGCGCGCTCAGATTGAGAGGTACATTGCCAATCTGCCCGATGACTACCGACGACTGTTTGTGATGCGATTTGTCGAGGAATATACCTATGAGGAGATTGCCGAGACGCTGCAGATGAAGCTCGGAACGGTTAAGACTCGTATATTTCGCGTAAGGGCGATGATGTGTAAACTTATTACAGAAGGGGAGGAGATAGAGTAAGTTATGAATGGCGTAGAGTTGATATACAAATATTTTGACAATTTGAGTCAAAGTCAGAGAGAACAGTTTGCTGCACTCTATGATACCTATGCGGAGTGGAACGCTAAGATAAACGTCATCTCGCGTAAGGATTTCGACTCTCTCTACCTGAAGCACGTTCTGCACTCGCTTGCTATAGCTAAGGTCTGTAGCTTTGCTGATGGTGCAAAGGTCTTGGATGTTGGATGCGGAGGTGGTTTCCCGAGTGTTCCGCTGGCGATACTCTTCCCGAATGTTCAATTTACGGCTGTTGACTCTATCGGCAAGAAGATTACTGTAGTCAAGGGCGTTTGTGAGGCTGCGGGGGTGAAAAATCTTAACGCTATCAATGACCGAGTTGAGAACGTTCCCGAAAAGTTTGACTTTGTTGTCTCTCGTGCCGTGACAGATATGGCGACATTTGTAGGCTGGATTTGGAAGAAGATTGAGCGCGGAGAGGGTCATGGCACCCTACCAAATGGTGTGCTCTATCTGAAGGGCGGCGACCTTGATGCCGAGCTGGCACAGACAAAGATGGCGTGGAGCCGTTATAATATCTCCGACTACTTTGAGGAGGAGTTTTTTGAGACTAAACAGGTAGTCTATACCGCCAAATGATAAGATTTCTATCAATACTTGCGGTGCTGCTATCGGTAGCTATAAGGCTCTCAGCAGCAGAGGCATTGACACCATCTGAGGGTGTTAATGTGATGGGTGTTGTCACCTGTCAAGGCGAGCCTGTGGAGGGTGTGATTGTCTCGGATGGCGCGCTATTTACAAAGACAGATAGCAGAGGAGTCTATGAGCTCTGCTCGCTCAAGCACTACGGCTCGGTCTTTATCATCACCCCGTCGGGTTATGAGCCGATTCTAAAGAAGGGTGTTGTGCCTAAGTTCTGGGCACCGCTTAATAGTGATAAAATCCAAAAGGTTGAGCGAAATGACTTTCAGCTACGCCGCGTAGATAATAATCGCCACCGAGTAATCTTTATCGCAGATATGCACATATCATCTCGCAATGACGATATGTTGCAGTTTAAGCGCATCGTCCTGCCGACAATAAACAGCGTAGTGGATGAGGTGCGAGATTCGGTTGCAGTCTATACGATAGGTCTTGGCGATTTTTGTCGTAACGACTCGTGGTATTCGCAGGAGATAGATCCGACAGATGCGTTGTCAATGCTCTCGGCAATGCGCTATCCTACGATGCTCTATCCGGTTATGGGCGAGAATGAGTACGATGGTGCTGTGCCGTCGGGTGTTATGGCCGACCATCTGGCTTCGGAACTTTATGCCGGCAGTTGCGCTCCGCGATTCTACTCACTCAATATCGGTCAGGTGCACTATGTGGTGCTTGATAATACGGTCTTTCGCAATGAGCCGGGCGATGGTAAGTATCCAACCGAGATTGTCGGCAAGCGAAACTATGACCGTCGCGTTACGGCAGATTGCTTGGCTTGGTTGCGCCGTGATTTGGAGCTGGTTGAGGATAAGAGCCGTCCGGTAGTGGTCTGTATGCACCACAATGCAATACGCACCTCAAATAGGGGAGAGCTGATAAAGGCCTTTACAAAGGGAGAGGATACAGACTCGCTGATAGCCTGCTTTGATGACTTTCAACAGGTACGCTTTGTAACGGCACATGTGCATCGCCGTAGGGTGAGCGCTCCAAAGTCGTTGAAGAACATTACAGAGCACACAGTAACATCGCTCTCGGGTAATAACTGGGAGAGCGCATTTAACGGATATCCGCACCTCTGTTCAGATGGTAGTGCGGCGGGTTTTGAAATATTTGATGTTGACTCTTGCCGCGTTAATTGGCGTTATGTGCCAGTGCAGCAGGGGAATAGAACATTCAGCGCGTATGATATGAAGAGCGTTGCGGAGTACTATCGCAAAAATGAAGATGTACAAAATATGCTCAAGGCTTGTGATGGCAAGCGTATTAACTACGGTGCTGCGGGCTTTGAGAAGTATGTCTATATCAACTATTGGGCGGAGGAGCCAGGCTCGAAGTTGGAGGTCTGGGAGGGCGATAAGAGCCTGAAACCGCGCAGAGTCTATCAGGATGATCCACTCTTTACGTTGGCCTCGTCAGTGGTGCGTCAGCGCAATTCGCGAGGCAAGAAGCTCAACTGGAGTCGAAACAATTCGCAACATCTGTTCCGAGTAGAGACCGACTCGGTGGCAAGTGTTGTAAAGATTCGCACAACAGACCCATTTGGTGGTGTGTTTATCGACTCGTTGGTACGACCGGTGCCATTCCCGCCACCGACAAAACGTAGGAATTTTTAATTTATAATTAAAAAACGTAACTTTGCACGTTATGAAGTTTACATTACAATATAAAGACAGCCAGAGTAAGGCTCGTGCAGCGGAGATTGTGACCGACCACGGTACAATCCAAACACCTATCTTTATGCCCGTAGGTACAGCCGCTGCAATGAAGGGTATCTTCCATCGAGACCTCAAGAGCGAGGCTAAGGCGCAGATAATTCTTGCAAATACATATCACCTCTACCTTCGTCCGGGAATGAAGATTATCGAGGAGGCGGGTGGTGTACACCGTTTTTCGACTTGGGATGGTCCGATGCTTACAGATAGCGGTGGCTTTCAAGTCTTTTCGCTTGCAGGATGCCGTAAACTGAAGGAGGAGGGTTGCCACTTCCAGTCGCATATTGATGGCTCTCGCCACCTCTTTACTCCAGAGAGCGTGATTGATACAGAGCGTACAATCGGTGCAGATATCATGATGGCATTTGATGAGTGTCCTCCGGGTGATGCTCCGAAGGAGTATGCAGCAAAGTCACTCGCCCTTACTGAGCGCTGGCTGGACCGTTGCTTTAACCAGTACCATAAGACTGCGCCAAAGTATGGCCACTATCAGTCGCTCTTCCCGATTGTTCAGGGCTGTGGCTATGCAGATTTGCGAGAGAAGGCTGCGCGTAATGTGCTGCAGTATGATGCTGATGGCTATGCTATTGGTGGACTTGCTGTGGGTGAGCCGACAGATGTTATGTACTCGATGATTGAGGTGGTAAATGCCGTTTTGCCGGAGAATAAACCTCGTTACCTTATGGGTGTGGGTACTCCGATAAATATCCTTGAGGCGATCTCGCGCGGAGTGGATATGTTTGATTGTGTTATGCCTACACGCAACGGACGAAATGGACAGCTCTTTACATCTGAGGGCGTGATAAATATCCGCAATAAGAAGTGGGAGAATGACTTTTCTCCAATTGACCCTAATGGGACAACCTTTGTCGATACTCAGTACTCAAAGGCATATCTGCACCACCTTGTAGTGTGTGGTGAGATGCTGGCAGCGCAGATTGCATCACTGCACAATATCGGTTTCTACCTGTGGCTTGTGGGTGAGGCTCGTAAGCATATCATTGCCGGAGATTTTACTCAGTGGAAGGAGATGATGGTTGTAAAACTCTCAACAAGATTATAAAATCAGTCACTATGTTACCTCAGTATAACAAACGACCATCGTGGTTCCCGGGTTTCAAGACTCTGGATAGATATATCATCGGCAAGTTTGTGGGTACCTACCTCTTTGCTATCGCGATGATTATCGTGGTTGTGGTAGTCTTTGACTATGTGGAGAAGATTGACGACTTTACGCAGATGCATGCACCGCTTTCGGCAATCATCTTCGACTACTACTTCAAGTTTGTGCCATTCTTTATAAACCAATTCTCGGCGCTCTTTACATTTATTGCCGTAATCTTCTTCACCTCTAAGCTCGCTTATCAGACGGAGATTGTGGCGATGCTGTCGGGTGGAATGTCGTTCAAGCGACTTATGTGGCCATACTTTTTGGGTGCGCTCTTTATTACTGCACTCTCGCTTACGATGAGTTTGTGGCTTATCCCGTCAACACAGAAGGATTGTGTGGCTTTTGAGCAGAAGTATATCGCTCGTAGAGCCCGTGAGCAGTACGACCGCCATATCTATCGACAGGTCGAGCCGGGAACATTTGCCTATATTCGCGGCTTTAGCAAGCATACATCAGTAGCATCATTCTTTGCGCTCGAGAAGTACGAGGGTAGCCGTATGGTTGGCTCGCTGGAGGCTTCGGACGTGAAGTTCGACCCGCAGAACAAGCACTGGACAGCACAGCGATATGTGGAGCGTCGTTTTGAGGCGAATGGAGATGAGAGTTTTGTGCAGAATCGTAACCTCGATACGGTGATTAACCTCGATGTGATTGAGTTGGGCCGATTGAACGAGCTGCTCAAGACGATGAATATCGTCGAGCTAAACGAGTTCCTCGAGCAGCAACAACAAAAGGGCTCGGACTCGCTGCGTCAGATTGAGGTGGAGCACCATACACGCTATGCCTATCCGTTCGGAACGTTTATCTTGACCCTGATTGGTGTCTCGCTCTCATCGCGAAAGGTGCGTGGAGGAACAGGTCTGCATATCGGTATCGGTATTGCGCTCTGCTTTTCGTACATTATGCTCACACGTGTCTTTGAGGAGTTTGCAAAGGGTGGTAGTATGCCGACGCTGCTCGCTGTCTGGTTGCCAAACCTTATCTTCCTTGTAATTGGAGTATATCTCTATCGTAAAGCACCGAAATAGTATGTTACTTGCAGATATTATAGAGAAGTGTCGTTGTGCTGAGCGCATCACTGCAGATGAGGCCCTTGTCCTTTGGCAGCAGGCGTCGCTGTGGCAACTCTCTGAGCTTGCAATTGCTGCTAAGAGAAGAGTAAGCGCAGAGAAGGTCTATTATAATCGCAACTTCCACCTCGAGCCGACAAATGTCTGCCTGTTTGAGTGTAAGTTCTGTTCATATCGTCGCAAGGCGGGTGAGGATGGTGCTTGGGACTACTCAATGGATGATGTGCTGGATATTGTTCGCAGCCGAAAAGATAGTGGAGCAACAGAGATTCATATCGTTGGTGGAGTGCATCCGACACACGACTTGTACTACTATGCCGATATGATTGCGCACATCAAGCAGATTATGCCAGCAGTGGCAATCAAGGCTTTTACGGCTGTTGAACTCAACTATATGATTCGCCAGGCAGGTCTTACTCTGGAGCAGGGCCTTACACTGCTTAAGGAGGCGGGTATGGAGTCTATTCCGGGCGGAGGAGCAGAGATTTTTGCACCGGAGATTCGTACGAAGATATGTCCACAGAAGGGTAGCGCGGAGGAGTGGCTTGAACTGCATCGTACAGCGCACGGGTTGGGTATAGATTCAAACGCGACGATGCTTTATGGCCATATTGAGAGCATCGAGCATCGTATAGACCACCTTATGCGCATCAGAGATTTGCAGGATGCAACGGGTGGTATCAATGCCTTTATTCCGCTTAAGTTCCGCAGTGCAAATAACTCTATGTCTGAGTTGGGAGAGACATCCGTCACAGACGATTTGAGGACACTTGCCATGAGTCGTCTGATACTTGACAATGTGCCGCATATTAAGGCATATTGGGTTATGTACGGCAAGGATACCACAGAGTTGGCGCTGGCATTTGGTGCTGATGATATTGATGGAACGATAGACGATTCGACAAAGATATACTCTATGGCGGGTGCTGCGGATACTCGTCCGACAATGAGCGTTGAGGATATTAAGCGTATCTGTTCGGCTGCAGGCTTTACGGCAGTTGAGCGAGATACACACTATAATGAGATAGGATAATTATGGGAAAGAAGGTAGTCAATAAGTCATGGTTTGCCCGTCTGAAGAGCAAGCCGATACTTTGGAATCTTACGCTGATAGCGGTGACACTTGTCTTGCTGTTGCTGCTCTCTTACATAGCACTTGCTGTGGGTACTCGCCACGGTATGCGTCGCACGGTGCCTGACTTTACGGGTCTGGGTCTGAAGGATGCGCAGTACTATGCCGAGCAGAGAGGTCTTAATCTGATTATAAACGACTCACTCTATGTTCCTGCATATCCGGGAGGTATGGTGCTCGAGCAGTTGCCAAAGGGTGGCGTTGCGGTAAAGGCGGGTCGTAAGATATATGTGACAATCAACTCCTTTGCTCAGAAGAAGTTGCCGATGCCATATGTTGCCGGTCGATCACTGCGCCAGGCCAAGAATATGCTTGAGGGTGCAGGTTTTGAGATTGAGCAGTTAGAGTATGTTGAGGATATTGCTACAAACTATGTTCTGCAGCAGTTCCTTGGTGGTGTTGAGGTTACAGCCGAGAGTGAAATTAAGGTGGAGAAGGGTACAGGCGTTGTGCTGAAGGTGGGTGTGAGTCCTGAGCAGAATATGACAACCGTGCCACGCCTTATTGGCCGAAAACTCTTCGATGCTAAGAGCAAGCTGTGGGAGCAGGGCCTTAATGTTGGTCAGGTGACCTACGATGAGGGTATTACACTGCTTAATGAGGATGAGGCTCGCGTATGCCGTCAGAGTGTGCTCCAGAGCAGCCAATTGCAGTTGGGCTCGACTATATCACTTCATCTTACACTCGACAGAGAGGTTGTTGCTGCTGCAGCAGCCGAGGCAGAGAGGGCTTTGGCGGAGATTCTCAAGCAACAGGCGATTGCCGACTCGTTGGCTATAGTTGCGGCGGACTCACTGCGCATGGTCAATAGCCATCAGCAGGAGCAGTTGCATCACCAGGAGACAACAGAGGATGAGTTCTTCTTCTAAATGTGTTTACAATGGCAGAGTTTATTGAAGATATAGAGTTGGATGACGAGGAGTTAATCGCTCCCGCGCCCCGCAGAGAGTTTTTGACCGATCAGCAGCCCGATGAGAACGGGCTCTACGAGCACTTCTCAATTACTGTAGATAAGGGTCAGTCGATGATGCGACTTGACAAATATCTTGCAACGCATATTGAGAATTGTTCGAGGAATCGTGTGCAGACGGCAGTTGATCAGGGGAATGTCTTTGTCAATGACCGACCCCAGAAGGCGTCGTATAAGATTAAGCCGTTTGACAAGATTGTGCTTAAGATGGAGTATCCTAAGTACAACTGCCTGCTCACTCCGCAAGATATTCCGATTGATATCATCTACGAGGATGACGACGTGATTGTTGTCAACAAGGAGGCGGGTATGTGTGTGCACCCGGGTCATGGAAACTATGAGGGCACACTTGTCAACGCCCTTACATTCCACTTGCAGGATAATCCGATGTTCCAGCAGGGTGATGAGCGCGCGGGACTTGTGCACCGTATAGATAAAAATACCTCGGGTATTCTTGTTGTCGGCAAGAACCCTGCAGCATGTCAGCACCTGTCTCATCAGTTCTTCCTGCACTCGACCAAACGCCGATATATAGCACTCGTCTGGGGCAATTTTGAAGAGGATGAGGGTACTATTACAGGCCATATCGGTCGCAATCCGCGTAACCGTCATCAGATGTATGTCTTTGCAGATGGCTCGGAGGGTAAGCACGCTGTGACACACTACAAGGTGCTCAAACGTTATGGTTACGTTACCCTTGTAGAGTGCCGATTGGAGACGGGTCGTACACATCAGATTCGTGTACATATGCAGTATATGGGCCACCCGCTCTTTAATGATGAGCGATATGGCGGTGACAAGATTCTCAAGGGAACAACCTTCTCAAAGTACAAGCAGTTTATCGAGAACTGCTTCGATACTATGCCACGCCACGCCCTGCATGCACGTATGCTCGGCTTTGTGCATCCGACAACGGGCGAGGAGATGATTTTTGAGTCTAAGACTCCGGCCGATTTCCAGGCAGTTATCGACCGCTGGGACAACTATGTAAAATCTGCAAACCTTTATAACGAGTAGTATGGGATTTCTACCGACGACAGTCAAGGAGATGAAGGCTTTGGGGTGGGACTATGTAGATATAGTACTCTTTACGGGTGATGCCTATATAGACCATCCGTCGTTTGGTGCTGCCGTTGTCTCACGACTCTTTGAGGCTGAAGGGTATCGCGTAGCTGTCGTTCCGCAGCCCAACTGGAAGGATGACTTGCGAGATTTCAAGAAGTTCGGCACGCCACGCATCTGCTTTTGTGTCAGCGCGGGAGCTATGGACTCGATGGTCAACCACTACACGGCAAATATCCGTTTGCGTAGCAACGATGCCTATACGGCGGGTGGTGCAGCAGGCTTCCGCCCCGACTATGCAGTTACGACATATACAAAAATCCTTAAAGAGTTATTCCCCGCGGTGCCTGTTCTTATTGGCGGTATCGAGGCGTCACTGCGTCGTGTGACACACTATGACTATTGGAAAAACTGCCTCATGCCATCAATTCTTATCGATAGCGGTGCAGACTTTCTGCTCTATGGTATGGGTGAGCAAGTTATTCGTCAGGTGGCACAGACTATGCGTAATGGCTTTAACGCTAAGC
This sequence comes from Alistipes sp., assembly GCA_045656505.1. Lineage (GTDB taxonomy): Bacteria > Bacteroidota > Bacteroidia > Bacteroidales > Rikenellaceae > Alistipes. The sequence goes on along the minus strand of JAZORI010000061.1, from coordinate 26,355 downwards.
GAATACGCGCGATTCGCCAGGTCGCTTTTGTGGCAGATAAGCACTATGTCGATAAGCTCGATAAGGAGAAGACCATATTCCTGAACTCCTTTGAGCGTTGCAAAGCCGATAAGCGAGCCTTTGGTGAGAATTTCGTAACGGTTGAGACCGAGAGTAATCTGCTCGCTGCCGAGAAGGTGCTTGTTGAGCAGACTGGTGATAAGTATGTGGTTATCAATCCGATGAATGCTGCACTTACAACAGAGCAGATTGACTATGCCTTCGACCTTCCATATATGCGTGCTCCGCATCCGAAGTATAACAATCGTGGCGAGATTCCGGCGTGGTCTATGATTCGCCACTCGATAAATATCCATCGAGGCTGTTTCGGAGGTTGCTCGTTCTGTACAATCTCGGCACATCAGGGCAAGTTTATCTCTTCTCGCAGTGAGGCATCTATTATGCGAGAGGTCGAGAAGGTCGTTGCTATGCCCGATTTCCGCGGAACTATTACAGATGTAGGCGGCCCGTCGGCAAATATGTATCGCCTTGGAGGTAAGGATACTAAGATATGTGCAAAGTGCCGTCGTCCGTCGTGCCTACATCCGAAACCTTGCCCAAATCTCAATCGTGACCACCGCCCACTTATCGATCTCTATCGCAAGGTGCGTGCAGTTAAGGGCGTTAAGCACGCCTATATTGGCAGTGGTATCCGTTATGACCTCTTTGAGGATAATGCCTATCTGAAGGAGGTGGTGCTTCACCACACTTCAGGCAGATTGAAGGTCGCTCCAGAGCATACCGAAGATGGCGTTTTGAACCTTATGCGTAAGCCGTCATTTACCCTCTTCGAGCAGCTTAATCGTGACTTTAACCGCATCTGCCGTGAGAATAATCTGCGCTACCAGCTCATTCCGTACTTTATCTCCTCACACCCAGGTTGCCGTGAGTCAGATATGCAAGCCCTTTCGCGCAAAGTGCTCGGCAAACTGAACTTTACCCTTGAGCAGGTACAGGACTTAACCCCAACCCCTATGACCCTCTCCTCTGTCATGTTCTACACCGGCGAGAATCCATATACAGGGCAGAAGGTTTTTGTGGCGAGGTCGCAGCAGGATAAGCGCAAACAGAAGCAATATTTTTTCAGGCATTTGTCGTGAAAACGTGTCATATATGGCACATCCCTTAAAATTTAGTCGCGGCTGTACGTTTTGGTACTATCCGCGACTTAATTTTTGCACGATGCACCATCTCTAACACATTTTGACAACAAATGGTTTTATCGTGATAGCATAGCATCTGCAACACATCCCTCATATCCACGAATGAGCAGTACACTTAGTACAGCCCACCCGTGGCTATTTCGCGATATGCCACAGCTACTATGCTCTGACGATAAAACAGTGCATAGATGTATCGGAGCGTAGATAGTTAAAATAAACAAACATCCGCTTTAGCGGATACCTCTATAAGGCTAATAGCCAAAGGCCAAAAGCTAAACACAAAACAAAAAAATCCGTTTAACAGTGCATGTTAAACGGATTTTGTCGTAATCTTTCAGATTGACTACTGAGCAACGATGCCGAGCTCCTTCTTTACAGCTGCATCGATATTTACAACCTGAGCCTCGTCGTAATATACAAAAAGCATCGAGTCAAATACTGCAGTGTAGCCTGCTGCCTTAGCAACCTTTGCGATAGCTGCGTTGAGCTTATCCTGGATTGGTGCCTGCAACTCCTGCTGTTTCTTAGTAAAGTCCTGCTGAGCAATCTGCTGGCTCTGTGCATAACGCTGCTGCTTATCATTAAGCTCAGCCTGCTTCATCTGCTTTACTGTAGGGTTCATAGTTGCCTGAGTCTTCTCATACTCCATATAGAAGTTGTTGATATCGACCTGCATAATCTCGAGCTGCTCCTGGAGCTCCTTTGCAAATGCGTCGAGCTGCTGCTCCATCTCCTTAACCTCAGGCATAACTGCGAAAATCTCCTGAGAGTTTACACGAGCAAGCTTCTGTGCAAAAACGTTTGTTGAGCAGAGAACTGCTGCCACAACAAGGGTTAGTTTAAGAATGTTTTTCATAGTTAATTATTATTTAAGTAATTCGATAATTTTATCTGTGTGGTTTACTGAATCAGAGTGGTAGAGCATAGATGCATTGGATGCCTTGTCGAGCACCAAGTCATAGCCGCCCGCCTTAGCATACTGCTCAATGGCACCAAAGACGCGTCTTTGGATTGGCTGTATAAGCTCGATGCGCTTTTTCATCATCACACCCTCGTTGCCAAATACAGACTCCTGGTACTGAGCAACGGCCTTCTCCTTAGCAAGAATCTCCTGCTCCTTGCTATTGCGGCTACTCTGAGAGAGGTTCTGCTTTTGAGCCATATAGCTGTTATAGAGGCTCTCTACCTCGGCATATGCTGCATCAACCTTTGCCTGATAATCCTTAGCGAGATTGTCAAGGGTTGTCATCGCTGTATTGTAGTCGGCAATAGAGCGAAAAATCTTCTCGCTGTCAACCACGATATACTTCTGTGCAGAGACTGCACCAATGCTGATAATTACGGCTGCAAGGGCAATAATAAGTCGTTTCATAATAGCTGCATTTAATCTTTTATTTATAACGCACTATAGTTCAAAAATATTGCCATTAGAAGTTCTGACCGATAACGAAGTGGAACTGGCTACCACTACGCTCTGACTGACCAACTGCAGGGTCGAATCCCCAACCCCAGTCGATACCCAGCATACCTACGATAGGCAGATAGAGGCGTACACCGACACCGGCAGAACGCTTAATCTTAAATGGTGAAAAGTCCTTCCATGATGCAAAACCGCTACCACCCTCGAGGAAGCCGAGCACATAGATCTGTGATGAAGGCTTGAGGATGATTGGGTAACGAAGCTCAACGGTATATTTGTTATAACCTACAGAGTAGCGAGTGTTGAGTGGGTCGAGCTCACCATCCTCATAACCACGCAGAGAGATGATATCCACACCATAGATGCTATAACCTGTCATACCGTCACCACCGACCTGGAAACGCTCGAATGGAGAGACCTTATTAGGGTTGTAGTGACCCAGGTAACCCATCTCAGCCTTTGCCATGAGCACGAGGTTGTTGTTAGGTGTCAGAGGCTGGAACCATGCCGCCTTGAACTGCCACTTGTGGAACTCAATCCAACGCCAACGATCCTGCTCAGAGAGGTTTGGATCGGTATAATCCTTGCCATCCATTGATGAGAATGGAGGTGTAATTTGCAGTGAGAGTGAGATATCAGAACCACGGCGAGGGTAGATTGGCTGGTCGGTAGAGTTACGTGCAAAGACGAACTTTGCAGCCAATGTGTTTGCCACACCGTTCTCCATAACAAATGAGGTGTAGCCCTTCAGACCATAGCGGAGGTATGACAACTCTGCATAGAACTGGAAGTAAGGGTCAGGCCAAGAGAGTCGCTTACCCAGACCTACAGCAGCACCATAAGAGCGGAAGTAGGTATTAGGGGTCTGCCAAGGGTAGTAGGCATCATTTGACTCAGAGAGGTGACCGGAAACAGTGAGCGAGTTTGGCTTTTTGCCACCCAACCACGGCTCAGAGAAGCTCAGTGACAGAGCCTTATAGTATGTACCGTTTGTCTGACCAGAGATTGACAGGCGCTGGTTCTGACCCATAGGGTATGGACGCCATGCTCCCTTCTTGAAGAAGTTGCGCATTGAGAGGTTGTTCAGGGTGATACCTACAGAACCTACAAATGTTCCTGAACCCCAACCGGCTGCGACGTTGAACTGGTCTGATGCCTTCTCCTCAAGTGGCCAGTTGATATCAACCAAGTCTGTAGCACCCTGAACGAGCTTGATGTCTGGCATAATCGCCTCCTCGTTGAAGTGCTGCATACCTGCGAGGGTACGAATGGTCTGCATAAGCAGTGAACGGTTGTACAACTCACCTGGACGGGTATAGAGCTCACGGCGGATAACCTCGTCATCTACGCGCATGTTACCTGAAATACCTACGTTGTTGATTGTGAACTGCTTACCCTCAAAGATGCGAATCTCAAGGTCGAGAGAGTCTGGGCCAACGATAATCTCTGCAGGCTCAACCTGAGATACGAGGTAACCCTCGTTCTGGTAGAGGCTCGAGATTGACATATCGTCAGGATTCATCTCCTTACCGATACCCAGACGCTTGTGGATTGACTTCTTATCATATACATCACCGGCCTTTACAGCGAGCATCTTCTGCAAATGGTCTGTCTCGTAGCGAGAGTTACCAACCCAAGAGACGTTGCGGATATAGTACTTATTTCCCTCATTTACAGCGATGTGGATGCCAAGTCGCTTCTCGTTAATCTGATATACAGAGTCGGAGATGATATGTGCGTTACGGTAACCCTTTGAGTTGTAGAAGTCAATCAAAAGCTCCTTGTCCTCATCATAGTCCTTCTCCATCAACTTTGTCTGCTGCCAGAACTTGTAGCTAACCTTGTGGGTCTTCTTAAAGGCGCGCTCAAGACGCTTAGCCTCAATATTGTTGTTGCCCTCAAAGGTAATCTCTCCGATGCGTACGCGCTCATTCTTGACAACGTCAAAAGTTACGTTTACACCCTGCTTGATGACAGAGTCCGGCTCAATAGATGCTGTAACCTCGCAGTTACGGAAGCCCTTATCTGAGTAGTGCTTCTTGATGAGCTTGATATTCTTGTCAATAACGTAGTCTGACAGCTCGTGACCGCGCTTGAGTTTAAGCTCTTCAATAAGGTCGGCACTCTTGCTCTTAGGTACGCCACCAACCTTCCAGTTCATTACGCGTGGACGCTCCTTGAGCATAACCTCCAGATCAAGGCTATCACCCTCGATAGTCGCACCAATCTGAATATCCTCGAAGTAGCGCTGCATCCAGAGGCGATTTGCTGCATTTTGGATGAATGGACCCGGCAGATAGACAGAATCACCCGGCACCAAACCTGATGCAGAGCGGAGAATGTCGTGGTTGAGGTACTTCACACCGTGGATGTTGACCTTGCGAATGTGGTAGAGCTTAGGCTGCTTGCTATCCAGGTACGGAGCATTCTGAGGAGCTTCGAAGTTATCATCGGGGTTCTCAAAGATCTCTATCGGCCCTTTGTTAGCTGCAGTAGCAGACTTGGTCTTGCGTAATGACTCGCGTAACTCTGTACGTGCCTCCTTGCGCTCATCGCGCTCCTTGTTCTTTGGCTGCGCCGCCACTGTGATAGTGGAGAGGAGCAGTACTGTGAAAATCAGATATTTAACAATATTCTTCATCAAAAAATATGCTTTTTGCCCTATAGTTTGCCGTATCTGCGTTCGCGACCGGCATATACCTCTAAGGCTTTGTCGAACTCATTCTGCTTAAAATCGGGCCACATAACCTCCGGGAAGTACATCTCCGCATAGCTTGCCTGCCAGAGCAAAAAGTTGCTCAGTCGGCACTCGCCACTTGTGCGGATGATAAAGTCCGGGTCAGGAATAGCGGCAGTATAGAGGCTTTGAGATACGGTCTGTTCGCAAATATCCTCTACGCTAAGCTCTCCTGCTGCAACCCTACGGGCGATACTCTTTACGGCTGTTGTAATCTCGTCACGCGAAGAGTAGTCAAATGCCAGAACGAAGGTGAGCTTATCACCCTCGGCTGTAGCCTGCTCGATCTGCTCAAGATGGTTACAAACCCTCTCAGAGAAGCGATCACGACGGCCAATAATCACTACACGCACACCTTGAGCCTTTAACTCAGGTGTCTCCGCAATAACGCTCTTACAAAATAGCTCCATCAGAGCATCCACCTCCTCTGCCGGACGACCCCAGTTCTCAGTCGAAAAAGCGTAGAGTGTAAGATAGCGAACACCGGCTCTGCGTGCAGCCTTAATTGCCTCACGGACAGAGTCAACGCCCTCTATATGACCCTCATAACGCTCCTTTCCCTGAGCCTTTGCCCAGCGGCCATTGCCATCCATAATAATGGCAACATGAGTAGGTACTTGCTTTGTATTGCCCATATAACTCGCAAATATAACTCTTTTTTCTGAATAAATCGTATTTTATGCGGATAATCGCACTTTTTTAACGATTATCCACACCCCACATCAACTTATTTCGTAACGTATCGTAGAATGAAATATTGTGTGGAACGGCGAGAGATATAAATCTTTTTGAAATTTTGACCTCGATTTTCTCACCATCAGCGACAGCAAAAGTGCGGTTGTCAACCGATATTGAGGCCTCGTTGCTACGGGTGTGAATGGCGAGGGATATGGTGCTACTATCGGGTGCGACAACGGGTCTGAGAGTGAGGTTGTGCGGGGATAGCGGAGTGAGTATCAGACAGCGACACGCAGGGGCTACAATAGGACCTCCGGCACTGAGTGAGTAGGCGGTCGAACCTGTTGGTGTTGAGATGATTATGCCATCTCCATTGCAGGTCAGAGTTGGTAGTGAGTCTATCAAAACATCGACCGAAATCATCGTTGCTCCGAGCCTCTGTATAGCCACCTCGTTGAGCGCATAAACGCTCTGCTCTTTGTCCTCCAGAAGACCGCTGACAGCAAGCATTGCGCGCTGCTCGATAAGCAGAGAATCGCTTGCGATTTGCTCGAAAACGGCATCAATTTCGGTGCTCTGCGCCAATGCCAAAAAACCGAGTCGGCCGGAGTTTATACCCACGACAGCTATGTCATTGCCATTAAGACGGTGGATACCCTCCAAAAGGGTTCCATCGCCGCCGTAGCAGACCATAATTGCCTTGCCGGCAACCTCGCCTATGCTCTGACCATAACGCTGTTCGGGCGTAATTATACGCTCTGTGAACTGCTCGATACATGGAGCAGCCTCCTCATTTACTGCGAAATCAAAGCCGTAGCGTGCTATGGCTGCAAAAATCTGAACTATCTTATCTCTATGCGCCTCTGTCAGTGGGCGTGAAAAAAGTATGATTTTCATTCCAACTCTTGAAGAAAATGTTTAACTTTGTGGGCAAAGATAACTATTTTTTAGCTGTTATGACAAAACTGAGTGTAAATATAAACAAGATTGCCGTTATTCGCAACTCTCGCGGCGGTGATATGCCCAATGTTGTGAAGGCTGCTCTGTCAATTGAGCGCTTTGGCGGTCAGGGTATTACGGTTCATCCGCGACCTGATGCGCGTCATATTCGTTATAGCGATGTGCGCGACCTTAAGGGGGTTGTTACAACGGAACTCAATATTGAGGGTAATCCGATAGATTCGTTTGTGGATTTGGTCTGCGAGGTTGTGCCTGCTCAGGTTACACTTGTTCCGGATGCACCGGATGCAATCACCTCAAATGCCGGCTGGGATACTATTAAAAATAGGGAGTTCCTGCAGCAGATGTGCTATAAGTTTCACCAGTACGGTATTCGCGTCTCAATCTTTGTAGATCCGGATGTGGAGATGGTTCGCGGAGCTAAAGAGTGCGGTGCAGACCGCGTGGAGCTATATACAGAGGCGTATGCTCGTGACTATGCAGCAGATAGAGAGGCTGCCATTGCACCATATGTTACCGCTGCCGAGGCTGCTCGCGAGTGTGGTTTGGGTCTTAATGCGGGTCATGACTTATCGCTTGAGAATCTGCAATATTTTGCCGAGCGTATTCCGTGGTGCGATGAGGTCTCTATTGGCCATGCGCTGATTAGCGATGCGCTCTACTTCGGTTTGGAGAATACAGTTCAACTTTATCGCCGTTGCCTGAAAGATGAGTAATCCACTCTCGTTACCAATATTCAAAAAGATATCACGCCTTGTGGATAGTAGGGGTGTGCAGGCCTTTGTTATCGGAGGTTATGTGCGTGACTACTACTTGCGTCGTAAGTGTTCGGATATAGATGTTGTGGTTGTGGGAAGTGGCATCGAGATTGCCGAGGCGCTTGCTACTGAACTGAAGACTAATGTGGTGGTATTCAAGCGTTTCGGAACGGCTATGCTCCAGCATGGAGGGTTGGAGATAGAGTTTGTCGGGGCGCGTAAGGAGTCATATACTCCCGACTCTCGCAAGCCGCATGTCGAGGATGGAACTATCGAGGACGATCAGCGCCGCAGAGACTTTACGATTAACGCTATGGCGTGGTCGCTCAATGGTGATACATTTGGTGAGTTGGTCGATCCTTTTGACGGCATGTATGACCTGGAGGATTGTATCATCCGCACGCCTTGTGACCCGGATATAACATTCTCGGACGATCCACTTAGAATGATGCGCGGAATACGTTTTGCTGCGCAGTTGGGCTTTGATTTGGAGGATGAGACCTTTGAAGCTATCAAGCGAAACAGAGAGCGTATAAAGATTGTGTCAAAGGAGCGTATCATCGTGGAACTCAATAAGATAGTCGCTTCGCCCGTGCCTTCTATAGGCTTTGAATTGCTGGAGTTGACAGGTCTGTTGGAGTTGATTTTCCCTGAATTGCACAACCTTTGTGGCGTAGAGAAGAGGGGTAATCATGCACATAAAGATAACTTCAAACATACGCTCAAGGTGCTCGATAATGTAGCACGTAAGAGTGATGATCTCTACCTTCGTTGGGCGGCAGTTTTGCACGATATTGCTAAGCCGCAGTGTAAGAGCTACGATGCGAAGATAGGGTGGTCGTTCCATGGTCATGAGGTTGTCGGCTCGAAGATGGTGCAGCCGATATTTCGCCGTTTGGGTCTGCCTCTTGGAGAGCCTATGCGCTTTGTGCAGAAGTTGGTATTTTTGCACCTGCGTCCGATAATTCTTGCAGAGGAAATTGTGACCGATTCGGCAGTGCGCCGTCTGCTCTTTGAGGCGGGTGATGATGTCGAGAAGTTGATGACTCTCTGTGAGGCCGATATCACCTCGGGAATTGAGCAGAAGGTCAAAAAGTTCTTGGAGAACTTCGCGCTTGTTAGAGAGAAGATGAAGGATCTTGAGGAGCGTGACCGTATCCGCAACTTCCAACCACCGATTACAGGAGATATTATTATGCGTGAGTACGATGTTCCACCTTGTAGCCTTCTTGGCGAGATAAAGGAGATTATCAAAAACGCAATTCTCGACGGACAGATTCCGAATGACTACGATGCAGCGCATGCTATGCTTGAGGAGCTTGCGGCGGAGAGGGGCCTTAAAAAGAGAATTTTAGCGTGATAACGGGGCATCTATCTCCGCTAACATATACAAACAAGTTTGATTGCGTTCGGCTTAATCGCAGTGTTCTGACGCTAAAATTACGTCACTTTAATTAAGCACTTTTGACGACAAATGAGGCAATCTTTCCAGACGCCATTTTGTTGTTAAAAGTGGGTAGCTGTGGTGCATCATGAAAAAATTAGTGGTGGATAGTACAAAACGTACAGCCGCCACTAATTTTTTAGGGATGTGCCGAAGATGCCTACTTTTCACAACAAAACAAAAAGAGATAGGGAATACTTGACCAAGTATTCCCTATCTCTTTTGCACTTCCGTTCTAATTAAAGAGCGTTTACGTGCAACTGAATTGCGCCTTTAAGGTTGCCTGCCTTGTTCTTGTGGATAATGTTGTGCTTAGCCAACTTATCGAGCATAGCAGTTACCTTTGGAAGCAGTGCCTCAGCAGCAGCCTTCTCAGTAGTGTGACGCAAAGCCTTTACAGCGTTACGAGCAGTCTTGTGATAGAGACGGTTGTGAGCACGCTTTGTAGCGGTCTGGCGAATTCTCTTCTTTGATGATTTGTGATTTGCCATAATTATTAAATTATATCAGTTTTTATTAATTATTACCTTGTTTTTATAGGTCTTCCCGTTGGTCGGTTCCCTATTGCCCCCTCCCTCGCAGTTAAAGGCCTGTGAGCTGCCTTTTGTCGCACCCGTAGGTGGTTTCGGATAGGATTGCTCCCGCTCCTGTGGTTTGTTACCCTCCCGTAAGAGTACCTCTTTATACGCCCAAGCCCCCTTGGAACCATGTCGCGCACCATAATTGGCACCCCTCGTTTGTAGCCGATACGAGAGTCGAACTCGTCTTTCAAGAATGAAAATCTTGCGTCCTAACCGATAGACGAATCGGCCTTACCCTAATGGCGAAGTTCACTCCGCGGCAATTAGTGGTGCAAAGGTATTAAAAAAAAGGGAAATGACAAGTGAAATGGTGGAAAAATGTGAAAAAAGTGTAAAAAAGAGCTGAAACAGTAGTAGTTAGAGTGCAAAAAGTCTCTTTAATACAGCTTGTGCATCGGCGGCAGAATATGTCGATATCGCACTATTTTCCAAAATCGCAACATTGTCACAAACGGCAAGCGCAGCATCAATATCGTGGGTGGAGAAGATGATGGTCTTGCCCTGATTGTGCGCCAGGTCGGCCAGTAGGCGACAAATCTCAAATCGGGTAGGGATGTCAAGGAAAGCAGTCGGCTCGTCGAGTAGAATTATCGGTGTCTGCTGAGCAAGAGCACGAGCAATCATTACACGCTGACACTCTCCGTCAGAGAGGGTGTCTATAGCTCTTGTGTCGAAGCTGGTCATGCCGACAGCAGATAGCGCTTGGGTAACAATATGAGAGTCCTGCTCTTTCATTCTGCCAATCCAGTTGGTGTACGGCGCACGACCTGTTGCAACAACATCTCGGCAGAGTAGGTTGGCAACCCTAATGCGCTGGGTGCTTACAAAGGATATAACCTTTGCGCGCTCCTCAATGGGCATTTGGTGCAGGGCTGTGTTGTTGACCAAAATCGAACCCTGCTTGGGAGAGTCTATCGCTGCAAGGATACGCAACAGAGAGCTCTTACCAGCACCATTGCGACCCACAAGTGCTGTCAAAGTGCCCTGCTTAAAGGTGCAGTCGGCACTCTGAAGCAGAGTTCTGTTACCAAAGGCTACGGTTATTTTGTCGAGGCGTATCATTGCATCAATTGACGGTTGCGGGTTACGATATATACTACAACTGGGATGCCCATCAGTGCGGTTATTGTATTGATAGGCAGTAACATAACTTTAGAGAGGATATCGCCTGCAAGTAACATTGCGGCACCTATTGCAGCCGACGCCGGAATGAGTATGCGGTGGTCTGCAGAGCGGAATAACATTCGTGCAAGGTGCGGAACAGCAAGGCCGACAAAGCCTATCGGGCCACAGAAGGCAGTGATAGTTCCTGCAAGGAGCGTTGTCGATAGGAACACAAGACGATATACTCGTTTGAGATTTATACCAGCGGTTTGTGCGTAGCTCTCGCCCAAGAGTAGTATGTTGAGCGGCTTAATGGTCACTATGGCAGTAAGTACTCCAACGGTAATGGCTGCAAGAATAAATGGTAGTTGGCCTGCTGAGACATCTCCCAGGCTGCCCATTGTCCAGACAACAAATGACTTTAGTGCCATCTCGTTGCTGAAAAATTGCAGAATCTCGACTACTGCACCAAGGGCGGATGAGAGCATCATACCCAAGATGAGGATGACCATAATATCCTTAATCTTTCGGGATAGCGCAATGATTAGCGTGAGGACCGCTGCGGCACCAATCCATGCGGCACCGGCAGTGCCTATTACAGATATTGCGGATATATTTGTAAGGCCCAACAGGGGTGCACCGAGCAGAAATAGCGCAACACCAAAGCTCGCTCCGGAACTTACTCCGAGGACATAAGGGCCGGCAAGCGGGTTGGCAAACATAGTCTGCATCTGTAGCCCTGAGAGTGATAGAGATATGCCGGCAAGCAGGGCAACAAGTGCCTTAAGGAGGCGGATATCTATGACAATGCTACGGATGGTTGGATCTGTAGTTGAGCCGGTAAGCACACCCAATACATCTTTGAGCGGTAGATTGACGCTACCGATGACAATGTCGCAGACGAAGAGCACCACTACAAGCAGCGAGAGCAGTAGGAAGAGTATTGTTGTTCGGTTTCTCATTACTCAAGGCGTTTGTAGTAGTACAATGAATCTGTTGGCGCGTTGTGGTGCAGTAGCTTAATCATATCGGCCAGGACTATGTCGGCATTTACACTGCCACCCTCCCAAAAGTCGCTGCCACCACTCTCTGTTGTGCGCTTTGTGTTGTTATATACGCGGTGATTAACTACAGCCGGTACTGCTGAGAACTTCGGATTCTCCCTCTTTAGTTGGTCGAGTGTTGCCACCTGTCCGACATTTATCCATACGTCGGCAGTGGCTGCAAGGATAAGAGCCTGCTCAAGCGAGATTGGTTTTGACTCGGCAGAGGTGTTCTGCGGGTATATATACTCTCCGCCCGCATCTGCTATCAGCTGCACAGCATAACTGCGGACTGAAGGCATAAACCAACTGTCGTTGTATGGGGTGTTGAGCATAACCTTCGGGCGGAATGTGTAGCTTGTTGCACTCTGCTTCAGGATGTTGTAGCGCTCCTCAAGGGCTGAGAAGAACGCCTCTCCACGCTCTTGCTCACCACATAGCGCAGCAATAGCCACCACCCACTCGGCCTTTCCAAGCGGTGAGGACTCGATGTAGTCGCCTATATATATATAAGGTATGCCAAGCTCGGTGAGTTTTGTAGTCATTGCACTCTGCTCGCCATATAGACCATAGAGCAGGGCAACATCTGTTCCCGATGCCTTGATTCTCTCAAAGTTAAGCGCCGAGTCGTAGCCAATCTCAACGGCACGCGCACGAACGGCGTCATTTGTCAGAAAACGTACGCCCGACACGCCAACAACTCTATCTGCTGCACCTATGGCGTCAAGCATAGCCACGTGGCTGGATGATAGAACAGAGAACTTCATCGCAGGAACGGCTACGGATTGCACACCTTTTGGGGCGCTTGTGCCATTTTCGAGTAGATATACGCGCTGCTCAAACTCTGCATCGCTCTGATATGGATTGGTGACGGTTAACACCTTGCGATTAAGCGAGTCGAGTCCGATAGAGAATGACTTGGCATACTTGGGGGTGTATAGAGGTGTGAGAAGCTCTTTGTCAGACTTCTCAACGGATGTACAAGAGAGTAGTGCAAACGTAAGTATGTAGAGAGCCCACCTCATTACTTACCCAACAGAATTTGTGCCTGCTTGATTGCGGCATCTGTGATGTTTTCGCCAGAGAGCATCTTTGCAATCTCTGTAATACGCTCACTGTCAGTGAGCTGACGCATATTTGTAGTGCTGTCACTCTTATAGACAAGGTAGTGACGGTCACCCTTAGAGGCGATCTGTGGCAGGTGGGTGATATCAATGACCTGCATAGTGGCTGATAGCTCAGCTATAACCTCGCCTACGGCATTTGCAACGCTACCAGATACGCCGGTGTCAATCTCGTCGAAGATAATTGTCGGCAGGGCGAGTGAGCGAGAGATGATACCTTTGAGGGCGAGCATTACGCGCGACATCTCACCGCCTGATGCTATCTTCTCAACAGCGCGCGGTGTAAGACCCTCATTTGCAGTGAAGAGGAAATCAATCTTCTCTGTGCCACATGCGCTGAGAGGTATGCTCTCAAAGCCGATTTTGAATTTGGCACTCTCCATGCCAACCTTGTGCAGTATGCTCTCCACGGCACTCTCAAAGGCAGGTGCTGCGGCTTTGTGTGCGTCGTATATAGAGGTTGCTAACTCGGATGCCTTTGCAGCAGCGGCCTCTACGGCACTCTGCAGCTCGGCGATATTTTCATCAGCAGCATCAATGCTTGCTAACTGACGTGCGTAGTTGTTGTATATCTCAATCAGCTCGTCAATGCTCTCTGCACGGTGTTTGCGACGTAGATTGTAGAGCAACTCTAGACGGTTGTTGTACTTGTCAAGCAGTTCAGGGTCGGACTCAATCTTCTCAATGACAAGCTCGGCACTGCTATCCAGGTCTTGCAGCTCAATAATTACTGAGTTCAGACGCTCGGCAGCTTGCTGAGCCTCTGCATAGTGCTCAGATACCGCCTTAAGAGCCTTTGCTCGCTGAATAAGCTGCATGACGACACCTGTCTGCTCGTCTGTAAGTGACTGATGCAGTGTACCATACGCCTCGGTTATAGACTCTGCATTGGCAAGAGTCGCAATCTTAGCCTCCAACTCAGCCTCCTCATTTGGCTTGATGGCCGCACTGCGTAGCTCATCTACTTGATATCTGAGCCACTCCTCCTCCTTGCGTGCTGTAGCGATATTTTTTTGAGCCTCAGCAAGTGCACTCTGTGCCTGCATCAGTGCTGCGTATGCCTCATTGTACTGCTTGCGCTGCTCGGTACAGCCGGCAATGGTATCGAGCGCATCAAGTCGAAAACTCTCTGATGCGAGGATGAGGTTGCTGTGCTGTGAGTGTATATCTATAAGGTATTCGCCCAGTGTCTTGAGTACAGATAACTGAACGGGCATATCACCGACAAAAGCACGGCTCTTACCTGCAGGGGTGATTATGCGGCGAATAGTGATTTGAGGCTCGTAGTCTAAATCTAACTGCTCGAAGAGCTGCTCAAGATTGAGACCATCAATGTCAAAAAGAGCCTCTACGACGCAGTTGCGCGAGTTGTCTTTGATTGCCGCACCCTCGTTTCTGGCACCAAGAAGCAGAGAGAGCGCTCCGAGAAGGATACTCTTTCCGGCGCCGGTCTGACCGGTGATAATGTTGAGATGTGAGTCGAACTCAACCTCAAGGTGGTCGATAAGTGCGTAGTTCTCAACGCTAAGCGTGCGTAGCATAGTGCTCTTCTATTTTGTCAACAATCTTCTCGGCAACATCAGCCTTGCTCATCAGTGGCAGAGTGGTCGAGCCGATGTGGTCGATAAAAGTAACTTTGTTTGTATCCACTCCAAACCCTGCGCCTTTGTCAGTGAGTGAGTTGAGGACGATAAAGTCGAGATTCTTTCGAGCCAACTTGCCCTGCGCGCTCTCTACACCGGCATCGCTCTCAAGGGCAAAGCCTACAAGCAGTCTGTTGCCTTTTGTAGCACCAAGTGCCGCTGCGATATCCTTTGTGCGGACAAGCGGAATAGACATATCGTCATCCGACTTCTTGATTTTGTGCTCGGCAACGGTTGCAGGGGTGTAGTCTGCCACAGCGGCACACATAATAGCACCATCTGCCGAAGCGAAGGCCTCGGTAGTGGCGTCATACATCTGTGCTGCGGAGAGAATATCTACTCGCTTCACACCCTCAGGTGTAGGTAGAGTAGTGCGACCAGTGACAAGAGTTACTGCAGCGCCACGACGTGCAAGAGATGCTGCAATGGCGTAACCCATCTTGCCGGTAGAGTGGTTTGTGATATATCTGACGGGGTCGATAGCCTCGATAGTGGCACCCGCTGTTACAACGAAGTGCTTACCTTGCAGGCTCTTTTTTTTTTCGTCAGAGAGGGTCTGCTCTATAAGAGCAACAATCTGCTCAGGCTCTGCCATACGGCCCTTGCCAGTAAGTCCGCTGGCAAGCTCTCCTGCAGGCGAGTCGGCAATGACAACTCCGTGGTTACGGAGTGTGGTGAGGTTTGTCTGAGTTGTGATGTGGGCAAACATATCGCAGTCCATTGCCGGTGCGACAATGGTCTTGCAACGAGCAGAGAGATATGTTGTCAGCAACAGATTGTCAGCAACGCCCGTAGCCATCTTTGCAATGGTGTTGGCTGTTGCCGGTGCGATGACATAGCAGTCTGCCCACTCTCCAAGGCTTATATGCGAGTTCCACTCTCCATTCTCAGGGTTGAAGAACTCTACAAGAATAGGGTTCTTTGAGAGTGTGGCCATTGTAAGCGGGGTGATGAACTGCTTAGCTGTAGCGGTCATAACGACCTGAACCTCGGCACCAGCTGTGCGCAACAGACGACACAGCACAGCCGCTTTATAAGCTGCTATGCTGCCCGTAACTCCTAAAAGTATGTGTTTGCCCTGTAACATACTACTTCTCTGAATCGCGATAGTAGAGCTCGCCATCGAGGAACTCCTCAGTTGCAATGATTGCAGGCTTTGGAAGACGCTCGTAGTAGCGAGAGATCTCAATCTGCTCACGGTTCTCGAAGGTCTCCTCCATAGTGTCGGCAGTAGATGCAGAGGTAGCGAAGTCAGCAAGCTTCTTGTTGAGCTCCTGCTTCAGCTCAGCTGCAATGTGGTTTGCGCGACGAGCGATGATGTTGATGCTCTTATAGACGTTGCCTGTCTCAGGGTCAAAGTCTGCGAGCTTACGGGTTACCGTGTTGTTGGGAATGTTCTTCTTAATCTCCATTGTGATACGGTTTTGAATTTTATATTATTATCTTCTCTATTTCAAATTGTTCTCGTTCTGCTTGTTCTTGTCGATAAAATCCTTAGCCTCCTTGAAGTAGCGGTCAAGCTCCTTCTTGTGCTTCGAATCGCTATACTCCTCAATAAACGAGTAGTAAGAGTCAAGCATTGCTAAATATCGGTCGGCCTGCTTCTCTGGAATAGAGTTGTGAGCCAAGCGGTAGTTTGATACCACGATGTAGTACATAATCTGCTCGCGGTATGTTGTGTTGTCGTAGTTCTTCAGCGCATTCTTGAATGCTACAACGGCAGACTTGTATCGCTCCACCTTGAAGTATGAGTATGCGTTGAGGAAGTTCTTCTCGTGCAGACGTGCGGTAAGCTCCTCGATAATATCACGGAAGGCCTGTACGCGCTCAGAGTTAGGGTAGCGCTCGATAAAGGTGTTGAGCGTAACGATAGCCTTAGCAGTCTGTGTCTGGTCACGGCTTGGAGCTGGAGAGAGGTAGTACTCACACATTGCAAACATACCCTCTGCATCCTCAATGAATACCGAACGACCAAACTTGCGACGGAACTCGTCAAAGTCGGCAGATGCCTCGTGATAGTCTCTGTTCTTGTACTTACTGCGAGCAGAGAAGAAGGCGATGCTATCCTCTCGCTCAGAGCCGATGTAGTAACCTGCGCAAGCATCGAACATGTCGCTGGCGCGAGTCCACTTCTCAGCCTTGTAGAGCTTGAGAGCGGTGTTGTACATGAGCTCAGGGTCTCCGCTCTTAGTGACCTTACCCAGGCCTGAGCATGAGAAAAATAGTGCCGCAATGGCAAGTATAACGACTAAGTTTTGTGTAAATCTTTTCATCTCAAAATAGTTACGCGCGTACGCTCGCGAAATAATACAGCGATATAATCGCGCAAAGTTACGCAATATTTAACGAATATCCAAACAAAATATTGTGCAAATCAAATTATATGAGGATATAAATAGTCGTTGTGTCATAAATTGACATAAAGGCCACCATATTTTTGTGCCAAATTCTATTTGACTATGGGTGAAAGTGTAAAATTGAGTAGGGCTATTCTGTCCGAGGCGGAGTATCGTTATGCGGCGAGATTTAAGCTATTTGTCACGCTGCTATTTTTGGCAAGTAGGAGTGAGTGTGAGCAGTCGGGGGTGAGGCTGAAGCGGGGTGAGTTGGTGACATCTATAAACACTCTTGCGGCACAAACTTTATTGAGTGTAAAGCAGGTTAGAAGGGGACTTGATGCGCTGAAAAAAGCGGGGCGTATAACGACCGTTTCATCTCCTTTGCACACGGTTATAAATATCTGTAATTTTGATAGTTATGTAATTTAGAAAAATGAAAAAGTATCTATTTATCTATGCCGTTATAACTACGGCGATAATTGTTGTTGGTGGTAAAATTTTGTGGGGCGATTGCCAGCGATATAAGGGAAATAATCAAACTCTGATAGAGAGCGTTGAGCTCTATCGCACAAAGGCTGACGAGGCGGCAGCATCGGTGCAGGTGTTGCGCTTGCGGTGTGGCGAATATGAAGATTTGAGGGCTGCAGATGCCGAGAAAATGAGGCAAATGGGACTCAAAATTCGGCGTCTGGAGAGCGTGGCAAAGAGTGCAGTTCAGACCAAGGTGGAGGTTGTTGTGCCGATAAGGGATACGGTGATTATTCGCGATACTGTGCAGCTGAGGGATACGGTAAAGCTCTTCCGCTGGCAGGATAGCTGGGTTACGATTAATGGCGTAATTGACAAGGACTCAGTGAGTTGCAAGTTGCGTAGTGTGGATACACTTCGGCAGAACGTCTATCGCGTACCGCGGCGATTTTGTTTTATAAATTTTGGCACAAAGGCGTTACGTCAGCATATAATAAGCTCCAACCCTCATTCAGAAATTGTATATACCGAATATATCAGGTTGGAGCGTTAAGATGCTTATTTGTAGGATGTTATCTTCTTCTCTCGCGTTTTGGAAGTGTTGAGATATCTTCGTTGCTATCTACACCGCCACCCAAGGCGCGATAGAGGTTGATAATACCCTGAATCTCGTCGAACTTGTCTGTAATCTGAGAGAGCTGAGCCGAGAGGAGTTTCTGCTGAGCAGTAAGCACCTCAAGGTATGTTGACTCAGAGTGGCTCATTAGCTGACGGGTGCTATTTACAGCGCTCTCAAGGGCTGAAATCTGCTCCTTGCGGATGTTGTGTTTGTCGCGTGCAGTTTGGCACTTAGCAATGGCGTCATTCACCTCATTTCCTGCTGTGAGCAGTGTGTGCTTGAAGGCAATCAGAGCCTGTTCCTGCTCAGCTTTTGCGATTTTGATACGCGCCTGCTTGCTACCGGCGTCAAAGATGGTTGCAGCTAGAGAGGCTGTTACAGATGCCAGCAGATTGTCGAGCTGTCCGCTTAAACCGATTGCGCCATTGATAGTCAGCGATGGAATCAATGCGCCACGAGCGATATTTGTAGCATAGAATGCCTGCTCAAGTTTTTTCTCGGCACTGCGCACATCCGGACGGCGAGTGAGCAGCTGAGCAGGGGTGCCCGAGCTGAGTGCAATATCGAAGTTCTGATCGTAGATAGAGCCGCGCTCGATACGCTTAGGGGTTGAGCCTAAGAGTAGTGCAAGGGCATTCTCTGCCTTGATGATATTGTACTGCAGGTTGAGCAGAGATGCGTCAATCTCCCAACTATTTGCCTCGGTCTGTGATACTGATGCCTCGTTTGTCATACCGGCGAGCTTCATCGCCTTCATGATGCGGACATTCTCCTTCCATGAGGCTGCTGTTGTGCGTGAAATCTCAAGCTGAGCGTCGAGCATAAGCAGCGTATAGTAGCTGTTGGCAATGGCCGATACAAGAGAGGTCTGCACGCTCTGACGATAGAGGTGACTCTGCTCGTAGGCCGACTGCGCACTACGCTTGTTATTGAGGATTTTGCCTGTTATATCTACCTCCCAACTTGCGTTGATAGGTAGAGTGTAACTTGTTGATGCAGCGGAGCTTGCAGTGAATGACGGGTTGAATGAAAATCCCGGAAGGAATGCAAGTTTCGCCGTTCTGAGAGTCGCCTCGGCAGCCAAAACTCTCTGGGCGGCAGTCTGCATATCAGGGTTGTTTGCAAGACCCTGCTCGATAAGTTTTTGCAGGTGTACATCTGTGAAAAACTCCTGCCAGCGGATGTCGGCAATAGTTGTGCTGTCGCTGCTATTTACCCCCTCGCCATAGAGATTCTCTGTGGAGATATCGGGGCGTGAGTATCTCTGATATACCGAGCAACTTGTTGCTAAAATTGCTAAGGTTACTATATATAAAACTCTTCTCATTACTCTCTCTGTTTAGGTTTTACGACTCTCTCCTGCACGGTCTGGAATACGATAAAGAGGGCAGGCACGAGGAAAATAAGTGCAAGTGTACCGACAATCATACCACCAACGACTCCGGCGCCGAGAGTGTTGTTACCATTGGCACCTACACCTGTAGAGAACATCAACGGAATCATACCGAATACCATTGTCAGTACGGTCATCATAATCGGACGGAAACGGTCTTTGCTCGCCTCATATGCAGCCTCAAAGATTGATAGACCCTGACGGCGACGCTCGGCAGCATACTCGGTAATCAGGATGGCTGTCTTTGAGAGCAGACCGATAAGCATGATAAGACCTGTCTGTAGGTAGATGTTGTTCTCAAGACCCATCATATTGGCAAAGGCGAAGCTTCCGAACAGACCGATAGGCACGGTAAGAATAACGGCAAACGGAATGAAGAAGCTCTCGTACAGTGCGCAGAGGATGAGGTAGATAAGGGTGATACAGATGACGAAGATAATCGCTGTATTGTTACCACTTGCAGCCTCCTCACGAGCAATACCACCAAAGTCGAAGCCATAACCGATTGGCAGCACCTCCTTAGCCACGGCATTTACTGCAGCAATGGCGTCACCCGATGAGTAACCGTCGGCAGCACGACCGTTGATAGCAATTGACGGGAACATATTGAATCGAGCGAGGTTCTCTGGTGCATATATCTTCTTCAGGGTCACAAACTGGCTGATTGGCGCCATATCGTCTCCGATGCGGATGAAGATGTTGTTGAGCGTCTGAAGGTCAACGCGGTAGCGAGGGTCGGCCTGTACCTGTACCTGATAGAGCTTTGTGAATCGGTTGAAACGTGTTGAGAGGCGACCTCCGTAGTAGCCATTGAGGATGTTGAGCACATCCTTTGGTGATGTGCCGGCACGCTTACACTTTACAGCATCTACATCAATCTGATACTGAGGGAACTTAGGGTTAAATGATGTTCGTGCAGAGCCAATCTCTGGGCACTCGTTCAGATGAGCAACGAACAGGTTTACTACATTGGCAAGATCCTCGATTGTGCCACCCTTACGGTCCTGAATATGGAGCTCGAAACCATTTGTGGCACCATAACCCGGAATCATAGCCGGAGAGGTTGTAAAGAGTGTCGCGTCGTTGATATTTGTCGAGTAGTCCTTGATTCGGTCCATAATATCGAATACGCTATGCTCCTTGCCTTCGCGCTCATCCCAGTGCTTAAGACGGAGTGTGAAGTTTCCGTATGATGTACCCGCGCCTGTGGTCATACCGAAACCTGCCATATTCAGATAGGCGTGGCACTCGTCGATATTGCTGACAATGTCACGGTCAATGCGATCCATCACCTCCTTTGTGTGGGCGAGGGAGCTACCTGGGGCGGTCGATACGTCAATACGCACTGTTCCGATATCCTCGCGAGGAATCAGACCGGTCTTTGTGATATTCATGAAATAGACCAAAAGACCCATGCCGGCAACAACGAGTACTCCTGTGAGTGCTTTGTGGCGGAGGAAGAAGCTTACACCATTGAGATATCTGTTTGTAACGGCATTGAAACTGCTCTCGATAGCGTCAGAGAGTCGCTTGCCGAATGAACGCTTAATCTCATTGCCATTCTCGTCTGTCGGCTTGAGGAACATGGCACAGAGGGCAGGGCTGAGTGTCAGCGCATTGATAGCCGAGATACCCACCGCAACAGCCATAGTAAGACCGAACTGGGTGTAGAAGATACCCGATGTTCCACCCATCAGCGACACAGGGATAAATACCGCCATAAATACGAGGGTAGATGTGATGAGCGCCGATGTTACGCTATGCATGGCATCTACAGCTGCACTATGTGCAGATTTATAGCCGGCGTCAAACTTACTCTGTACAGCCTCCACCACGATAATCGCGTCATCCACAACCACACCGATTGAGAGTACCAGTGCGAAGAGTGTGAGCAGGTTGATTGAGAAGCCGAAGAAGAAGAGGAACATGAACGTTCCGACAAGTGACACAATAGTGGCAACGAGCGGAATGAGTGTTGCTCGGAAGTTTCTAAGGAATACGAATACGACCAAAATAACCAGCACAATAGCCTCTAACAGTGTGCGCAACACGTTGTTGATAGAGGCGTAGAGGAAGTCGTTTGAGCTTGAGAGAACGACCATCTCCAAATCCTTCGGGAAGTCCTCCTTTGCCTTCTCGAGGTAGGCGTCAATCTGCTTAATAACCTCGGTTGCATTTGAGCCAGGAGTCTGATAGACGCTGAATGATGTACCTGGTGAGCCGTTTACCTCTCCGATATACTGATATGACTGTGTACCCAGCTCAATCTCGGCAATATCCTTCAGACGCAACACCTCACCGTTGGCAAGGGCGCGGATAACGATATTCTCAAACTGCTCAGGGGTCTCCAGACGGCCTTTGTAGCGCATTGCGTACTGGAAGGTCTGGTTTGAGTTCTCACCCAAAGCGCCTGTTGCCGCCTCGATATTCTGCTCGGCAAGGGCGTTGGAGATATCGGCAGGGATGAGCTTGTACTGCGCCATAACGTCAGGCTTGAGCCAAATACGCATACTATAATCTGCACCACGCACATCCACATCACCTACGCCTGGGATACGTGAGATAGCCGGTACAAGGTTAATCTTGATGTAGTTGGCGATAAATGTACGGTCATACGTGCCGTTAGGGCTATATACGGCAATCTGCTCAAGGATATTTGACTGTCGCTTGCGCACGGTAACACCGACATCAGTAACCTCAGATGGCAACTGACGGGTAGCGCGCGATACGCAGTTCTGCACATTGACGGCAGCCATATCTGGGTCTGTACCCTGCTTGAAGAATACCTGGATGCTCGCACTACCGTTGTTTGTGGCGCTAGAGGTCATGTAGGTCATATTCTCTACACCGTTGATAGCCTCCTCAAGAGGTACAACAACAGCCTTCTGTACAGTCTCAGCACTCGCACCGGCATAGTTCGCCTGTACACGAATGGTCGGAGGTGCAATGTTTGGATAACGCTCAATCGGCAGCACGGCAAGTCCGATGATTCCACCCAGCACGATGAAGATGGAGATTACCGATGAGAGTACCGGACGATCAATAAAGGTTTTGATATTCATGGTCGGTCACTATTTCGCTGCTTCAACAATGCTCTTAATCTTCACCATATCGCCCTCGCGCAGCAGACCTACACCCTCGATAACGATGGTGTCACCACGCTCCAGACCGCTCTCAACAACATACTCGCGACCATTGCTGATGTTGAATACGCCGATGATTTTGCTTGCAGCTTTGCCATTCTTGACGGTATAGACGTAGATCTTATCCTGAATCTCGTATGTCGCAGACTGTGGGATAACGATACAACCCTCAGCCTTGTGTGGCAGGATGATATTACCCGAACCACCTGAGAGCAACAGACGGCGATAGTTAGGGAACTTCGCGCGGACAGTTACCGAACCGGTTGTAGGGTCGATAATACCGGAGATAGCCTCAATACGACCCTTGTCCTGATAGATTGTGCCGTCGCTCAGCTGAAGCTCGATAGATGGCATAGCCTTAAGCGCAGCATCCAACGAGCCATGCTCACGGGTAAGTGAGAGAACCTGTGACTCAGACATTGAGAAGTAAACATACATCTCTGAGTTGTCCGATACAGAGGTCATTGGGGTTGAGTCTGATGGGCTTACCAATGTTCCCACGCGGAATGGAAGTGTGCCGATAACACCATCAGCAGGGGATTTTACAAGGGTATAAGAGAGGTTGTTGCGAGCATTAATCTCATTTGCCTTCGCCTGAGCAAGTGTTGCGCGCTGTGATGCAAGCTGCATCTTTGCCATGTTCAGGTCGAACTCAGAGATGATGTTCTGCTTGAAGAGCTGCTCCTTACTTGTTGTTGTGAGCTCTGCAGCATCTACAGCAGCCTGTGCAACATCGACATTTGCAATAGCGGTCTGAAGTGCCGCCTGATAAGGAGCCTGGTCAATTGTAAAGAGGGTCTGATTGCGCTTTACGAGCGAGCCCTCCTTAACATGCACCTCGGTGATGTAACCCTGCACCTTTGGGCGGATGTCGATATCCTGCTTACCCTGAATAGTGGCAGAGTAGGTAGATGTTAACTTGCGCGAGGTTGGCTCCAAAACCATTACGTTGTACTCGCGAGTACGTTTTGTGCTCTTCTCCTCCTCGCAGCCGACAGCTACAGAGAGAAGTCCGAGCAGAATGAATAGATTTGATAGATAGGTCTTCATTGTATTTTTGTTTTGTTGTTATTGTTCGCTTTTTTATTAGGTTACACTATGTGTAAAATCCTCGCGAAAATACAAAAAAATAGCCACCCCACCAAAAATCATTCGGTGAAGTGACCAAAAAAGGGAGTGAAATAACGCCCGACCCCGCTTTGCTAATCTTTATTGGGCAAAAATGGCGTCAAATATCTCATCTGCAGTCTCTGCAATGACCTCGGCATTGCTCTCTGCCAGCTCCTCGCGACCTCTGAATCCCCAGGTGACTCCGATAGAGTGTACGCCCGCAGCATGGGCCGTCTCTATATCTACGGCAGAGTCGCCGACCATGTATGTATTTTCGGCTGTTGCACCGCACTGCTCCATGATAAGGTCGATGATTGCTCTGTCTGGCTTGAGGGGAAATCCCTCGCGATTGCCATGTATTGCAGTGAACGAAAAATCACCGAAGAAACTCTCCACGAGCTGTACAGTTCCCGAGTGGAATTTATTAGATGCTACAGCAAGCGTAACTCCCTTGTCTGTAAGGCGTTTGAGTAGGTCGATAATGCCCTGGTATGGCACTGTAAACTTGTCTATATTGTTGCTGTAGTGGCTGACAAAATCTTTGCGTGCCGCAGCGATATATTCATCATCTCTCAGATGTTCAGGCAGTGCGCATGTGATAAGACGTGTTACGCCACCTCCGATAAATTGGCAATATTCATCGTAGCTATGCTCTGCAAGACCCCTCTCTCGGAGCATATGGTTACAACATGCAGCAAGGTCGCCAATTGTGTTGAGCAGCGTGCCGTCAAGGTCGAAAATTACAAGTTTGTTACTCATCTGTAGGTTTGTGTTTTACGATTTTATAACCCGTTGCAGCTACCAATATTGATAACAACGGACTTATGATATTGAACAGGCAGTATGGCAAGTATGTGATAGTCGCCACGCCGAGCACTGTTGATTGTGTCATACCGCACGAGTTCCACGGGATAAGCACTGAGGTTACGGTTGCCGAGTCCTCTACCGAACGGCTAAGCAGTCGCCCCTCCAGGCCGCGACGACGATATAGGTCGCCAAATGTATTACCCGTGATGATGATTGAGATGTACTGGTCGGCTGTTGTCAGGTTACAGAAGATACCCGTTGAGATGGTCGAAATAACCACGCTCAATGTGCGTTTTGCAAAGCGCATGAACATGCGTGTCAGTGCTGCGAGCATGCCACTGCCTGCCATCACTCCACCAAAGCACATTGCGCAGAGTATCAGCCATATAGTGCTCATCATTCCACCCATGCCTCGTGTTGCGACAAGCTCGTTTAGCGTTGCATCGCCCGTATCTATAGCCGTAGCTGATGCGCAAGCTGTCATAATGCCCTTGAATCCACTTAAAGTACCCTCACCGCCGATTGCTGTGACGATATCCGGCTGAAAGAGGAGCATGGCGATAGCTGCCACAGCAGTCGCTGCAAAGAGTGTAATGAGCGCGGGTAGTTTTTTCAATATAAGCACCGCTGTAACAAGAGGAACTATCAGCAGCCAAGCCGATATATTGAACGTACTATGCAGTGTCTGAGAGATATGCTCTATCTGTGTCGCCGAGTCGGCAGTATGGAAAATTGAGACCCCGAAAAAGACACATAACGCAATGATAAACGACGGAACAGTTGTTATCATCATATACTTTATATGGTCAAACAGAGGAACTTTCGCCGCCGCCGAAGCGAGCACAGTTGTGTCGGATAGCGCAGAGACCTTATCGCCGAAATATGCACCCGAAATAATCGCACCGGCAATCCAACCCTCCGAAAAACCCATCGCCTGACCGATACCCATCAGCGCAACACCAATAGTGGCAATAGTTGTCCACGAAGAGCCTGTAATGAGCGAGACCAATGCACAGATAATGCACGCCACACCCAAGAAAATCTTAGGATGTATCACCTCCAAGCCGTAGCAGATAAGCGTTGGAACCACTCCGCTGAGCATCCAGGTGCCGGATATTGCACCGATAAGCAACAAAATTATAATTGCCGATGCCGAGGTGCGGATATTCTCAATAATAGCATCCTCCAATGTGCTCCACTTGCAGCCACAGAGCACTATGGCAAGCGTCGCTGCCACTGATGAGGCAAAGAGTAACGCTATCTGACTGCCACCCATAATGGCATCTGCACCAAAACACTTAATCGTAAGCGCAAGGCTGACAATGAGTACCACCAACGGAATAGCCGCAATCCAAAGAGGCGTCTGAGTCTTGTATCGAGACAAAAAATTCGTAAATTTCATCTAAGTTTCTAATTTGAGTGCAAAGATATGTAAAATTTTGTTACCTTTGCACTCCGTCCATCTTGGCTCTGTAGTTCAACGGATAGAACAAAGGTTTCCTAAACCTTAGATAGGGGTTCGATTCCCCTCGGGGCTACTTTTGTTGTGAAAATGTGTCATATATGGCACATCGCTCAAAATCCAACTATGGCTGTACGTTTTGTACTATCCATAGTTGGATTTTTTCGCGATGCACCATCTCTAACACATTTTGACAACAAATTTTGTGGTGAAAAGGCAGCATTAGCTGCACATCCCTAAAAGCCCGACAATGGCTGTACGTTTTAGTACTATCCGAGGCTGATTTTTTGCACGATGCACGCCATCTACGCACTTTTGAC
>JAZORI010000060.1:0-7587 GCA_045656505.1 Alistipes sp. | reverse complement strand
CGTGCTTCTAAGTACCCATCATTGGAGGAGGTTATGCCTGAGGTTTACGCTGAGCTTAACGGCATCCAGAAGCACCTCGAGACATACTTCACAGATATGCAGGATATCGAGTTCACAATCCAGGACGGTAAGCTCTGGATGCTCCAGTGCCGTAACGGTAAGCGTACAGGTGCTGCGATGGTTAAGATCGCAATGGATATGCTCCGTGAGGGTCTGATCGACGAGAAGACTGCAGTTCTTCGTTGTGAGCCTGAGAAGCTCGACGAGTTGCTCCACCCAGTATTCGACAAGAAGGCTATCAAGAATGCAAAGGTTGTTGTTAAGGGTCTGCCAGCATCTCCAGGTGCAGCTACCGGTCCGGTTGTATTCTTCGCTGATGACGCTGAGAAGGTATTTGCTCAGACTGGTCAGAAGGCTATCCTCGTTCGTATCGAGACCTCTCCAGAGGACTTGAAGGGTATGCTCGATGCAGCAGGTATCCTCACTGCACGTGGCGGTATGACATCTCACGCAGCTGTAGTTGCTCGTGGTATGGGTAAGTGCTGCGTATCAGGTGCAGGTGAGCTCGAGATCGACTACAAGGGCCGCACAATCAAGATTGGTGACCTTGTAATCAAGGAGGGCGACTGGATCTCTCTTAACGGTTCTACCGGTGAGGTTTACCTCGGTCAGGTAGCAACTCAGGAGGCTACTCTTGATGGCGACTTCGGTAAGTTGATGGAGCTTGCTTCTAAGTACTCAGTTCTTAAGGTTCGTGCAAACGCAGATACTCCACGTGACGCTGAGCAGGCATTCGCATTTGGTGCTGAGGGTATCGGTCTTTGCCGTACAGAGCATATGTTCTTCGAGGGTGAGCGTATCAAGGCTATCCGCGAGATGATTCTCTCTGATGATGAGCCTGGTCGTCGCGTAGCACTTGCTAAGCTTCTTCCTATGCAGCGTGGTGACTTCGAGGGTCTGTTCAAGGTTATGAAGGGTTACCCAGTGATCGTTCGTCTCCTCGACCCACCATTGCACGAGTTTGCTCCTAACACTGAGAAGGATCAGCGCGAGATGGCTGAGGAGATGGGTATTCCATTCGAGAAGGTTGTAGCTAAGGTTGAGGCTCTTCACGAGGTTAACCCAATGCTCGGTCACCGTGGTTGCCGCCTTGGTAACACATATCCAGAGATTACCGAGATGCAGGCACGCGCAATTATCGAGGCTGCAATGAACGTTAAGGCTGCAGGTACTCCTGTAAAGGTTGAGATCATGGTTCCACTGGTAGGTAACCACAAGGAGCTCCGTTACCAGAAGAACATCATCGACCGCGTAGCTAACGAGGTATTCGCTGAGCGTAACGACAAGATCGACTACATGGTAGGTACAATGATCGAGGTTCCTCGCGCAGCAGTTACTGCAAATCAGATTGCAGAGGTTGCAGAGTTCTTCTCATTCGGTACTAACGACCTTACTCAGATGACACTCGGTTTCTCTCGTGACGATATCGCTAAGTTCCTCCCAGTATATCTCGAGAAGAACATCATCAAGAACGACCCATTCAAGGTTCTCGATCGTAACGGTGTAGGTCAGCTCGTTCGTGAGGCTGTACTTAAGGGCCGCTCTACTCGCCTTGACCTTAAGTGTGGTATCTGTGGTGAGCACGGTGGTGAGCCTTCATCTGTAGAGTTCTGCCACTTCGCTGGTCTGAACTATGTAAGCTGCTCTCCATTCCGTGTGCCTATCGCACGCCTTGCAGCAGCTCACGCAGCTCTTAAGGAGAAATAGGATTAAAAACTATACCATCAATAAATGCGGCATATTTGATATGTCGCATTTATTTTTTGCAAAAAAATTCATATTATACTTTGAAAATTCACCTAAACTTACTACCTTTGATATATATTTATGATGCAACAAGTTTTTGTTGCGTTAGTGTTTAACCTTTAATTTTGAAAATTATGAAGAAATTTTTACTTGCTTTAGCATTTGTATTCTGTGCTGCATCAGTTTCTGCACAGGGTTGGGGTCTTGGTGCCCGCGTTAACGCCGGTGTACAACTTCAGGGTGAGTACACATTCTCTTCTGAGAACTATCTCGACGGTCGTCTTGGTATCAACTTCCCTGGCGGTTTGGATATTGACCTTACTGTTCTCTATCAATGGAACATTGGCAAGTGGGATTGGACTCCTAAGGCTGGTACTTGGTTTTTTGATGCTGGTGTAGGTGCACAGGCTGCGCTCCTTTTGCACGACAATGGAGGTCTATATGCAGGTGTTGTTGGTGATGCTAAATTTGGTATCAAGTTCAACAAGGTGCCTATCAAGCTTGCTATTGACTATACTCCAGGCTTAGGTCTCTTGTGCGTTAATGGAGGAGGTCTGACAGGTCGTTGGTACAACTTCGGTCTCTCTTGTGTTTACTGCTTCTAAGAGGGTCAAAAACTATAAAAAGTGTACTTTTTCAAAAAAAAGTGCACTTTTTTTATAAAATATTTGGTGGTTCAAAAAAAAGCCCCTATATTTGCACTCGCAATCAGCAAATGGCTCCGTAGCTCAACTGAATAGAGTACTTGACTACGGATCAAGCGGTTCCAGGTTTGAATCCTGGCGGAGTCACTGAAAAGGTTACCAGTTTTGGTAACCTTTTTCTTTTTTTACTATCTTTGCACCCGAAACTATATAAACACAGCCCTATGTACAGGCATCTAACAA
Source organism: Alistipes sp. (assembly GCA_045656505.1). GTDB lineage: Bacteria > Bacteroidota > Bacteroidia > Bacteroidales > Rikenellaceae > Alistipes. The sequence continues at coordinate 4,894 of JAZORI010000060.1, read as the reverse complement.
TCATCTTCGCAGCCCTAATGTTAGTAGGTTGTCACGCAACAAGCTACTCCCCAAAATATACCGAGGTTACATTCCCTCACTATCGCATACCTGACAGTCTATCTGTACACAACGACACAATATCTATAGCCTCTACTCTATGGCAGAACTACTACAAAGATGCAAATCTACGTGCACTGATTGACGAGGGCATTAAAAACAACTACACCCTCCACTCTGCACTTCTGCAGATAGAGAAGGCTGAGAGCTACTTTGTCAAGAGCAAGTGGAACTTCGCCCCATCTATTAATATAGGTATCAGCCAGCACGAGCAGAAACGCTCCATTCGTGAAAATCCATACAACGAGCACGGCATATCCCTGACAATGACAAATTGGGAGATTGACCTATGGGGAAAGCTCCGCAGCACAAAAAGAGCAAGCATTGCCGATCTGCTTGCCAAGCAGTCAAGTGCGCAGGCTGTAAAGACCAAGTTGATTGCCGACATTGCCACTCAATACTACCGCCTGATATGCCTTGATGCAAAGTTGCAGACGGTAAACGACATTATAGCGAGCAATGAGGCAATTCTGAGCCGCCAGATAGAGCTCAAAGAGGATGAAAATAACATGAAGGCAAAGCAGGCAATCCCTCTATTTGAGAAGGACAAACCTCTACTCCCCACAATCCTCTCAACACAAATTTCGATATCCGACGTAGCTATAGAGCAGACAAAGGCTGAGCTATACAAGGCTCAGGCCACAAAGCCCGACATCGAGGCTCAGATATTCATTGTCGAGAACAGCATCAACCTGCTGCTATCAAGACACAATGTCCCAATTACCCGCTCAAAGTTGGAGGATATCATCTCTATTGAGGATGTTGATAATACAATTGAGATTGGTGTTCCGATGCACCTTCTGCAATATCGCCCCGATGTGATGGCTGCGGAGTATGCCGTTCAGGAGGCTTTTCACCTGCAAGATGCAGCTAAAGCTGCGCTCTATCCCGCGCTGACAATCAAGGGAGGCTTTGGTGTTATGGGCTCATTCAATGCCACCATCACCGATTTTCCACGCTCGCTTGTATATAACCTCTTTACCGGTCTTACTCAGCCTATTTTTCAGAATGGAGCACTTAAGCACAATAAGCGTATTCGCGAGATTGAGGCTCAGCAGCGATTAGACAGCTACAAGCAGACACTGCTCAAGGCGTGTGTAGAGGTGAGCAACACCCTTGTATTCTATCAGCAAAACAAAACCAAGCTAAACAAGTTGCTCAAGCAGCATCAGGCACTCAATCGCGCCTACTCATACAGCAAATACCTCTATGAGAATGGTCAGGCAAGCTATATCGACCTGCTTGCGGCACAGCGTCCTATGCTCCAGACAAAGTTCAACCTTGCTGAGGCATTTACAAACTACTATATCAACTATATCGACCTATACAAGGCCCTTGGAGGTGGAACAAAGTAGCAGCAGAACTACCAATTAGAACTTCAGACTATTCAGAGCGCGCTCTACTCTATCAAAGAGGTTTATTGGCACGCCAGAGGCCTTGGCAATCTTGAGTTGCTTAGTTCCTGGGGTAAATGAGCGGATATTGTATGTAAACTTCACAAGGAAGTATCTACCCATCGTACTATTATATCGCACCTGAGAGTAACCCGCCCAAACACCGCGCGAGAATGAGGTATTCTGGTTCATAATATCATTCACACAGAGCTCAACCTCGCCCAAATTACGCATCACCTTCTTTCCTACCGATGCATTCCAGAGCAGGAATGAGTCGTTGTATCCATTCGTAATACCCAGATACTGCGTAAATACTGCCGATGTAGTCAGCGTAAATCCCAAAGGCAGCACAGCCTTGAAATTCGCCATCGCACGATGGTTCAAGAACTCATTATTAAGCACCTCACGGCCCGCCTTATTATCACTATATGAGAGATTATATCGCAGTGTAAAGTCTATATTCTCCGATATATTACTGCCCAGAGTCCAATCGGTATATGCCGTAAGGTTATTCATCATCTCCTCTCGGTTATTGAGCATGATTGGCACATCTGAGTATGTAGCGCCGATGGCTATATTGAGATTTGAGCCAAGGAATGAGATAGGGAATCCGATGCTTGTGCGCGCCTCAAATGAGCGGTAGCCATCCAGGTTGACAGGCTTAGAGATCTGCAGAGGATTGTACTTCTTGCCATCAATCTCGATTGTCTCGGGCGAATACTCTATACTTGTACCGATATAGTGCGGTCTGAGCATAGCCTTTGCCATCACCATAAATGTCGTACCCTTTCGCTGCGAGAGATTTGTATAGCGGACAAAGTAGTTGTGCTCGGTATATGGTCTAAGGTCGGGATTTCCGAGTGTGATATACTGCGAGTTGCTCACATCGTAAATATCGAGCATCTGCCAGAGCGATGGCTCCTTAATGTCCGATGTGGCACTTACGCGCAACGTATTGCTTGCATTAAACGACCATTGGAGCGTTGCGTTATAGACAGGATTATGATATACGCGCTTAACAGACTCTCCGGTCCACATATTATGGTGCGAGAGGCGCGAGTTCTGATACATAGTGCTAATTGAGAACCAGTTTCTGTTCCTGCCATAGCGATAACCTATACCCGCCTGATGATAGAGGAACATACCCTCGAATGACGAAGAGGAGCGACTGTTGAGCCTAGCAGGGTCAATAACATAGTCCGACTCCGTGCTATACGACAGCAACTCTCGGCTACGTAGTTGCGCCTGCATACGATATGAGATATTGAGCGTCGAATATCTACCGAGTCGCTCTCGGTATGTTGGCTGAAGGCGATAGGTCAGAGTGTGCGAGTCCATCAGTTTTCGGCTATATGTATAGGCAATAGTCGCCTTATCCGGACTCTTTTTATTGGTCTTACCTGCTCCATTTGAGTAGTAATCCCTATCCGTCTCCTGATTATTATTGGTTACACTTGCCACAAGGAGCAGCGAACGTCCTTGACGCAGGAATTTGTATGAATACTGCGCATACAGGCCCTGAGAGAAGGTATCACTCCAGCCATCATTTCCACTCGGCATCCATCTATAGCCCGACTGACCCCAACGGAGCGAAGTGGTATCAACCCTATTGACCGAACTGTTTGGATAGTAATTGAGCGTCGGTATAAGTATCAGTTTCTGTCGCTTACCCGTCTTCCACTCAAGCCTTCCACGGAACTTTAATGTATGGTTATTAGGGTTGGCAAACTGGTCATAATGTATCGTATCTTTTTTACTTACCGACGGGTCATACCAACGGTCAATCGTAAACTGATTCTTGGCATTGAGGTGGTTATAGAACAAGCTACCCTCAAACTTAGCACGACGACGCGCACCCCAACGGTCGGTATAGTTGAGCGCAAATATCTCTGCCGAAGCCACTCCACTCTGATTATTGACCGAGAACTGTCGAGAGCCTGTATTGTTGTTTGACGTACTACGAAGGCTCATCTCCTCATCCGATAGATTCTGCTTATTGAGGTTATTGACAAGCCCCATAAAGGTCAATCGCGTATCGTCATTGAAGATATTGACCGAGCCTCCGGCTGTATATTTGTGGTTTGATGTCACCACTCTATTGGCCTCCGGCTCATAGCCATAGCCCACATGCACCTTACCAAAACAGCTGCGCTTGATACTTCTGCGAGTGATAATATTGATTACTTTTCCGCCCTCGCCATCATCAACACCCGTAATCTGCGCCGCCTCACTGAGCTTATTATAGACCTCAATATGCTCTACTGCCTGCGCAGGAATACTCTGCAACACCTGCGCCACATTCGAGCCAAAGAACTCATTCCCATCGACATATATCTGTTTGACAACCTCTCCATGTGCCTCCACTTTACCATCAGAGATTGTTATACCCGGCATCTTTCTCAACAAGGCCTCCACCTCGGCATCCGCTGCAACCTTAAAGGCGTCTGCATTATAACGAAGTGTATCGCCCATAATTGCCGTGCGCACCGAAACCGCCGTCTTTACGACCGTTTCGATACCTACTGCACTGACCTCAACTCGAATTGTTCCGACATCTACCGGCAGACCTGCCGACTTAAATGTAAATGGTTTATCAGCATAGCCAATAAAGGTTATAAGGCCCTGATACTCACCCTCTGCCACATTCGGAATACGAAAATAGCCACCATACTCTGTTGTATAGTAGCGTTTCTGATTTGGTGACTTGACATTTGCCACCTCAATAACAGCACCTGGCACTCCCTCCTCAGTCTCGGCATCAATCACACGACCCGAAACGTATGCAGAGCCCTGTGCCATCATAGCAAAGTGGACAGCCAGCACTGCAATAAGGGTTAGAAAGAGTCTAAGTTTCATCGTGACAGATTCTGTACTTTCAAAACAATAAAGGGGCTGCCGTATAACTACAGCAACCCCTCTCTATCGAAGTTAGTATTCACTAATCCTCAAGTTTCGCTGCAAGGAACTCACGGTTCAGGCGCGCGATGTGCGCGATAGAGATACCCTTAGGGCACTCTGCCTGGCAAGCACCAGTATTGGTACAGTTACCAAAACCGAGCTCGTCCATCTTTGCAACCATCGCCTTTGCACGGCGTGCACCCTCTACGCGGCCCTGTGGGAGCTTTGCAAGAGATGATACACGAGCAGCAACGAAGAGCATTGCAGAACCGTTCTTACAAGTTGCAGCACAAGCACCACAACCTACGCAAGCTGCAGCATCCATACTCTCCTCAGCATCTGCCTGAGGGATTGGAATAGCATTACCATCAGGTACAGAGTTTGTACGAACTGAGATAAAACCACCAGCCTGAAGAATCTCGTCATAAGCACCACGGTTTACAACAAGGTCACGGATTACTGGGAATGCAGCTGAACGCCAAGGCTCAACAATAATTGTTGCA
>JAZORI010000059.1:0-62043 GCA_045656505.1 Alistipes sp. | reverse complement strand
TCCCTCATATCCACGAATGAGCAGTACACTTAGTACAGCCCATCCGTGGCTATTTCGCGATATGCCACAGCTACTATGCTCTGACGATAAAACAGTGCAGGGATGTATCGGAGTGTAGATAGTTAAAATAAACAAACATCCGCGCAGCGGATACCTCTATAAGGCTAATAGCTACTTTTTTCAAAAAAATTGTTATCTTTGCAGATATAATATTGAATTCGTATGACAGAACAGGAGAGAGTAAGGGGTATATACCGTGTGACAATTATCGGAAGTGTGGTCAATCTGCTGCTTGTGGCTTTTAAGTTTGCGACAGGTGTGTTGGGTCGAAGTGGGGCGATGATAGCTGATGCTGTGCACTCGCTGTCGGACTTTGTGACCGATATAGTGGTTATAGCCTTTGTAAATATCTCTGGTAAGCCTGCTGATGAGGATCATGATTATGGTCATGGCAAGTATGAGACGCTCGCTACAGCAATAATCGCTATAGCGCTCTTTGCTGTGGGTTTGGGAATACTCGTCGGTAGTGTTAAAGATATTGTGGCTGTGATAAATGGCGAGACTCTTCCTGTGCCGAGTGTCATTGCGCTCATTGCGGCAGCAGTCTCTATTGTAGCAAAGGAGTTGCTATACCATTATACGGTCTATGTGGGTCGTAAACTTGGCTCACAGGCGGTTGTGGCAAATGGTTGGCACCATCGCAGTGATGCCTTCTCCTCGATTGGTGTTCTGTTGGGTGTTGGTGGTGCAATAGTGCTTGGAGATAGGTGGAGTGTGCTCGATCCTCTGGCAGCAGTCGTTGTCAGTGCATTTATTGTAAAGGTGGCTGTTGATTTAATAAAGCCATGTGCTGATGAGCTTCTTGAGCGTTCTCTGCCAGCAGAGGTAGAGCAGGAGATTGTGCAGATAATCCTCTCTGTGGATGGAGTAACCTCTCCTCACCATCTGCGAACTCGCCGCATTGGTAATAAATATGCCATTGAGGTCCATATTCGTATGGATGGCAACCTCTCATTGCGCGAGGCTCATCATATAACGACAACGGTGGAGTCGCTACTTAAGGAGCGATTTGGCTCGGGAACACACGTAGGAATACATACGGAACCGATGCCAAAATAGTTTTTTGTGGCTGTGTGGCTCTGAAAACTTTGTTCTTTCCAAAAAAATCTATATCTTTGACAAATAAACCTAACAACCTAAATATATGAAAAGATTTATACTCTCTATTTTTGCTCTGACAGCTTGCTCTGCTCTCTTTGCGCAGCCTGTAATGAGCTATGAGGAGGCTGAAGCAAAAGCCAATGAGATTTTGAAGAGCCTTACACTTGAGGAGAAACTCTCGATGACTCAGGGTCACAACCGTTTCTTCTTCCCGGGTGTTCCTGAGAAGGGTTTGCCTTATATCTACACCACAGATGCATCAATGGGTGTGAAGAATAAGCAGCATCTGCACGATGCGGGTGAGATTGTCCTTGCTGAGCGCACAACTCAGTTCCCTGCATTTATCATGCTTGCTGCAACATTTAATCCAGATTTGGCATATAAGTATGGTCACGCAGTAGGCGAGGAGGCTCGTATGGCAGGTGCAGGTGTTATCTTGGGTCCTGGTATGAATATCTACCGAAATGCTCGTTGTGGTCGTAACTTCGAGTATCTTGGCGAGGATCCACACCTTGCAGCATCTATTATCTACGACTACGTAACCGGTATGCAATCGACCGGAACTCTTGCTTGTGCAAAGCACTTCTTGGGTAATCAGACAGAGTTCTATCGTCGTCGTTCAAACTCGATTATTGACGAGCGTGCCATTATGGAGATTTATACCCCTGCCTTCAAGGCTGCTATTGACGCGGGTGTGGCAACTGTGATGACTGCCTACAATCAGCTCAATGGCGAGTGGACCGGTCAGAGTAAATATGTAATTACAGACTTGCTCCGTGGTACACTTGGCTTCAAGGGTATGGTTATGAGCGACTGGAACTCTATCTATGACTGGAAGGATGTTATTCTGTCAGGCCAGAATCTCGATATGCCTGGTGAGAATACTTTCTATATCAAGAAAAAGCCTGCAGACCTTGTAGCTGAGGGTGTTGTGACAGAGAAGGATATTGAGAATATGATTCGCCCGACTATCGCAACCTGTCTGCGTTGGGGTCTGTATGATAGATATAACAGCGGCAAGCAGTATGCTCGTGAACTTGAGGCTCAGTTGCCGGCACACCTTCAGGTGAGCTATCAGACAGCTGCTGAGGGTACAGTTTTGTTGCGCAATAACGGCATTTTGCCGCTCTCTGCCGATAAGAAGTTGCTCGTTGTCGGTAAGTGGCTTGATAAGGTGCCTCATGGTGGTGGTGCAGCTCGCGTTACCGGTTATGACCATAAGACACTGAAGATGGTTCTTCCTGAAGCGTTTGCAAATATTGAGTTTGTTGAGAATCCGACAGATAAGCAGTTGAAGGCTGCCGATGTGGTGCTTTGTGTTACAGGTACTTATGATTCTGAGTCTTCAGAGCGAGAGTTCGCGATGGATAAGAAGGATGAGCAATTTGTTCGCTCAGTTGTTGCTGCAAATTCAAATACAGTTGTGCTTGTTCACTCGGGCTCGGCTATCGATATGACTGCGTGGTATGACAAGTGTGCGGCTCTGCTCTATGGCTGGTATCCGGGACAGAATGGCGCTGAGGCTCTGCGCGATATCATTGCCGGTAAGGTTAATCCGTCTGGTAAGTTGCCGATGACCATCGAGCGCGATTTTGCCGACTCTCCGGCTGTAAATTCAGTGCCAGAGGGCTTTAATATCGCTAAAGCAAAGGGTAATCCAAATGAGAAGGCGTTCCATCCTTGGACTTATGATGTACACTATGATGAGTCAGTACTGGTTGGTTATCGTTGGTATGAGAAGAAGGGCATTCAGACCCTCTTCCCATTCGGTTACGGACTTAGCTATACCACTTTTGAGCTTGCACAGCCTAAGATTCTGAGCAAGGGTAAGGTTAAGAAGCTCACGGATGATGCTCCGCTTAAGGTGGCTATCGAGGTTAACAATACAGGTGCTGTTGCAGGTACAGAGGTTGTTCAGCTCTATATTGCTGAGAAGAATCCGACTGTTCTGCGTCCAAATAAGGAGCTCAAGGCGTTCAAGAAGGTCTCTGTTGAGCCTGGAAAGAAGGCTGTAGTTACCTTTGATGTAGATAAGAAGATGTGTGCTTATTGGTGTGATAAGACTCATGCTTGGACTACTAATGCAGGTGAGTATGAGATTCTTATCGGTACATCGTCTGCAGATATTGATGCAGTGTTGCCATTTATTGTAGAGTAATGTATGAATAGATTTGCTCCATCAAACCAAATTCTCTATACCTCGATTAAAAATGAGGTGATAGAGCCAAATTTCGCAAAATCCGACAATCGGATTATCTCCAATGTGGTTGAAAACGGTATAGGTATTATTACCTGTGCCGAGCCACTGAAGAGAATTCCTTATGAGGCGTTTGAGTTCAAGGGAAACCTGCTGAGTGTAACTCTGCCTGAGGGGTTGGAGTGTATAGATGACAACGCATTTAATAGCACCTCTATTGCAGAGATATCTATTCCGGATAGCGTTGTAGAGATTGGGGAATCTGTCTTTTGGAATTGTGAAAATCTTGCCAAATTCAGCGGGAAGTTTGCTACAGAGGATGGCCGATGTCTTGTTGTTGATGGGGCATTGAAGGCTATTGCCACTTTAGGACTGACGGAGTATACTATTCCGGATGGAGTAGAGGTGATTTGCGCAGATGTTCTTAGTGTTGGTCTTGATCTAGAGCACCTTACACTGCCAAGTAGTGTTAAGCGGATTAAGGGTTCTGCATTTAGCGATGCATCCGGTTTAGATGAGTTGACTCTTAATGAGGGACTTGAGAGATTGGATGATTTTGCTTTTGCAGATTGTGCTAACATAGAGCGTATTGTAATTCCGAGCACTGTAACTGAGGTTGGTTTCCCTATATTCTATAACTGCTTTGGTTTGGAGGAGTTGGTTCTTTTGCCTATCGTGCCGCCGTCTGTATCTGGAGTATATGATGATGGAGGGCATTTGTGGGGTGAGGATATAGAGGTGCGAATTGTAGTTCCGCAGCAATCTGTTGAGTCGTATCGTACAGCTCCCATGTGGAAGAACTATGCAAGTATGATAGTTGGCGATAAAGATGTTTAATTTATAACACCTCGATTATTCAGATGAAGAAAGTTTTATCATTTTCTTTACTACTTATTGTAGGTCTCTTCTTTTCACAACTTCTGCCCGATGTTATGGGTGGCGAAGGCTATGCAAAGGTCTCAGAGGTTGTCTATATGTTGCTTGGTACCTGCTTGTCATTCATCATGATTAATGTGGGTAGGGAGTTTGAGTTGGATAAAAGCAATGTGGGAGTCTATGTCAAAGACTACTGTGTGGCGATGCTTGCGGCGGCGGCTCCGTGGCTTTTGATTGCGGTCTATTACATCTTCTTCCTCTTGCCACCGGACTTCTGGGGTAGTGGCGAGGCGTGGAAGGAGACGCTGTTGCTCAGCCGATTTGCTGCACCAACCTCTGCGGGGATATTGTTCTCAATGCTTGTCGCTTTGGGTCTGCAACATAGCTGGATTTATCGCAAGATTCAGGTGTTGGCTATCTTTGATGACCTTGATACAATCTTGCTGATGATTCCATTGCAGATTGCGATGATTGGTCTGCATTGGCAGATGGGCGTAGTCCTGTTTGTGGTTGTCGGCCTGCTGTGGTTTGGCTGGAGAAGAATGAGCAATTTTAAGCTGCGTCAGGATTGGTGGGCTATACTAATCTATGCTGTTGTGGTCTTTGGTTTGACTCATATAATCTATGTTGTAACCAAAAAGCTCTTTGGTGCAGATGACGCTCTGCATATAGAGGTGCTTCTGCCGGCATTTGTGCTCGGTATGGTCATTAAGCGCGAGCATAAGGAGTCTAAGAGTGATGAGTGGATAACAACGGCTATTTCGCTGATATTTATGCTGCTTGTTGGTATGAGTATGCCGCAAATCAGCGCAAGTACTCATGTTACGGATGGTAGCATAATGGCGTCGCAACCAATGCCTTCATGGGGTGTAATAGCGCTTCATGTATTGGCCGTATCGGTGCTGTCAAATATCGGTAAACTCGTTCCGATGCTCTTCTATCGCAACCACTCAGTCAGGGAGCGCTTGGCACTCTCTATCGGTATGTTTACGCGCGGAGAGGTTGGTGCCGGAGTTATATTTATAGCATTGGGCTACAATATCGGTGGTGCAGCTCTGCTTATTTCGGTCTTGACACTTGTTCTGAATCTGATATTGACCGGCGGTTTCGTGCTCATAGTCAAACGATTGGTGCTAAATACACCAAAAGAGTAGTAGCGAGATTGGTTACAAAAGTGGCATTTGAAAAAAATGTCACTTTTTTCGTTCTTAGTGTTTGGAAAATCTATAAAATTTGCTATCTTTGTTAGTTGATAAATGTGTAATTAATTCAACACTATAATATAAAAACCTAAAACTATGGCTAAAGTACTTAAAATCAGAGATTTGACTCTGCGCGACGGACAGCAGTCATCATTCGCAACTCGTATGACACAGGCTCAGGTTGAGCGCTGCTTGCCATTCTACAAGGATGCACACTTCTTCGCAATGGAGGTATGGGGCGGTGCAGTGCCTGATTCAGTAATGCGTTACCTTAATGAGAACCCATGGACTCGTCTTGAGAGCATTAAGGCAGCTGTTGGTGATGTTTCAAAGCTCACAGCACTCTCTCGTGGTCGTAACCTCTTTGGTTATGCTCCATATACTGATGAGATTATCGAGGGTTTCTGCCGTAACTCTATCGAGAGCGGTCTGGGTATTATGCGTATCTTCGACTGTTTGAATGATGTTGACAATGTTAAGTCAACTATCAAGTATGTGAAGAAGTATGGTGGTATTGCTGACTGCGCAGTTTGCTATACAGTTGACCCTAAGTATCCAAAGCTCAGCTTGTGGGATAAGCTTAAGGGTAAGAAGAATCCGGCACAGGTATTTACCGATGATTACTTTGTAGGTAAGGCTAAGGAGCTTGCAGCTCTTGGTGCTGATATGATTACTATTAAGGATATGTCAGGTCTTATTCCTCCACAGCGTGTAAGCGCACTCATCAAGAAGATTAAGGCTGCAGTATCTATTCCGGTAGATTTCCACACACACTGTACTCCAGGTTATGGTCTTGCATCTGTATATGCAGCTATCGCTGCAGGTGTAGATGTTGTCGATACAAACTGCTGGTGGTTTGGTGGTGGTCCAGGTGCTCCGGCTTTGGAGTTGGTATATCTCTTCTGCCAGAAGCTCGGTATCGAACTTGGTGTAAACATGGAGGCTGTTGCTAAGATCAATGAGCAGTTGAAGGATATTCGTTCTGAGCTCAATATCTCTGCATTCGGCGCAGATAAGCCTGCTCACAAGCCATTTAACCCACTTGTAGATGCAGTTCCTGCTGAGGTTGAGGCTGAGCTTAATCGTGCAGTGAAGGCTGCTCAGGCTGACGATTTTGCTACTTTGCTCGCAGCTGCTCAGGCTATCGAGGCATACTTCGGCTTCCCAGCTCCTAATAAGCTCGTTCAGGAGGCTGAGATTCCTGGTGGTATGTACTCAAATATGGTTGCACAGCTTCAGGCCCTCAAGGCTGAAGATATTATGCCACGCGCAATGGAGCTTATTCCAACCGTTCGTCTCTCTGCAGGTCTTCCACCACTCGTAACTCCTACATCTCAGATTGTCGGCGCACAGGCTGTAAACTGCGCACTTGATGAGAAGGCTGGTCGTGCAATGTACACTACAAAGAATAATCAGTTTGTAAACCTCGTGAAGGGTGAGTATGGTAAGACTCCTGTTGCTGTAAATCCTGACTTCCGTGAGCAGATTTGCGGTGTTCGTGAGGAGACTAACTACGATATCTCTAAGTATCAGCAGCAGCCAAATCCTGAGCTCCCTGAGGCAGGTGGTGTGAAGCTGGCTGAGAATGAGAAGGAGGTTCTGTTGCTCGAGCTCTTCCCACTCGTTGCAAAACCATACCTTACAAACCTTAAGAAGAAGGCTTACGAGGCACAGGCTGCCGCTGCTGCACCAAAGGCAGAGGATAAGGCTGTTGTTGCTGATGTTAAGCAGCCTATCACTGGCAAGACCGTTTTGGCTCCACTACCAGGTAAGGTTATCGATATCAAGGTTAAGGTTGGCGATACAGTTGCTCCAGGTCAGGAGGTTGTTGTTCTCGAGGCAATGAAGATGGAGAACTCAATTACTGCAGACTTCGGTGGCGTTGTTAAGCAGATTCTTGTTGCTGTGGGTGACAATGTTGCTACTGACGCTATCATCCTTGAGATTGGTGACGCTGCTCCGGCTGCTGCTCCAGCTCCAAAGGCTGCTGTTACAGGCAATAAGGTTGTAGCTCCACTGCCAGGCCGTGTTATCGCTCTGAAGGTTAAGGAGGGTGACGCAGTTTCTGCAGGTGATGAGGTTGCAGTTCTTGAGGCGATGAAGATGGAGAACTCAATTACTTCAGACTACTCAGGTACTGTTCAGCAGATTCTTGTAGCTGAGGGTGAGAACATCGCAACAGACGCTGTTATTATGATTATCGGATAAGTTTAACTATTAAAACTGACAAAAACTATGGGATTTTTGAAGGAATTTAAGGCGTTTGCCCTCAAGGGTAACGTGATGGATATGGCAGTCGGTGTTATCATCGGTGGTGCATTCGGTAAGATTGTTACCTCTTTGGTAAATGACATTATCATGCCTCCAATCGGTCTTCTTATTGGTGGTGTTGACTTCACAAACCTGAAGTTGGTCATCAAGAAGGCTGTTGTCGAGGGCGGTGCAGAGATCGCTCCTGCAGTAACTTGGAACTACGGTGCTTTCATTCAGCAGGTTGTTGACTTTACTATCCTTGCATTCTGCGTATTTATGATGGTAAAGGTTATGAACAAACTGCTCCGTAAGGAGGAGAAGAAACCGGCTGCTCCTGCAGCTCCACCAGCACCAAGTAAGGAGGAGGTTTTGTTGGCTGAGATTCGTGATATCCTCAAAAATAAGTAATTTTATCGTGATAACGCGGCATTAGCCGCACATCCCTAAAAGCCCGACAATGGCTGTACGTTTTAGTACTATCCATCGTCGGGCTTTTTACGCGATGCACGCCTACTACCGCGTTCTGACGATAAAACAGTGCATAGAGGTAGCGGAGTGCAAACCAGAAAAGCTTTTGGCTATTAGCCTTTGTCCATTGGCTTGTCCGCCAAAGGTGGACTAAACATAATCCGCTTAAAAGCCAATAGCCAACCGACGCTGCTCGTGAGGGCAGAGGCTGCTTGCAGACTATGCCGAACTGCGAGGAGGAAGGGTCGGCGTAGCCGAGCCAATAAATTCCACCGTTATTCGCAATATTTTTTCTATCTTTGTCGTTGTAATAAAAAAGCGAATGATGAACTTGTTAAGTAGATTGCTAATAACTGTGGTTGTGGTGTGTGGTTTTGCATCTTGCACACTCTTTATCCCTATGACCTTAGTGGGGGCAGTAGCATCGACAAAAGAGCAGAGCAATGGGCAGACAACTAAGAGTAGTAACACAAAGACCGTTGTAAGTTCGGATAATAAGCAAGTTACTATTCACAAGAGTGGAAATACCACAACTGCTATATCATCTAATGGCAAGACTTCAACATTTCATAGCAATGGTAACGGCAGCGGCGTCCTTGTCAATTCTGATGGCACTCACACCATAGTTCAGAAGAGTGGAAATACCACAACTGCTATATCATCTAATGGCAAGACTTCAACGTATCATAGCAATGGTAACGGCAGCGGCGTCCTTGTCAATTCTGATGGCACTCACACTATAATTCAGAAGAGCGGAAATACCACAACAGCCATATCATCTAATGGCAAGACCTCAACGTATCATAGCAATGGTAACGGTAGCGGTGTTCTTGTTAATTCTGATGGCACGCACACCATAGTTCAGAAGAGCGGATCTCAGACTATAATTATCAATCCCAACGGAACACATACGATTCTGTCGCGATGAGTATGCATCTACATAGCGGATGCCCATATAAGGCCAGCACTAACGGCTCAATAGAACCAACAACTAACATCAATTAAATATCCTTGATAGGGATAAACTCCTCGCCAGGAATAAAGACTGTCGTACCAGTATATTTATCAACGATTGGCAGCATTACTTCCTTCTGACTCTTTCTGAGTAGTCCTCTGCCGATCCAGTTTTCGCCGACCCAGAATCTTGAACCATTGTCATAGCCTCCTATTGTCAGTAGTAGAGATATTATTGTGACGAAATATCTCTTCATAATCGTATTGTTATTTAGAAGTGTGCTATTTGTATCCTCGTTTCTCTGTAGGATTACACCTTCAAATAGACCCCTTTGCGGTCGAGGAAGTAGAGCAGTAGCCAGCAGGCGGCAATGTAGCCGACTGAGATAAGTACTGCGCCCAGGGCATCTGGTAGATAGCTAGCCAAACCACCGAAGAAGTAGCGTGAGATATCGCCAAACTTGATAAATCTTTGGACTAGGTAGATTGTTATAGAGTTGACACCCACGACCTTAAAGAAGTAGCACCAACGGCGATAGCCAAGCACGTCAATCAGATAGTAGAACAGTGCCAACATGCCGAGTGAGTATGCACCTGCGGTAAGGACAAATGCGCTTGTCCAGAGAGTCTTGTTTATCGGCTGTATGCAGTTCCATATAACTCCTAAACCGAGTGAGATAATGGCGCAAACGGCCAATGCCGCTGCCTTGCGACTGCCTGAGTGTGAGCTCTTTAGTAGAAATTCGCCTGCGAAGATTCCGAGCATTGCCGTAACGACTGCCGGTAGGGTGCTTACAATACCCTCGGGATCCATAACTCCGCGCCAAAGTATGTGATTTGGCATCAGTAGGCGGTCAATATAGCCCGCAATATTTCCCTCTTTTGTCCACATCTCTACGCCAATGGCATCGGGAGCGGGGATTGTCAGCAGTAGGGTGTATCCGACCAAAATAACGCCGCAAATAATGGCTCTGAACTTTGGTTTTAAGTATAGAGTCAGCAGTGCTGCTATTGCCCAGGCAGTGCCGATGCGACCAAGTACGCTTGGGAAACGTAGCGTCTCAAACTGCATCTTAAAAAAGCCGTTGTAGAGTATTCCGAGCAATATAAGCACCACTGCGCGACGCAGAATCTTGCACACAATTTGACGGTTGCTCATCCCTGACTCTTGCTGCTTTAGGAGCGAGAATGGGAAGCTCACTCCGGCTATAAAGAGGAAGAGTGGAAAAATTGTATCATGGTGGGCAAAGCCGTCCCATGCAACATGTTTCATCTGCAACGCAAACCAACCCGCAATAGCTGAGTCGGGCGCGAGAGCTGCGAGATTTGTGATTAGTCCTGACAGACCCATGATAAAGAGCATGTCAAATCCTCGTAAAGTGTCGAGTGAAAGTAGTCGATTTTCTCTAATATCTTTGTTCATAGAACAAATATAGCAATAAATTGCAAAAAAATAACTACCTTTGCGCCGAAAATTGTGTTTTTATGGAGTCGTTAGGTTTTATCGAGTGGTGTTTGGAGAATCTGAACTACTGGACCATCACACTGTTGATGGCTATAGAGAGTTCGTTTATTCCGTTCCCGAGTGAGGTCGTTGTACCTCCTGCGGCATATAAGGCTGCAGCATCGGGTGAGCTGAATGTGTGGTTGGTGGTGCTCTTTGCAACTATCGGTGCGCTGATAGGTGCTCTTGTCAACTACTTCTTGGCTCTTTGGCTCGGTAAACCGATTGTATATAAGTTCGCAAACAGCCGTTTGGGTCATATGTGCCTGCTTGATGAGCAGAAAGTTGTAACTGCTGAGCAGTTCTTTGTTCGTTACGGAGTTGCAGCGACGCTTATTGGTCGCCTTGTTCCGGCAGTGCGTCAGCTGATATCTATACCGGCAGGTCTGGCGAAGATGAACCTTGCGAAGTTTATGCTCTTTACAGCTATTGGCGCAGGTTTGTGGAATGGCGTTTTGGCGGCAATGGGTTACTACTTGGAGTCTGTAGTGCCTGAGGAGCGACTGATTGAAACGGTGACAAAGTATAGTCACGAGATTGGATATGGAATTATTGTAGTGGTGGCATTGGCGCTTGCCTTTATCATCTACAAAGGAGTGAAGAAAAATTAATAAAATATAACTATGAATATCGACAAGTACATTTCAGACGTTGTGGCATCCGTAGTAACGGAGCTTTATGGTCAGGTTTCACCTGCACAGATTCAGATACAGAAGACTCGTAAGGAGTTCGAGGGTGATTATACTCTTGTGACCTTCCCTCTGCTCAAGATGTCTCGCAAGTCTCCTGAGGCGACTGCTACAGAGATTGGCGAGAAGTTGGTTGCAGCAAGCAGCGAGGTGAGTGCATTCAATGTAATCAAGGGTTTCTTGAATATCTCTCTCTCTGAGGAGTTCTGGCAGGCGCGTTTTGCAGAGATGGCTGCCACTGAGAATTATGGTCAGGCAGAGGCTACTGGCAAGACAATTATGGTTGAGTATTCATCTCCGAATACAAACAAACCACTCCACTTGGGCCACATCCGTAATAACCTTCTCGGTTACTCAGTTTCGCAGATTTTGGCAGCAAATGGCCATAAGGTTATCAAGGCAAACCTTGTAAACGACCGTGGTATTCATATCTGCAAGTCGATGGTAGCTTGGCAGCGTTATGGTAATGGCGCAACACCTCAGAGCACAGGTATCAAGGGTGACCACCTTGTGGGTGACTACTACGTAGAGTTTGACAAGCACTATAAGGCTGAGATTGCAGAGCTTGTTGCAGGTGGTATGTCTGAGGAGGAGGCTAAGAAGTCAGCTCCAATCCTGCTTGAGGCGCAGGAGATGCTCCGTAAGTGGGAGGCTAAGGATGAGGCTGTGCGCAGCTTGTGGGAGACCATGAATGGCTGGGTTTATGAGGGCTTCGATGTTACTTATAAGGCTTTGGGCGTAGATTTTGATAAGGTTTACTATGAGAGTCAGACCTACCTGCTCGGTAAGAGCATCGTGGCAGAGGGTCTTGAGAAGGGTATCTTCTTTACAAAGGAGGATGGCTCTGTATGGATTGACCTTACTGCAGATGGTTTGGATCAGAAGTTGCTCCTTCGTGGTGACGGAACATCTGTATATATGACTCAAGACCTGGGTACAGCTCTTCAGCGTTTTGAGCAGAATAATCTTGATGGCATCACCTATGTTGTGGGTAATGAGCAGAACTACCACTTCCAGGTACTCAAGCTCGTGCTTAAGAAGCTCGGCTATGAGTGGAGTGATGATATCTACCACCTCTCATATGGTATGGTTGAGCTGCCTGAGGGTAAGATGAAGTCTCGTGAGGGTACTGTTGTTGATGCTGATGACCTTGTAGAGAAGATGATATCTACTGCACGTGAGATGTCAGCAGAGCTTGGTAAGCTTGATGGCTGCACTGAGGAGGAGGCAGACAAGATCTGCGAAATGATTGGTCTTGGTGCGCTGAAGTACTTCATCCTTAAGGTTGACCCTAAGAAGACCATGCTCTTCGATCCACGAGAGAGTATCGACTTCAATGGAAATACAGGCCCATTCATCCAATATACACACGCCCGCATCTGTTCAGTATTGCGTAAGGCTGAGGAGCAGGGTATTGATTACAGCGTGAAGAACTCGGCTTCATATCTGCCTGAGGAGGTTGAACTTGTGAAGATGCTTGCTGACTATCCACAGACTGTTGCTGCGGCAGGTGAGGCATTTGCTCCGTCAATGATTGCAGCCTATACATATGAGCTCTGTAAGCTCTTCAATGGCTACTATCACGACCACTCAATCCTTCGCGAGCAGAACGAGGATACAAAGCGTATGCGTCTGCGGCTCGCTGCACAGGTTGCACTTGTGATTCGCCGAGGTATGGCACTGCTCGGTATCGAGGTTCCTGAGAGAATGTAAAAATAGAAAAAGATTCTACTATGGCAGGTTCGAATTTTGTTGATTATGTAAAGATATTTGCCCGCTCCGGTCATGGCGGAGCAGGCTCGGCACACTTCCGCCGTGAGAAGTTTGTTGCCTTCGGTGGCCCCGATGGTGGCGATGGCGGTAAGGGTGGTAGTATTATTTTGAAGGGAGATAGTCAGTATTGGACACTGATTCACCTTAAGTATCAGCGTCACCAGTTTGCTGAAGATGGTCAGTGTGGCTCAGGTGCTCGTTCAAGTGGTAAGGATGCAAAGGATATTGTCATCCCTGTACCACTTGGAACTGTTGCGCGTCGTGTTGTAGAGACCGAGGATGGCGAGACCGAACTTCAATATGTTGGTGAGGTTACTGAGGATGGCGAGGAACTTGTTCTTCTCAAAGGTGGTCGTGGTGGCTTGGGTAACTGGCACTTTAAGACAGCTACAAATCAGGCTCCGCGCTATGCACAGCCTGGTGAGGAGGGCGATGAGGGTGCGTTTATCCTTGAGCTGAAGGTGCTTGCAGATGTGGGCCTTGTGGGCTTCCCAAATGCGGGTAAGAGTACCCTGCTGTCGGTTGTCTCAGCCGCTAAGCCTAAGATTGCAAACTACGCATTTACTACCCTTGAGCCAAATCTCGGTATTGTTGAGGTGCGTGACGGCCACTCATTTGTCATGGCAGATATCCCTGGTATTATCGAGGGCGCACATGAGGGTAAGGGTATCGGTACACGATTCCTGCGCCATATCGAGCGAAACTCTACACTGCTCTTTATGATTGCTGCGGATAGCGATAATATCGCAGAGGACTATAAGGTGCTGCTGGGCGAGCTTACTCAGTATAACCCCGAATTGCTTGATAAACAGCGTCTTTTGGCAATCACCAAGTGCGATATGCTCGACGAGGAACTTATTGAGCAGATGAAAGCAGAACTCCCAGAGGGTATCGAAACCATCTTTATCTCTTCAGTTGCGGGATACAATATCCAGCAGTTGAAAGACCGACTCTGGCAGATGCTCCAATAATTTGTCGTGATAGTAGGGCATCTACTTCCGCTAACCCAAATAAACAGCAAAGGGCAGTACGAGTAAGTACAGCCCTTCGCTGTTTTTTGTGCCGAGCGTGGTATCTGCCCCACTCTGACGACAAATTGGTGCACAGAGTATTTGGAGTGCGAATATAATATTACTTCTTAAAGATAAAGAATACTGCGGCGACGAGGCAGGCGAAGCCGACGATGTGGTTCCAGCGCAGGGCTTCGTTCTTCATTACAAGCAGCACGATGACGGTAAAGACTGTGAGTGAGACAACCTCCTGGATAACCTTCAGCTCCCAGATAGAGAATGGACCACCATACTCGATACTTCCGAGGCGGTTTGCAGGAACCATAAAGCAGTACTCGAATAGAGCCACGAGCCAGCTAATGCCAATAACAGCAAGTATTCCGATGCGCTCAAAACGAGACTTAAACATTACCTGACCATACCAAGCGAGGGTCATAAAGAG
This sequence comes from Alistipes sp., assembly GCA_045656505.1. Classification (GTDB taxonomy): domain Bacteria; phylum Bacteroidota; class Bacteroidia; order Bacteroidales; family Rikenellaceae; genus Alistipes. The sequence goes on along the minus strand of JAZORI010000059.1, from coordinate 47,514 downwards.
ATTAGAACATACCAATAGAGCAATAGCTCCCAAGCCTCTTGTCAACATAATTCATCTATTTTGGTCGCAAAATTAGTTATTTTCTTGAGAATTTGATACCTTCGCGTCATGAAATTTACTCTAATTACAGGCGCAAGTTCCGGTATCGGGGCGATGTATGCTCGTCTAAGTGCTCAGGCGGGTCAGAATATTATCCTTGTTAGTAACCAGTCTCAGCTCCTTGAGAGTGTTGCGGGTGAGATTAAGGCTGATTATGGAGTCGAGGTGAGGTGTATAGATATTGACCTCTCGGCAGAGGGTGCAGCGCAGCAGATATACGACACCGCAAAGCAGTGGGGAGAGGTGGATTGTCTTATCTCTAACGCTGGTGTATTGCATTGCGGCCAGTTTAAGAATACAAATGCAAAGTATATAGATTTCATTACCGCTCTACACTTTACAACGCCGATGAAGCTCTGTCTGCTCTTTGGTGGCGATATGGTTGCGCGTAGGGAGGGTAAAATCCTTATCATGAGCTCGATGACGGCGTGGACTCCATTCCCGACAATGTCGCTCTATGGCTCGACAAAGGTGGCGCTGAAGAGTTTTGCGCAGTCTTTGTGGTATGAGATGCGTCGTGATGGGGTGAGTGTGACTACGGTATATCCGGGTGCGGTGGATACTCCGCTCTATAATCTGAGCGATTCAAAGCGTCGTCTATTTAGAGCATTAGGCATCATGTCATCGGCAGAGAGCGTTGCTCGTAAGGGGCTTCGTGCGATGAATCGTCGTCGCAGGAGTGTTATTCCGGGTCTGTTCTCAAAATTCGTTGTGGCAGTATGTGCCATTCTGCCGGCAGTAGCACTGCTCCCGGTGCTCAAGATTTCTGTAATTAAGAGAATTCTTGATAGACTATAATTTTATCTTGAAAATTGCAAAAGGTCTTTGTAGGTAACCCTTAACGGAGTACCATATATTATTTATATACCCATCAGGAACAACGAGATCGTAGCACCACTTACGAGTGATTCGGTTGCGAATCTTGCCAAAGAGGGTGTCGCTCTTGATTGCATCATGGTTGATAATGTCGCTCTTGACCCTCTCAGCCAAAGTTTCATAGCTCTCGGAAAAAGATAGTGGCGAGGTTATGCCTAGGTATTTCACGGCAATTGTCGTGATTATTGCAGCATATCGCTCAAGACCACTCTCTTGCAATAGCTGCATTATCTCCCTGCTATCCATATCGCCGTTGCAACGGCTCAGTAGCACTGCCCAATCGCATATATCTCTGAGTGTGATAGACTCTCTTGCAAAGTGCCAACTGGAGTGACGCGCCAAAAATAGGGTGTTGAATGTTGGCGATGGAGTGAGAGCAGAATCCACTATCGGGTGCGCAGTAGAATTTGCTACAAGGCGTTGCAAGGACGATTCTACGTATGCTCCCGTACTATTTACGGTTGGGTTGACAAAGTATTGATGATTCTCAATATCTATACCCTTTATTGCAAACTCGCTATGGACAAAGTAGTCGTATTTGACTTTGGCTCCTCGCTGTTCGGCAATTGCATTACCTCTCTGGTAGCCACCCATAAGGTAGATGTCGATATCTCCACATTGGCGGTGTGATGGCACCGGATATAGCGCGGAGAGTGATAGACCTTTAAGAATAAGCGTTTGAATATCGTTCTCGGCAAAGGTCTTTGTTAGAGCCTTGGCTACAGATAGCTGATGAGCATATACCTTCTCGATATGGTTGACATTATAGGCCCACTGTATCTTTAACTCAATATCGGGTTGGCACTCTTCAGATAGCTGTTTCATGCCGTCATAGGCAAAGGCGAGCACACCTTGCGCTAAGGAGAGGTCGTAGAGTCTCTGCCAATCTGTTGTTGTGAGATTGGTAAATAGCTCTACACTCTCTGTTGCACTAAAAAGAGCAGAGCGAAGAAGCGCAAAGAGCCGCTGTTCAGTCTGAGAGTCAACCCTTACCATGCTATCCGCGTTTTTTGATAAACTTTGCTGGATTACCAGCCCAAACCTCACCCTCGGGAACGGACTTTGTGACAACACTACCAGCGCCAATAATTGCGCTGCGACCAATTGTTACATCGCCGGTGATAATGGCTCCACTGCCTATAAATGCGTGCTCTCCAATATGTATGTGCCCTTCAATGAAGTGTATGTCATCCATATCGGGATTCGAGGTGTCGAGGCGGTGGGTGAGTATGCGCACACCTGAGGCGATGTGTACATCGTTCTCAATGGCGATATTTTGCGGATAGATGGAGTCAAACTGAACATCGCGCGCAATAAAGTACTTATGACCGATTAGCCTGATACCTGCAGCATGAATAAATAGCTTACGCCATGTGCGAGGCATTGGAATTCGTGCAAGGGCGAGGAATAGAACTGCACGAAGATGGTCAGTGTCGAGGTTTATGCCATGCTGTTTAAGAGTCATAACTGTCTAATATTGAGGTGTAAAAGTTTATAATCTTGTAGTATAGCTTATCTTCTGAGAAATTGTCGCAGGCAAACTCTCGGCAGGCTCTACTCATTGTGTTGTACTCCTCTGCAGAGAGGTTTTCAAAACTAAGTACGGCTTGCCTAAGCTCTGTTGTGCTCTTTGAGGTGAAGGTATATCCGGTCTTGCCCTCAAGTATAATCTCTGGTATGCCACCTATGTGAGCACCGATGGTAGGAATCCCCAGCGCACAAGACTCGATAACCGACATAGGGTTGTTCTCATAGCACTCAGATGCTACAATATTGGCTTTGCAATGGAGTATTGTCTGTCGCAGAGCCTCTCCACTTTGGTAGCCACAGAACTCAATGTTCGGCCCGGCAATGTTCTGCAATGTCTCGCGCAGAGGTCCTTCGCCGACAATTTTAAGGCGTAGATGAGGCAGAGTATTGAAGGCCTTTATAAGAGTTGTAAGTCCCTTTTCGCTGCTTAGTCGTCCGAAATAGAGGTAGTAGTCGCCTATGTTGGAACTTATAACCTCTTTGGACGGCATCTCTATGGCGTTGTGCGCAACGAGAATATGCTTCTCGGCAAGCTCAGGTAGAGCCTTGAGGTGCTCGTTATAGTTGAAGTGGCTGACAAATATAAAGCCGTCAATTGCCCTTAGTGGGCGGATAAAGCGGTTGCGCAGATGGAACTCTGTTGCCATCAGACCACTGCGTATAAGGCTGCCATTGGCGCATCTGTATTTTATACAACTAAGAGCATTTGCACGATTGCAACTGTGGCATATAGTGCCATCTGTGCGACGCAGAAGGTATGCGGGGCAGATAAGACGGTAGTCGTGAACGGTATGTACAACGGGAATGTTATGTCGCTTCAGTACACCAAGAATCGAGGAGGATAATCCTCCCCAAAAGAGGTGAATATGGGCAATGTCGGGCTTATGCTCTTTGAGTAATCTCTCTAAAGCTCGCTTTGCCGCTCCGTTGTAGATGTAGCGCATGGCGCCAACAATGGGATTTATATCGCTATTGGCCTCAACAAAGTGGTCGTTACACCCATAGTCGAGGTTGTGGCAGCTCTTGCAGCTGAAGAATACAACTTGGTGCCCCATGCTTGTAAGCATACGTGCCATATTGAAATATACGGCATCTGAACCACCCTTGATATAGTGGAAGTTATTGATTAGTAGTATCTTCATTGTTGCTCTATTCTGCTATTTGTCGGCTTGAATGAGTATAGTGCAATGGCGAGTATGCCCATAGCAAGTACACTGCGCTCGTTTGCAAGTGAGTTGGAGGTGGACTGAATCAAGATATAGGCAATGATAATCAGTGCCACCTTGTAGGGTTTTATATCATTTGTGGCGCTGTAGCAGCGACCGATTTCACGGAATAGGTAGATAAATAGCAGAACAAACAGAGCAATACCCGCATAGCCGAATTGGGCAAATATCGGGTAGTACGCATCTGAGGCAAAGTGCTCGGTATTGCCCTCATCAAGTCCCCAAATCATATCCAAGCCGTACTCCGTATAGATAGGGGAGTACCAGGTCATAGATGCGTGGTTGGCATATGTCGCAAAGCCGCTACCGAATGGGATGTGGTCTGCCATAATGTCCCACATCTTAAGATATAGCATCGGACGGGTATTGTACTCAAAATCCTCGACAAAGTAGAAGATGAACTCGTCACGGACAAGAAAAAATATAATAACACAGGCAGTGCAGCCAAGAAGTAGAGTCTTTATGTTAAACTTCAGCGGCTTGTTGACAAAGAGGACTATTGCAATGGCGCAGATTAGTATGCCCCAGAACTTAGATGTAGGGCTAAGGGTGCCACAACTCATTATCAGAATGGTGATGCACTTATTGATAATATTTTCGCTGTCGCAGCACAGATAGTAGAGCGCTCCAAGGAGTATCGCAACGGCTGATAAAGCATCGCCTGTAAGCATAACGCCGTGGGTGGCGACCTCTCTATCCTCAGGGTGGTAGATGTAGATAAAGATGAGTGTCAGTAGGCTGATTAGGCTTATAACTTGCAGTATCTTAAAGTGTTGCTGCTCTAATTTTGGTCGTATGCATAGCAGCCCGAATAGGACAAGATAGGGCTTGGACTGCATAATGAAGTCGTTGAGGACAGCAACGGGTATGTTGGACTCTATTCTGAGCGAGTATATCAGATAGAAGAGCGATATGGCGAGCCAGATTGTGAATGGTCTTCTCGGTTTGTCTTTGAATAGAACTATATTAAAGCATGCAGTTACGGCAATGAAGATGCTGAATAGCTCATCTATGTGCGTAAATGCTCGCAGCTCGTAGAACAGCACTCCAAGCAGCATGTAGATAGTTGTAAGTATGCAGAATATATAACCGCCCATCTTGTTAGCCCCTATCTGTTGTGCGTTTGTAGAGCATGTGTAACATTAAACTATATAGTATCTGCGCAACCATGATTGCGGCATATGCTATCAGAGCTCCGTACTTGCCACCAAAGTGAATTAGTAGAGGTAGAGCTATAAGTAACGAACCATAGTTTCTCAAAATATGTCCTGCAAGGATAATCCAGTTGCGCGCCACAGAGATAAACTCCTGCACATATGTGTCGCAGATACTCTCAAAAACCGACGATATGGCGGCAATAACTATCACTGGCGCAAGGCCTGCAAACGACGCTCCATATAGATTCTCAAGTAGTGGAGATAGTAGCGCAATGGCGAGTGCCGGCAGTAGGGTTGAGTAGAGGTTTACACGGAGCATACTCTTAAAGGTATGCTTGTGAAGTGTGTCATCATTTAGCGTACTTGATAGATGCGAGAGTACTACATTGCGTAGCACGCCCGGAACAAAGAGGATGATAAGATGACATTGGTTGGTAGCTGTAAACAGACCAAGCTCGCTGTAACCCGCAAGGGCTGTAAGCATCATGATTCGAATCCAGCTGGCGCTTGCATATACCGACTCTTGAAGGGCTATTGGTAGAGAGAAGCGGAACATCTCTCTTATGGTAGAACTTGCAGCGCTATCACAACTATCACAGTTGTGGCGGATGACTCTAAGGTATCTACTGAGTGCAAGTTGGTTGAGGATACACTGCAGAAGGATTGTTACAAAGAGCGATAGCACGGCGCCTGAAAGCCCTAAGTAGTAGGTGAGTATAGCTCCGAGGATAAGTGTTACAAATCCTGAAATGGTGTTATTAACGGCTATTGCCTTGAATAGTTTCAGACCCGATAGCAGACCCAACTGTGTGGTATTTATGGCGTTGAAAACAACAATCAGCGAGGTGTAACGCAGGGTAGAGACAAGGTGTGGCTCTGCTGTAATATAATGGGCACAAATAAATAGCAACAGTGCCATGACAGAGCTTGTGATGAGCGTGATTGTAAGCGAGTTGCGAATAATGCCGACAACAGATCGGTACTGTTTTGTATCGCACTGCGCCATATATCGCGTAGCTGTAGAGCCCAAGCCGAAGGTGGAGAATACGGCGATATAGAAGAGCGTAGTCTTGACCATTCCATACTCACCGAACTCCTCTACACCGAGCAGTCGAGCGATGATAATGCCAACAACCATAGCAGCACACTTGCTCGCAGCGCTGCCAACCACTGCCCACGATGAGTCGTGCGCAATCTGGCTGCCTCTGTACTTATCTATCAGGTTGGTTACAATGCTCATTACTCTTGTTCGAATATAATAGCTCAAAGATATAAAAAAAAGCACAACCTTCCAAAAAAGATTGTGCTCTTTACTGTAGTAGCGCGATATATGCACTACGCTGTTACTCTATCTGCTCTACTTTACAAAGCGAGCCTTGATATTCTCTGTTGCGCGACGTAGAAGCTCAGCTGGGCAGCAGAGGGTGATTCGTACATAACGCTTACCCTCAGTACCGAAGATACCACCAGGGGTGAGGAATACGTCGCACTTCTCCATAACCTCGTCAGAGAAGTCGTAGCAGTCGCCCTCATAATCCTCAGGAATCTCAGCCCAGATGAAGAGACCTGCCTGATTTGGCTGGTAGCTACAACCAAGAGCATCGAGCAGAGCAAAACCCTCCTTCTCACGCTCGCGGTAGATAGCATTGAGCTCTGTGAACCACTCCTCACCAAGCGCAAGAGCTGTCTCTGCAGCAGCCTGAACAGGATAGAACATACCTGAGTCCATGTTGCTCTTGAATGTAAGGATAGAGTCGATCCACTGCTGCTTACCAACGATAACTCCTACACGCCAACCTGCCATAGAGTGACCCTTAGAGAGTGAGTTCATCTCCATTGCAACATCCTTAGCGCCAGGAACAGAGAGAATACTCATAGGCTTGTCAGAGTTGCGGATAAAGCTGTATGGGTTGTCGTGAATCACGAGGATATTGTGCTTAGCACCGAAGGCAACAATCTTCTCAAACAGCTCACGAGTAGGGGTCTTACCTGTAGGCATGCCAGGGAAGTTGGCAAACATAATCTTTACCCCCTCAACGCCCTGAGCCTCGATAGCATCGAAGTCTGGCATAAAGTCGTTCTCCTTGTTGAGTGCATATGGCTGCATAATACCGCCGGTCATGCTCACAGCTGCCTTGTATGCTGCATAGCCAGGGTTTGGTACAAGCACCTTGTCGCCAGGGTTGATAAAGGTCTGGCAGATGTGCATAATACCCTCCTTTGAACCGATGAGTGGCAATACCTCAGAGTTGTAGTCCAACTCTACGCCATACCACTTAGCGTACCAATCTGCAAATGCCTTACGCAGTACAGGCTCACCCTTGAATGACATGTACTTGTGTACATCTGGGCGAAGTGCCTCCTGATGCAGACGCTCAATTACTGCCGGCGCAGGTGGTAGATCGGGGCTACCCATAGCCAACTTAATAATCTGACGACCTGTTGCCGCCTCTATTTCTGCAATCTCACGCAGACGACGCGAGAAGTAATACTCGCCCGTACCATCCATACGGTGCGCACGCTGAATCTCTACCATAACTATTGTGTTGTTTGTATTTTGGCACAAAGATAATCAAATTTTCCGGCTATTATTCGACTGTTATCAAAAATAACGGCATTCTCGCACAAAAATAGATAAACCAACACACTCGTCATTGCTAAGCTCTGCTATTTATGCTCTACCATTTCACCGTCACATTCGCAAGCACTGATGTAGTTGCCTGAGGGAAGTAGTATGCCCAAGACTTGCGATCTGCAAGCGTAGCACCCTCCATCCATGAGCCTCCATAGCCACTTGTCACATAGTGAGCATTGAATAGGTTGGCAATCTTTACGCCAAAGCGCACTGAACCCAATTCGTATGAGAGGTTGAGGTCAGTTACGGAGTATTGTGGCAAGGTGAGATCCTCGTACTGTCCGTTTGTTAGGTACTGCTTGCTTACATAGCGGCTTGATAACCTTGCGCTAAAACCGTGCGTAGCTGCTTGTATATAAGCTCCTGTAATGACGGCAGGGGAGTAGGCGATTGTTGTGCGTCCACGGTCAAACGCCATATCGTCAATATAGTCCACATAGTCGATGATGTGATTTTGACTAAGTGTGGCATTTGCTCCGAGGCTCAGCCACTTTGTAGCCCTTACATCGAGCTGCAGCTCGACGCCTCGACGGTATGACTTCGGAATGTTTCGAGATAACAACTCGCCCGTGTCGGACAGCTCGCCGGTCTGCACCAATTGGTTGCGGTAGAGCATGTAGTAGAGGTTGATATTTGCTGTAACGACTTTGTTTGTCAGAGTGTATCCACCCTCAATATCGAGCAACTGCTCTGCTGTAGGGTACTCACCCTCGCGAATGTCGGTAAAGTTGTTACGTGTAGGCTCCTTTTGACCCACAGCTGCCGATATATAGAGCGCATGGCTCTTTGCAGGAGTGTAGTAGAGTCCTAGTTTAGGGTTGCAGAAGTTGTAGTTGCGGGCAATGTCAAGACGCTGCATGGCGCTTATTGTCGGGTCGTAGTTGTCGTTTACGCCATTAATATTGTGTGTAATATGGCGGTACTGCAAATCGGCAAAGAGGTTTAGTTTTGATGTTATTGCCACATCGGCACGCGCAAATATAGAATAGTCGTACTTGGTGGTGGCATTGCGGTAGTATTCAGCCTCTGCAAAGTCGGGCGCAAGCTCAAGGGCGGAGATTGTGCCGAAGTGTACTCCGTCATATATTGATGCAGAGCCTCCAATGTTGAGCGTCAGTGCTTTAGAACGGTATGTAGCTGTTGCAACAAGACCTCCAAAGTGGTTGGCCATACTCTTCTTTCTGAGCAGATTTGTACGCTCTATTGGCAGGCTGCTGATACCATATTTAGCGAGTTTCTGGTCATTTTTGTAGTTGAGGTAGTAGCCGTTGCCGTAGGTGTAGTGGGCTGTTGCACCTATCTGCCAACGCTCTGAGAATCGGTGGTTTAGAATTAGTTGGTTGTTTATCTGCGTGTAGTTGTCGGTATGGTCGTCAAAGTATCCTACAACGGCATACTCCATATCACCACTTGCAGTAGGACGGTAGCCCCAAATCTCACCCTCAGGGTTGTATCGGCGATCGGTTTCGAGTTGCTCGGCCGTAACGCCCGTGTAGGCGAGATATACCTTCGCTGCACCACCAAATGAGAGTAGCTTGAGGGTTGTATTGCCTTTGTAATACCCCGCCTGGAAGAGATATGAGTTCATGTTGCTCCTCGCTCTATCTACATAACCATCGGAGTATAGGTGCGAGAGTCTGCCATCTATAGTCCAATGCCCGCCAAGCAGTCCCGAACTTATAGCCACCTCCTGCTTTTGGGTGTTGAAAGAGCCGTAGCTGAGTGATGCGCGACCTGAGAAGGCTGTCTGAGCCGGTAGGGTAGTCATGGCAAGCGATGCTCCAAAAGCGCCAGTGCCGGCAGTTGACAATCCTACGCCGCGCTGCAACTGCACAGAGCCGACAGAACTTATCAAATCGGGTGTGTCGTACCAATATACCGAGTGGGTCTCAGCATCATTCATCGGCACGCCATTGAGCGTCACGTTGATGCGTGTTGGGTCTGTGCCTCGCACACGGAACGAGGTCGAACCGATGCCTATTCCGCTCTCGGAACTGATTACAACAGACGGTAGTGAGCTGAGCAGCGATGGTATATCCTCGCCAAAGTTGTTTTCGGCAATCTGCTTGCCCGTCAGTTCCGAATGGGGAATTGGCGTGCGCTCTGTCGCCCTTGTGGCAACTACATTTACTTGCTCGATTGAGTGAATTGTGAGCGAATCGCTCTGGATTGTTGCGGTTTTTGCAACAGTGTGGCATACGGACATAGCTGCCGCAGCCGACAAAATAAAAAACCTTTTCATAACTACTGTTTTTTAATTAGTAAATAGTTTGAAAAGGGGCGTATGTGATATATCCTCCTCCCGTTCCGGCATTACCCGTTTCGGTTCAATGGGTATAATCTCAGCCGAACAAAAATGTTCAGCACCCCTTATGTCAGCGACAAAGATAATAAAAAATTGCCGTTGTTGTAATCTTTTGGGCTGAAAAGTTGTTATCTGCAACTTAATTTATACCTTTGCCACGATTTAGTGATATTAAGGTAGGTTTTACAGATATGGAATTTTTGTCAGAGATGCTCTTTGGTGGGAGCATTGCACACTCAATATTTATCTTTGCAGCGGTGATTGCTATAGGTACGCTGCTCAGTAAGATTCGTATTGGCTCTATCTCGCTCGGTTCGACCTGGGTGCTCTTTGCGGGTATTGCAGTGAGCCACTTTGGTATGGCTGTGGATAGCGATATGCTCGCCTTTGCGCGTGATTTCGGATTGACGCTCTTTGTCTTTTCGATTGGATTGCAGATTGGTCCGGGTTTCTTCTCGTCACTGCGTCAGGGAGGTATTAGACAGATGTTTTTGGCCGTTCTAGTGATGTTGTTTGGTGTGGTTGTAACATACCTTATTACATCGGTTACAGATACCCCACTGCAGACCATGGTCGGCGTGATGGATGGAGCTGCGGTGAATACTCCGGCTATGGGTGCTACACAGCAGGCGTATATGGATAAGACCGGCATTGAGGATAACACTATTCCTATGGCCTTTGCTATTGCCTATCCGTTTGGTGTTGTAGCGGTAATTATCGCCTTTTTGATTCTCAAACCGTTGCTGAAGATAGATCTGAATGTCGAAAATGAGGCTCTTAAGGCGCTCAGTAATGAGAATAAGTTTGCCGCCAAGTACTCGCTCGAGGTTGTCAATGGCCAGATTGACGGCAAGAAGGTGTGCGAAATCCGTAATATCATCGCTCGCCAGTTTGTCATCTCCCGCATTTCACACGATGGAAATAAGGCATTTATTGCCGACTCTGAGAGCGTTGTGCACCTCGGGGATAAACTCTTTATTGTCAGTGCGGCAGAGGATAAGGAGGCTATACTCGCCTTTCTGGGTCATGAGATAGATATGTTGGAGCAAGAGTGGGGTGAGTTTGAGGGTAAGCTTGTCTCTCGACGCATTGTGGTTACTCGCTCAAAGATTAATGGCAAGACCTTCTCAGATCTGCGCCTTCGTACAAAGTACGGAATCAATATCACCCGTGTAAATCGTGCAGGTATGGATCTTATTCCATATCAGGGCATGGAGTTGCAGCTGGGTGATAAGGTGATGGTTGTCGGCTCGGAGAGTGCTATTGAACAGGTCTCAGAGCTGCTCGGTAACTCCCTGAAAAAGCTCCATCAGCCACACATCTTTACAATCTTCCTCGGTATTGCCCTCGGAGTCTTTGTTGGTTCTATTCCGCTTGTTGACTCTCCGCAGATTCGACTCGGACTTGCCGCCGGGCCGATGCTTATGGCGATTCTTATCGGCCGTTTTGGCACGCATTGGCACCTTATTACATATACAACAGTCAGCGCAAACCTTATGCTCAGAGAGGTCGGCCTTGCTATGTTCCTCGCCTCTGTAGGTCTTGCTTCGGGTGATGGCTTTGTAAATGCGTTGCTCTCAGGTGGTTATATTTGGATGCTCTACGCCCTAATAATCGCCATCGTGCCACTTCTCCTTGTCGGAATCTTTGCCCGCAAGGTCTATAAAATGGACTATTATACCCTCATGGGCACCCTCGCTGGCAGTATGACCAACCCCATCGCTCTCACCTACGCTAATAGCGTATGCGGCTCCGATATGCCAGCTATCAGTTATGCAACCGTCTATCCGGTGGTGATGTTTTTGAGGGTTGTTATTGCCCAGACAATGATAATTTTCTTGTGATTTTGTCGACAGCCTATTTCCTTGGTCTGTGCAATCGGCGGGCACGGCGGCGACGTTTGATCATCTTGCGGCGAATGCCGAGAATAAGAAGGACTATAAGTGTCACAGAGATGACAATTAGTACCCACGGCTTGACAACTTCGCCCTTGACTCTTGCCCACATCTCGAGCATCTGTTCGGTGCGTGCGCCTGAGTCGTGCATCATTGCGCAGCGCTCGATAACCTTGCGGTCAGGGTACTGTACGGCATCAATCTTTACACTTTCGGCACCCTCACCGAAGAAGTAGCTTGCGTCTATGGCGTTCTCGAGCTCGTCGTTTATCTTTGCCTCTAATACCTCAGGGGTTGCTACGGCACTGACATAGCCGATGGCGTCCATGTTCTTAAGGGCGATGTCGCTACGGCACATAAAGTTGATAAAGTAGCGTGCAGCCTTTACATTCTGCGCATACTTCGGGATTACCCAGCCGTCAAACCAAGTGTTACTACCCTCATCTGGCACGTAGTAGTCAAGTGTCACGCCAACGGTTGCAGCCTCCTCGATAGCCCAAACGGCATCACCGCTCCATGTGAGGTTGATGTATGCCTTCTCCTTGGTCATCATCTCCTTACCAAAGTCGGCCTCCCAGCCGGCTACAAGGCGCTTTGCCTGCTTGAGGAAGTTCTCGACAAGGGCGATAGACTCATCTGATGAGTCGTACATCACCTCGTCCATAGTCACCTCACCTCGGTCAATAGCTCCACGCTTGAGATAGACGAGAATCGGGCCATAAACATCACGGAAGGCGTCCTTGATAAATATCTTCTTGCTGAACTGCTCGTTGTGGAGTACAGACCACGACGAGGCTTGCTCTCTTGTTACATACTTAGTGTTATAGAGCAGACCTGTAGTACCCCACATATAGCCTACAGCGTAGTCATTGGCATTCTTGCCAGAGCCGTCAATCTTGTTGAAGACGTCGATGATATATGGCGATATGTTGCTGTCGATATAGTTTGGTGTGTCGCCAAAATCCTTGTCAATTGGCAGCAGCAAGTCATTGCGGAGCATTCGCTCGATAATATACTCCGAAGGGCAGACAACGTCAAAGTCCTCCTTGCCACGCTCAATTTTCGCTAACATAATCTCGTTGATGTCGAAGAGCTGGTAGATAATCTCAACCTCCTCTCCGGTCTGCTCCTTGTACCACTGCTGGAACTGGACAAGTACATCCTCGTCAATATAGTCAGCCCAGTTATATATCTTGAGTGTATGCTCTCTATCGGCAGCATTTGCGGTGCCGAGAATAGCAAAAAGTGTCGCAATAAGTGTGAAAAATCTTCTCATTTAGATATTCTGCTTGCGTTCAGCACGACGTGCGCGAACATTGATGATAATGAGTAGTATCAGAACTGTTATAAAGATGATGGTCGATAGCGGACGAAGCTCCGGAGTCAGACCGCCCTTGCGAGCATCTGCATAGATAAAGGTCGAGAGGGTCTCAAGTCCCTCATTACCCTTTGTGAATATTGTCACAGCAAAGTCGTCAATCGAGAGGGTGAAGGCGAGGATAAATCCCGAAATCATACCCGGACGAATCTCTGGAATAATCACCTTTCGCAGTGCCTGAAATGGTGTTGCGCCCAAGTCCAATGCCGCCTCGTAGATGTTTGGATTCATCTGCTGCAGACGAGGCATGACGCTCAGCACAACATATGGGGTGCAGAAGGCAATGTGAGCCAATACAACGGTCATATATCCCTGACTGATACCGAGCGTGATAAAGAGCAGAAATAGCGAGATGCCGGTAATAATGTCCGGGTTGAGCATCGGAACGTTGTTAAGCAGTGTAATAACCTGGCGTTTTGTGCCTCGCATGTTATGTATGCCAATTGCGGCAATAGAGCCAAGTACGGTAGATACTGCCGCTGCTATAATGGCAATGGTAAATGTATTCTCAATAGCCGACAGCAGTCCGTTGCCAACTCTTCCTGAGAATAGAGATGTGTATAGCTTTGTCGAAAAGCCAGTCCAGTTACCAAGCACCTTTGCCTCGGTAAACGAGAATATGCCGATAATGATTATCGGGGCATAGAGCAGCGCAAGGAGCAACCAAAGGTATGTCTGTGCAAAAAACTTCTTCATTAGATGATTCCTCCCTCGTTTTGAGTCTGCTCATCGCTGTCAGAGAATAGCGAGGTGATACCGATAATCACCAGCATAATGAGTGACAGCGCTGCGCCATAGTTCCACATTCCGTTATTGATATTCTCCTGAATTGTCGTACCGAAGAGCTTAATATTGTTCATTGTCAGCAATTCCGCGATGGCAAAGGTCGAAATGGTAGGCATAAATACCATCATAATACCACTTGTTACACCCGGCATAGAGAGTGGTACGACAACCTTCCAAAATACGGTGCTCGGCTTTGCTCCCAAGTCCTCAGCTGCCTCAATGAGAGAGTTATCCATCTTCTGCAATGTGTTGTAGATAGGGTAGATCATAAACGGCAAGAAGTTATAGACCATACCGAATATCAGAGCACCCTCACCGAGTGGTATGTGGATAAAGTCAAACAATGCTACAGTTGCAAGGGTACGTACCAAGATGTTGATCCACATTGGCAGGATAAAGAGCATGACTGTGGTCTGCGAGCGATTGAGTTTTTTGTTGCTCAAGATATAGGCTGCAGGGTATCCAAGCAGTATGCAGAGAAAGGTCGTCACAAGGGCGATGCCGATTGAATAGACAAATGTATTTACCGCCTCAGGCTGAGTGATAAACTTCTCGAAGTTTACAAATGAGAACTCACCCTGATTGTTTGTAAATGCAAAGATTACAATCAGCACTAACGGCAATGCCACAAAGACGCCCAAAAATAGAGCGTATGGCATAGCCCATGTAGAGCGACGTGAAAATATGTTAAGCAATCTTTTCATTGGCTAAACTCTCTTAGATATGTGCAAATCTGAGATATTGACAGAGATGCCGACAATGTCGCCCTTGTCCCATATGTCGTTTGTATCGACATATATCTTCTCGCCACTATCTGTCAAGACGGTCAGATGGTAGTGGTTGCCCTTGTAGAGGATAAACTCAACCTCGCCAATCACTGTTCCATCCTCCTTGTTGTCCATTAGCTCAACACACTCGAAATTGACAGTTGCGTATATATTATCGCCCTCGTGCAGGCCGCAATCAGCACACTGGAACTGACCACCCAATATCTCAACATCTGTAGAGGATACCATCTTACCCTCAAAAATATTGCAGGTGCGCTCCTTTTGCATTACATGTATATCTGAAGGCTTGATGAACATGCCAACAGTACTACCGACCTCAAAAGCATTGTAGTCTTGAAGCATCAACTCATAGCCCTTGTCTGTCTCAACAAACATCTCATAGTGTACACCCTTGAAGATGCAAGATTTAACAACGCCGGTAAACTTAGCATTGTCGGTGTGTGCGATGATGTATATATCCTCAGGGCGAACAACAACATCCACAGGGGCATTGTCACCAAAGCCCTCATCTACACACTCGAAAGTATGGCCGATAAACTCAACCTCCTTGTCCTTAATCATTGTACCGTTGAGAATGTTGCTCTCGCCGATAAAGTCGGCTACAAATGAGTTTACAGGCTCGTTGTAGATATCTATAGGTGAGCCAATCTGCTGAATCTTGCCGTCGCTCATAACAACAACGGTGTCAGAGAGAGTAAGAGCCTCCTCCTGGTCGTGGGTGACATAGATAAATGTAATACCCAACTCCTGGTGCATCTGCTTAAGCTCCATCTGCATATCCTTACGCATCTTCAGGTCAAGGGCTGCAAGTGGCTCATCAAGAAGCAGTACCTTAGGACGGTTTACAATCGCACGAGCGATAGCAACTCTCTGTTGCTGTCCACCTGAAAGAGAGTTTACATCTCTATCCTCATAGTCGGTCATGCTCACCATCTTGAGCGCCTTACGCACGCGAGTCTCAATCTCTGAAGACTGCACCTTGTTCAGTTTAAGACCGAAGGCGATGTTGTCATAGACATTGAGGTGTGGAAAGAGTGCATAACGCTGAAAAACAGTGTTGAGCGGACGACGATGTGGCGGAACGTCAGATATATCGTTACCCTCCATGAGGATAACGCCTGAGTCTGGGTTCATAAAACCGGCAATCATTCTCAGCAGTGTGGTTTTACCACATCCTGAAGGGCCGAGCAGCGTAATAAACTCGCCGCGGCGGATAGAGAGGTTTATATCGTCAAGAACAACCTTGTCTCCGAAAGATTTAGAGAGGTGCTCAATTTTAATGATAGAGTCGTTACTTGTCATCTTCTTATCTATGTTTGCGAATAGTCTCTGTTAAGTTGAATAGGTATGTTATGCCGACGTTGACAGCAATTGACTTTGCATAGCTGTTTGATGCAACGATAGTGTGCAGACGCAGGTCTTGGCTATTTTTGAGCGGATAGTAGTGCGCTCCAATGCCGTAGTAGGCATATGAGCCTCCGGATATATCTGTTGGGAAAAAGCCCATTTCATCCTCCCAACCGAGGATATCCATGCCTGAGCGATACTCATAACCAGCCTTGGCAAAGAGCTCAAACTTGTTGTTGAAGTTGTAGTTGAATTTGCAGGCAGGGGAGAACTCATGGTTACTACCATCATAGTTCAGGTGCTTGTACATAAGGTCGAGCTCGATAGATGCATCGCCAAAGTAGAAACCACTGCCCAGAGATGCCACCTTTACGAAAGTGCCACGCTCATACTCGAGCATATTGACTGACCAAATAGGTGCAAACCAGTCGTAGTCACCATACCATGTAAGCGAGTAGGTAAAAAGCCTCTCCTTGAATGGTTGCAGCTGACTAAATATTGAGTTTGCAAATTGAAAACCGATTGTAGATGCCTCATCGGCAGTTGTATATTCGACCTTAGCGCTGAGCTGGAATATGGAGCAGTCTTGGAAAAATTTAGAGCAGATAATAGGGTGCTGCACCACATCCATCGGGTCGAGCTCATAACCACCAATAGCGACCATATCTTTACCTGCAGTAAATGTGAAATTACCGACTGAGTAGCTCAAAGTTAGCCAGTCGATAAAGTCGCTTTCGTCTGTTCTTAGAATGTTCTGGTACAACGGACGTGTCTCGGTTGTAATCCAGTGGTTGCACATAGAGTACGAGAAGTTCTCTCCAATAGAACCCTCAAGCAGAGAGCAAAGAGATGAGTTGCCGAAATCCACACCTCTGACCCCCTCACTACCTGTCGGAATGTAAGGGTTAACATCAAATCGAGGCGCGATGATCAGCGTTGGAACATTGTCTGATGCCTTAGCCTCTTGTGAGTAGGTACAAAAGTAGCATAGTGCAGCTACTGTCAGAACAAATATTTTTCTCATTTCCCATAAAAAGTAATAGATGGTTTCGGGTGCAAATATAACAAAAAAAACGACATTTCATATTTTGAGTTGTGAAATATCTGCAAATTTGCGCCCCTCAAAGCGTAAAAATTGGGATAAATGATATTTTTGACTATCTTTGTACATCTAATTATTGAAGATATGAAGCAGAATCTCTTTTTGAATAATGTACTAAACAGAGGTGCCATCCTCGGTTTTGCGATGCTCTGTTCACATATTTTTGAGCAGTGCGCCGTAGTTTATGGCGGTACTATGGGCTGGTTCTCTGTAATGGGTGCGGAGATGTTGGTTGTAATGGCTCTATACATATGGATGCTCTACCGTTTTGCAAAGCAATACTCACTCTCAGTCTTGGAGACAAGAGAGACGCTGAAGGTATTCAGCTATGGTCAGGGCTTCTCGTATGTGGTATCTGTCTCCTCTCTTGCGGGCGTTATTGTCGGTTTGGGTCGATATATCATGCACAGCTTTGTTATTGGCCATGACGCATACCTTAAGGCTATGGTTACATCGATGCAGACAGCCATTAATTCGAACCCTGAGAGTGCAAACCTTATGAGCAGCTACGAGCCTATGCTCAAGCAGGTGATGACCCAGCCGGAGCCTGGAATCTTGGCTACAATCTTCTCATCTGTGTGGAGCTATATGCTCTGGGGTGCGATTGTAGGTCTTATTATCGCTGCGAAGGTTAAGCGCGAACCAAATTTGTTTGACAATAAAACTGAAGAGTAATGGCGAAGCTGTTGGATGTGTCGGTTGTAGTGCCGCTCTATAATGAGCGCGAGTCACTACCAGAGCTGATGGCATGGATTGACCGTGTATGTAGCACCGAAAAGCTCTCATACGAGGTTATAATGGTCGATGATGGCTCGAATGATGGCTCTTGGGAGGTTGTGGAGCAGCTCAAGGAGCAGTATGGCGACAATCTTCGTGCAATACACTTTATGCGAAACTATGGCAAGAGCGCGGCTCTCTACTGTGGCTTTGAAGCTGCTCAGGGAGAGGTTGTCTTTACTATGGATGCCGATTTGCAGGACTCTCCGGATGAGATTCCGGCTATGCGCCGTATGGTGATTGAGGAGGGTTACGACCTTGTGTCGGGTTGGAAACGTAAGCGCTATGACCCGCTGGGCAAACGCCTGCCGAGTAAATTCTTTAACTGGACAGCTCGCACAGTTTCGGGTATTAAGCTAAATGACTTTAACTGCGGACTCAAGTGCTATCGCAAGAGCGTAGTCAAGTCTATCGAGGTCTATGGCGAGATGCACCGCTATATCCCAATTCTTGCAAAATATGCCGGTTTTAAGCGTATTGGTGAGAAGGAGGTGCACCACCAGGCACGCAAATATGGCGTGTCGAAGTTCGGTATGGAGCGAATGATTAAGGGCTATCTTGACCTTATCTCAGTAACCTTTATGTCGCACTTTGGTCGTTCTCCAATGTACTTCTTTGGTAGTTTAGGTACGCTGATGTTTATCCTCGGTGGCTTTACCACTTGTTGGATTATCGGTAGTAAGATTTACAAGCAGGTGAACGATTTGCCACTCAGAGCAGTTGCCGACCAACCACTATTCTACCTCGCTATTCTCGCCATTATTTTGGGCGTGCAGCTCTTCCTTGCGGGATTTTTGGGAGAACTTATCAATCGCAATTCAAGTGACAGAAATAGATATTTAACAGATAAAAGATTGTAAATTATGATTCAGAGAATACAGACACTCTATCTAATGGTTGTTACACTGCTGATGGTTGTAACTCTTATCTTTCCACTCGTTTTTATTGGCGTTGATGGCCACCAGGTGACCCTCTCAGCCTTCTCTATTGCCGATGCAGAGGGTACTTTGTCGCATATGTCGGCTTGGCTGGGCGGTGTGTTGCTCCTTGCAACTCTACTGCCATTTGTGACCATCTTCCTCTATAAGAATCGTCCGCTGCAGATTCGCCTTTGTGGCGTTGAGTGCGTGCTGCTCGTTGGCGCTCTTGCCCTTGTAGGTGCATTTACCTATGCAGTGTGCAACAATATCTTTGCGGACTTCGATATCACCTGGGCAAATATCGTCTTTCGCTTCCCGGTGCTTATGCCTGTAGTCTCACTTGTTCTGACTCCTCTTGCGATGAGGGCTATTTTGAGGGATGAGTTGTTAGTGCGTTCGCTCGACAGAATTAGGTAAAATAAACAGAGGCTATTGCAAATCAATGTGATAGCCTCTGTTGTTTTAATAAGTTGTATAACAAGAGAGATTTCAAGGCTTGCGCACCCCGAAAAAGCGGAGTTTATTAGATATAAATGAGCATTGAAAGGGCAAGCGTAACGCAGAAATCGCCTTGTAGGCAGCTTATTTAATAAAAAAGGGTAAGCTACTTATATCGCACCGCTACAACCGCATACCCTTGCTCAATTCCTTGCCTGGGGGAGTTCTGCAGGAGCTGGTCGTATAAGACTTACCCGAGCACAAAAGTAGAACATTTTTTGTATCTTTGCAAAAAAATTGGGCTATGAATAGTAAATTTCTTAAAAAAATATTGGTTTGGACTCTTTTTGTCGGTGCTTTTGTGGCTGCTGCTCTGATAGTTACGTGCAATTCGTTCTTCGGCGCGGCAATTAAGCAGAATAAGCAAATTTTTGTCACTGACACTACGGAGTATGCACAACTTGCAGCCGAGGTGAAGGCTGAGCTGACAAATCCGCTGAAAGTTCGCGCCTTTGACCTCTATGCCTCGCACCTGAATCTGCAAAATCGTCTTAAGGCGGGCCACTACATAGTCGCTGAGGGGATGAATGTCATCAGTATCGTGCGTATGTTCGCCCTTGGTCAGCAGACGCCCGTCACTTTGGTTATCGGTGAGGCGCGCACTCTGCCACAGCTTGCGGGCAAGATTTCAAAGCAGATTATGGCGGACTCTGCTACACTACTCTCGGCTATGCAGCGCTCTGAGCTGCGCGAGAAGGTCGGATACAAGCGCGACTCGCTCATTGCTCTCTTTGTGCCAAATAGCTATCAGGTCTATTGGAATATCTCGCCTGAGAGTCTGCTACAGCGCATGAAGCGCGAGTCTGACGCCTTTTGGAATGAGGGCCGCACTGCAAAACTTGCACGCACAAAGCTGACAAAATACCAGGTGATGACCCTCGCGTCAATTGTCTATGAGGAGACGAAAAATAGGGGAGAGATGCCGAAAATCGCGGGCGTCTATATCAACCGTCTGCGCCGAGGTATGCCCCTGCAGGCGTGCCCTACAGTGAAGTATGCCATCGGCGACTTCTCGCTCACCCGCATCCTGCACCGCCACCTGCGCTATGAGTCGCCATTTAACACCTACCGCAACGCGGGCCTGCCACCTGCGCCAATCTGCATCCCAAGTATCGCTGCCATTGATGCTGTGCTAAACTATGAGCAGAGCAACTACCTCTACTTCTGTGCCCGCCCCGAACTCGACGGCACGCACAACTTCGCCCGCACATTGAGTGAGCATAATGCCAACTCGCGTAAATATAATGCAGCACTAAAACGCAGATAAAGAAAATACCGATTCTTTCGAAGTATAAACTCTACTAAAATCGGCTCAATGCACGATGTTTAATCGTTTTTTTTGTATAATAATGATATTATATCAAGAAGGCAATCTGTTTAGACTTGGAGAAATACATCATCCGTAACCTAAGGCTCATGGCGACAGGCGAGGCGGAAGCCGTAGCTGCCTAAATCTTGGCCAGAACTGAGGTAATTACGAAGCGACACACGGCAGATCCTTGCATCGTAGCACCAACTACCACCACGCATGACACGGCCAGGGCCACTACTTGGACCCGTAGGATTTGTCTGAGCGCTACTGTTGTAACTGCCATACCAATCTTGACACCATTCCCAAACGTTACCTGACATATCGTAAATTCCAAGTTCATTTGGCTGTTTTTGACCAATAGGATGAATTGTATTGCTTGAATTACTTGTATACCAAGCTACATCATCTATTGTATTACTACCACTATACTTATAACCCTTACTATTATTTCCTCCGCGAGCTGCAAACTCCCACTCTGCCTCAGTTGGTAGGCGGAAGTTCTTGCCGGTCTGCTCGTTGAGTTTGGAGATAAAGGTCTGGATATTATTCCAAGAGACACACTCTACCGGAAGGTCATCTCCCGAAAATTGGCTTGGATTGCTACCCATAACTGCTTTCCACTGAGCCTGAGTTACCTCGTACTTACCGATATAATAGTCCGAAAGAGTAACAGAATGGGTTGGACTTTCATAACTATCAGCATCTGAACCCTGTTCAGAGGTCGCACCCATGGTAAAAGTTCCGCCCTTAACAAAGACCATCTCAAAACCGGCGATGGTTGTGTCACCACTATCTGCCTCTATCGCATCGGCATAGCTGCTCCAGTTGGTTGCTGTCTTGTATGTGTCAACAGATGCCGCAGGAACGTAAAACTTACGGTTGGTCGCGTTGTAGTAAAAGACATCATGTCCTAGTGTCGGAGGTGTAGTAGGCTTACAGTAGACATCTTTAAGGTTGCTGCAACCATAGAATGCATCATATCCAAGCGAAGTAACATTGCTAGGAATAGTTACTGACGTAAGGCTACTGCACCCATAGAATGCACTATGGCTAATCGAAGTAATGCTGTTAGGAATAGTAACTGTCGTAAGGCTGCTGCAATTGTAGAACATACTACTATTAATCGATGTTAAGCTATTAGAAATAACTGCCGATGTAATACTGCTACAACCATAGAATGCCTCACTTTCAATCTTTGTTACGCTATCAGGGATTGTTACCGACGCAAGGTTGCTACAATCGTAGAAGGCACGCAAGCCAATCGATGTCACACCGCTACCAATAGTTACAGTTGCAAGGTTGCTACAATTTCGGAATGTGCCATCTCCAATTTTAGTAACACTATCAGGGATTGTTGCACTAGCCAAACTGCTGCAACCGTAGAATGCCTCCTGTCCAATCGAAGTTACGCTCTCAGGAATAGTAATAGATAAGAGATCATAGCAAGCCTTGAATACATAATCTCCAAATGAAGTTACGCTCTCAGGAATGGTGATATATGACAATTTGGAACACAAATTAAATGCACTTTTTCCAATTGAAGTTACGCCATTTTGAATTGTTACCGATGTAAGACTGCTACACATAGTGAATGCAAAATCCCCAATCAAAGTTACACTATTAGGAAAAGCGATCGATACTAAATCACTGCGAGTATAAAAAGCCTTCTCTCCAATAGAAGTAACATCTGCATCAAATGTAATCACTCCCTGACCATTCTCGTAGGTGTTCGATACGATATTTGCACCGAAAACAGTCTTTGCATAAGGTGTTACAACATTTCCGCTGGAAGATGTGTAGCGAATTTCATTGGTTGGAATTGAGGTGTTCTCCGCCACAATTGCATCGGCATACTCGCTCCAGTAGTTTGCTGTCTTGTATGTGTCGGCAGATGATGCAGGAACGTAGATTTTGCGGTCGGTTGCATTGCCGTCAAAGACTGATGTTCCGCCGAGTGTTGGAGGGGTTGTGGCATTACAGTAAACAGTGGTCAGTTTGTTGCAGCTGTTGAATGCATAGTCCTCGATAGTGCCGACATTCGCTCCGATAGTTACAGATTCGAGCTTGTTACAACTAGTGAAGGCTGCCATGTATATATAGGTAACGCTCTGAGGAAGTGTAACGTCTGTAAGGGCATCGCAGTTGAAGAATGCCGAGTTACCAATCGATGTTACGCCCTCAGGGATAGAGATGCTTGTCAGGTTGCTGTAGCCGTAGAATGCATCAGATCCAATAGCTGTGACGCTATCAGGAATATCATAAGAGGTCAAATCTGCCGGAGCAAAGGAGTTAAGTGTACTATTCCAGAGAAGGCATCGCTTGTCGGCGGTTGAGTATCGGCAGTTAATCTCTGTCAGGCTATTACATCTAGAGAATACAGCCTCTCCCAAGCGCGAAACGCTATCCGGAATGGTAACAGACTTGAGCTTGCTGCAATTAGCAAATGCATAGCTCTCAATGGTGGTTACACCCTCTTCGATTGTTAACTGAGCTATGTTTTGACAGCCATAGAATGCAGACCAACTGATGTTAGTTACATGGCTTGGAATAGTTACACTCATAAGACTTCCACAACCATAGAATGCCATATTGTTTATGGTAGTGATCTCTGACGGTATGGTTAGATTCGTCACCTTACTACCATTCAGATAGAGATCTGCACCATAGCTAAGTGGATTACAATCGCCCGAAGTTGGAGTTATTTTGCACCACGCCGTAAGGTCGCTGATGTGTACACTCTTCAACTGCTCACAAGCGTTAAATGCAACACTGTCAAATGACTTGAGCGTTGTCGGAATAGTGATGCTTTCAAGCGAAGAACATACTTCAAACGCCTGATATCCAATCTCTTCTACGCCCTCTGGAATCTCGATTGTTTTGAGCGTCTCACAGTTACGAAAAGCATTGTCACCGATTGTCGTTACCTGACCATCGAAAGTTATCACACCCTGACCATTTTCGTATGTGTTTGATACGATATTCACCCAAAAAGCACCCGAATTATTCAGTTTCACAATATTACCATCGGTAGTGGTGTAGTAGATTTTGCGATTCTCGTCACTCGAACCTTCCTCTGCCACAATTGCATCGGCATAGCTGCTCCAGTAGTTTGCGCTCTTGTATGCATCAACAGATGATGCAGGAACGTAGATTTTACGGCCGGTAGCATTGCTCTCAAAGACTGATGTGCCGCCGAGTGTTGGAGGTGTTGTCGGCTTGCAGATAACCTTGGCAAGAGATGTACAATAGTTGAAGGCATAATTGCCAATAGATGTAACGGACTGAGGAATAGTAATTTTAGTTAATGCAGTGCAATAACTAAAGGCGCTGGTCCCAATTGCAGTAACGCTATTAGAGATAGTGACACTTGCAAGATCGTAGCAATAAGAGAATGCATAATATCCAATCGAAGTAACGCTATCAGGGATAGTATATGAGGTTAAGTCATATGGTGCAAAGGCTATAAGTTTACCATCTACAATCATGGCGCGGTGATCTGCTGTAGAGTATTTGCTATTTATGGCAGTAAGACTCTCGCAAGCTCCTAGTATGGATGCTCCAAATTGTGTTACGCTGTCCGGTATGGTAATCTCTGTTAATGCACGATTGTCCCAAAAAGCACTATCTTCAATAGTCGTGATACTATTTGGTAGAGAAATCGTTTTCTGTCTGCTACACCATGCAAATGCATGATTGCCGATCGATGTTACACTATTTGGAATGGAGATAGATGTGAGATTATGACAATAGCTAAATGTATAGTTATCAATTCGAGTTACGCCATCAGTAATATCATAAGATGTCAAATCAGCCGGCGCAAAAGCCTTTAGTACACCATCTACAACTAAACAACGCTTGTCAGATGTGGCAAACTTACCATTGAATTCCGATAACTTAGTGCAATAGGTGAAAACACCATAACCCATAGATGTTACACCATTACCGATAGTAACACATGTTATGTTGCGGCAGTAATCGAAAGCGAAATTACCAATCTTGGTTACGCTATCCGGAATAGTAACACTTGTAAGACCCTCACAACTGTAGAAAGCATTATTACCAATAGAAGTCACACTATTTGGGATATTGATTTTGGTCATTGCTGTACAACGATAGAATGCGTAGCTACCTAGTGAAGTAATAGTCTGTGGTAGAGTAACGGACGATAGGGTTGAGCAGTTCTCGAACGCATAATTTCCAATCTTGGTTACATTGCCGTCAAAAGTAATCACACCATGACCATTCTCGTAGGTATTTGATACGATATTCGCACCAAAAACATCTGTCTTGTAAGGTGTTACGACCTTGCCGTCAGTAGAGGTGTAGTGAATCTCATTGTTCGGAATAGCATTTGAGTCGCCCGAGCCCGAACCACCTGGCGCAATACCCGCCATATTGACGGTAAATGAGGTCATTTCGCCCTGCAGGAACGCAAGGTTGGATGGTAGGGTGGCAGTTTTGGTGAATGTATCCTGCTCGGTCTGAACGGTTACGGTGTACTGCTCGCCCGCACTGAGGGTGGTTGGCCAGCAGCTCATAAAGTATGTAAAATCACCGCTTTGCGCCTCTGGAAGAGTTACCTTAACAGAGTTATGCGCAACAGCAAATGCGCTGTTAGTAAGCGGGTCTTTCTCTGCAACAATATTTGCCACCATGATGTTTGTCAGCTCACCTGTGAGAGGCTTTGAGGCTGAGAAAGTGACGCTCTTGACCTTATCGCCCTCTGCCAAAGCGAGGTTTTTGACGGTAACTTTACCGATAGATGATAGGCGACTAACCTCAAACGGAATGGTCTCTCCGCTTGGCTGGGTGGTGCGCACAACAGCATTTGAAAGCAGAATATCGGCAGCACCATCGAATGTAGTCATAGCTGCAGGGCTCTGCTCTGTTGGTAGTTTGAGATAGAGGTATGTCGCAGTAGAGTTTATGTTGATATTCGGGCAAGCGAACATGTAGATATACTCCGATGCGCTCTTTCCGCTAAATGTTACGGTAAATGACGTAGATAGGGCATCACCAGAGATATTGCCACTGGCGATGGATGGTGTGCTGTCGGCAATCTCCAGTGCGAAGATTGGATCGCCATCTTTCCAGTAGGCGCGATAGTTGCCATTGTCGTCCTGCAATAGCGCAGTACGCGAGTCGGGTACCTCGGCGGAGATATTAAACGACACCTTCGGCAGTGGTGCTTCGGGGTCAATAATCTGCTCATCACCATTATCGCAGGCTGCAAAGGCGATTAGAGACAAAAGGGAGAAAATATATCTTAGATTCTTCATAACGCGTTACTATAATTCGTCAGGATATTGATTTTCGTTGATATCGTCACCAGGGGTCACCTGATTGTCATCGGCAACAATTGCCGAAGCGTACTCGCTCCAGTTTGTCGCACTCTGATATGCCTCCACAGCCGCCTGAGGAACATAAATTACTCTGTCTGTGGCGTTGCTGTCAAAGGTATTTGAACTACTGAGTGTTGGAGGTGTTGTCGGCTTGCAGCGAACAACTGCGAGTTTCGAACAGGTTAAGAATGCACCGCTACCAATCTTGGTTGCACCGCTGCCGATAGTTACGCTTTCAAGTGCAGTACAGTTTGCAAATGCGTAGTTGCCGATAGTGGTTACACCGTTGCCAATCTTAACGCTTGTAATGGCAGGACAGTATCTAAATGTGTAGTTTTCAATGCTTGTAACATGGTTGCCGATAACTACGCTCTTGATGCTGCTGCACTTGTAGAATGTGGCGTACTTAATCGTTGTAACATCCTCAGGAATAGTGAGTTTTGTCAGCTCCGTACCCTTGACGTAGAGCTTTGCACTATTGTATGTCGGAACAGAAGATATTGAACTGAATGATATTTTGCAGTAAGCCGATAGATCGTCAATATAGACGCTCTTCAGATTGATACAGCCTGAGAAAGCACTACTAATAGATGTTATGCCTACCGGGATGGTGATGCTTGGCAACGATGTGCAATTTTGGAATGCACTGCCTCCAATAGATGTTACGCCCTCAGGAATGGTGATACTTGACAATGTTGTACAGCCCGAGAATGCACTAGTACCAATTGTCGTTACCAAGCTATCGAAAGTGATTACGCCCTGGCCATTTTCGTAGGTATTTGATACGATATTAGCTGCTCCGAAGGCGGCTGTAGAGCTTGGTGTTATAATATTGCCATCGGTAGATGTGTAGAGAATCTGGCACATCTCTGTGGTAGCCTCTGCAACGATATCATCGGCGTATGTGCTCCAGTTCTCGGCTGACTTGTATGCCGAAACAGACTCTGCAGGGACGTAGATCTTGCGACCGCTTGCGTTGTTGTCGAAGCAGTGCCAAGCATCCCAATTCTGCTTGTTGGCTGTTGGCGGAGTTGTTGATAGGCAGTGCACAGCCGCGAGATTAGGACAGTTCGAGAAACCGTGACTTCTGATCTCTGTTACGTTTGCAGGGATAGTGACTGAAGTGAGGCTCTTGCAGTTTGAGAACGAAGATACTCCGAGGGTCTTAACAGCCTCAGGTACAGTGTACTGCGTTACGTCACTTGCAACAGAGGTTAGGATGTTGTTGTAGATAAGTGCATTGTTATCCGATGTTGCGTATTGGCCGCTAAATGTAGCAAGTTTGGTGCAGTATGCAAATGGGTTACCCTCGATAGTGGTTACGCTACTTGGAATGTTGATTGTGGTGATATTACAATAGCGGAATGCATCCTCGCCAATCGACTGCAGGTTGCTTGGGAGGGTTACAGAGCTAAGTGAGGTGTAACCAAATGCAGAGTGCCCTATGGCGGTTACGCTGCTTGGAATAGTTACGCTTGTCAAATTCTTACAATCGTAGAATGCATAATTACCGATTGTTGTAATGCCGCTTGGAATTGAATACGAAGTGAGCCCTGATGGTGCAAACGAGTTGAGCACACCATCGACCACAAGGCAGCGGTTATCTGTCGATGCAAATTTGCCATAGATAGCCTTAAGGTCGTCACAGAATGAGAATAGATGGTCTGCGACATAGGTCACACTATCAGGTATGGTAATCTCAGTAATACCACTGTAAGAGAAGGCGTAACCAATATAAGTTAAGCTATTAGAGAGGGTTATAGATGTCAGATTTTCGCAATTGCTGAAAGAATAATATCCAATCGCTGTTACACTATCAGGCATTCTAAGACTCGAAAGAGTTGGGTTACCGTATTGGTAGAATGCATAGTCGCCAATCTTTGTAACCTTGCCATCAAAGGTGATTACACCCTTTCCATTGCTGTAGGTGTTAGATACAATGTTAGCGCCGAAATCCATTGCGTCATAAGGGGTTACGATATTGCCATCGGTGGATGTATACCAAATCTCGTTGTTCGGAATAGAGTTGTCGGCCTCGATTGCGCTTGCATACTCGCTCCAGTTGGTTGCGCTCTTGTATGCATCAACTGCTGCCGCAGGAACATAGATTTTGCGGTCGGTTGCATTGTTGCCAAATGTATATGTGCCGCCGAGCGTCGGAGGAGTAGTCGGCTTACAGTATACATTAGTAAGAGCGGTACAACCATTAAAACAGTAATTACCAATCGAGGTCACACTCTCAGGAATAATGACACTTGTAAGGGCAGTGCAATATCTGAATGCATAGCTGCCAATAGTCGTGGTATTATTGCTCAATGTCACGCTTGTGATAGATCTAGCATTGTAGAATGCAGCAAACTTAACCTCTGTAACACTCTGAGGGATAACGACATCGGTGAGTAAAACGCCATTGAGATAGATATCACCACCCGATGCATACAACGGATTTGATAATGTGCCGCCAAAAGCAATGTTACACCACGCCTCAAGTGAGGTGATATCCACACGTGTAAGGTTGGTACAGCTTGAAAATGCACTAGTATCAATCGAAGTCACACTCTCAGGGATTGCGATGCTGGTTAGGCTTGAACATCCGTAGAATGCATAGCTGCCAATCGAGGTTACACCATTTGGAATAGTGACGCTTGTCAAGCTGCTACAGCCGTAGAATGCATAGCTGCCGATAGTTGTGGTATTATTGCTCAATGTCACGCTTGTGATAGCCTTCGCCTTGTAGAATGTGGCATACTTAATCTCTGTAATGCTCTGAGGGATAACCACATCGGTGAGTAAAACGCCATTGAGATAGATATCACCACCCGATTTGTACAACGGATTTGATGAAGTTTCGTTTAATACGATGTTGCACCACGCCTCAAGTGAAGTGATATCCAAGCGTGTAAGGTTGGTACAGCTTATAAATGCACTAGTACCAATCGAAGTCACACTCTCAGGGATTGCGATGCTGGTTAGGCTTGAACATCCGTAGAATGCAGAGTTGTCGATAGTGATCACGCTGCTTGGGATAGAGACATTTTGCAATGCGGTACAACCGTAGAATGCCTTGGTACCGATAGTCTCTACACCGTTTGGAATTTGGATAGTTTTAAGGGTGGTGCAGTTCTTGAATGCCTCCACGCCAAAGGTTGTTATATCAGTGTCAAATGTAATCACACCGCTACCATTTGAGTAGGTGTTTGATGTGATATTACCATTGAAAGCACTTGAGCTATAAGGGGTTACAATCTTGCTATCTGTAGAGGTGTAGTAGATTTTGTTATTTGTCAGCGTGCTTGGGTCTGCAAAAATTCTGTCGCTATAGTATCTCCAGCCATCAGCCTCTTTGTAGGCGTTAAGGGCGCTATTTGGAACATATATCTTCAGATCTGTAGGAAGATCAGCGAACATGTCTGAGGATGCGGCTGGTGGATTTACGGCATAACAATAGATATCTCGTAGGTCAGAACAGTCTCTAATTCCCTTAGAGCCGATGGATGATATTGTTTCAGGGAGATGTATCGTAGTCAAGTTCATACATCCACTAATGGCGTAGTCTCCAATAACCTCTATCGTATTAGGGATTGTAAGAGTTGTCTCACTATGTGCCGGAGCGCAAGATATCAAGCAGTTACGAGAAGAGAGGAACTGATGGTTGTCAGATACCTTTGCTGCGTAGTCGTTACCGCCCAAGAAGTTCCACAGATTATTACAACCAGTAAAAGAGTTCACTTCAATAGTCTCAATGCCCTCAGGGAGTTCTATGACGCGCAGGTTAGATAGACCATTAAAAGCATTGAACCCTATATAATCTACATTAGAGTTAAATGTCAGGATACCACGACTCACACTACTATCATAGGTATTAGAGACGAGTTTTACACCATTGAATGCCTCTAATGCGGCACGAGTCTCTGGTAGAGAGATAGGTTTACCGTCTGTAGTTGAGTAGAATATCTGGTTGTTGTTAGGTGTGCTATCATCAGATTCGCTTGCACCGACGGTACCTTTGCCGACCTTTACGCGGTTTGAAGATACGACCCACTCAGATCTACCCATTGTATATATCACGCGCACGCGCGCGTAATAGCACTTACCGGTAGTGAGGTTGGTAAATGTGATAGATGTTCCAGGCGAGAAGGTCTTTGTGACAGTTGTATCTTCCTCGCTTGGGTTATCTTTGGTTGTGTTGAGCAACTGCACGGTATATTGCATTACAGGGTTGTCGGCAGACTCAGACTGCGAGAGTGTCACGGTCAATGATGTCGGAGTGCTGGATGAGGATTTGCACGTAACATTGGTCGGCCCTGCCATGTAGAGGTCAAAGACGGTCTGTTCGCAACCAAACAGAAGTGCGATAGAGGCGAAAATAACTGAAAGTCTGAATATATTTTTCATAGTTAGCTGCTAATTAGAAGGTGAAACCAATGCGAGTAGAGAGTGCAAATCCGCCTTTCTGGTAGATTGTTCCCTGCTTGGCACTACTTGATGTAGAGCTGCTTCGGGTTGTTGTATTGCCACCAGGCACAGTAACAGAGATACTAGAATTACTCTGTCCGCCAGAAATAACCTCAAAGAAGTGGCGAGTAGTTATAGGCAGACCAAACTCTATATTGAAACTTGACTTGCCCTTCATCTTGAAATTCAAACCAAATCCAGGCTCAGCGAAGTACTCTGTGGTATTATGGGGTATATAGTTGATATTTATATCACCTGAATAGATTGTAATATCTCTCTTCTGGCCGAAGGCAGCACCGCCATAGCATGAAAGGTATGGCTTGCAACCACCCTTGCTCATGTAGATGCGCACATTGAGGAATGCAGGAACGGTAATCAAAGATGAAGATAATCTCTGTCTTTCATAAGTGTCAATAGTTACCTCATTGACAGACTGTCCGAGGCGCACATTTGCACCTACGCCCAATCCGACGAAGAAGAAGTTGCCGGCGCGCAGACCTCCAACGTAGCTTACGCCGCAGTTGCTTGTGCCTTCGTAGCCAAGGCCAAACTGAGCGCCAAACATAACATTTGACTGGTAGCCTATGCCTGTAGATGAAGACTGAGGCTGCTTTGTTGTAGAAGGCTTAACTGCAGCAGGTTTTGTCGCTACAGGTTTTGCTGTAGTAGGCTTTACAGGCTTCGGAGCCGGGCTCTTTGGCTGCTTTGGAGCAGAACTCTTTGGAGTCGCGCTCTTTGGTGTGCTAACAGTAGGGGTGGTAGAAGGTGAGACGGTGGTAGTCGGTCTCTTGCCCTCAATGTAAGTGAGCTCAGCGTCGATATTTACGGTCTGGCCCTCAATAACAGTGACCTCTGTTGTGTATGGTTTACAATCAGGGTGTTCAAGAGTTACCTTGTGACGTCCGATAATAATGTTGTCGATTTGGTCCGGAGTCTCTTTGTTAGGAATTAGAACATCGTCAATACGAACCTTAGCGCTACTAGGTTTGCTATCAACAACAATGGAACCGTAAATAGGGGTAGGGTCAGCAACATTGAATATCTTTGTCGCCGTGCTCTCGATATTGAGTGTCTGCTCAGAAGTCTTGTGGCCAACGCGACGACCTTCTACTTTGTAGATGTCAACATCGTACTCCTTCTCAACCTCTCCGCGACCAATTAACTTGTCATTAACGTATATCTCTGTATCAGGAGAAGCCTTGAAGAGCACCTTGGCAAAGTTTGGCTCAAGAACAGGGGCAATCTCTGTAGTCTTAGAGTCCTCAATAACTACATTCTGCACAAATGGCTTATAGTGAGGCTTGATGATTTTTACAGAGTACTCCTTGCTTGAGAGTTTGTGGTTGTAGATAGGTGCGGTGCCGATTACATCGCTGCCAATAGATACATTTGCGCCATTAACACTATCACCTACAATGTTAAGATAACCATATGAAGGCATTAGACGTTCCTCCAATACAACTTTCTCGCTAACGGTCAACTGCTTGGTTATAGAGTGGTGCTCAGGAGCAGTGATTGTGTATTGGTAGTTGCCTTGATTGAGGTAAAACTTAACGATACCAAGCTCTCCGTTAAACTCCTCAGGGGTCTTTATCTTGCCGTCAATCTCGATTGTAGCGTTAGAAGGGAAGACGTTGAATATAACAAATTTAGGGCTGGCTGTAATGGCATCAATCTCTTGCTTGAAGTACACTTTATCAGCTTGAACATTGATATTCTGAGTCTTAGCCAATCCGCCATGCTCGATTTTGATGGTGTGCGGTCCAGGAAGTACATTCTGTGCGATGCATACGTAGTCCTTGTTTGTCTCGCCTACAAAGCTATCGTCGATATATACACTTGCACCTGCAACGTTTGATGCAATGGTAATAGAGTAGCGGTGGTTGAGATATGCCTCAATGTAGTACTCCTTATTACCCTCAAGATTGAGTGTTACCTCGTTTGATTGACCGAATATATCGTGCTGCAGATAGAATCGGGTCTCAGGCTTGGCGGTCATCTCAATGATAAGTCCATTCTCGTAGTCAGATGGTTTTACCTTTGTCTTCTGGTTGTTTGTACGAAGAATGACATCTAGTTTTGCAATATCCTCCTTAGTCATTCGGTTAATCTTCATCTTGATACGGGCACACGGACGGCGCGAGTCATCTTGACCAATAGGGTCAATGCCAACACCTGTCAATGCGTCTGACTGGATAGGTCTGAATGTCTTAGGATCGATGTCGATTGAGTTAACATCCTGTGCTTGTACTGCCAGTGCAGCAAAGGCAAAAAGTAGTATAGAGAATAGTCTTTTCATAGTTCAGAATTTATCACGCAAAAATAAGAAAAAAAGATTGTTAATCCAATGATTAACAATCTTTTTGCGAAATATTCGAATGATTATACAATATCTATGTTACTCCATATCATCATCCTTTAGAGTTTGAGGAAGTTCGATAGATTCTTTAGGTGTATTGGCCTCAATCCACGCCTCACGAGCCGCAAGCTGCTCGTCGGTAAGAGAGTTATAATACTCTGGCAAGAAGTCCTGGAAACGGCATGTTGTGAGCTGGAATGCGCCACTCTGATCCTTCGTGGTCTGGCTGAAGTTGTAGCTGTGAGAGTAGATGGCATAGATTGCAAGAATGCTACCTTGTGCACCATCCTCAGGAACAACATTGTTGCCAAAGCGTGAATATCCGCTGGTACGAGCTGTATAGAAACCTGGTGTAGAGGCGTGTGTTGTGTTTATAGCCTCAGGGTAGCAGAGGGCAACGCTTCCATAGAGGCTGATATTGTTGATGCTGTATGCAAGTTTGTACCACGGCTGGCTTACAACATACTGTACAGAACCATCAACAATAATACCGCTTGTGCAGAGCCAACTTGGGTAGATGTTTGTGTTGCTACCGCTGGTAAGAGATGTCTTCTGTGTACCAGAACCATTCTCAACACCGCGGTATGTAACCTGCAGGTTCTTGAAACGAATCAGACGACCGAGGAACTCCTTGTTGTAGATACTCTTTGACTCGTTGTAGTTCTCAACTACGTAGATGTCATCAGTCGCATTTTTACCCTCGGTAAGTGTGCAATCCTCACCCTTGAATACATGCTGAGCAACCTTATTTGGTGATACGATGTTTGAGTTAGCATAGAACTTAGCAATTCCATAGGCGTTCAGACTCTCAGTCGGAATATCGCCAATAGAGAGCATCATGCGGAAGCTACCCAAGTAGAGACCCTCAAGGCGTACATATACCCAGCAGCTCTCTTTGGTGTCAAGATTGCAAGGGAACTCGGCAAAAAGACCGTTTGTAAGCTTAAGCTCGATGGCTGCAGTGCCGTCGAAGATGTGGAGAGATTTGTAGATATTTCCCTGCTCGTCGTTGCTGATTACCTTACCCTTGATGTAGTAGTTACCAACGATGTAGCGGTCGTTAGCAATCTCATAATCGGTACACTCGCTCTTGTCAGATACAAATCGCTTGTATTTAGTCTCTGACTGAGAGTTGGTTGAGCCGGAGTTGTTCAAATCGAAGAACATATCCTTCAACTGTGCGATAGTCAGATGCTCCATGCCCTGCGCCTGCATAAGCTCATCGCTCATCTGGGTAGGTAGAGTCGGAGTATCAAACTGCTCATAACAGCCCACAAAGAGCAGACTGATGAGGCTAATAGCGTATATTTTGATAAATTTCATAGTGTCAATAGTTTAGAAACTGTTTTAGAATCTGAAGTAGAGGTTGAGGAAGTA
Organism: Alistipes sp.; assembly: GCA_045656505.1. GTDB lineage: Bacteria > Bacteroidota > Bacteroidia > Bacteroidales > Rikenellaceae > Alistipes. The sequence continues at coordinate 13,350 of JAZORI010000059.1, read as the reverse complement.
GGTTGTTCCCAACATGTAGAAGTACTTTGAATCGAAACGAGAGTAGTATGACTCGGCTGGATTAGAACCCGCTACATTACCGTTCCAACCACGAGTACGACGCATACGCATCTGCTCGTAACCTCCGGTCTTTATATTCTGGTTATTGAGAATATTCTTAACCTCTGCAGAGAATCCGATCATATACTTGCGTTGTATATACCAGTTCTTACCCAAACTTGCGCTCAGAGTATAGGCATGACCCAAATCCTCCTGACTACGCATGTTGCCGATGTTGGTAAGTGCCCAAGCAACAGCCTCGTCAGAAGCATTTGTATTACCAAGCACCCCTACGTATGACTTAACAGCATTATTTGTACGGTAAGCAGGGTTCATTGACAGGTACAACTTGTCGTAGAAGTTGAAGTTGATGGATGCAAACCAGTTGTTCGATCCGCGATAGTCCAAACCGATATTTACTGCAACCTGTGGAGTGCTCTCTACAAAGAAGTTCTTCCAGTTTACCTTATCCTCAAGGACAACCTCTGCACTATTGTCAATAATCTGTACAAAGTTAGGGTTTGAGGTGTAGCGATAGTCGCCATAGTTCATTGCACCCTGGAGTGCAATACCGCCCCAAATAGGCACATTAAAGGCGAACTCAACACCCATATAACGCTTGTCGATATCAGACATAGCGAAGTTGGTAAATGAAGACTGTGTGTCGTCGTAGTATGATATAACCTTTGCAAGGTCATTCATCTGAGTGAAGTAAGCCGATAGGCGAGCCTTGATATACGGCAGATTGAGGTTGTAAGTGAACTCAGCACTATAGATCTTCTCGGTTGTAAGACCCGGATTGTAGTGGTTACGGGTACGAGGAGATACAAATGCTGAGGCAAACTTAGGTGCGTCAGCAATAGCTGCAGCGTTGAGTGTGAGTGTGTGAACACCTGAGAATCGGTACATAAATGCCGCTTTAGCCTTGTATGTAAGGAAGTTAAGGTGCTTAGAGTCGCCAAATGAGTCGTTGCCATTAGGGAATAGACCCTTGCGCCAAAGACCCTGACGCCACAGAGAACTCCAACCAACTTCACCGCCCAAATTCATGTTGAAACCACCGCTGCTGAGTGAATATTGAGCCCAAGCCTGTGCCTGACGCAGGTGTGCATAGTAGTCGTAGCTATACTTATCACCCTCCTTTGCTACACGAGCATGACCATTAGCATTGTAGTAATCCACATCGTTCTGGTAAGCAATCACATCGCTACCTTTATCGCGCTCTGCGAACTTGTCAATATCGAGCCAGTAATCACCACCGAGTAGATCCTTAACGGTGCTGTAGTACTCTGTACGGTTAACGCGAGCATTGATACCTGCGATGATGCGATTGTTTGCATTAATCTGGTGTGAAAGATTGGCTGTAAAGTTGTAGTCCAACTGATCGGTATGACGCTCCTCAATCATATAGTTAGAGCGATAACCCTTTGCGTAAGAGGCTGTAGATGGATCCTCGCGACGGTTGAGGTTGTACATACGATCAAAGTCGATATATCCATTCCACACCTGAATAGCATTGAGAGCACCGGTGATATAGCTCTCAATCTGAGTATCGGTAGTTGCATCCATAATGCCAGGAACACCACCGGTAATCTGACTTAAGTAGTTTGATGGCAAATAACGATAGTAGTCAGGGCGTGGGTCTGCTCCATCCTTCCAAGTGAGTGCAGAGTAGCCGTTAAAGCCGAAACGCAGCGATGTGGCAACGTTTAAGCGGGTCTGGTCATTGATGTCGTATGTGTAGTTGAGCATAGCGATAGGCTCGTGAGTGCGGCGAACACGAGTGTTGCGCATTTTGCCATCCTGGAAGCCGACATTTGGATTGTAGTAGTTGCTGCCGAACAGGTCATATGCCTCCTGTGTAGATGCCTGCTGAGCGCCACGCTGCTGAGGAGTACCCAAAACGGAGAGTGAGAGGCGGTGCTGTGTGCCGAAGAGCTTCTCTACAGAGGCGAAGTAGCCGTATGAGTTGTAGTAAACACCATCAACATATCCGTTACCGCCTTGACGGGTTGAAACTGAGAAACCGTATGACCAACCATTATCAAGAGCGCCTGAGGCATATGAAACCATAGCTCTCCAGCGATACATCTGATTGCCATTTGATACGCTTGTGCGGAAGCCCTTACGCATCTGCGAAGCACGAGCATTTACATTTGTAGCACCACCGATGCCACCAACGCCGAAATCGGTCGGTGTCAGACCTGAATAGCTCTCCTGATTTCGAGTTGCGTCATTCAGACCACTCCACAAAGACCATGGGCCGTAACCTGTCATCGCATCGTTGAAACGAATACCATTCAGATAGACATCCTGATACATTGAGTCGTATCCACGCACATTGAATCGCATCTCGCTGAAACGGTAAGAGGCGATGTTGTTATACAAATCCTTAGAGGAGTTGAGTGATGACGGAAGTGCCTGTGTGTCGGATGCTGAAGAGTCGCTATCAAACTCGGCGAAGATTGAGTCATCAACAATCTCGTTCTGGAATGTAGGAACCAAGATAACGGTGTGCAAATCGCGCATATTTGTATCTACATGCACCATCACCTCGAGGGTCTCGAAGTCGGGAGCTGTAAATGTGAGGCGATAGTCACCCTTCTCAAGCTCAGGGAAGATGAAGTTACCGTTGTCGTCCGAGGTAACGCTCTGACCGTTTGTATCAAGGGTAACCTTGACGTGTCCGATAGCTGTTCTGCCGTTACGGGAGACGATTTGACCCTTGATGCCACTCTGAGCATATGCTCCAAAGGTGCAGAGGGTAAGCAGTGTTAAAAGTAGAAATTTTTTCATATCGTAGGTCTATTATTTTCCAATGTAGATAAATACCGGAAGGTGGTCGGAGAATCCATTTTGGAAGTTGTTGCTGACAAATGTTCGGAGAGGGTAGTTGCGATACTGTCCCTCGCGCTGCATCATGTATGGGCGAGAGAAGATATTGCCGTAGAACTTCGACTTAGGAGCCTGCTGCAACTTTAACTCGCCGGTAGAGCCTGTTGCGAGGTTCTCAGAGACGATGATATTGTCGAACAGATTCCATGAGTCTCGATAACCGAGAGTACCATAACCAGCCTTGAGAAGCTCGATATATGGACTGTAGAGGTCACCATCCGCGAGCTTCTTGATGTTGGCTTTAGCACCAAGAACCTCTGTGATGCTCTTGTCTGTAGCATCATCGTTAAGGTCACCCATAATCACAACCTTTGTGTTAGGATTCTGCTTGCGTACAGAGTCGGCAAGTCTGCGACACTGAGCCGCTGCAGCCTCACGCTTAGCGTCAGATGCCTCCTTGCCACCAAGGCGAGATGGCCAGTGTGAAACCAAAAAGAAGAACGGCTCACCCTCGATAGTTCCCCACATAGTTACAAGGTCACGGGTGAGGAAGTTCGGATTTCCTGGCATTTCAAAGCGGTGAGCTTTGCTGCCTTCGAGTTTGAATACATCTGGGCGATAGAGGAATGCACAATCCACACCACGACGGTCAGGAGAGTCGTAGTGGACAATGCGGTAGTTGCCCAAACTCATCTTTGGCTGAGAGACCAAGTCCTCAAGGACTAAGCGGTTCTCAATCTCTGATACTCCGATAACAGCCGGAAACTCTCGGTTTATAGCTGCCATGTCGAAGAATACCTTGTCCATGTTGCTCTGCTTGCGATAGTACTTAGAGCTATTCCACTTCTTTACACCATCAGGCAGAAACTCTTCATCCAACTTATCAGGATCATTGATTGTATCGAACAGGTTCTCAAGGTTGTAGAAGACAACCATATGAGGCTTCTGTGCGAAACAACTCAAAATAATGCCCGAAATAAGGAGCGAGGTTAAAAGTAGTTTTTTCATAGTTATTATTTGTTAAAAATTCCAATCGCTGATATTCTTTTGGCTCTTCACCTGCTCTGCAATAGACTTGTCAAGATTGCGGAAGAAGGTGACTCCTGCGCGTTTCTCAATCTCGGCGATAGAGACAGCAGCCGACTTGATATTGGTTGTTGCGCTTGCCTCATTCTCAAACAGGAAACCGATTGCCTTAATCTCAGATGCGTCAGTGATTTGAGAGATGCTCTTCTTTGTATTGCCATTTTTGGTGCGCAGCAACAGCTTGTAGCAGTGGCTCGGACGAGCAATAGTTCTGCCACGAGAGGTGAATGTTCTGCCATCCTCAAACAGAGTTCCAACAACAACATAGAGTGTGTCGGCGCAGATAGCTTTGCGTACCTGACCCTCGAGCTGACCCCAAACACCTTGGTTGAAGGTGCTGTTTTGTGGCATCATATTGGTTGCATAGAAGGTTTGAGCATTGGTCTCATAGGTGCTGTAGCGAGATGCCGATGGGAGCATATGACCTCGGTCAAGTTGCTTATTTCCACCGTCATTATAGCCTCCGCTGACGATATTTTGCTGTATATTCTCAGGCAGTGCAGGGTCGAATGACCAAGCGTTTGTGCGACCCAAAGATGGGTTTACATAGCAACTATGGAGTGGATATGCCACCCAGCGTGAAACCAATTTATCTGTGTCGTAGCAGATAGAGTAGTTTCGTACATAATTGCCATTTGAAAGGGTTGTATAGTATGTTTTATGAATCAATTCTTCACCATAAGTCATAGCGGGCTGCTCTGCCCAAGCGCGATCATAGGCAGCATTTTCGCTCATGCCTAACTGCTCAAACTTGAGAATGACAGTATAGTCGTCGGAGAATCTTATATGAACCGTAGCCGAACGCGATACGGTTGTCTCGTTTTTGGATAGGTATATCTTGGCAGTTGTGCCTACCTTTCCCTTTTTGGTAATTTGCTCAACGCTATCGCTGAATGAGGCCCACTCGTAGCCCTCAACGATGCCGGCGGTCCAGTCGTAGCGGGTGTCACCTGACGTTGTCAGGGTGATTGATGCTTCATCCCAACCTGCAGTGGTGTTGGAAAGTGTTGCTTCGGACTCATATGGTGACCAAGGGTCTTCTGTATTACAAGCCCAAAACGTAAAAACTGTCGAAAGTGTGAAAAAGAAAACAAAAATAGATCTCTTCATTGTCAAAAAAAGGTTCTCAGTAGGGCATTGCTGCCCCACTGAGAGATAATAATGTTAGTTAGCCTTGAAGAATACAACTCCGTATTTGAGAGTTGCAGCATCCTTATAAGAGCGAATCATCTTGCTCTGAGCACTAGCAGTGCCGAGATATACACCGTTGCTTACAAGTGTGATACCACCATTATCGTTTGCCTGAGCAACCCACTCAGCCTTGTCTGCGCCAAGAGCGAGCTTGCGGTTTGTTGCAGCAGCAGTGCTGTAGAGGTACTTGCCGTTAGACTTGATGTAGTAGGTGTTATCCTTGCCAGCAGACTCAAGTGTGATAACAGCAGCCTTGCCAGTAGTGCAAGATGGGTCGATAGTAAGCTTACCATCTGCAAATGCATAGTTTGCAGTATTGCAATCTTTGCCGTCTGCCTCACCAGTCCAGCAGTGGTACTTGTAATCACCCCAGTTGAGGTTGGTTGTGCCACTGACATACTCTGCGAGGTTTGCTGACATAATATAGTTACCTGCAGTAAGCGCAGAGACGCTATCAATAAGGGTAAATGTGCTTGTAGATGGGTCTGGAGTAGGAGTTGGGTCTGGAGTAGGTGTTGGATCCGGAGTAGGGGTAGCACCACCGCTCAAACGCTCACCTGTAAGACCTGCATAGTCGCTAGCCTGAGCAAAGATAATCTGAATAGCACCCTTGCTGATAGAAGAGATACCCTTGATAGTACCTGAGCCCTGTGCAACAGTCTCAGCACCATATGAAGCGTACTTAGAAGAGAATACTACAAACTTGTTGCCTGATGCATCCTCCATGTTGATAGAGGTGTGAGCACCACCCATAACCCAAGTCTTAGAGAGATCGTCAGATACAACCTGTACGCCCTCGATGGCTACATACTGACCCTCGTACTTGTTTGCAAGGAAATCTGCAATAGATACGGTCTTAGCCTCAACAGTGTTGCCGGTTGAAACAACGGTAATCTTATCCAATGCAAGACCGCTGATCTGTACAGCACCGTTGTAATCAGCAAGTGTAGAGCCAGAGAGGTCAATCTTTACCTTTGTACCGAACTTGAACTCGTGGTTTGCAGCAAGGTAGAACTGGAGAGCACCAGTCTCATCCTGAACATACATACCCTTCTTAGAGGTGAGGTTGTTAAGATCCATATTTGAGACCACTGTAGCCTCGATAGTAGCAGAAGGGATTGTAGCGCCGGTACCCAATGCAAGTACCTGAGCGATTGTGTTAATATCTCCAGGGGTTGGATCTGGAGTTGGGTCTGGCTCTGTACCACCACCAGGATTGCCAGCGCCGAGAGGCTCGTCAGTGAGCTTTACTCCGCAAATAACTGCACGAGGAGCAATATCAGGAGCAGAACCACCATGAGTAGTAAGAGCAAATGATGAGTTTGTACTGAACTCGATAGTTGAAGTTGCAGTCAAACCGTCAAGCTTTACAGAGTAGTGATCGGTCTCGGCAAAAGTGAGAGATACGTATGGGGGGTTGCCAGTTGCACCATTGTTGCCTGTAAGGTCAACAGACTGTACTGCGCCACCATCAACACGGAAGTAGAGGGTAACTGTAGTGCCCTTCCAAGCTACTGCGTAGAAATTCAAATACTTGCTGCCAGATACGCCAACAGCCTGAGAGGTGAACTTACCCTGCTGCTTGCTCTTACCCAACTTGAAGCCAGTTGCAGCCTGACCACCAATATTGGTATCACCGAGGCTATAAACTGCATTTGTTGAGTCGTCAGCTGCGCAAACAAATGCAACATCTGATGCGTAAGCACCCTCAGCTGGCTCTGGAGTAGGCTCACTGCCACCACCCTCGCCAGGAACGAGAGATACGAAGATTGCATTCTTACCCTGAGCAGTGCCATTGTATGATGAACGAACAGTGCGAACAGTAATGGTGTCACCAGCCTTTGCGCCTGATGCAGCCCAGTACTTTGTCTCGCCGTTAGGACCGCACAGACCATAGATAAGAACGGTGCCAGTAGCATCAGTAAGGTCGAAGTTACCGTAAGTTGTGTTAGTTACGTTAGAGATTACACCAGTAAGCTCATAGAGAGTATCATCCTCAGCTGCGTTCAAGAACTCCTGTACAGTAGCTACGACAGCATTAGATGGAACGTCGCCACCACCGCTGTTGCCACCAGAGGTATTGAAGTCAACTACTGGACCATCACCACCCTCAGTAAGGCAGAAGTCGTCGAAACGGAGAGCTGCCTGGTACTGATAAGTTGCATCAGGAAGTGGAGTAGTTGTGTCAGCCTTGTAGTTGTTGAACTTAACGTAGAGCTTGCTTGCATCTGCAGGAAGGGTAAATGGAGCCATAGCGTAAGTCCAGTTACCGTCTGCCATAGTAGTAAATGCTACTGCGCCCCAATTTGAACCATCTACACTTACAGAAACAGTAAGATTCTCGCCAGATACGAGAGGAGTTACAACTGGAGTGTAAGGAGATGCAATGAGTGATGCATACTGGTTGAATGCAGTGAAAGAGAAGGTGTAATCCTTAACACCACTCTTGAGGTTGATGTTGTTGATAACAAACTCAGTGTCGGTCTTAGCCTGAAGATAAGCATATGGAGCGTCAGTTGCGTAAGTTGCACCTACTGGAGCCCAAGTCTTACCAGAGTTACGAACAGATGCGTTCTTACCAGTGTAGGTTACACCGCTCTGGTCGATACCATCACCGCCGGTTGGAGCCCAACCCTCGTACTTGTCAACATATGGCCAGTAGCCATCAACCTTAGATACTGCAGAACCGCAGTTGTCAGAGTAGATGGTAGAGCCCATAACGCTGTCAGTCTGAGAGATTGCAAGGGTAGCCTTCTTAGTGATAGGGAAGCCACTTACATAACCTGTAGCAGTGAAAACTACATTGATTGTGCGCATTGCGTCAGCCGCAGGAACGTCAAAGGTTACTGTTGCATCGCCCATGCCTGCAACCATAGATGCAGTAACACCCTCAGTGTCAATGTCAATTGTCCACTCAGCAGGGGTTGTAATAGTTACAGTCTCGGTAGTACCACCCGCAAGAGGTACTGTTACAGATGCAGGTGCAACCACGATGGTCGGAGTGCCCTGATAGTGGTCAGGCTCCGACTGCGGAGTACACGAAACTGCAAATCCTACAGTCAGCGCAACTGCTGACATAAGGAGAAAACGAAAAATGTTTTTCATAGTGTTTTGTGTTTTAATTAATATAAAGTTTAAGTGTATAAATTTCAGCCATCTATACGTGCGCGCGGTGTATATGCGCGCAAAAAAGCAAGCAAAGTTACAGACTATTTGTATATATTCCAAATTTATTGCGTGCGTTTTCTTGTTTTGATAATTTTTACTAACTTTGTGGTATGAAAAACCAGACTACATACAATTATCAGGTTGCTACGCAGAATGTTGATTTCACCCTGCGAGCAACTATAGACTCGTTGGGTAACTATATACTCAATACAGCGGGTATAGATGCACAAGGCAAGGGTTTTGGTGTAGATGCACTTGCCCCACAAAACCTTACATGGGTGCTGTCAAAGCTTGTTTTGGAGATAGATTCTCGTCCGGAACAGTTTGCAGATTTTAACGTTACGACATGGATTAGTCAGAATAGTCGTCTTGTCTCAACGCGTAATTTTACACTCTCCGATTCGGAGGGAAAAGTGTTCTGTCGTGCGCTCTCTCAGTGGTGTATGCTCGACTTTGTACGCCGCGTGCCGGTGAGCCTTGAGACGATAGCGGATATGTATAATCCGTATGTCTGTTTGGAGCCTTCTCCGTGTGAGGTGCCATTGAGATTGAGAGCGATAGAACCTGATGTTGTAAATGAGCATAAGGTGGTCTATAGCGATATTGATTTTAATAGCCATATGAATACTATGCGTTATATAGGTCTTATGGTGGATATGATTGATATTGAGCTGATTAAGAGTAACCGACCGTTGCGTATAGATGTGCATTTTATGAATGAGTGTCTGTATGGTCAGCTGCTGAAAGTGGGTATGCAGAGTGTTGAAAATGGGACATTGTTTGAGGTTACTCGCGATGATGGCGTGGTAGCTTGCCGTGCTTCGTTTATTTGGAAATAGAGGTTTATGAAGATTGTAATTCTTGGTCCGGCGCACCCATATCGTGGTGGTTTGGCGTCTATAATGGAGACTATGGCTCGCGAGTATATCTCGCGTGGTGATGAGGTGAAAATTTACACATTTTCGCTGCAATATCCGTCTATACTTTTCCCTGGAAAGAGTCAGACTGTGGATACTCCTGCTCCAGAAGATTTGCATATTGAACGTCTTGTAAATACTTGTAATCCAATAAATTGGCTGATTGTCGGTAATCGTATTCGTAGGGAGAGGCCTGATATGGTGCTGATGAAGTATTGGACTCCGTTTATGGCGCCATGTTTTGGAACAATTGCCCGCATAGCTCGTCGAAATGGAGTTACGAAGGTCGTTTGCCAGATTGATAATGTTGAGCCGCATGAGCATCATATTATCGACCGTCCATTTAATCGCTACTACCTGGGTGCAGTAGATGGTTTTGTCTATATGTCCGAGCAGGTGCATAGAGAGCTTGCGGAATATACATCAGCCCCTGCGCTATTCTCTCCGCATCCTATGTTCTCAAATTTTGGAGATAGGGTGGAGCGTGCAGATGCGTGTCGGAAGTTGGGATTGGATGAGAAGTGTAACTATCTGTTATTCTTCGGACTTATACGCGAGTATAAGGGCCTTGATATACTTCTTGAGGCGTGGAAAAGTGTGCGCCGAGAGGGTGTGAAATTGATTGTGGCGGGTGAGTTCTATGAGAGCAAGGAGAAGTATGAGCCGATGTTGAACGCATTGGGAGATAGTGTGATTTTGCATGATAGATTTATCGCTGATGAAGATGTAAAGTACTACTTCTCTGTAGCCGATGCGCTTGTTCTGCCATATAAGACGGCTACGCAGAGCGGTGTTACACAGATTGCATACAATTTCTGTACACCAATGGTAGTTACGCGTGTCGGTGGACTGCCGGAGATTGTGCCTGATGATGTTGTGGGTTATGTCTGTCCGTCAACAGTTGATGGTGTGGCAAAGGCGATAGATGACCTTTATCAGAGTGATAATATTGAGCGATTTAGACGAAATATTGTCGAGGAGCGCAAGCGATTCTCGTGGTCGGCGATGTGCGATAAATTGATTGAAGTTTTTAGAAATTGTCAAACAAGGTGATTTCTTATTAGATAGTTTTACATCAATTCAAAAACAGAGTTTGTCATTATGCGATGAACTCTGTTTTTTGTGTTATTGGTTAGGTTTTTTACTGCAATTTCATAAAATTGCAATAGTTGTACACTTTTCAGTGTAATCATTGTTGTAAATATGAAGAAAAAGTAATACCTTTGCTTGAATTATGTGACCTCCTGTAATTTTGGATATAAATTTAACCTAAAACTAAATTAATATGAAAGTAGTATGTATTGGTGATGCATTTATCACCCCTGAGATGATGGAGTACGGCGTACGCCCATACCTTGGCGAGAATGACACAATGAAGGTATTCTTCTTTGGCGATCCAGACAAGTCTAAAATGCGTGACATTATCAAGGGCATTGAGGCTCGTAACTTTGAGGGTATCGAGATGCCTGAGGGCCTTTATGAGGAGATGGCAGACGCAGATTTGCTCGTTGTTCACCTCTGTCCTATCAAGCGCGATCTGTTTGAGATTGCAAAGAATCTGAAAGCAGTAATGACTTGCCGTGGTGGTCTCGAGAATATCGAGGTTGATGCTGCAACAGAGCACAAGGTTATCGTATCAAACAACCCTGCACACAACGCAAACGCAGTTGCTGAGTTTACTGTAGCGATGATTCTCTCTGAGACTCGTAATGTTGCTCGTTCTCACATGGCTCTTAAGAATGGAGAGTGGAGACTTGAGTATCCAAACACTCGCACAACTGTTAAGGAGATGCACGACCTTGTTGTAGGTCTTGTAGGTTTCGGCTCAATTGGTCGCCTTGTTGCATACAAGCTCTCTACATTCGGTTGTAAGATTTTGGTATCTGATCCATTCCTCAAGGAGTGCAACGTAGATTATGTAACTCTCGTATCATTTGACGAGTTGCTCCAGCAGTCTGATATCGTATCACTCCACGCTCGTTCAAACGGCGCAATTATGACAGATCGTGAGTTCGGTCTTATGAAGCAGAACTCTTACCTTATCAACTCTGCTCGTTCATACCTCGTAGAGACTGAGGCATTTAAGCGCGCTATGGATAGCGGTAAGCTCCTCGGTGCTGCAATTGATATTTTTGAGACAGAGCCTAATATTCCTGAGTTCTACCGTCAGTATGACAATATTACCCTTACAAACCACCTTGGCGGTATTACTATCAACTCATTCCGTGATGCTCCAGGCTATGCAATGAAGAACTACTTGGGCTACTTGCGTGGCGAGAGCGAGCTAGCATTCTGGGCAAACAAGAACCAGTTGGCTTAATTAATTATTAACAAACCTAAACTTTGAAATACTATGGAATCTATCTTAACTAACCGTCCTGAGCTTAAGAAGGCACTGGACTCCGCTGCTGAGGTAGCAGGTTATCTGTGGCAGAAGGGCTGGGCAGAGCGCAATGGTGGAAACCTTACTCTCAACATTACTGAGTATGTGGACGACCAGATGCGCGCTATGCCAGCAATTTGCGAGCCAAAGTCAATCGGTGTTACTCTACCATATTTGAAGGGTTGCTACTTCTACTGCAAGGGTACAGGTAAGCGTATGCGTGACCTTGCTCGTGACCCGATGTGCGGCGGTAGCATCGTTCGTATTTTGGACAACTGCGCAAGCTATGAGATTATTGCTGACGAGCCTATCGTTCCAACTTCTGAGATTTCATCTCACTTGGCACTTCAGAACTATATGCTCGAGTGCGGTACTGATTATAAGGCGACACTGCATACTCATCCAATTGAGCTTGTTGCGATGTCACACAATAATGAGTTCCTTGACTCTGAGCACCTTACACAGGTACTTTGGTCTATGATTCCTGAGACTCTTGCATTCGCGCCACTTGGTATCGGTGTTGTACCATACGCAATGCCATCATCAACCGAGCTTGTTGAACCAACTCTCGAGAAGATTAAGCGTTACGACGTTGTACTTTGGGAGAAGCACGGTGTTATTGCCGTAGGTCCGGATCTTATGGAGGCATTCGACCAGATTGATGTACTCAACAAGGCTGCAAATATCTACATGACAGCTAAGAACTTTGGTTTTACTCCTGATGGTATGACTCCAGAGGCTGTTCAGAAGATTAGAACTGTGTTTAACCTTCCAGATCACCGATAGAGCTATGAAGAAGATTTTTGCACTTATCTCTGTTGCAGTTCTTGCGCTTACAGCCTGCACAGAGCAGGTGGCTCATGAGCCAAAGATTCTCGCTCACCGTGGAAATGCAAGTACCGGTAGTGAGTTTACAACTGACGAGAATACACTTGATGCTCTTCGCCGTGCGCAGGAGCTTAACTTTAGCGGTATTGAGTTTGATGTGCATCTGACTGCAGATGATCAGTTGGTTATCCGCCATGACAATAAGATTGTTGACGGTCTTAGCTGTCAGGGTAGTACATTTGATGAGGTTCGTGCGCACGTTCTTCCATTCGGCCACCAGATTCCTACTCTTCGCGAGTGGCTGGAGCAGGCAAAGAAGACTCCGCATATCGTGCAGCTCCTTGAGATTAAGTCTCATAAGGGTGATCGCGAGAATGAACTGATTGCAAAGAGCTTGGAGGTTATCCGCGAGCTCGATATGGTAGATCAGATGTATATGCTCTCATTTGACCCTAAGGTTGTTGATGAGGTACTTCGTCAGGAACCTAAGATGAAGGTTGTTCTCAACTCAAGCAGCTTGCACCACTCACTTACCCCTGCAGAGGTTAAGGAGAAGGGTTATACTGCTGTATCGTACAATATCAATGTAATTCTTAACCACATCGAATGGATTAACGAGTTCCGTGAGTACGGTATCGAGACATTCCACTGGATGGTTAATACCCCTTATACTCTCAATATCGCTAAGGAGTTGGGCTTTACTTGGGCGACAACAGACTTTATTGATGCGCTTGAGAAATAGCATTTAGCTACTAAACAAAATAAAGGCGTTGCAGTTTGCAGCGCCTTTATTTGTGCTATGTTGTAAGAACGACAAACTATAGAGGAAGTAGCATAAAAAAGGGCCGCCAAAAATGGCGACCCAAATATTAATAGCACAAAGCGCTTACTCCTTGATATTTG
>JAZORI010000058.1:0-123428 GCA_045656505.1 Alistipes sp. | reverse complement strand
ACTTTCACCGGCACTGAGTACAACGACGTTCCACTCAAGTCTAACCACCGCACAAACATCCTCGGTGCACTCCTCACTAAGCCGACTGACTTTGTTGTGGATATTAAGGCTGATTTCGGCACTCCGGATGAGGTTGTAAATGTTGTAAATGTTGCTAGTGCTACAGGTCTTCAGGAGGCAATCGACAATGCTCCTACTGGCAACGGTGAGTCAACAGAGATTATCCTTGATGGCGACATCTACCTTAACGACCTGCTTGCAGCTGGCACACTGAGCACTCGCGCTGCTACTACTGCTCTGACCATTCCTGCAGGTAAGGTGATTACTCTCAACCTTAACGGTAAGAAGCTCTACGCAACATCTACTAAAACTGGTGGCAACTACGACATGATTGATGTTCGTGGTACACTGACCGTCACAAATGGTACCGCAGAGGTTCAGCACACTGCCGACAATATGGGTTGGAGTGCATCTACCAACATCTTCAATGTAACAGCTGGTGGTGTTCTCAACCTTGATGACGTTACTGCAAAGAACCTCGGTGGCTCTGACATGGCATTTGTTGCACACCTCAACAACTGGGGCGAAGTTACTTTGAATGTAGAGAACTGTACTCTCGAATCTACATATGTTCCTGTTCGTGTATTCAACAGCGGTCCGAATATGAACAATGTTACTATCAAGAACTCTACTCTCACGGGTGTTAGCGCTGCATTCTGGGTACACAACTATACTGTTGCTGACTTCGGTACTGAGGCTAAGGCTGAGGCTCAGAAGGCTCTACTCAACCTCAACATCTACAAACAAGGCAATACATTCTCACCAGATGTTAACGGTATCCGCTACGGTTTCACAAACTCTATTAGAACCGATGCTTACGGCATCACCAAGACCGTTAGCGATGATGGTAGCGTTGTAACTTTGGGTTCTATTTTTGACAATGGTCTTATCCGTCGTGGCGTAGCTGGCGCAGAGGAGAATACGACTATCACAAAGGCTATCGTTGGTGAGGGTATAGCGACTCTGTACGACCGTACTTTCCGTCGTTTCTACGCTCTTGAGACCGTAGAGCTCCCAAGCACCCTTACTACTATCGGTGCTACTGGTTCTGGCGTGTTCCAGTCTTGTACAGCTCTTAAGAACATCGTTATTCCTGAGTCTGTGACCGTTCTCGGCAAGGGCACTTTCCAGGAGTGTTCTTCACTCACTTCAATCAATATCCCTACTGGCGTTACTCGTATCGAGGAGAACTGCTTACGCGCTACAGGTCTGGTAGAGGTTGAGTTCCACGCTGGTGTAACTTACTTCGGTGCACAGGCTTTCCGTGACTGTAAGCAGTTGAAGAAGGTTGTTATCAACGCTCCTGAGTTTACTGTTGAGGCTAACGCATTCGGTGTCATGGCCGGTGCACTCCCTGGTACAGTTATCGAGGTTGCTAATGCAGAGATGAAGGCATACCTTGAGAACACTCTTTCATATGCTAATCAGTTCACTATTGTTGCTCCTGATGCTGTAAGCAACGCCGAGGATTTGGCTAAGGCTCTTGCAGAGGGTAAGAATGTTACACTTACTCAGGATATTACAACAGAGTCTGCTACTACTGCCCCATACGGCAACAAGTATGCATTCAAGCAGGATGGTGGCATTATTGACGGTAACGGTCACGAGCTTCACATGGAGTGCTATGGTGATGACTACGGTATTATGACTTCTGGTGGTACTATTAAGAATATCACTATCAAGGAGGGTTGCCGCGCCGTTATGATTATGTATCCACAGCAGGACGTTATCCTTGACAATGTAAATATTGGCGGCGACGGTGTCCTCTACCCTATCAACACTGGTGAGGGTGGTGCTAAGGGTGTTAACTTGATTGTAACAAACTCTGTACTCGCAGGTTGGACAAGCTATGGTCTTATTGAAAGTGCAACTTTCACTAATGTAGAGTTTAAGCAGGGTACATATTACAACAATATCTATGGTCGCGTTTTGAAGCCATATGTTAACACTGTACTGACAAACTGCTCATTTGTAAAGAGCATGAATCTTGACCTTTCAGCTCTTACATCAGGTCACAAGATTACTATGAAGAACTGTACTGTGGATGGTCAGGCTGTAACTGCAGAGGTATTTACTATTCCATCTAACGATGCTCAGTATGATACCGAGTTGTTTACTGTAGATCTCCCAGGCTGGGCTACAAGCATTAACGACTGTGTTATTTTCGAGTAATTACTCTTAAACACACTTTTACAAGAGCTGTTCGGAGAGTTTTCGGGCAGCTCTTTTTTATACCTTTTATATATAATGTGTAAAAATTCGCGGGTAACTATTGCACGAACGAAAAATAATGATTATCTTTGCGGGCATTTTGTGTTGAAGTGCATTAAAACTAATTAAACTAAATGTTTGTAATTGTTGAGATCGCAGGTCAGCAGTTTAAGGCTGAGAAAGGTCGTAAGCTCTATGTACACCGTCTTGAGGGTGAGGTTGACTCTACCCTGAGCTTCGACAAGGTCCTGCTCGTGGAGAATGGCGGTCAGGTTAAGGTGGGCGCACCTGTTGTAAAAGGCGCCTCAGTAAAGGCAAAGATTCTTAAGCACCTGAAGGATGACAAAGTCCTCGTGTTCAAGAAGAAGCGCAGAACCGGTTATCAGAAATGCAACGGTCACCGTCAGTATCTGTCGCAGATTTTAATTGAAGAGATTGTTGCATAACCTTAAAATTCGTTAGAGAAGTATGGCACACAAAAAAGGTGTAGGTAGTTCCAAGAACGGCCGTGAGTCAGAGAGCAAACGACTCGGCGTTAAGCTTTATGGTGGTCAGGTAGCTAAGGCAGGCAACATCATCGTTCGTCAGCGTGGTACTGTTCACAATCCAGGTGAGAATGTTGGTATGGGTAAAGACCACACCCTCTTCGCACTTGTTAATGGTGTAGTTGTCTTCACTAAGAAGGCATCTGGCAAGAGCTATGTTAGCGTTACTCCGCTTGCATAACGATTGAACTTTGTAAGAGAGAAGGAACCATCCAAACGATGGTTCCTTTTTTGTTTTTAAGCGTGCAAAAGCGTAGGATTCTCCTATTTTTTTGCTACCTTTGCATGAAAACCCTAAAACTATGAAGAAGAATCTATTACTAACTATCATGACTCTACTCTCATACTGCAGCGTATGGGCGTGGGGCGGACAGGGCCACTCTACAGTAGCTCACATTGCCGAGCGACACATCACAAAGCGCGCCAAGGCGAACATTGAGAGCTATATCGGTGGCAAATCGATTGTCTATTATGCCGCATGGATGGACTATGTAAGGCAATTTGAGCCATATGTCGTAACGACCAACTGGCACGTTGACTACTGGACTAATGACGAGAGAACAGACAGCGAAGGCAGACCTATGCCACCAAACCATGTCAGCCAAATCAACCGCATTGTGGCAGATATGAAGGATGATTTCCGCTCACTACCAGACTCTCTGGTTACAATCAATATCAAGTTCCTCACCCACCTTGTCGGCGATATGCACTGCCCTGTACATATCGACTTCCCGCAGTCTCGCCCGATGTGGTACATGGTAAATGGTGTAAGAACCCGTTTCCACAAGATGTGGGATGGTGCTGTAATATCAGACAAGCACAAGGGTTGTTCGCCAATACAGCTCGCTGAGGAGTTTGACATCCTCACCCCTGAGCAGATTGCCGAAGTTCAGAAGGGAACTCCAATGGATTGGCACAACGAGAACATTATCGGCGCAAGAAGGGCTATGGAGATGGTTCCGGCAGATGGAGTGCTTACAGAGGAGTATTTCGACGAAGCTATAGTTATTGCCGAGGATAGATTGACCCGTGCCGGTTATCGCCTTGCTGCTATTTTGAACTCTATTTTTGACAAATAAAGGGTATGAAGAAGATTTTTATAACAATTATCGCGTGTGCATTCAGCATTACGAACGTCATGGCATGGACTGGTAGTATTCACGCGGGCATTGCAGCCATAGCGCACGACAACCTCACAGAGGAGGCAAAAGCGGCTGTTAAGGATATTTTGAACGGACGATCAATCGTCTATGCGGCATCTCAGCCGGTCAAGACTCACGAGAATATAGCTATCGCACCAAATGGCAAGGTCGTAAAGCCGAGCAAGGCTGCAAAATCAAGCAACAAAGAGGTTGCTGAGGCGCTTATCCTGAAGGATATCGAGGCGGCTATTGCGACCATCAAGGATAGCAAGGCTGATAAGCAGCAAGCAGCTGCAAGCCTTAAGGCTCTTGTCTGCGCAATTGGCGACCTGCACTGCCCTGGTCACTACATCTATACCGATGCGTTGCACTATCGCCACATCGCATTCCTGCACACAAAGGATTCAAAACCTCGCTCACTTGTCGCTCTGTGGGAGCATGCTGCACTCTATGGCACATACGCTTGGAAGACCAACGAGTTTGTACACCAGCTCTCTCGCAAGACCCCTGAGCAGGTGGCTGCAATCACTGCAGGTAATATCACAAAGTGGGCAGAGAGCAACGCTGCTGAGTATCGTCCGCTCTACACAATCGTTGAGAATGGACACCATTTTGAGAAGGGTATTGACTACCGTCTGTGGCTCAATGATGTATATCCGGTAGCTATAGAGCAGATTGCTGTTGCCGGTTACAGATTGGCAGCGGTACTAAACTCACTCTTTTAACCAATAAAGAACAGAGACTATGAGAAAGAGTTTATTTACACTGGTGGCAATTATTGCCGCATACAGTCAGGCTATGGCGTGGGGTTATCACGGACACGCTACTATCGCCTATATTGCTGAGCAGCACCTCACTCCAAAGGCTAAGGCCAACATCGAGAAGTGCATCGAGGGTCGCTCGATTGTATATTACGCCTCATGGCTTGACAACCACCGCAAGGAGCACAAGGAGTGGGATCGTCTGCGCCATACATGTGACTTTGACTTTGAGACCGGCAAACTCTACGGTGACCCTGTACGCCAGATGAATGAGACTATCAACCTGCTGAAGGATTATGAGAATTTGGCAGACTCTGTACGCAAAGTGAGAATCTACCACTTCGTACACTCATTTGGTGACTTCCACTGCCCTGGCCATATTGAGTTTATGACCAATGGCGAGCGCACACACACTGCCAACTACCCCGTTATAAACGTTGATGGCAAGCCTCTGCGCTACCACACAATGTGGGATGCGACAGTGCTTACAAACAACCATCCCGATTGGGGTTATATGGACTTTGCACACGCGCTAAAGAATTGTGCAACACAGAGTTATATCGACACTGTCACTGCCGGCACTCTCGAAGATTGGCTCCACGACGCATACGCTTGCAGCCGTCGCATCTACACAGATGCACCAGAGAAACCAAAGGGAACTCCAGAAAAGGAGCTTTCGGTAGTAGATCGTGAGTTGATGAATGATTTTGGCGAGCTTGCTTGCGAGCAGTTACTCAAGGCCGGACTCCGCATGGCGAAGGTTATCAACGAGATTTTTGGGAAATAGCAAGCTAGACAGATAGCGAAAGAGATTTGCAATATTGCAAATCTCTTTTTTTGTTGGTGAAAACAGTGCAAAAATCGACCTTTTAGAGATATTCTTTCCTAATTTTTTGTACCTTTGTACAAACCTAACATTAAAACTATGAAAAGATCAATCTTACTGCTTCTGCTAACGACAATCTGTTCGCTTAGCGCAATGGCTTGGGACGGTCGCGGACACTCGACAATCGCATATATTGCAGAGCGACACCTCACTCCACGTGCAAAGGCTAATATCGAGAGTTACATCGACGGCCGCTCGATTGTATATTATGCCGCTTGGATGGACTTTAACCGCTATACTCCACCAATGGACGTTACACGTGATTGGCATGTTGACTACTGGACAAACGAGCATCGCACAGATGCTGATGGTAATCCACAGCCGCCATGCTCGCTGACTCAGGTTAAGCGCATCGTATCTGAGATGGGCGACTTCCGTTCGCTTTGCGACTCGTTGGTCTCAATCAACATCAAATACTTGGTTCACCTTGTCGGCGATATGCACTGCCCTGTCCATATCGACTTCCCGACTTCACGTCCGATGAAGGTTACAATCGACAAGAAGCCTGTAAAGGTACACGCAATGTGGGATGCCTACGTGCTGAGCTACAAGCACAACGGCACATCGCCTATGCAGCTATCTGAGGAGTTTGACATCTACACCCCGGAGCAGATTGCAAAGGTCCAGAGTGCTACACCTGATGATTGGCATAACGAGACTACCGAGGTATCTAAGACCGTAATTGGTATGCTCCCGAAAAATGGCGTTATCACCTACGACAACTACTTCAACAAGGCTATACCATATGCCGAGGAGCGCATAACCGTTGCCGGATATCGCCTTGCTGCTATTCTTAACCTAATTTTTGACAAATAGTATGAAAAAGTTTATCACCATCATAGTTGCCCTGCTCACCATTCAGAGTGTCTCTGCTTGGTCAAGAGCCATTCACGCAGGCATTGCAGCCATTGCCGATGCAAATCTCACCGAGCAGGCTAAAGAGAATATCCGCCAAGCACTTGACGGCAGAAACATCGTATATTCTGCACATTGGATGTACGATATGGAGAAGACAAAGGGCTACGAGCAGACTAAGAATTGGCGTTCAGTAGCTGTAGCGAAGAACAACAAGCCCCTCAATGCAAAGAAGAGCCTCAACCACAAGGAGGATATCGTACGTCGCGCACAGGGTCTTGAGGCTCTATGTGCTGCAATCAACGCAATCGAGGCGGGAGGTCTTACCAAGGAGCAGCTGGCTGACAATATCCGTTACATCGTAACCATCGTAGCCGACCTGCACTGCCCAACACACTACATCTACCCTGAGGCTCTCTCTCAGCGCAAGATGCACTACTACTACAATGACAAGAAGTATAGCTATGTCGGCTACTGGGAGAATAACTCTATCGCAGGCACATTCAACTGGAAGAGCAATGAGTTTGTTCACATCCTCAACCGCAAGAGCCCTGAGAAGATTGCAGAAATCACAAGTGGCTCTATCACAAGCTGGATAATAAAGAACGCTGCAGAGTATCGCAACATCTACTCTCTGCTCGAGAGTGGCACAACCTTCACTCAGTCAAAGCTTCGCCTGTGGCAGAACACCATCTACCCTATCTCTACAGAGATAGTTGCTGTTGCAGGATATCGTACCGCAGCTATTCTTAACGGACTATTTGACAGCAATGTAGAAAATGTCAAGATTAAGTAACAGACTCTAAAAACGGACTAATATATGAAACGTATAATAACCACCCTTGCCCTTGTATTTATCGTAGGCAGTTCAAACCTCTGCTTCGGTTGGGGACGCGATGCTCACGCTGCTATCGCATATATTGCTGAGCGTCACCTCACACCAACTGCCAAAGCAAACATCGAGAAGTGTATCGATGGCAACTCTATCGTTTACTACGCCTCTTGGCTCGACAACCACCGTGCTGAGCATAAGAGTTGGAGCAAACTTGCGCACGTTGCCCACTACAACGTGGACACTTGCGACCCTATCGGCAGACCTTACAAGCAGATGAAGGAGACTATCAACAAGCTCAAGAAGTATCAGGAGCTCCCTGACTCTGCACTCAAGGTATCTATCTACCACTTTGTTCACTCTTTTGGTGACTACCACTGCCCTGGTCACGTCGCTTTCTACGACTGCAAGGGCGAGAAACCAAAGAGAGTCCAAACCTCAAGCTACGACATCTACTTGCAGACCAAAAATACCCGCATGAGCTACCACAAGCTCTGGGACTCAGGCATTGTACAGATGAGCCAACCGGGATGGGGTTATATGGACTGGGGACACGCACTCGACAGCTCTGTATCTCAGGAGTATATCGACAGTATTACTGCAGGTTCGCTCAAGGATTGGATGAGAGATATTGCAACAAAGACTCAGCAGCAGTATCAGATCTTCCAGAAGGCACCTGAAAAGGATAAGGATTGTGCTGATAGCGAGCTATCGGTTGTTGACCGCGATATGATGAATGAGTTCTCTGAGGTTGCCGCTAAGCAGATACTTATCGGAGGACTTAGAATGGCAAAGGTTATTAATGATATTTTTGGAAAATAGAGCTATGAGAAAGTTTACTTTTATTGCACTTGCTACCCTTCTTATTCCTCAGATTGCACTGGGTTGGGGCCAACTTGGTCACCGCACCATTGCTGAGATTGCCGAGCGCAACCTCACACCAAAGGCTAAGGCCAATATTGAGAAGTACACAGCCGGCACTCCGCTGTGGAAGTACTCACTTTTTGTTGACGAGGAGCGCAATAACCCTCTCTACAAGGAGCCTCTGTATGGTCTGCACGCCTCTATTGCAGATTGCGACTGCACCTCTCCACAGATTGTCCGCGACCGCTACCGTGACGGTAAGGATGGCGTAACTGCTATGTACACCTTCCGTAAGCAGCTCAAAAACTACAAGGAGCTGCCTGACTCTGTTGTCCTCTACGCTATTAAGTGTATCACACATATCGTCGCTGACTTCAACTGTCCAAGCCACGTACGCTATGTAGATAACGCCAACAAGTGCAGCTTTGCAGCTATCTACAACGGCAAGAAGGTAGATATGCACCGTTGGTGGGATACTTGGCTTATCCAGTCACTGCAGAAGAATAGAACCGGCAAGCTTGACCACATGCAGTATGCTGACCACCTCAACACTCTCTCTGCTAAGGAGATAAAGGCCATCACCAAGGGTTGGGCTCAGGAGTGGTTTGAGGCTGCTGCACGCGAGTGCCGCCCTACTCTCTACTGGATTGACGACCTCAAGGTTGAGAAGATTGACCAGAAATTTGTCGATAAAGCAGCCCCACTTGCTGAGTCTCAGATGCAGCGAGCAGGTTATCAGATGGCAGCAGCGTTGAACGCAATTTTTGGCAAATAGTATGAAAAGAGTCATTTCACTCACTCTGTTAGCCCTTGCTCTGCCACAATTGGTATTTGCATGGGGATATATCGGTCATAAGGCCATTGCAGAGATTGCCGAGCGCAACCTCACTCCAAAGGCTAAGGCCAATATTGAGCATTACACAAAGGGCACACCGCTCCACGAGTACTCTCTTTGGATGGACGAGGTTGTCGCAACACCCCCATACAAGAAGGCTCTTGCCGGTTGGCATGCCTCTATCTGCGATGTAGATTGCACAAGTCCGAAGATTATTCGTGAGCGCTATCGCGCAAGTCGTGATGGCGTGACTGCTATCGAGGATTTCAAGTTGCAGTTGAAGGATTATAGCTCCCTGAGCGACTCTACAGTCCTTACAGCCATCAAGTGTATCGTCCACATTGTTGCAGACTTCCACTGCCCTACCCACATGCGCTATGTAGATCTCCACAACGAGGGTAAGTATCCCGTTGAGTTCTTAGGCGAGCGCTGGGACTACCACGCTGTATGGGATACAGGCATTGTCGAGGCCTACCATAAGGGTTGGGACTTTACTAAGTATGCCGAACATCTTAACACCCTTAGCAAGGGCAAGATTAACAAACTCACTAAGGGCTGGGCAAGAGAGTGGTTTGAGGATGGCAGTAGAAATGTACGCCCGATTATCTACTGGGTGATTAACGACGGCAAGAACATCCAAAAGCTCGACATGGAGTTTGTAAACAAGTGCGGCCCTTTGGCAGAATCTCAAATGCAGAAGGCCGGCTATCGTCTTGCAAAGACACTTAACACCATTTTTGGCAAATAACCTAAAATTAAAACAATATGAAAAGAACTATTTTATCACTGCTGGCGCTCATTCCGCTTTGCGCCTTTGCTCAGTACAATCCTGAGACACTTCGTACACCTGTAGCTCAACCGGCACAGCGTTTGGAGATTATCCTTCCACAGGTAAACGGTTACAACCTCTACAAGGCCGACCTGCACATCCACTCTATCTATTCAGATGCTGAGACTACACCTGCATACCGTGTTCGTGAGGCTTACTTTGACGGTCTGGACGTTATCTCTATTACAGAGCATATCGAGTATCGCCGCATCGAGCCTAAGATGCTCAAGTTCCTCAAGGGTTATACCAATGATAAGGTCGTAAAGGCTGAGAACTACGACGTTATTCGCAATGAGGCTACCGCTTCAGGCATCAAGGTTGACCTGAACTACCCAATTTCTGAGGCTGTTAAGGAGAGTAAGAAGTACGGCGTGCTTGTTATCCCAGGTGCTGAGATTACCCGCGAACCTGTGAAGATTGGCCACTTCAACGCCCTCTTTACAACAGATAACAACGCTCTTTATGATCCAGATCCACTCCAGAGCCTTCGCAATGCACGCAAGCAAGGTGCGCTCATTCAGCACAACCACCCAGGATGGCGTCGTACAAGCTGCGCAAAGACTGAGTTCGAGATTCAGGCATACAACGAGGGTCTTATCGACGGTATCGAGGTAGCAAATGGTGGCTCACTCTACCTGCCAATCATTGACCGCGCACGCGAGGAGAAGCTCTTTGTTGCTGCAAATACAGATATCCACACTACAACTGCCGAGTACTACCGCATCAAGGGCGAGCTTAGAAACATGACCCTTATCCTTGCAAATGAGTGCACTTTGGAGTCTATTCGTGAGGCGTTGGAGGCCAAGCGTACACTTGCTCTGACTGGTGGCTATGTTTGCGGTGACGAGCAGCTGCTCAAGGATCTGTTCCTTGCATCTATCAAGTACGATGTTATCAGAACTGACAAGAAGGGTACTCGTACAGTTAATGTAACCAACATGTACTCTATTCCTCTTACATTCAAGACATCTAAGAATGCAAACCCTATCAAGTTGCTGCCTTACCACTCTGTTCAGCTTAGCGTAGCAAAGGACAAGGCCCTCAACCTGACTGTAACAAATATGCTTTGCGGTGATATGGTTCACCCTAAGGTGAAGATTGAGGTGGAGTAACTCTCAGTTACCCGATAAGCACAAAGAGATTGCCTAAGATTAGGCAATCTCTTTGTGCTATTGTCTTGTGTCTATTTCTCCACGGGGCGTGGGGAGTTTAACTTTTTCGGATAGTAGTGCGACTGCACAAGGCTCTTTTTGCCTGTGTTTCCAGGTGTTATGCGATAGAGAACAGCTGGCTCGGCTATGCCAGCTATTGGCTCGGCTGCGCCGACCCGTCCTCCACGCAGTTCGGCATAGCCTGCAAGCAGCCTCTGCCCTCACGAGCAGCGTCGGTTGGCTATTAACTATTAGCTTTTAAGCGGTATTATGTTTAGTCCGCCACGGCGGACAAGCCAAAGGCTAAAAGCTTTTCTGGTTGGCACACTGCTATACCTGTGCACTGTTTTATCGTCAGAGTATAGTAGCTGTGGCATATCGAGAAATAGCCACGGATGGGCTGTACTAAGCGTACTGCTCATTCGTGGGTATGAGGGATGTGCCGCAGATGCTATGCTATCACGATAAAACCATTTGTTGTCAAAAGTGCGTAGATGCGTTATATCGTGCAAAAAAACAGTGGTGGATAGTACAAAACGTACAGCCACCACTGTTTTTTAAGGGATATGACGCAGATGCGTGCTTTTCACAACAAAATTACTTGATGTAATCGAAGCCGGTATAAGGAACCAACACCTCCGGAATACGAATACCCTCCTCAGTCTGGTTATTCTCAAGAAGCGCAGCCACGATACGTGGAAGGGCGAGAGATGAACCATTCAGGGTGTGAGCGAGCTGGGTCTTCTTATTCTCATCCTTATAGCGGAGCTTGAGGCGGTTTGCCTGGAAAGACTCGAAGTTTGAGACAGAAGAGACCTCAAGCCAACGCTGCTGAGCCTCTGAATATACCTCAAAGTCGTATGTAAGAGCCGAAGTGAATGACATATCACCACCACAGAGTCGGAGGATACGATATGGCAGACCGAGTGACTTTACAAGACCCTCAACGTGAGCAACCATGCCATCAAGAGCCTCATAAGAGTTCTCAGGCAGGGCGAGCTGTACGATCTCAACCTTGTCGAACTGGTGCAGACGGTTAAGACCACGTACATCCTTACCATATGAGCCAGCCTCACGACGGAAACATGGAGTGTAAGCGGTAAGCTTTACTGGGAACTCCTTCTTCTCGAGGATAACGTCACGATAGATGTTTGTTACAGGCACCTCAGCAGTTGGAACGAGGTAGAAGTTATCAGCTGTAGCGTGATACATCTGACCCTCCTTATCTGGCAACTGACCGGTACCGAAACCTGAAGCCTCATTAACCATTACCGGTGGCTCAATCTCGCGGTAGCCGGCAGCGGTGTTATAGTCGAGGAAGTAGTTAATAAGCGCACGCTGCAGACGAGCACCCTTACCCTTATATACAGGGAAACCTGCACCGGTGAGCTTTACGCCAAGGTCGAAGTCGATAATATCGTACTTACGAGCCAGCTCCCAGTGTGGCAGTGGGTTCTCAGGGAGAGTTGTATAGTTCTCATCAATCTTTACAACGAGGTTATCCTCTGCTGTACGACCCTCAGGAACGATATCTGCAGGGAAGTTTGGCAGAAGGACAATCTGAGCGTTGAGCTCTGCAGTAGCGCTCTCATGCTCTGCTGCAAGCTCTACTGAGCGAGCCTTGAGGGCTGCAACCTGAGCCTTACGCTGCTCTGCCTCCTCGCGCTTTCCCTGACCCATCAGAGCACCAATCTCCTTAGCTGCCTTATTCTGCTCAGCAAGACAAGCATCGAGCTCTGCCTGAAGAGCCTTACGGCGGTCATCCGCCTCCTCAATTTTTGCTATAATAGGTGCTGCATCTACACCCTTCTTGGCAAGGCGAGCAATTGCTGCCTCCTTATCGCCACGCAACTGTTGTAATGTAAGCATATAATATCTGTTTAGAATTTCCTTATAATCCGCAAAATTAACAAAATTTTGTCTTATTCTGTCATATCGACCCAATAAATTCGTAACTTTGTGCCAAATGAGCCAAATTATTCGAAATATTGAGCTACTTGCGCCCGCAAAAGACTATCTCTCTGCTGTCGATGCTGTCGATTGCGGAGCTGATGCCGTATATATTGGGGCAAGGGCTTTTGGCGCTCGCCATGCCGCGACAAACTCTACGGAGGATATTGCTCGTGCAGTAGAGTATGCGCATAAGTTTGGAGTAAAGGTCTATGCAACGCTCAACACCCTACTCTTCAATGATGAGTTAGAGGCTGCAAAGCAACAAGCCGAAGAGCTTGTTGCTGCGGGTGTAGATGCGCTGATTGTTCAAGATATGGCCTACTGCCGTATGGGGTTGCAGATTCCACTTCACGCCTCAACACAGACAGCTTGCTCATCTGCAGAGCAGGTGGCATTTTTCGAGGCTATTGGCTTTGATAGAGCTATTCTTGAGCGCAATATGTCAGCCACTGAGATTGCCGAGGTGGGCAGAAGGTGCAATATCGAGCTTGAGGCATTTATCCATGGTGCGATATGCGTATGCCATAGCGGTCGCTGCTTCCTATCCCGTTCCATGAGCGAAAGGAGTGGGAATCGCGGTCAATGTAGCCAGCCATGCCGTCTGCCGTACGACCTTACGGATGGTAACGGACATATATATATAAAGGGTAAGCACCTGCTATCGGTCTGCGACCTCGACCTATCGTGCCGTATCGGGCAGATGTTGGATGCCGGTGTCAACTCATTCAAAATTGAGGGCAGGCTTAAGGATAGGGTCTATCTACGCAATATTGTGAGCCACTATCGTCGTCTGTTAGACCGTGAGATTGCACAGCGAAAGGGTTGTCAAAGGGCATCTGTTGGCAGTTCTACCATTGAGTTTGCGCCAAACCCTGCAAAGAGTTTCACCCGTGGCGGTGGCATATACCTCTTTGACGGCAAGCGCAGCGGGGTAGCCTCTTTTGATACTCCAAAGGCTTTGGGCGAGCGACTTGGCAGAGTAACTAAGGTAGCAAACGACCGTTTTCTAATTGACAGCAAGTGCGAGATTGCCACAGGTGACGGCATCTGTTTTATCTCAAATGGCGAGGCTATTGGCTCGAGCATAAACAAGATTGACGGAGCGTGGATAACCCCAAATAGTATGGAGGGGATAAAGGTCGGTGTGGATATATACCGCAATTTTGACCGTCTATTCACCTCTGCGGTAGAGCGTAGTCGTATTCGCCGCGCTGTGGATGCCACAATAGAGGTGTCATTCACCGAGCATAATATTAGCGCAAAAGCTACTGACTGCCAGGGCATAACAGCGGCTACAACTATCGAGTTTACAACCGACGAGGCTAAGAATAGCGAGAAGATGCTGCAGACCATTGTGCAGCAGATGTCAAAGAGTGGCGATACTATCTTCAACATCGTAGCTGTCAACGCCTCAAATATCCGCTTTGCCCCTGCATCTGTATTGGCACAACTGCGTCGCGACCTACTTGCCCAGCTGGAGCAAAATAGGGTCAAGCAGCACCCTGCACGCACGCCATTTGTTGAGAATCGCAATGCCAAGTACCACCTGACAACACTCACCGAGCAGGAGAATGTCACAAACTCCCTTGCCGAGCAGTTCTATCTAGATCACGGAGTTGAGTCAATAGATAAAGGTCTTGACCTGCATCATAGTTGCGTTGACTGCAGAGTGATGGTCACAGACTACTGTATTCGCCGCGAAATTGGGCAGTGTCTGCTGAAAAATCCGACAATTAAGGGCGAATTATACCTCGAAAGAGGCCGAAAGAGATACAAACTATCATTTGACTGCAAGCGCTGTCAGATGTCACTCATAGATACAATATGAATATAAAGACTATTTTTCCTGACTATACCCTCATCGACACGGGTGATGGCGAGAAGTTGGAGCGCTTTGGCGGCTTTACCCTTCGTCGTCCGGAGCCTCAGGCTATTTGGCGCAAGACGCTCACTGAGCAGCAGTGGCAGGCGGCCGCTGACGCCTCGTTTATGCGCGACACTCGCAACGAGGAGCGCGGTGAGTGGCGTTTGAGTCCCAAGATGCCATCGCGTTGGCACATTGACTACAACTACAAGGATATGCACCTGAAGATGCGTCTGGCACTCACATCATTCAAGCATGTGGGCATCTTCCCTGAGCAGGCTGCAAACTGGAACTTCATCTACGATACCTGCAAGGAGATAGGCAACGCTAAAGTTCTCAACCTCTTTGCATATACGGGTGGTGCTACACTTGCTGCAAAGGCTGCAGGGGCAGATGTAACCCACGTAGATTCAGTTAAGCAGGTGGTCACTTGGTCGCGCGAAAATATGGAGGCAAGTGGGCTTTCGGGCATTCGCTGGATTGTCGAGGATGCTCTGAAGTTTGTACAGCGCGAGGTGCGTCGTGGCAATCGCTACAACGGCATAATTCTTGACCCTCCGGCTTATGGTCGAGGAGCAAATGGCGAGAAGTGGGTACTGGAGGAGAATATCACCCAGATGCTCGAGTGTTGTGCTGAGCTACTGGAGAAGAACAACGCCTTTTTAGTCCTCAACCTCTACTCTATGGGCCTATCATCTACCCTTGCACGCACTGCCGTGCGTCAATGTTTTGGTGCACCAAAAGAGGAGGAGTGCGGAGAGCTCTACTTTGAGGACAAGGCTGGCAAGCAACTGCCTTTAGGAACTTATTACCGATTTAAGCGATAAACTATGATACCTTCACTGATACTTTTTGGACTTTTGAGCGGTTCGCTCTTTGCTATACTTATCGGCATTTTAGGAGCATCTCGCAAGATAGGCTTTGGCTGGGCATTCTTCTTATCACTACTGCTCACGCCAGTCGGAGGACTCATCTGCGTACTTATATCTGAGCCACTTCCAAGTGGTGAGCGTCGCTGGGGATGTCTTGGCTATCTGATACTTATCGGCGCGATTATAACTCTTGCGCTCTTTGTATTGGCTACACTTGGCATGCTTGCCGTTGCCTAATCAGAGTGCATATATCACTATACCCGCTACTGCAGAGAGAGCAATCAGCAGTATCGGGTTTACTTTTTTATAACTTGCATAGAGCGTTACGCCAAAGAGTATCCAACTCCAGTGGTCGATAAATGTGCGATCAGCACTCTGTTTTGGAAAAATCAACAGCAGAGCTGCCGCCGCAATCATACCCACAACTATCGGTTTCATACCCGTCAGCACGCCATGCACATAGTGGTTATTTTTCAGTTTTAAGAAGAACTTTGTCAGCGCAAGCATCACCGTCAGAGCCGGCAGACAGACTGCAAATGTTGCCACCACTGAACCCCAGAATCCACCGACAGTATAGCCGATATATGTTGCTGAGTTTATAGCTATCGGACCGGGGGTCATCTGCGAGACGGCCACAATATCGGCAAACTGAGAGGCTGTAATCCACCCATGCTGCTCGACAATCTCGTTCTGGATGAGCGAGAGCATTGCATAACCACCACCAAAGCCGAAAAATCCGATCTTCAGATAGGAGATAAATAGCTGCAAATAGATCATATCTTACCCCCTCTCTTTACCAAATAGACGCTCCACAACAGACCCGCAACAGCACCTGCTACAAGCAAGTAGATAGGAGAGACGCCGCAATACCAAATAGACAACGCCGCGAGCGCCGAGACAATCCACAATAGGCGATTCATACCCTTTGCAAGCCCCACAATCGGTGCAACAATAAGTGCCACAACAGCCGGACGCATAGCCTTAAAGGCTGCGTCAACAACCTGATTGTCCCTTATATCTGCAAAAAATAGTGCCACAAGAAGTATAATCGTAAATGACGGCAACACAATACCCATCAGAGACGACAGTGCACCCTTCAAACCTCGGATTCTGTAGCCGACAAAGACAGCCGTATTGAGCGCTATCGGGCCTGGTGCAGATTGTGCAAGTGTGAGCAAATCGAGAAACTCCTCACGCGCAACCCAACCATTTTTTTCAATAACCTCCCTCTCAATAAGCGGCACCATAGCATATCCTCCACCAAAGGTAAAGGAGCCTATCTTAAGGAATGATATGAATAGTCGCCACAGCATAATTTGTAGTGATTACAAAGTGTTCTTAATAGCCACCATAGCCACTGCCATCACCGCCGCAGTCTCTGTTCTTAGGCGCTGAGTGCCAAGTGTAATCTCCTCAAAGCCATTTTCCACTGCAAGTCGCACCTCCTCTGGCGAGAAGTCACCCTCAGGGCCAATCAGGATAACAGCATCCTCACCCGCCGCAAAAGTTGATGCCAGATAGCTCTTACCAACAACCGCATCTGCACAGTGGGCGATAAACTTTCGACCGGCAAATGGTCTTGCGACAAACTTCTTGAAGTCAACCATATCCTCAAGTGTCGGATGATAGGCCTTGAGCGACTGCTTGACAGCAGCTGTCACAACCTTCATCTCTCGCTCAGGCTTGATGACTCTACGCTCAGAGTGCTCAGTCTCAATGGCCACAAAGTGGTCCACGCCAATCTCTGTTGCCTTCTCCAAAAACCACTCAAAGCGGTCGATATTCTTAGTCGGCGCCACTGCCATTGTAAGGGCATACGGACGCTTCTCAAACTCCTGCTTACTCTCCACAACACGCACAGTGCAGTGCTTGGCACTATCAGAGACAACCTGACACAGGTGCAGATTTCCCTTTCCGTCGGTAATATGCAGTGTATCGCCAACAGAAAGGCGCAAAACCTTAATTGCATGGCGTGATTCCTCCTCAGTGAGGGTATATTCGGGCAGAGTTACATCTGGAGCGTAGAATAATTGCATAAAACGGATGTTGTTTCTAATTTTTTGACTACTTTTGTAGGCAAAGATAATAATTTTTGACGATATGAAACGTTTAGCGGTTATATTATTGGCAATTTCTATGATTGGTTGCAACAAAAACACTGAGGCAGAGCTGCCAAATCCATTTTTTGAGCAGTGGAACACCCCTTATGGTGTACCACCATTTGAGAGTATCAAAACATATCACTACGAGCCGGCATTTGAGCGCGCAATATCTCTCCATGATGAGGAGATTGCCGCTATTGTTGCTCAAACAGAGGAGCCTACATTTGAGAACACTATCGCTGCTATGGATCGCAGTGGTCGCATGCTATCGGATGTGGTAAATATTTTCGGTATGATTTGCGCTGCCGAGACCAACGAGCAGCTGCAGGAGCTGGAGGGTAAGTTGATGCCACAGCTTACAGTACACAACGACGCTATACAGATGAATGAGGAGCTATTCAAGCGAGTGAAGGCTGTCTATGACAAACGTCTGAGCTTAGATCTTGAGGCTGACCAGATTCGTCTGACAGAGAAGATTTATGACGACTTTGTTCGCAGCGGTGCTCTGCTGGATAGCGAGAAGAAGAGCCGTCTTCAGCAGATTAACGAGGAGCTCTCTGCCCTATCTGTTCGTTTTGGCAGCAATGTACTTGCCGAGAATAACGACTTTGTGATGTATCAGAGCGAGAAGCAGGTCGCTCAGCTTCCTTCATCTGTAAAGGATGCTGCAAGACTGAAAGCCAAGGAGTTAGGCGAGAGTGGCAAGTACGCCTTTACACTCCACAAGCCGAGTCTGCTACCGTTCCTTACATTCTCACCTGAGAGAGAGTCTCGCGAGCAGATATATCGTGCATATATCAACCGCGGCAACAACAATAATGAGCATGACAACAAGCAGATTATCGACGACATGATTCGTCTGCGCACCGAGAAGGCGCATCTGCTCGGCTACAAATCATTTGCCCACTATGTGACATCAGGCCAGATGGCGGCAACACCAAATGCCGTATATACCCTGCTGGGCGAGGTGTGGGAGCCTGCATTGGAGCGTGCTAAGGAGGAGCTTGCAGATATGGAGAAGATGTTTAGAGAGGACTTTTCGGACAGCGAGTACAAATTCGAGTCTTGGGATTGGTGGTACTATGCCGAGAAAGTTCGTCAGCAGAAGTACGCTCTTAACGAGGACATTATTCGCGGTTACTTCTCTTTGGACAATACTCGTCAGGGTATCTTCAACCTTGCAAATCGCCTCTTCGGCATCACATTCCGACCTGTATCAGTGCCTGTATATCACCACGAGGTCTCTGCATACGAGGTACTCGACAAGGATGAAAGCCACTTGGGTATCCTCTACTTTGACTTCCACCCACGCGCTGGCAAGGGTCAGGGTGCTTGGTGCGGCTACTATCGTGAGCAGCGTTACGAGGCTGACGGCACACGTACAGCGCCGGTTGTTGGCATTGTCTGCAACTTCACACGCCCTACAGAGTCAACCCCTTCACTGCTCACCCTTGATGAGGTGACAACCCTATTCCATGAGTTCGGACACGCGCTCCACTTCCTCTTTACCAATGTCCGTTACAATGGTCTTATCAATGTTGAGGGCGACTTTGTAGAGCTTCCTTCTCAGATTATGGAGAATTGGGCGCTCACCCCTGAGATGTTACGCACATATGCTACACACTACCGTTCTGGTGAGATTATCCGCGACCAATATATCACACGCATCCAGAAGAGTGCACTCTTCAATCAGGGCTTCAACACAACTGAGTTGATTGCATCTGCACTGAGTGATATGGATATCCACGCTATAACAAAATATTCACCTATTGACGTAGATGGTTTTGAGTACAACGCCCTCTATGAGAAGCGAGGCATGCTTACTCAGATTGAGCCACGCTACCACTACACCTACTTTGCTCACATCTTCTCAGGTGGTTACTCAGCCGGTTACTACTTCTATATTTGGGCAGAGGTGCTCGATAAAGATGCCTTTGAGGCGTTCCGCGAGACTGGTGATCTGTTTGACCGTCGTACAGCAGATGCATTCCGCCGCGAGATTCTATCAAAGGGTGGTTCGAATGACGGCATGAGCCTCTACAAGGCGTTCCGTGGTCAGGCTCCGGACAAGAGCGCTATGCTCAAGGCTCGTGGATTGTGGAAAGAGCCGGTAGTAGATAGCAGCGAGGTTGTAAAGAATCCCTCTATCAGCGAGCTACTTAAAATGAAGAAGAAACTCAATTAACTTTAAGAATAAATATTATTCAACTATGAAAAAAACACTCTTTACACTTATGTCAGTATCACTGCTTTTGGCAGGTTGCGGAGATGAGGCTATGCCTACCGTTGTACTGCCTGAAATTGACACTACAAATCCACTGCTTGCTCAGTGGGAGACTCCACATCAGACACCTCCATTCGATCAGATTAAGCTCGAGCACTACAAGCCTGCATTTGAGACCGCTATCGCTGTATCGCGTGCCGAGGTGGATGCTATTGTAAACAACCCAGCAAAGCCAACTTTCGCAAATACTATCGTCGCTCTTGAGAAGCAGGGCGAGCTGCTCAACCGCATTGGTGGCGTATTCTTCAACATCAACGAGGCTGACACTTCAGACGAGCTGCAGGCTATCGCTATCGAGATTCAGCCACTGCTTACCGCGCTGAGCAACGACATCTCGCTCAACCCTGAGCTCTTTAAGCGTGTGAAGTATGTATATGAGCATCCGGGACTCTTCCTCTCAAAGGAGGACAAGCAGTTGCTCGAGAAGAGCTATAAGGGCTTTGTTCGCGGTGGTGCAAACCTCTCTGAGGAGGACAAAGAGCTCTATCGTCAGTACACCAGCGAACTATCGAGCCTGACACTTAAGTTTGGCCAGAACTCACTCGCTGCCACTAACGCATTTAGCTACAACATCACCAACCCTAAGCAGGTTGAGGAGTTGCCAGCATTTGTAAAGGAGGGTCTTGCTATGGAGGCAAAGGCTCGCGGTCAGAAGGGTTGGACAGTGACCCTGAAGGCACCAAGCTACGTTCCATTTGTAACCTACTCTTCACAGCGTGAGATTAAGGAGAAGCTATGGAAGGCAAACAACTCTCGCGCACTGGGTGGTGAGTTTGACAACTCTGACAACATCCGTCAGATTACCGCTCTGCGCCTTAAGATTGCAAACCTGCTCGGCTATGAGTGCTATGCAGACTATGTACTCGACAACCGCATGGCTCAGAACACCCCAACTGTTCTCTCATTCCTCGAGGAGCTCCGCTCAGCTACTAAGGAGTATGCAGAGGCTGAGGTTGCCGAGATTGAGGCATATGCTCACTCTATCGGTTTTGAGGGTAAGATGATGCCTTGGGATATGAGCTACTACAGCGAGAAGTACAAGAACGAGAAATATGCCGTAAACGACGAGTTGGTTAAGCCATACCTTAAGCTTGACAACGTTATCGACGCTATCTTCATGCTCGCAAACCGCCTCTACGGCCTTACATTCACCCCTGCTGAGAACATCACCGTTTACCACCCTGACGTAACCGCTTATGAGGTTAAGGATGGCACTGGTGAGCACCTTGCAGTCCTCTACCTCGACTTCTTCCCACGTGAGAGCAAGCGTTCTGGCGCATGGATGACCGAGTTCCGTGGCACAAGCGTAAATAACGGCACTGAGGTTCGTCCGCTCGTATCTCTTGTAATGAACTTCACAAAGCCAACAGAGACTACACCGTCACTGCTCACCTTTGACGAGTTCACTACATTCCTCCACGAGTTTGGCCACTCACTCCACGGCATGCTTGCAAAGGGTAAGTACGAGAGCCTCAACGGCACAAGCGTATATCGTGACTTTGTTGAGCTCCCATCTCAGATTATGGAGAACTGGGCATACGAGAAGGAGTATCTCGACCTGTGGGCTAAGCACTACCAGACTGGTGAGACTATGCCGGCAGAGCTTATCGAGAAGATTGTTGCAGCAAAGAACTATATGGCAGCATATAGCAATATCCGCCAGCTCTCATTCGGTCTTACCGATATGGCATGGCACACACTCAAGGAGCCATATACTGGTTGCGTAGAGGCATTCGAGAAGGCATCTATGGAGTCAACAAATGTTGTTCCTGCAATCGAGGGCACAGCTATGGCAGGCGCATTCGGCCACATCTTCTCTGGTGGTTATGCAGCTGGCTACTACGGCTATAAGTGGGCAGAGGTACTCGCTGCTGACGGCTTCTCGCTCTTCCAGCAGAACGGCATCTTCGACAGCAAGACCGCAGCCGCATTCCGCAAGCTCCTCTCTTCAGGAGGTCAGGTTCACCCAATGGATCTCTACGTCGAGTTCCGCGGCCACAAGCCTCAGACTCAGGCCCTTATCGACCAGATGGGTTTGAAGAAGGAGTAGCCTTTGCTGTTACGAATTTAGGATAGCCTACGGCTATTCAATAAAAAATAGTCCCCTTTCGGTTTCAAGCGAGCTTGACCTTAGAGGACTATTTTTATTGTGCCATCTCCGATGGCAAACCTAAATCCGAAAACTCTACCGATGCTAATACTTTACAATTATATTTACATATCCCCCACCCCCCCTTTTGAAAAAAGGGGGCTTAGTCGCTTCGCTCCGAGGTGCACCAATTGCACTGGTTTCACGGCTACGCAGTACAGCACTACCCTATATCTTGCACCAATTTGTTGTCAAAACGTGTTAGAGATGGTGCATCGTGCAAAAAAGCAACGGCGGATAGTACTCAAAACGTACAGCCGCCGTTGGTTTTTAAGGGATGTGCCGCAAATGCGCCACTATAACGATAAAATATTATAGAGTTGGTCGCGGAGACGTGGAATAAACCCCGCCTCGCGGATTGCCTGCTGAATACCCTCTTTATCGAATCGGTTTGAGGCGCCGGCGGAGCTTACGACATTCTCCTCAATCATGATGGAGCCGAAGTCGTTGGCGCCACTATGGAGGGCGAGTTGAGCGGTCTGCTTACCGACGGTGAGCCATGAGGCTTGGATGTTACGGATATTATTGAGCACAAGTCGTGCGGTGGCGATAATACGGATATACTCAAGGGGTGAAAAGTGCGAAATGACACCTCTCTTTTCGAGTTGAGTGCCGTGCGAGCAGAATATCCATGGGATGAAGGCGATAAATCCATAATTTCCTGCGGGCACATCGGCCTGCAGGTCACGAAGGCGGATAAGGTGTTCAACGCGCTCTTGCGGGGTCTCAACATGGCCATACATCATGGTTGCTGTGGTTGGGATATTCATCATATGAGCCTGATGCATAACTTCAAGCCACTGCTCCACGCTCGGCTTTGCGGGCGAGATAATTTTGCGCACCCTCGGCACCAAAATCTCTGCACCAGCCCCCGGCAGAGAGTTAAGGCCCGCAGCCACAAGGCGTTCTAAGGTTGTCTGCGTTGAGATTCCGCTAATCTTAGCAATATGTGCAACCTCAGGTGCTCCCAAAGCATTGAGGCGCAGTGTAGGATAGCGACGTTTCAGCTCACGGAACAGCTCCTCGTAGAACTCAATTCCGAGTTTTGGGTGCATTCCACCCTGCAGAAGTAGCTGATTGCCACCCAGGGCAACCATTGCGTCTATCTTTTGGCAGTACTCGTCTATTGATGTTATAAAGTGCTTGTCTGTCTGGTGCGGCTTGCAATGGAAGTTACAGAACAGGCAGCCCGATGTGCAGACATTTGTAGTATTGACATTGCGGTCTATCTGCCAAGTCACAACGCTCGGATCCGGCACCATCTTCTGTCGCAGCAGATCGGCCTGAGCTGCAAGTTCCTCGAGAGGGGCGGTGCTATAGAGCAACCACGCCTCATCAAGGGTGAGCATCTGGCCATCGTGTGACTTGCGGTATATATCTTTCAGTGTCAGCATGTTATCTTCTGCCCCTCTTTACCTTATCATTAAATGTTATTGTCGGCTCCTCGATGAGCTCACCATCCACCTCAGTGAATGTAAAGTCGAGCATTCGGCGGCGCAAATCGGCGCTCTTTACCCTTACTCGCACCTTATCACCAAGCGTAAAGACGTTACCTGTAGAGTGTCCATAGACCTCGTAGCGTGCCTCATCGAAGCGGTAGTAGTCGCCAACGATATCTCGCATAGCCACCATACCCTCAACAATTGAGTTCTCCAGCTCCACAAATATACCCCACTCGGACATACCTGAGATATGGCCATCAAACTCCTGACCGACCTTGTCTGCCATAAACTCGACCATCTTATACTTAATAGATGCGCGTTCTGCCTCGGCAGCTACCACCTCTCGCTCAGACGAGTGCTCACAAAGTGCCTCAAGGGCATCCTGGTCTGCACTCTTACCGCCATCCAAATAGCGCTGCAACAGACGGTGCACCATCATATCGGGATAGCGACGAATTGGCGAGGTGAAGTGGGTGTAATATGGGAAAGCAAGTCCGTAGTGGCCGATATTGGCAGTTGTATATACCGCCTTTGACATTGAGCGGATAGCCAACAGACCGACAACATTCTCCTCGACCTTGCCTTTGATATCAGACATAAGCTGATTGAGCTCTTTTGCCACTGCAAGACCCTTCTGAGCCTTAAAGAGATGACCAAAACGGAGGATGAAGGTACGGAAACGCTCGAACTTCTCGCTATTTGGCTCATCATGCACTCGGAAGACCATTGTGCGTGGCTTGCCGTTACGCTTTGCGCAGAATGTAGCCACACGGCGATTTGCAAGCAACATAAACTCCTCAATGAGCTGATTAGCCTCCTTCTGAACCTTGAAATATACCCCCGTAGGCTTACCCTGCTCGTCAAGATGGAACTTAGCCTCGCGGCGATTAAAGGCAATAGCACCCTTACGATATCGCTCCTTACGCAGCCCCTGAGCCAAGCGGTGAAGGGTCAGAATCTCATCTTTCATCTCTCCCTCGCCACTCTCTATAATCTGCTGAGCCTCCTCGTATGTAAATCTGCGATTTGAGTATATTACGGTACGACCAAACCACTCGCTTACAATCTTGAGCTTCTCGTCTATAACAAATATTGCAGAGAAGCAGAGTTTCTCCTCATTCGGGCGCAGCGAACAGAGCTCATTTGAGAGCCTCTCGGGCAACATCGGGATTGTTCTATCGACCAAATAGACAGATGTTCCGCGCTCCAACGCCTCGTCATCAATAACACTACCAGGACGAACATAGTGAGTCACATCGGCAATATGTACACCGACCTCCCACTGACCATTGCCCAACGGTCTTACAGAGAGGGCATCATCAAAGTCCTTTGCATCTGCAGGGTCGATAGTAAGGGTCGGCACATCACGCATATCTCTGCGCTCGGCATAATCCTTAGCCGTAATTGTACCATCTATCTCGGCCGCAGCCTGCTCAATATGCTCCTCAAACTTATACGGAAGGTCATACTCAAGCAGTATGGCGTGCATCTCGGCATCATTATCGCCCGTAGTACCCAATATATCCACCAACTCGCCTATCGGCATCTGATCTCCGTCATACCACTGCGCAATACGCACAGCGACCTTGTCGCCCGTCTTGACCTTCGGATACTTTTTGCGCGACAGATATATATCTACTGGCAAGCGTCGCGAGTCAGGCGCAACTACAATTGCGCTCTTCGACACCACCTCCGCAACACCTGCATAACAGCGGTCGCTACGCTCAATAATCTTCGTAATCTCACCCTCAAGAGCACCTGTGCGAGCCGTATGTGTTACGACAAACTCAACCTTATCGCCATTGAGTGCGTGCTTTGAGTTTCGCGAGTGTATAAACACATCTGATGGCAACTCGTCTGTAGAGACATAGAGATTGCCATTGTTACTCATATCTGCAACACCCTGATATCGAGGCAATTTACTCCTTGACAGGTGGTAGTTACCACGTCCCTCGCTCTCGATATAACCCTGCTCAAGCAGCGTATCGAGGATGCTCTTGGTCATATCTCTGCCGACCTTATCTGCTCCGCCCGATGCTGCAGCAAGCCCCTTAAGCGTAAACTTGCGCTCCGGCTGCTCACGGAACATGCCGACTATAAAACTTGCGCGGTCACTAAATGACTCGCGTCTATTTTTTTTCTTCTTTGCCATAACCTATTTAACCTTTACAGCTACTGTAGCCATCACATCTACACCAACCTCTATAGCCCTCTCATCAGGGGCAAAGGTCGATGTGTGGCTACGACCCGCTGCCGTACCGACACCCAAGCGGTAGAATATTGACGGATACTCCGTTGTATAGAATCCAAAATCCTCCGCTGTATAGCGTCTTGTAAGCTCCACTGCCTCGTACTTCTCGGCTGCAATGCCACGCACAAGGTCTGTCAGCAGACCATCGTTTACCACGCACGGATAACCATGACCCACAACCACCTCTGTCGTAGTACCGAAGTGCGAATCTACATCTGCAGCAACAGCCTCAACCTCCTCCCATATACTCTCGCGGAGCTTCTGGTCAAAGGTACGCATCGTACCCTCCATATAGACAATATCTGGGATGATATTTGTCGCTCCATCAGCCTGAATCTTACCGATAGAGAGCACCAAATCGCTATCATTTAGGCAGTTAACCCTTGTAACTATATTGGCAGCAGCAGCCACAGTATCATCTATCTTATCACGCATTGCCCCATGGCCACCTCGACCACGAACATAGAAACGCAACTCGTCATTTGACGCCATAAACGGCCCCTCGCAAAGGCCTATCTGCCCAACTTCAAGCCCGCTATCTGTATGATTACCGATGACAGCCACCACCTTGTAACCATCAAATGGACGCTCCGCCAAGACCTTTGACGCACCACCCGGAGTACACTCCTCACCCGGCTGAAAGAGCCCAAAGATAGTACCCTCAAAATTTCGCTCCCTATTTAGTCGCTGCAGCGCACCAAAGAGTATAGCTGCGTGCATATCGTGACCACAAGCGTGCATCACACCTCTATTTACGGAGGCGTACTCCAAGCCCGTCGCCTCCTCTATCGGAAGAGCATCTATATCGGCACGAAGAACCACTGCACGTGTAATATCTCCCCTACCCTCAATTACAGCCAACACACCCGTCTCTGCAACACGGCGGCAAGCGATACCTTCAGCGGCAAGTGCTGCCTCAATAAACTCTGCCGTGCGATACTCTGCAAACGAGAGCTCTGGGTGGCGATGAATCTCTCTACGAAACTCTATTGGATTCATAATAATCTGATTTCAAATAATTTACTCCAATTCTTACCCGTAACAAATATACGTCTGTGCTCGCTGTCGTATGCTATTCCGTTCAGCACATCTGTTGTTACGGTTCTCTCACTCTCTGGCAATATTCCCTCTAAGTTCACAATCTTCTCAACCACTCCGTTGTCGGGATTGATTACCACAATCTGGTCAAGCGTATAGACATTTGCCCAAATCTTACCATCAATCCACTCCAATTCATTAAGGTACGGAAGTGACGAGCCATTGCACACCACACCTATGCGGCGTTTCACCTCAAGAGTCTGTGGGTCGAGCACACGAATATCTGGCGTACCGTCAGACATATAGAGCCACTGCCCATCTGTTGTAAGGCCCCAGCCCTCGCCCTTGTAGTGCTTCTGGTCAAGCTTACGGAGGCTCTGTCTGTCGTAGATGTGCATCACGCCATTCTGCCACGTAAGCTGATATATCTTATCCCCAAGCAGGGTTATACCCTCACCGAAGTGCTCCTTTGGCAGTGTAGATACGACAGTTGTCTTTCCGGTAGCCATATCTGTATATTGCAGGCGTGAGCGGCCATACTCACCCGTACCCTCCCACATCACACCATCTACAAACTGCAGACCCTGTGTGTAGGCATCTGTCTGATGGCTAAAACTATTAACCACCTCTATATCTACCATTTGCGGGGCGACAACTGTGCTCTGAGATTTTGACTTAGAGCGCGCACCGCCACACGAAACAACCATCACACAGGCTGCAAGAGTATAAAATATCGCCTTCATATAGTGCAAAGGTACGAAATATTAGGCGAAGTTATGTAATTTCCGAAAAAAATTTGTATCTTTGCGCGCTACTTTGGCACGAGAATTTAGACAAATTAAAAATATACAACTATGGAGATTACAAGAGTACAGAAGGAGCAGGGCGTATCACTGCTCAAGGTTGTAGTTGGCGAGGCTGACTACAAGGAGGCAGTAGAGAAGATGCTGCACGACTACAAGCGCAAGGCTAACATCCCTGGTTTCCGTCCAGGTATGGTTCCTATGGGCATTGTACGCAAGATGTATGGCAAGGGCGTTGTTGCTGAGCAGTCTTACCGCACAGCTTCAAATGCAGTTTTTGAGTACCTGCAGAAGGAGAACATCGACTATATCGGTGATGTTATCCCAGCAGAGGAGCAGGGTGCTTTCGACTTTGACAACTCTACCGAGTTCGAGTTTATGTTCGAGATTGGTGAGGCTCCAAAGTACGAGGTTGAGCTCACTTCTAAGGACAAGCTGACTTACCACAAGATTAAGATCAGCAAGGATATGCACAAGAACTTCCTCGACAACTTCCTCCGTCGTTTCGGTAAGCTCGTAGAGGTTGACAAGGTTAAGAAGGATGAGGCACTGACTGTAACTCTCGACAACGGTGAGCTCCGTGTTGAGGATGCTTACGTTGGTCTTATCTCTATGTCTGACGAGGAGCGCAAGCCTTGGATTGGTAAGAAGGTTGGTTACAAGACCACTATCAACATCAACGAGATGTACTCTTCAGCTGCACAGCGCGCTGCTATGCTCCACGTAAAGGAGGAGGAGCTTGCTTCTATCAACCCAGAGTTCGAGCTTGAGATCACTATGATTCGTCAGTTCGCAAACCCTGAGATCAACGAGGAGTTCTTCAAGACTGCATTCCCAGAGGGTAACGTTACCGACAAGGAGGGTCTTGACGCTTACATCGACGCTCAGATCGAGGGTGAGATGGTTCGCGAGTGCGACTATATGTTTGCTGCAACTGTTCGCAACTTCATGCTCGAGAAGGCTGCACTCGCTATGCCTACCGAGTTCCTCAAGCGTTGGCTCTACACTATCAACGAGGGTAAGTTCACTATGGAGGATATCGAGAAGGATTTCGATGGCTTTATCAAGATGTTCTCTTGGAACTACATCCAGCGCCAGATTATCACTGCAGAGCAGATTAACGTAACTGAGGAGGAGGCTACAGCTGAGGCTAAGGATCTTGCAGCTATGCAGTTCGCTCAGTACGGCATGCCTAACGCACCAGAGGAGATGGTTGCTAACTTTGCTAAGAACATTCTCGAGAACAAGGAGCAGAAGAACCACATCTACGAAAAGCTCTACGAGCAGAAGGTTATCGCATCTATCCGTGCTAAGGTTAAGGTTACCGAGAAGGCTGTATCTGCTGACGAGTTCGCAGAGATCGCTCGCAACCTGTAATTGTAGTACACTCTATTATAAGGCTCTGCGAGGAATCTCCTTGCAGGGTCTTTTTCGTCCTTAGATTCTTTTCAACACAGATGGAAACGGATAAAAAGTTGAAGTTCAAGGCTTGCGAAATTCGAGAAACCGCAGTTTACTGAAGAGCGTAAATGAGGATTTCGAGAATGAGTATAACGCAGAAATTCGCTTTTTACAGTGTCCCCACCAACAGGAAAACGACATGAAAGAGTTTGAAAAATTCGCAGTAAAGGGCTGCGGCATCACCTCAACCACCCTACACGACTATCGTTCATATATCAACCCGACAATTCTTGAGGAGCGTCAGCTCAATGTGACTCAGATGGATGTATTTAGCCGTCTGATGATGGAGCGCATCCTCTTCCTGGGCACACCTATCAATGACGATATCGCAAATATTATTCAGGCACAGATTCTCTTCCTTGAGTCAACAGACCCTACGAAGGATATTCAGATATATGTAAACTCGCCTGGCGGCTCTGTTTCGGCAGGTCTTGGCATCTACGACACCATGCAGCTCTCGCAGTGCGATGTTTCGACAACATGTACCGGTATGGCTGCCTCTATGGGTGCAGTACTGCTCACCGCAGGTGCTGCAGGCAAGCGAAGTGCACTGCCACACTCACGAGTGATGATTCACCAGCCACTTGGTGGCGTTCAGGGTCAGGCATCTGATATCGAGATTACTGCACGCGAGATTCTTCGCCTCAAGAAGGAGTTGTACGACATCCTATCTTACCACACCGGCAAGGATTACGCAACCATCGAGCACGATGCAGACCGCGACTACTGGCTCTCTGCCGAGGAGGCAAAGGCTTATGGTCTGATTGACAATGTTGTAACAAAGAGATAGTTATGGCAAAAAACAACAACAAAAATACACAAAAGCACGAGCGTTGTTCATTCTGCGGCCGTGGCAGAGATAGCGTAAAGGTGCTCTTTCAGGGTACAGATGGCTCTACAATCTGCAACGAGTGCATCGAGATGGGATATAAGTCGTTAGAAAACAGCGAGTTACTATCTCAGGACAGCAGTAAGAAGGGTGCTAAGAGCAAGGGATTTAAGCCCGAGAATATCCTTAAGCCGCAGCAGATACACGACTTTTTGGACAACTATGTCGTTGGTCAGAATAGCGCAAAGCGCTCTATTGCAGTGGCGGTTTACAACCACTACAAGCGCCTTGTAGCGGCTGAGAGCAAGGGCGAGGATGTTGAGTTGGACAAGTCAAACATCATCTTAGTCGGCCCTACAGGAACAGGTAAGACCCTTATTGCCCGCACAATTGCACGACTGCTCGGTGTACCTTTCACAATTGTCGATGCGACAGTTCTCACCCAGGCGGGATATGTGGGCGAGGATGTTGAGAGCATCCTCTCTCGACTCTATCAGGCATCCGGCTACGACGTGGAGGCTACACAGCGCGGAATTATCTTCATTGACGAGATTGACAAGATTGCTCGCAAGGGTGACAATCCGAGCATCACACGTGACGTATCGGGCGAGGGTG
Source organism: Alistipes sp. (assembly GCA_045656505.1). Classification (GTDB taxonomy): domain Bacteria; phylum Bacteroidota; class Bacteroidia; order Bacteroidales; family Rikenellaceae; genus Alistipes. The sequence continues at coordinate 92,794 of JAZORI010000058.1, read as the reverse complement.
TTCAGCAGGCACTGCTCAAGATTCTCGAGGGCACTGTTGTAAATGTTGCGCCAGAGGGTGGCAGAAAGCACCCTGAGCAGAAGTTTGTACAGATTGACACGAAGAATATTCTCTTTATCTGCGGAGGTGCTTTCGACGGTATCGAAAGACGCATCTCTCAGCGACTCAACACCCATGCAATCGGCTACGGTAAAGTTGATACCACTCAGTTCGACCGCAAGAATATGCTCAAGTATGTACAGCCACAGGATATCAAGAGCTTTGGTCTTATCCCTGAGCTCGTTGGTCGTATGCCGGTAATCACACACCTTGAGCCACTGAGCCGTGAGGTGCTCCGCAGCATACTTACAGAGCCTAAGAATGCAATTATCCGCCAGTACAACCGTCTCTTTGAGATGGACGGCATTGCGCTATCTTTTGAGGAGGAGGCGCTCGAATATATCGTTGACAAGGCGATAGAGTTTAACCTCGGCGCGCGTGGTCTGCGCTCTATCTGCGAGGCGATAATGAAGGATTTGATGTTCGAGGCACCATCCTCAGACCTCAAGTCATTCACCGTAACCAAGCAGTATGCAGAGCAGAAGTTTGAGCTCTCCGACACAAGCATCATCAAGCAAAACCTATAAAACTGCCATAAAGAGACTACTTAGCACAAGTTATTGTCTCTTTCAAACACACTAACACACACCCTCTCCGCTTGTTTTCTGCAGGTAGAGAGGGTGTGTTGTATTACAACATCTCAAAAAAATTAGAATATAGCATCGTATTTACCGAAATTTTTGTATATTTGTGTTTGGAAAGTGAAAAACGTACTAAAAACTATATAATTATGGCTAATGATCTGCAACTTGCCAAGGCTGCGAACAACATACGTATCCTTGCTGCTTCAATGGTTGAGAAGGCTAAGTCTGGCCACCCAGGTGGTGCTATGGGCGGAGCTGATTTTGTAAACGTACTCTTTGCAGAGTTCTTGCGTTATGATCCGGATAACATGCTCTATCCACATCGTGACCGCTTCTTCCTCGATCCTGGACACATGTCTCCAATGCTCTACTCTGTGCTTGCACTTGCAGGTCACTACTCAATGGAGGATCTTCAGCAGTTCCGTCAGTGGGGCAGCGTAACTCCTGGTCACCCGGAGGTTGACTTCCTGCGTGGTGTGGAGAACACCTCAGGTCCACTTGGTCAGGGTCATGCTATGGGTCTTGGTGCTGCTATTGCTGAGCGTTTCTTGGCAGCTCGCTTCGGTGAGTGGATGGCTCATAAGACCTATATCTACATCTCTGATGGTGCTGTTCAGGAGGAGGTATCTCAGGGTGTAGGTCGTATCGCAGGTAACCTCGGTCTGTCAAATATCATCATGTACTACGACTCAAACAACGTTCAGCTCTCAACAAAGGTTGAGGAGGTTGATACTGAGGATGTAGAGATGAAGTATCGTGCTTGGGGTTGGAATGTCATCAAGATTGACGGCCACAGCATCCCACAGATTCGCGAGGCGCTGACAAAGGCTAATGAGCCTACAGATAAGCCAACACTTATCATCGGTGTAACTGTTATGGGTAAGGGTGCCGTAACTGAGGATGGCGGTAGCTTTGAGGATAAGGTATCTACACACGGTCAGCCACTCTCTGCTGCTGGTGCATCATATACAGCGACTGTTGCAAGTCTCGGTGGTAATCCAGAGGAGCCATTCCAGATTTTTGAGGAGAGCAAGGCTATCTATGAGGAGCGTGCAGCTGCTCTGCGTGCTCAGATGGTTGAGCGCAAGGCTGTTGAGGCTGAGTGGCGCGCTGCAAACCCTGCACTTGCCCGCAAGCTCGATATGTTCTTGGCTGGTAAGTTGCCACAGATTGACTATCTGTCTATCGATATGAAGGCTGACGTTGCTACCCGTGCAGCATCTGCTACAGTACTCGGCGTATATGCAGAGAAGGTTGAGAATATGATTGTTGCATCTGCTGACCTCTCTAACTCAGATAAGACTGACGGATTCCTGAAGAAGACCACTGCATTTAAGAAGGGTGACTTTAGCGGTAAGTTCTTCCAGGCAGGTGTCTCTGAGTTCACAATGGCTTGTATCATGAACGGTATGGCACTCCACGGTGGTGTTATCCCTGCATGTGGTACATTCTTCGTATTCTCTGACTATATGAAGCCTGTAGTACGCCTCTCAGCTCTGATGCGTCTGCATGTAATCTATATCTGGACACACGACTCATTCCGCGTAGGCGAGGATGGCCCTACCCACCAGCCAGTTGAGCAGGAGGCTCAGATTCGTCTGATGGAGCACCTGCACAACCACCACGGCGAGCGCTCAATGGTTGTTCTCCGCCCTGCAGATGGTGAGGATACTATTGCAGCATGGAAGATTGCTCTCGAGGAGCAGCGCCCAGTTGCACTCATCCTCTCTCGCCAGAATATCAAGAACCTCCCAACCCTCTGCGCATCTCGTCGTGAAGAGGCTATGCAGTCAGCAAAGGGTGCATATATCGTTATGGACTCTGCAAAGCCAAAGGTTGTTATGGTTGCAACAGGTTCTGAGGTCGCTACACTCGTTGAGGGTGCAGAGCTGCTGAAGAAGGATGGTATCAGCGTTCGCGTTGTGGATGTACCAAGTGAGGGTCTGTTCCGCGATCAGCCTAAGTCTTACCAGGAGGCTGTAATTCCTTCAGATGCTCTGAAATATGGTATGACTTCAGGTCTGCCTGTAACTCTGCTCAGCCTTGTAGGCTCTATGGAGAATATCCACGGTCTGAACCACTTCGGCCACTCAGCTCCTTACAAGGTGCTCGATAAGCAGTTCGGCTACGATGGCGAGACAGTGTATAATGAGGTTATGAAACTGCTCGGCAAGTAGAGCTCTTAGTCAATACAAACAAAAAAATAGCGAGAATATTCTCGCTATTTTTTTGATATTGGCTGTTGGCTATTTGCTATTAGCCTTATTGAGGTATCCGCTACGCGGATGTTGGATTATTTTAACCATCTATACTTCGATACATCTATGTACCATTTTGGCGTCAGAGTGGGGCAGATACTCCGCTCGGCACATAAAACAACAAAGGGCTGTACTTGTGCGTACTGCCCTTTGTTGTTTATATGTGTTAGCGGAGGTAGATGCCCCACTATCACGTCAAAATTAGAAGTAGCCAACAGTATTATCCTCTACATCCGCAGCCTCCTGAACAGCATAGAATGCGCGAGTTGCAGACTGCTCTGCAGATGCCTGCTGCTTAACCTTCTCTGCCTCTACGGTCTGAGCCTCAGCAGCTACGGTTACGCCGTCAGTAACGAGAACAAATACGCCGCTTGCACCCTTAACCGGAGCTGAGAGAGCACCCTGCTCAAGAGAAGAGATAGCACCAAGAACGCGTGGCTCTACACCAACACCTGGAATATAGTATGCATCGTACTTAACATTCTCAAAGGTCTTAACCTCAGCAGCTGCAGCTGTAGCAACCTCCTCGATAGTAGCACCAACCATCTTAGCTGCGATGTGCTCGAACTTCTTATCACGGAGAAGAGTGCTCTTAATCTGAGAAGCAACCTCATTTACAGTACGATACTCATTGTCATTGATACCAGTGAGGGTAGCTACTACATAGTGGTTGTTATCAAGCTTGATAAGCTCAGAAACATCACCAACCTTAGCCTTATTAGCCCAGAACACAACCTCGAGAGAGTTTACATCGATACCGCGTACTGAACGAGCAGCCTTCTCGATAGTAGCTGTGCGTGCAGACTGTGCCTGTGCAGTTGTAGCGCTCTCGAAACCATCCTTAGCTGCAGTAACAGCGAAGAGGCTTGCAGCGTTGTGAACATCGCGCTGAGTGAGCTGTGATGCAACGAGTGGGTATGAGAGTGTAGCGAGCTTGTAGTGCTTCTGGATAGCGCTTACAGCGTCAACCTTAAGAACCTGGATAACATTACCCATAGTCACCTTAACAACATCACCCTTCTTCTTACCGAGCAGAGCGTCAGCGAACTCAGGAGCGAGTGAGCCATAAGTAACCTCACCAATCTTACCGCCCTCAGCAGCTGTATCTGTAGCAAGTGAATACTGTGAAGCAAGAGCAGCGAAGTCGCCCTTCTTAGCAACAGTTACAAGGCTATCGGCGAGCTTATCATCAGTGTAGTTAAGAACGATGTGGCTGAGAGTGTACTTCTCAGGAACGTTTCTAACCTCTGCAACGCGAGCTGCACGCCACTCATCTGCAACGAGTGCTGGACCATACATCTTACCCTTTACAAGAGCCTCGCTCTCCTCTGCAGTCATAGAAGCTGCAGTGATATAGGTCTGAGCAACTGATGCATGACGGTTCTCACGAGTGTAAGCCTTGAAATCCTTAACTGTAGCAAACTGCTCAGCAGCAGCCTTTGCCTCAGCCTCAACAGCAGCCTTATCAGCCTCTGTTGGCTCAACCTCGAACTCAACATAAGAGATTGTACGAGAAGGAACGCGCTCATACTGAGCCTTGTGTGCGTTGTAGTAAGCCTTAATCTCGCTATCAGAAACAGTGAAGAGTGAATCAGCAACAGTGTTGTAACGGCAAACAACATAGCGACCATTGTAGGTATTGTTTGCGCTCTTTACGCCACGCTCAACCTCAAGAGTGTTTGCATAAGCACCCTTCTGAACAAGAGCCTGATACTTCATCATAGCGCGATCGAGATCTGCCTGCTTGCTGAAGAAAGCCCAAGCCTTCTGAGCCTGTGGGTTAGTCTCAACCTCTGCAAGGAAAGCAGCAAGAGCCTCGATGTTATACTCACCTGTCTGAGGATTACCAAACAGACTTGTCATAACATTGCTTGCGCGCTCACCACGAATAAGTGCCTTGTGCTCTGCCTCACCTACAGCAAGACCCAACTCCTCAAAACCTGGAGTGAATACATGGTCAGAGAGCAGAATCTGCCAAGTGTTTGCCAAAGCCTGCTGAGCCTGCTCATCTGTAGTGAGCTCACCCATCTGAGACTTTACATCATCATAAGCAGCAAGGAACTCTGTGTAGTGAATATCCTTACCATCAATTGCACCGACCTTAGGGTCGTTTCCAGAAAATCCCATCTCTGTCTTCAGAGAGAAGATAAACGCCAAAAGCGCGCCTGCGATAACTACTGAAAGCAGTACGCCGAATTTGGTTCTCAATGTGTTCAAACTTACCATATCAGAATATTTTTTTTGTAAAATTTTCAAATAACTCGCGAATATAGTAATTTTATTCCAATTATTCGCCTTTTTACACTATTTTTTCACGCACTCAACCCTCGCAAGTTCAATTCGGGAGCGAGTTGTGCGCAGAATCTTTATCTTCAAGCCATCAAACTCCATCTGAGTACCCGCTGTAGGCAGCTCTTTATAGCGATAGATAATATAGCCGGCAAGAGTGTCATACTCCTCACTCTCAGCTATATTGAGCCCATATTTCTCATTCAGATACTCAACCTCCAAGCGGCAAGAGAAGACATACTCGTTCTCAGCCACCTGTTTTTCGACCATATCCTCAACATCGTGCTCATCCTCAATCTCGCCAAAAATCTGCTCCAAGACATCCTCCAGAGAGATAATACCCGCCGTGCCACCGAACTCATCTATCACAACGGCGATATTACTCTTCTGCTTAATAAACTGGGTCAACATATCTTGCAGCGACATTGTCTCCACGACATAATCGACATTGATAAGCACCTGCTCTATGGTCTTAGGCGCAGTAAAGAGGCTCTTTGAATTGACATAGCCGATAATGTTATCAACGCTATCTCGCCAAACAAAGATACGCGAATACTTACTCTCTACAAATCGCTCTGTAAGGCTCTCTATCGTAGTTTCATCGATATCCACAGCCTCCATATCAACTCGCGACACCATACAGTCCCTCACACGCAGGTCTGCAAAGTCGAGAGCATTTTGGAACATCTTTATCTCAGCCTCAGTGTCGTTATCCGCCTCGGTATTGTTAGTATCGAGCAGGCTCTCAAGGTCGCTACGATCAAACTCTGTCTCTCGCTCCGCCTGAGCCGTTGTGCGACCAAACAGACGCAACAATCCATAAGAGAGCATCGTTGTAAAGCGCGCAATAGGATAGAGCAACAGGTAGAAGACAAAGATAATCGGGGAGAAGATGCGGTAGTAGAAGTTTGGATTTACCCTAATGACCGACTTTGGAATATACTCGGCCACAAAGATTACAATAATGGTCGGAATGATAGTCTCAAGCAGGAACGAGCCCTCGCTGTAGATACTATTCCACCCCAACATATATGCCATACCACGAATCAGCTGCGACATACACATAGAGTAGATAACAAGTGTGATGTTGTTACCTACAAGTATGGTTGTAATATACTGACCCTGATTGTGCGAAAACAGGTTGGCTATATAGTCAAACATACGGCTCTGCTTTCGGTCAATCTCGAGCTTGAGGCGATTCTTGTTCAGAAACGCAATCTCCATACCCGAAAAGAATGCCGAAAGAAGCAGCATCAGTAGTATGATTACTATCGTTGTGGCCATTACCTATATATATTATTACTCTATACGACGATCCTTTGCCACATCAGCTTTTTTATCCAACTGTGTCGGCAACTGAGGCATCTTGCGCTGAGGCATAAGTCGATTTTTCTTGCTCTCCTGGCTATCTTTAGCCTTCTGAGACTTCGATTTTGACTCCTCCTTTTTCTTCTCCGACTGAGGTTTTGCCGCCGGCTTCTGCTCTACTACTGTAGAGTCCTTATCGACAGAGGCAGCCTGCTCATCCATCTTCACCTTACCCTTCCAATGGCGGAAGTTCAGCTCTACCAACTCCTCGTCTGACTCAAAGCCCTCAGTGAAGTGGGTATCGTTAGCCGTAACGATTTTGGTATCGACATTTGAGTAGATGCGTTTTGTAGTAGAGTTCCAGAAGAGCTGTTGTGTAAAGACCTTTGTACCATCATGTTTGACAATGCGCACATTACCCTTTGCCTCCCACAACTTACGATTCTCGTAGTAGATAGCGTAGTTGGACTCCATTGTTGCATTGACCGTAGTCAGAGAGTCATCCTGATAGGTTGTAATCTTTACACCCTTACGAAACTCACGATATGGGTCACGACCCAATGTATATCCCTCAAGGAGCGGAGTGGTAAAGCGATATGAGCGACGACCATTCTCAGAGACTATCACCGTAAGGTTGGTACTCTTCTCTGTCATAATGGTATCCAAAGACTCCTCAGCAGCCTTTGGCTCCTCCTTGCACGAAAAGAGCAAAGCACTCCCTATAAAAAGGAGTGCCATTGCCAAATATCTGTGCAGAAATCGTTTCACTGAATCTTTATATCAGATTATTTCGCGCGAGGACGAACTACAGTTGAAACGCCCTGTGCAAAACCGCAGTTAACAGTATAAGAAGAACCCTCTGCAACCTCGTTGAAGAAGCACTCCTCTGCTGTTGGGAATGCTGCACGGTATGCTGATGCAAGCTGCTTTGCTGCATCTACACGCTCAGGGTCAGAAACCTCGAGGAGTGGAAGTGCCTTCTGGATAAGGTCATATGCAACCCAGTAGATAGCATCCTTAGCAAGACCAGAGCAGTTCTTTGCACCATTTACGTAGCACTGAGCCAAGAAGAATGGAACGTGAGCGTTCTCAGGGTTGATTGCCTGTGCATCACGGAATGCTGCTACAGCTGAAGCGAAGTTGTTAGTTGACATATCGAGGATACCGATACGAACGTAGAGCTTCTCACGACCCTCTGCGCTCTGCTCAACAGCCAAAGCCTCACGAAGGTACTGATTTGCCTTGTCAAATGCACCCTTATCCTGGAAACCCTGTGCAAGAGCCATAGCTACGCTTGCAGATGGCTGCATAGAGTAGTACTTCTCACCTACAGTGAAGAAGAAATCAGTTGTACAACCTGTACGAGCAAGGAGGTTGTAAGCCTGAGATACGATCAACTCATCGTTTGGATTGTCAGCCAACTTCTTAGCAAAAATCTTCTCGATATTCTCGCAAGATGCTGCACCACTAACGCCGAAGCACTGCTCGAACTGATCCTTGTACTGCTGCTGCTCAGGAGCGATATTCTCAAAGTATGGAGAGTATGCATCGTAAGTGTTTACGATAGTCATTGCATCAACGATATCGTTCTGATAGTCATCGCAGAGGTTCTTGAAGTAGATAACAACGAGCTCTGGATCAACTGCGCCAGCCTCTTTCTGTGCTGCAAGTGCTGTCTCGAATGCCTCAGCAACGCCCTCACGGTCATCACCCTTGTAAGTGAGGTACTCACGAGCCTTACGCTCAAGGATATACACCTTACCGCGCTTTGCGTGGTTTGCATAGTGCTGCAGACGGATATCGTAGAGCAAGAGGATAGAGTCAACATACATCTTCTTCTCAGCCAGAGTCTCTGCACGATTCACGCGATCCTTATAGAGCTTGATACCATTTGCATAGATGTTCTCAGAAGCTGCTGGACACTTTGCCAAAAGCTGCTGGAGATAACCTGCTGCAGAGTTGAAGTGGCGATTTGCAATCTCCTCCTTCAAGTAAGAGCTTGCGAGCATATTCTCCTTACGCTCCTCTGGAGTCTCACCCCACTTAGCATACTTAGGATCACTAAAATCCTGCGCAACTGCTGTTGCCGCCATTGCAGTCATTGCTGCAACGATAAATAATTTGATTGCCTTCATTGTGATTGTTTGTTATTTTGTTTATGTTGTTAGTCATTAATCAATCTTAGGTCGTACAAACCAATAGTCCTCGCCGAAGAGTGAGAAACCGAGGTGTACCTTGAGGTAGTTCTGGCGAATAAGTCCCAGACGCTTGCCCTGCCCTGGCAACTCCACTGATGTATGGTTGCCACGTCCACAGAACTCAATACCTGCGTTGATGCTATGCGCACTCATAAATCGCAGTGGGAAACCGAAACCGGCTGTAATTGAGTACTGAGTAATCTGCTGATCTGCAAAGCTCTGGTAGTAGTTACCGTAACGAGCACCTATACGATAAGAGATACGCTTGAAGTAGTTACGAACATCGAATCGGTTAGGGATATACTCAAAGCCAAACTTATATGTATGAGTATTTACATACTTTACACTCACGCCTGTATAGGTATCGTGCTGATAGAAGGCGTTGTCACCACCCCAATTCTGATACTCGTAGTCGAAGTTGGCAACAAACTTTGAATCCTGATATGAGATACCTGCACCTACTGCATGTGGCAGACGCATCTGACCACGGCTATCCTCCTGGAATACAACTGAAGAGGCATAGTCACCGATATAGATAGTCTGTACCACCTTAGGGTTGAGCGGGCCACCGTAGTCATAAGTAGCACCAATAGTAAGCATTCTCTTCTTTGTAGCAATCAGATTTGCCTGAAGACCCACCTGGAACTTGAAGTTCGAGATAGCATAGTCATCAAGACCATTTGTCGATACAAAGTCGCCCGAACCTACATAATCGCCATAGATAGAGGTTGTGTAGTTGTGCAGAATGTTACCCCAGTAGTACTTTGCAGCGATACCAACCGATACTCCACGGACAAACTCCCAACCAAGACCGGCCTTAATCTCTGTAACGTCTCCATCTCCCTGATAGTTGTACATTACACCACCGACAGTACCCCAAATATCCTCACTCTGCTCGAGTGTGTTCATCTTGTAACCAACACTGCCATAAGGTGTAAGGCTCAGACCGAAACCAAGACCCTTTGCAACAGGGAACTGAACTGCAATCTCGCGGAGGTTGGCACTGTTCTTCGCATTCTCGGCTGTAGTGTAGTCCGAAGCTGAGAGCGAAGAGTATCTGCGCTGTGTATTCTTGAGGAAGTTACCCTCCATGCCTACCTCGAAGATAAAGCTATTTCGCAGAGTAGCGCTATAACCGGCAGGATTGAGCAGACTCGCCATTTGCGTGCTACGCATAGCCAAACCAGTTCCGCCCATTGTTCGGTTTATCGCATTTCCATTCACACCCAGCTCGCCGATACCATACATGGTGTATGGTGAGTAGGCGTTAATTGCCGAACTCTGAGCAGACACTCGACCTGTTCCAAACACACTGAAAAGCGTAACGGCAAACACCATTACAAACGCTCTGCTATATATCTTCATTCTCTGCATTGTATTCTAAAATTCTATTAAGGCCGCAAAAGACGACTTTACGACCCGCAAATATCGCATTTTTAATTCGATTCTCAAAATATTCTGCGTCTCCTCCGATAAAAATTGTCAATAAATCTGCATTTTTTTCGACAAAAGCGTCAATATACCCTTTTACTTCGTAAAAAACACCCTCCATCACGCCAAAAACTATCGCCTCATCGGTCGAATGACCGAGCTGTGGCGCAACTGCATCAAGAGCCTTTGGTGAGCAGAGCGGAAGGGTCGCCGTCTTCTCATTAAGCGCCTCAAGTCGCATATCCACACCCGGAGAGATATTGCCTCCGCGAAATACTCCGCAGTCAATAAAATCGAGCGTTATCGCCGTACCTGCATCCACCACAAGGATACTCTTATCAGCGCCATACATCTCTACCGCACCTACTGCTGCCGCTATACGATCTGTTCCAATTGTCGCTCGATTATAGTCAAGCGCAATGGGCAGTGGCGTCTTACTATCCAAACAAAGAACATATTGCACCTTACCCTCTAACAGACCTCTACTCCTCTGAGCATCGCCACGAGTAGATGATATAATGGCCTTCGACGGAGCGTAAGCACTACATATCTGACAAACAACCTCCTCCGTAAGTTCAGGCACTACCCTCTCCTCCAGAATGTTGTTGTTCATACCTATAACGGCAATTTTATGAAAAGTATTGCCCGTATCTATGATTAAATTACAAGTTTGCATTATCTCTCGCTGTATATTTGTGCTATATTGCCGTTAAATTGCATCTTTACATTCCCTCCAAACCTCCCTTTGGCAAAGGGAGGCTTAGTCGCTACGCTCCGATTATATGAAAAGTATTGCCCGTATCTATGATTAAATTACAAGTTTGCATTATCTCTCGCTGTATATTTGTGCTATATTGCCGTTGGCTTGCCTTTGGCAACCCGTCCCTGCTCCGCCTCGGCATAGTTCAAGCAAGCTTGACTCTGCTCTCGGCTTAATCGCAGCGTTGGCTATTGGCTTTTAGCTATTAGCTGTTTGATTTTCATGTTTGTATTTATGATTTCAATTCGGTCAATACTCTCACGCCATCAGCAACCGAAGCAACATTTCGCACAGTCATCGCAAGTTTTGTATCGCGCTGCTTGAGGACAAAACGCTCGGGTTGCGAGGTGACGCGGCGAAGGAGGGTCATAAACTGCTCGGTCTTATAGAATGGCGAGCGGTCATCACCCACAAAAGCGACAATCATAAGTCCATTTTTAATCTTCACACGCTCGATTCCAAGCTCGGCTGCCACCCATCTAAGTCGCACAACATCAAGCAGTTGTCGTGCCGCGTCAGGAATACGGCCAAAGCGGTCAACAAGCCTTGTCTCAAACTGCTGCAACAGCGACTCTTCAACAATCGAATCCAGCTCGCGATAGAGTCTTAATCGCTCAGCAGGCTGCTGTACATAATCTGCTGGCAGTGAGGCTTCTACGCCAAGCTCCACCGTTACATCATCCACATAGCTCATTCTGCTGACAACCTTCTGCTCCTCTGCCGACAATCCCGCCACATCAAGGCCCTCGGCACGCAACTCAGCAATAGCCTCATTGAGAATCTTCTGGTAGGTCTCAAAACCGATATCGGCAATAAATCCACTCTGCTCGGCACCCAACAGATTACCCGCGCCACGGATATCCAGATCCTGCATAGCGATATTGAATCCCGAACCCAAATCGGAGAACTCCTCAATCGCCCTCAATCTACGGCGTGCATCGTCCGACAGCAGCTCATTTGGCCTACTTAAGAGGTAGCAATACGCCTTACGGTCACTTCGACCCACACGACCACGCAGCTGATGCAGGTTGCTCAGACCAAAGTGGTCAGCATTATTGATGATGATGGTATTCACATTCGGGATATCCACTCCGCTCTCGATGATAGTCGTTGCCACAAGCACATCACTCTCGCCATAGATGAAATCCATAATCAGTCGCTCCATATCACTCGCCTTCATGCGACCATGTGCTGCAACAACACGCGCCTTAGGGCAGAGACGGCTGACCATTCCACGGATATCCTCAAGTTGCTCCACGTTGTTATGTATAAAATAGACCTGACCACCACGCGACAGCTCCGCCTCAATGGCATCCTTAACCAGCTCCTCGGAGAATGTATGTGACTCTGTGATAATCGGTTGTCTATTTGGTGGAGGTGTAGAGATAACCGACAAATCGCGCGAGCCCATCAGCGAGAACTGCAATGTTCGCGGAATAGGTGTTGCCGTAAGGGTCAGCGTATCGACATTGACACTCATATGGGTCAGCTTCTCCTTTGCTGCAACGCCAAAACGCTGCTCTTCGTCAATAATGAGCAGACCCAAATCCCTAAACTTTATCCCGCTACCGAGTATCTTATGCGTTCCGATAAGGATATCAATCTTTCCCGCCTCCAAATCTTCGGCAATTTGGCGTGTCTGCTTTGCGCTCTTTGAGCGATTGAGATACTCCACACGTATCGGCATATCTCTGAGTCGCTCCATAAATGAGCGGTAGTGCTGCAGAGCAAGAATAGTTGTCGGCACAAGCACCGCCACCTGTTTTCCATCAACAGCCGCCTTGAACGCTGCACGGATAGCCACCTCGGTCTTTCCAAAACCAACATCTCCGCAGATGAGTCTATCCATCGGGCGCGATGACTCCATATCACTCTTTACTGCCTCAATTGCTCGCTGCTGATCAGGGGTCTCCTCATATCGGAAAGAGGCCTCCATAGCCTGCTGTAGATAACTATCGGGCGAGAAGGCAAAACCCTCACTTGCCTTACGTTTTGCATAGAGGGCAATAAGCTCACGCGAGATATCCTTGACAGCCCTCTTTGTTGCCGTCTTAAGTTTTTGCCAAGCGCCACTGCCAAGTTTATGCACCTTCGGGCGCTCGCCATCACCACTCTTATAGCGAGAGATGCAGTGCAGAGAGTGAACATTGATAAAGAGCACATCGCCATCACGATAAACAAGCTTAATAACCTCTCGTGGCTTTCCACCCATAGGGTCTGGCAGGGTCACAAGGCCATCAAATCGACCAACTCCGTGGTCAATATGCACGACATAGTCACCAACTCGCAGGGCGTTAAGCTCTGCCACGGTCATCTGCTCATCGCGCTTAATCTCACCATTGATTTTATAGCGTCGATAGCGGTCAAATAGCTGATGCTCAGTATATAGACAGAGTTTCGTATCGTAATCGACAAAACCCTCGTGCAGCAACAGACGCATCATCTCAAGGCTCACATCCGGGCGCGATATAGAGTGAAAAATATTCTCCAATCGCTCCATCTGCGCATGATTATCCGAGAGGATATAACAGCTCAACCCCTCACCCTTACGATATGCAATATCGTCGGCGAGGCGTTCGTAATTTTTGCCAAATTTCGCCTGTGGTTGGGTATGGAAGATGACCGTTGTACGCGCAGGGCGTTCGGTAAGGTTATTCTTAAGAAGCAGCAATGTACTCTGCTCCAAGTCTGTCATCAGCTCCTTACGCGAGGTCATTCGCTGAGCTACCAACTGAGGCTCCTCGCTACTCTCCATCGCCTTTATGCGGATATCATCAACCTTACGCAGGATGTAATCAGCATCATAAAACCAATAGGCGGCACTCTGACCAACAAACGCGGCAAACGAGCTATTACGGCTCTCTGCACGGTTGATATTTCCGATAATATCCACGCTCTCCAACTTATCGGACGAGAGTTGATTAGCAATCTCAAAACGGCGCAGCGACTCTACCTCGTCATCAAAAAAGTCGAGGCGATATGGGCGGCTCTCAGAGTATGAAAATATATCTACGATACCTCCTCGGACAGAGTACTGACCTGGCTCATAGACAAAATCTACACGCACAAAGCCCTGAGACTCAAGTTCATCAACCAAGTCGCCAATATCTACCCTATCACCACAGCAGATTCTAATCTTGCGCTGTTCAAGCTCCTCACTTGCCACAATCTTCTCGGCTATAGCATCGGGATATGTGCAGACAACAAGATAGTCATCCGCCGCAAGGCTCTTGATGGCATTCATCGTATTTGTACGCATAACTATACTCTCCGCATCCTCTCGGCCGTAGAGTACAGAGCGTTTATAGGCAGACGGGAAGAACAATACTCTCTTCTCGTCAAGCAGTGCATAGAGGTCATTCATCGCATATGCTGCCGCATCACGATCCTCCGCCACAAGTATATGCAGACCAGCATTTTTTGTCACTGATGCTGCCAAATAAAACGTAAGGGCCCCTCCGACTAACTCATTGAGATAGACGGTGTTGCCCTTCTGTTTCAACTCTTTTTGCAGCTGCACAAACGGAACAGTCTGTGTCGCTGTCTGGACTATTTTGTGCATCTTTACAGGTTATACCCTACTCTTTATCCTTTGTATCACTTATCTTCTTTACTCGACGCTTACCTCTACCGCTCTGTCCCTTACGCTCCTTATCCTTTGGAACGAGCTTTTCAACCTTAATATCAACCCTCTTTTTAGGTTTGCGGTTGCCTATATAGTTCGGATGCAACATATCCTCACCCTTGCGATCGAGATACTTGACCTCTATGATACCTGCACTTTGTGAGGCTGTAACCGAGATAAACATACCATAGCGCAGCGCCCAACGGGTACGCAGAGAGATAAGTCCCTGCTTAAGGAAGGCTGCAATATATGGGCTGACTACAAGGTTTACATAACGCTCACCATGCTCCTCTGCCAGGAGTGACAACTGATTCTCAATAGTACGCTCAAGAAGCACTGTAGGCTCGACCTTTCCCGAGCCACCGCATGTTGGGCAGAGCTCTCGGATATCCTTAATAGCTACCGGACGGATGCGCTGGCGCGTAATCTGCATCAGACCAAACTTGGTCAGCGGCAGGATTGTGTGGCGAGCCTTGTCGGTTGCCATTAAGCGCTGCATCTCATCGTAGAGCAACTGGCGGCTCTGCGTCTTGTGCATATCTATAAAGTCGATAATCACAATACCACCCAAATCTCTGAGTCGGAGCTGACGAGCAATCTCCGCCGCAGCCGCAAGGTTGACCTCAAGGACATGTTCCTCCTGGTTGTCATCCGCCTTGGTGCGGTTTCCGGAGTTAACGTCAATGACGTTCATCGCCTCCGTTGACTCTATAATAAGGTAGGCACCTCTCTTCAGAGATACATATCGAGCAAAGAGCGACTTTATCTGTCGCGAGATATCGAAGTTGTCAAAAATCGGTACCGATCCACGGTAAAGTTTCACCAACTTGACCTTCTCGGGATCTACCGACTGAATATAGTTTCTGATTTCGTTGTACATACCCTCATCATCGACACAAATCTGCGTAAATGTGCCATCGAGGGAGTCACGAATAATTGTATTGGCGCGGCTCATCTCACCCATAAGCAGTGCCGGCACCTGATTGCGGCGAATCTGCTGACAAGTCTTATTCCACTTCTCTACAGCAGCAAGGATATCCTGCTCAACATCAAGATCGGTGGCATTTGTGGCTGCGGTGCGAATGATTACACCAAAATTCTTTGGAAGTACGCCTGCAGCAACACGCTTGAGGCGCTTCTTCTCCTCGTTGGAGCGAATCTTCTGCGAAAGGAAGACCTTTGAGGAGAATGGAACAAGGACAATATTTCTTCCCGCCAACGAGATATCGCAAGTCAGACGTGGTCCCTTTGTAGAGATAGCCTCCTTAGAGATTTGAACCATAACGGTCTGACCTACTTGCAGATGGTCTGAAATCTTACCATCCTTCTCCAGAGGGGTATCAATCTTCATCGCCTCTACACGAAGCGCCTTCTTCCCTGGAGCCCAACTATCGACAACCTTGTCGAGTGCGGGGAAGTGTGGTCCTAAGTCCTGATAGTGGATAAAAGCGTCGCGTTCATGTCCAATATTTACAAACGCGGCGTTGAGTCCGGGCATAATCTTGCGCACCTTGCCGAGGTATATGTCACCTACAGAAAAGCCTGTCTGTGCCATATCCTTACCCAACTCTACCAACACCTTATCCTCACAAAGGGCAATATTTATCTCGGTAGATGTTACATTGATAATTAACTCACGGTTCATAGTACAAGATTATCGTTTTTAGACCTCTTTCGAGGCTTTGTATAGCGAGGAGTGATAGATTGAATCCGATATTTCGAACAGATTGTAACGAAAAAAATCAGCCATTTACCCATTCCTCAATAATAGGAACGCTAAAGGGAGGACCCTTTAGCGCTATACTCCTATCTAAGCAATATGCCGCCGGGCATACTACTTCTTCTTGTGACGATCCTTACGCAGACGCTTCTTACGCTTGTGGGTCGCCATCTTGTGACGCTTATGCTTCTTTCCGTTTGGCATAGTTGTAAATATTAAAGATTAAACAATAGTGTCAAATTACTTTACCTTAGCAGTGAAAGTCTTCGCTGGCTTGAATGCAGGAATCTTGTGCTCAGGGATAGTGATAGTTGTATTCTTAGAGATATTGCGAGCAACCTTCTCTGCGCGAGTCTTAACGATGAAAGAACCGAAACCACGGAGATAAACATTCTCACCACGGCCCAAAGAGTCCTTAATCTCCTCCATGAAAGACTCAACGATTGCCTGAATCTGAACCTTCTCAACACCAGTCTTCTTCGCAATCTCTGTTACGATATCTGCCTTTGTCATAGCTGTAAATTTTTGTTTATTAATTATACTTAAACCTTATCTTAAAAACCTATCTCGCTCTCAATCAGAGCGAAATCGGCCACAAATATACACTTATTTTTGCAAAAGGTAAAACTTTCGCCCGTTTTTTTTAAGAAAATTTGAAAATTAACCCTTATGCGACAGATATTTGCCGTCAGCTCGGCGGAGCAGAGCTTCACTGCTAGCGATTAGCCGTTGGCTATTGGCTCGGCTGCGCCGACCCTTCCTCCTCGCATGGTATTAGCCTTATAGAGGTATCCGCTGCGCGGATGTATATTTATTGCTACGCAAAAGGTTTTCCCGGGTTTGTACACTGATAAATCCCTGCACTGTTTTATCGTCAAAGTGGTGTAGTTGCGCTATATCGTGAAAAATTCTCGGATGGGTAGTACTTAACGTACGTCCCATTCGGGAATTTGAAGGATATGGTGCAAATGCGCCACTATCACGATAAAACCCATTTGTCGTCAAAAGGTAGTAGTAGGTGCGCATCGCGTAAAAAGCCCGACGATGGATAGTACTAAAACGTACAGCCATTGTCGGGCTTTTAGGGATGTGCAGCTAATGCTGCCTTTTCACGACAAATGCAAATTTAGATGCGGTTGAACGCCTGCACAAACCCCTCCACAGCCTTATCCAACCCCTTCTGAATCTTGCCGCCGACCATCATGCGCATCATCATATTGAGTTCGCAGTGGAGCACCATACGGATACGGGTATCGGTAGGCGTCACCTCATGGAGCTGAATCCAGAAGGTAAAGTCGATAGGTACACCGCCATCATCGCCGGTAATCTTGACATGCTTACCAAAGAGCTTATCCACCATTCTGAGTTTAACGGTAAAGCCCTTGACCTTGAATGAGCAAGTATCCTCGGTTGCATACCACTCCTCCACCTTATCAGATACAGCTGGAGTGAGCAACGAGAAGTTAGATATAAGCGGATATATCTGCGCCGCCGACTTAAATATTTGACCCTGTTTTGATTCGTATTTTTCCATGTGTAACTCTCTTTGCGTGCAAAGGTACAAATAAAAAATGGAAAGTCTGCTTTACACTAAAGATTTTTCACCATTTTATACTTTTCGACAAGAAGTTCCACCACTGCATCGGTTGCCTTAGGGAAGACTTTACGCAGGTCTATCTCATCTGTTGTAGTCAGAATGGCCTTCAAGTTACGCATAAAGGTATCTTTAATCTCGGTTGCGAGGTTTACCTTGACAATACCATTAGAGATAGCGCTCTGCACCATATCGTGCGGGATGCCCGAGCTACCATGCAGAACAAGGGCAACATCTGTTACGGCACGAATCTGTGCAAGGCGCTCAATATCGAGCTTTGGAGCCTGCTTATAGAAACCGTGTGCCGAGCCGATAGATACTGCAAGCGCATCAACACCGGTCTGCTCTACAAAGAGTTTTGCCTGCTCAGGTGTTGTAAAGCCACCACCCTGCTGCTGTCCGAGCTTTGCAACATAGCCCAGCTCCGCCTCAACATTTACCCCATATGGGGCAGCCATCTCCACCACTTTGCGAGTGGTCTCAACATTTACCTCGAACGGCTCCTCACTTGCATCAATCATCACCGAATCAAATCCGGCATCCAGGCAGCGCTCAACCAGTTCAATGCTACCACCATGGTCGAGGTGCACCCAACCATTAACGCCGTAGTCTGCAATAGCCTGACGAGCCATTACCACGGCATTTTTAAGACCCATATAGTCGATACTTGAGCGGGTAAGTTGCAACAGAACAGGTGATTGTGTCGCCTGTGCTGCACGCATAACGGCCTGCAAAGTCTCGAGATTATAGAAATTGGTCGCCAACACAGCCTGCTTATGGTGCTGGCACTCTTTAAGAAGTTCTTTTACATTCATTGCTTTTTATCCTTTAGGAATATATGTTCAAGAAGTAGTATGATGATAATGCCCATCACAAAACCATTGCCCACGATAGGTCGGAGCAGTGTCGGAATAGTCTGCATTGCCGACTGTGGTGCAAAAGAGAGCAAAATAGCAAACAAAATTGGCACTGAGAGAATCATTCCATCTCTGAAAGAGGTCACAGCCTTAGAGCCCTCAATCATATGCAGACCTGCTGCCACCTGCGTAGTCATAAGGAAGAGCAGCACAACACCCATTATAGGTTTAGGTATGGTCAGCAGCACAGAGACTGCGTCAGGAATAAACGCCAGCACAACCATCGCCACCGCTGCCGGAATAATTGTAAAGCGAGAGGCGCAAGAGGTTGATGCCACCACACCTGGGGAGAGCGAGTAGTCCACCGGACCTACAACACCCATTGCTCCACCAACGACATTGAGCAGACCCTGCACTATCATTCCCCTCTTTTGACGAGTGGGGATATTGTCAGCGTCAACCATCTGCGCGAGCGACTGCACAGAGCCTATCTGGTTAATAAACAGTGCTATGTAGCAGAAGATGAACGAAATAACCACACCCGCGTCAATCTCCACCTCTTTAATAAATAGGTTTGGAGCAATAGTATCCGAGACAAACTGCGACGGGAATTGGGTCAATGCGTAGTATGCCACAGAGCCGATAATCATCGCCACAACCACCACCATAGACTTCCAGACACCCTTGAGCAGATTATTTGCCACCGCCATGCCAATCACCATCACAAGTGAGAAGATATGCGCCAACATCTGATGCTCCTCATTGCTGAATATCATGCCAACGATTGGCTTAATGAGCGTAAATGGTATGAGCAGAACTATAACCGCCACGATGCGAGGGGTGAATATGCGCTGCACCTTACTCATAAGACCCGTAGCTGCAATAACAACCATCAGCACGCCACCCAAGGCGATAGAGGGGTATATAGCACCCACGCCACTACCCTGCTGCGAGGCGGCCAAAATACCCATCAGCAGCACCGATGCCGGACCCGCAACAAGCGGAAGACGATGACCCCACAGAGAGTTGACAATCATCGTTATACCCATTACAGCAAATAGCTTTTGGGTAAAAAAGAGCATCTGCCCCTCCGGTGCGACAAAGGTACTTGTCAGCACTACAGGGATGCAGATCATCAGCCACTGTATTCCGTAGAGAATAGTCGCCCCAAGAGAGGGACGACTATTCACGCCATACTTAAATTCCATTATTTACACATCTCCTTGATTAACTTGGTCGCAAGCACCGGATTGTCGGTTGTGATATAATCTACACCCTGCTCAATAACCCAACGCAGCTTATCCTCATCATCAACAGTCCATACATTTACCTTCAGACCGCGCTTCTGGCAAGACTTAATCCACTTTGGCTTCTTCTTGAGCACATCGTACTTGTAGTCAATACCCGCGATATCCATACCCTTCACATAAGCAGGGTCATAGTCACCATTCAGATATGCGATAGGAGTGCCCGCTGGAGCCAAACGCTTAAGCTCAAAGCATACCCAAGGGCGGAAAGCGATATACTCTACCATATCGTTCAGACCATACTGAGCAACCATATCAACGGTCTTCTGCACAATCTCAGTCTCCTTTGCCGGAGTTGCGTGGTTCTTAACCTCGATAATAAGCTTTGTCTTATCGCTCTTCTTGAGCTGCTCTAGATACTGCTCCAAAGTTGGAAGAAGCTCACCATTCTCAAGCGGAATAGCCTTAAGCTCCTCATAAGTGCTCTTCTGAATAGTCAGACGAGTGATATCCTCACCCTTACGATAGATCTTATCAGGGTGCAAACCACCATGAGCAACTACAATAACGCCATCCTTTGTCAGGTTGATATCACACTCCGAGCCATAAAGACCCATCTTCTGAGCCTGCTTAAGAGCCTCTATCGAGTTACGACAAGAGCCCTTGATTGCGTGATAACCACGGTGAGCAATAACCTGCGGCTGTGCAAATGCTGCAACAGAGATCATAGCCGCCACTAAAACTGTAACAATCTTTTTCATAATATTTTGAAGTTTAATAATTAGCCTGAACGAATATACAAACAGTTTCTTTTAACAAAATTATAAATTTTCCTTCAAATACGCAATTTATTTTCAAAAAAACATTATCTTTGTACGCAAGTAGAAATTACACAACTTAAAATATAGATTATGGCTAACAAAATCTCTGTATCGGTAATGTGCTCTGATCTTATGAATCTTGAGCGCGACATCAAAACACTCGAGAGCAACGGTATCGACTGGTTGCATATCGATGTTATGGATGGCCACTTCGTGCCAAATATGACATTTGGCCCAGACTTCCCTAACGCAATGCACAAGGTGACAAATCTGCCACTTGATATCCACCTGATGTGCGAGGAGCCTGAGTTTATCTGCTCAAAGATTGATGTTCACGCCGGTGACATCGTCTCTACACACGTTGAGCTCGACAAGGATTTGAGCAAGTTTGCTGCTGACATCCACTCTAAGGGTGCTCTGTTTGGTGTTGTTATCAACCCTGACACCCCTGTTGAGGCTGTAGCTCCACACATGGCTTATACCGACATGGTTACCCTCATGCTTGTTCACCCAGGTTTCTCTGGCGCAAAGCTCGTTGACGGCATTCTTGACAAGGTTGGTCAGATGCGTCAGTGGCTTGACAGCAACGGCTACGAGAAGGTACTTATCAGCGTTGACGGCTCTGTATCTTGCGAGCGTGCTGAGCTTATGGCCGGCATGGGTGCAAATGTATTCGTAGGTGGTACTGCCGGTGTTTACCGCAAGGGCATGAGACTCGACGAGTCTATTCCACAGCTCCGCGCTGCTATCTCTAAGTAGTATGTGCAATAGAGAAGAGATTGTATTCGATTTTCTGCAACAGCAGGAGATCGAATACTCTTTTTACAGACACCCCGAGGCGCCAACAATCGAAATTGCACGCCAATATTGGCACAAAGACGGCTCTAAGCACTGCAAGAACCTCTTTTTTCGCAACCACAAGGGAAACCGCCACTATCTCGTTGTCTTTGACAGCGAGCAGTCGCTTGCAATTCATGACCTAGAGCAGCGACTAAAGCAGGGCAAGCTCTCCTTCGCCTCTGAGCAGCGCATGGAGCGATATTTGGGGCTCAAACCGGGCTCCGTCTCGCCATTCGGGCTTATTAATGACACCGAGAACCACGTACACCTATTCTTAGACAAGAACCTACTGGACTATCCGTCACTGAGTTTCCATCCGAACGATAATCGTGCCACGGTAGTAATCTCGCAAGAGATGTTTTCTAAATATCTTACAGCAGTGGGGAATAGTTTTGAGTACATAGAGCTATACTAAAACCAAGTCCGACTAGTTTAGTCGGACTTGGTTTGCTTTTGGCTATTAGCTGTTGGCAATTGGCCTCTACTCTACCAACTGTAGTCTTTCGCCTGTCTCAGGGAGAAGAGAGCCTTCAGGGAGTGCAGGAGCATCGTGAGTGATAATGCTATCGACAATAAAACGAGTAAATCCTCGCCAAGGCAGAGCGCCGAAGTACTCCTTATAGCGCAACTCGACAACCTTTCCGCCCTCAAGCATCAGACGCTCGGCAATGCGCTGATTCTCAACCGAGAACTCAAACTCATAGGACTGAATAGACCCTGCTGCCTTCGAGCGTATGCCCGACTGAATAAGCTTACCCTCATAGGTCTTGAAGATAATACCCTTCTTGACTACGTAGTTAAGTTCGCCACTCTTCACACCCTCGCCAAAGACGAAGTAGAAACGGAAGTAGAAGGCTCCAACGCCTACTGCGAGGAGCACCAACAGAGTTACAATCCAAATCTTTTTCATATTACTCCAAATTTATACCCAAGTTAAGCTTTGCCTCAACCGGATTTGCATATATACCGAGCAGAATATCGCGTGCAGCATCCTTATCCACACCCATAACCTCAAACTGTGCATTCGAACGAACAAGGTGGAGGGCAAACTGCTGCTCAGCCTCGGATGTGTAGTATTTAGCAAAACGGCGTGTTCCGTTCTTAATATCGTACGCGATATAATTTGTATCGTAGAGCTTATAGCCGGTGATGATTCTCTTGTCAATAATCTCCGCCAAAGCCTTGCACTGCTCAGCACGTGGCAACTGCGCAACAACCTCCAACTCCTCTGTAGAGATTGGCTCACAGTAGGTCATATGGGTATCACCCTTCCACGCCTTGATACCTGTAAGGATGCTGAGGAAGTCCTCATTCTCAGCCTTCTGGTATGCCGCACCATTCTGGCGACGACAGAGCTCTACAGCCTTAAAGACGTCGCACGGCTCATACTGGTAGCTGATTGCAACCGGTGCGATATGGAGCTGACCAAAGTTTTCGACAACATCTGCCGAGCCACTGAGGCTGAACATCTTGATAATGCCCGGCTCGGTAATATCTATACCGTCCTTTGTACGTCCATTACGCTGCGCAATCCAAACAGAACGGTGCGCCTCGTTGATTCTGTAACGAATGTACTCTGACAGATGCTTCGAGTTCTCAAGGAACTCACGCATAGTAACATCATCCTTGCGGATAACCTTAATCATATAGTTCGCCTTGCAGATCTCAAAGACAAGCGGTGTGCGCAACAGATTATCACCCAACGAGATATCTGTCGTAGGCAGATTATTCTCAAAAAGAGCGTACTGCATAAGCATCGCATCGAGTGTAATATCGCGGTGATTTGAGATATAGAGCCAGCTATTCTTATCACTCAGATACTCACAACCCGATGTTGTGAAGCTACGCATTGTACGGTGGATAATACCGCCAATGGCAGGGTACATAATCTTACGCTGAATATCATCAGCAGTGCGACAAGCGCTGATAATGCCTCGCACCTGCTCAATGTCCAAATTTGGAAAGACAAACTGCGCCGCGGGGATAAGCAGCGGGTCGGAAGCAATCTTCTCCACAACCGCCGGAATCTCCTCATCTCGATAGGCACGAATGTCATCAAAAAATGATTGAGTATTTTCTTCCATCATAAAATATTTCTTTCGTTGTCAGCATGCGGTTTGACAGTACAAACCAACAACTTTATGTGCAATATACTTTGCAAAGATAGTAATTTTTTCATAAATCGTGCAAATTCACCAAAAATTTCCATACCTTTGTAGCGGTGAAGGAGGTGATGACCGATGTAGAATATCACCCCTGTTCATAATTTTACTACACAGAATCGAAGTTAAACCTTATAAATTTTTAACAATGGCTAAAACTGAAAGACTCTTAAAGCGCATGGCAGAGCTTGAGGAGCAGACCGGTGTTAAGCGCACCATTTTTGCAGCCTGCCCAAACTCTTCAGCAGTAATTCGTGCATCTATCCGCTCAGCAAAGCGTAACAACGCACCTATCTACTTCGCTGCAACACTTAACCAGATTGATACCGACGGTGGCTACACCGGCATGACCCCTGCAGACTTTGTAAAGGTGTGCCGCATGGAGTGCGAGGCTATCAACTTTACAGGTGACTGCATCATCGCTGTTGACCACGGTGGTCCATGGCTCAAGGATAAGCAGAACACAGAGCGTTGGGAGACTGAGCGCGCAATGAATGCCGTTAAGGAGTCTTTCGAGGCTGCTATCGCTGCAGGTTTCGACTTGATTCACGTTGACCCAACTGTAGATATCAACGTTCCTAAGGGTGAGGTTATCGATATTCACCTCGTTGTTCGTCGTACTGTTGAGCTTATCGAGCACTGCGAGAAGTTCCGTCGCGCAAACAACTACCCTGAGATCTCTTACGAGGTTGGTACTGAGGAGGTTCACGGCGGTCTTGCTGATGATACCGTATTCGACACATTCCTCGTTGAGCTTAAGGAGGGTCTTGCTGCAGTAGGTCTTGCAGATGTATGGCCTTGCTTTATCGTAGGTAAGGTTGGTACCGACCTCCACACTACACTCTTTGACGGCGAGGTTGCAAAGAAGCTCACTGCAAAGGTTCGTCCACTTGGCAGCTACATCAAGGGTCACTACACTGACGGCGTAAGCAATCCACAGGACTACCCACTCTGCGGTATGGGTGGCGCAAACGTAGGCCCAGAGTTTACTATCAGCGAGTACGAGGCTCTTGAGGAGCTTGAGGCTAAGGAGGTTGAGTACTACAACGCTGGTCGCGTAGCTATGCTCTCTAACATCACTGAGGTACTCACTCGCCTTGTATATGAGTCAAACCGTTGGAAGAAGTGGTTGCTCGAGTCTGAGAAGGGTGTTGACTTCTACGAAATCGACCCTGAGCGTCGTGCTTGGCTCGTTAAGACAGGTTGCCGCTACATCTGGCAGAAGCCTGAGGCACTTGTTGCTCGCACATCACTCTACGAGAACCTCAAGCGTGTAGGTATGGATCCTGAGAATATCGTTCTCGACCGCATTGAGCACGATATGGACAAGTACTTCTACGCATTCAACATCGTAGATTTGAACAAGATGCTCTAATCCATAGCAGAATAACACCAGAGTCCGCCTAACAAGTTTTTGTTGGGCGGACTTTTTTTGCTATTAGCTATTGGCGGACAAAACCAAAGACCAAAAGATGTGTCATAATAACCTCATTAGACGCACTCCGTAAAATTAATTGCTCGAATATTTGCTTTAATGACGTTTTTTACATATTTTTGTAGGAAAGTTTCCACAATACATAGCAAACAAACCAACCAATAAATAACACTATGAAAAAATTTGCATTACTTCTAATCCTACTGATGGGGATCGGTTTTGTAGCTTGCGAGCAGCAAACAATCGACAACGATCCGCTCTACCCATCACCGGAGGCACTTGTCGTAAATGACGAGGCATGCACAGAGAACAGCATCGCGATTATGTTCGATGGTCGAGCAGCAATCGAGGCCGGTGCTAAAACATTCACATCTAAGCTCGTTCCTGTAACAGCAGGTCAGGAGCTGTCTATCTCGAAAGATGCTATCAGCAAGGATGCTTGTAGCCACATCTTCGAGAGCGTTCCCGTGGGAGTCTATACAGCATCAGTACGTGCCATCTATCCTGACGGCACACCTTCTGAGACTGTACAGTTGAAGGACTCTAAGGGTGAAGTGGTAAAGCTCAGAATCGGCAGCGCTGCATTGGAGGCAAAGGCGGTCTATGCGACATCTTCAACCCTCGCATTTACATGGAGCGTAACAGGTTTTGACGATGCAGCGAAGGATCGCGCAACAGCCTACAGCTTCGGTATCTACAGAGATGCAACTTGCAAGGATCTGATTGTATCTTGGCAGACAAAGGAGAGCGACTCTATCTGGGATGGCGACCTTGCTGATGGTTATCCACAGTTTGAGTTCTCTGGTTTGAATTCAAACACCTCATACTGGTTTATGGTAACTGAGCTTAAGAGCAACACATCTACAGCTCCTATTAAGGCTAAGACTCTCGACTTTGCAATTGTTGAGCCAAGTGCTACTGCAATGGTTGAGGCAGGCGGTATTGCTATCGCTGAGGACTTTAGCGAGCTGGTTTGGGGTGGTAACTACCTGAGTGGTTCTGCTGCATACTCTGCAGACGACCGTAACCTGGCAACTGCATTTGACAAGGCCGAGGGTGTAAACCCTGTAAATGGTGGTCCTTGGAAGTGGTATTTGGTCGGCGCAGGTACTGAGGTTGGCCTGTTCAACACAATGAAGCACGCTGTTGAGAACTCCCGTCTTGCACAGTGGGGTTACAGTGGCGAGGCAGGTAGTATTATCTGTGGTCGTTGCGGTCACCTCAAGTTGGGTGGTAGCAGCTACACTGGTCTTATGTGTACTCCAGAGCTTGTAAACCTCAAGTCAGTCGCTACTATCGAAGTACAGTTTGATCAGGCTCGTTACGACTCTGACCCTACAACTGCTGCTGTATATGTACTCACAAACACTAAGCACGGCGGCAAGGCTGGCGGTTATGCAATTACCCCAACCCACAATGATCTTAAGCCAGCTGCAGAGTTTGAGATTAAGGCTGGTCGTCGCTTCACAACCGAGAAGATCGTCATTAAGAACGTAGCTCCAGGTGCTCGTATCGGTATCGGTCCTATCCGCAAGGATGGCTCTGCTGCAGGCGCTGTACAGCACCGTATGTATTTGGATAACATAATTGTAAAGGTTCTTGCATACGAGGTTTCTCAGATTACACTTGCAAAGCCTGTTATCTCATCAGTGGAGGCATATACAGATGAGATTATTGTTAAGTGGAATAAGGTTGAGGATGCATCAGGCTACGTTCTTGAGTATAAGGAGAGTAGCGCTGCACAGTACACCGAGGTTAAGCTTGGCAGCGATGTATTTGAGTACAAGATTGAGAACCTTAAGGGTGCAACTACCTACCAGGTTCGCCTCAAGGCTGTTGAGGAGGTTACAAAGAGCCAGTCTGAGTACTCTGACATCAAGGAGGCTACAACCGTTGTAAAGGCAGCCTTCCCAATGGTTGCAAATAACGTTGACGAGTTTATCGCTATCCTCGGCAACCCAGGTCTGCGCACTGCAGCCGTAACTGATGAGGTTCGCATTATGAGCAACCTCGACTTTGCAGGCAAGACGCTCCCTGAGGGTGCTATCTTTACCGGTACGCTTGTCGGAAACAACTGCACACTGAGCAACATCACTTCAGATCACGCTCTGTTTGCATCTATCGGCAATGCTAAGGATCTTACTATTGACGAGAGCTGTAAGTTTACTGCAACTAAGGCCGGCGCAGTAGCTGCTTTGGCTGGTGAGGCTACAGGTACCTATATTACTAATGTAGTAAACAAGGCCTCTGTATCTCTTACAATGACAAGCGCAACCGATGCAACTGTAGCTGTAGCCGGTATTGTTGGTATCAGCACTGCCAAAATGGAGAATTGTAAGAACTACGGTGCTGTAAGCTATACAAATACCGCAGCATCTCATGGTGGTGTTATCGCAGGTCTTGCAGCATACAGCGATGGCGGATTTACAAAGTGTGAGAACAATGGTAAGGTTACCTTGTCTATCCCTTCACTCTCTGACTTTGGTCTTATTAAGAATACCGACAAACTTCCGTTCCATATCGGTGGTTTGGCAGCTCACGTAGGTGCAAATGCCCCTGTAGTTGAGTGCGTAAACAACGGTGATCTTGACTACGACATCACTCACATCGAGAATCTGGCTGTATCTTGCGCTGCAATCCGTCCTCGCATGGGTGGTCTTGTTGGTATGACACAGAGCAGCATTGCATCTTCTGTAAACAATGGTAAGGTTGATGTAAACGTATCTACATCTAATCAGACTGTATATTCAACAAACAACTACCCTATCAATGTCGGTGGTATCTCAGGTGGTGCTCCATCTGACGCTACAGGTGCTACAGGTGCAGATATTACAGACTGTGTAAACAATGGCGAGATTACCTGCGTAACCTACTGCAAGGGTACAGAGCCTACATGCGGCGGTATTGTTGCATACCCTGGTTTCTTAGACCCATCACAGACCAACCTCATCACCCGTTGCGAGAATAAGGGTGTAATCAACGCTACTACATTCGCAATTGCTCGCGTTGGTGGTATTGCAGGTGGCTCTGGTAATGTTACATACTGTAAGAACACAGGTACTATCAATGGTAGCCTCTCTATCGAGGATGGTAATATCGGTGGTATCATCGGATGGTTGGACAAGGGTCACAAGTTCGAGTACAACGAGAGCTACTGTACACTCATCAACCTCCGCGCCCCTGGCACAAGCGGCACATCTGAGATTGGTGGTCTTATCGGTCAGCACGGTAACTACGATAGCTGTCCTGGTGAGGGTCGTGGCTGTATCGTTAAGTGCGACATCACTTACGACTACACCAATGAGAAGTGGTTTGGTATGTTGCTGGGTTACTTCTGGAGCACATCACACAAGGTTGTTTTGGGTACACCTGAGGAGCCTATCAAGGTTCTTGGTGGTAGCATGACCTACTCAAAGGGTACAACTGAGGTTACTGCCGAGAACTACACTCAGTACACTAACCACAGCTCTGAGGGTGGTAAGTCAGGTAGCAAGCCATTTACTGTTCACGTAAAATTCGGAAACTAAGATTATGAAAAAGCTAATTTATATTTTGACTATGTTTGTGTTTCTCGCAGTTGGTTGCGAGAACACAAACAGCGAGACTGAGGTTAATGATTCATCGCTCACCTACTCAGCTGCATCATTTGCCGGTCACGATGCTGTTATTGTAAAACCATCAGATCTGGATGTCACTGCACCACTTGTTGTTATAGTTACTGATGATTTGGAGCTTAAAACCCGTTTAAGCCCGACCCCTGCTATTCCTGAGGTAAACTTCAAGGCTGCAGAGCACTGCCTTATCGGTGGCTATACACTTTGCATCGTTGGCGTCAATGATGACAAAGATGTATCATTCCTGGCAACTGTCAAAGAGGCATTCCCTAATGCATCAAAGGCATATCTGCTCAGCTATTGCAATGGCCTTGCATACACCGCAGCAATGCAGATGCCTGATACATTTGCAGCCTTTGGTTGCGTATCTGGCGCAATTGATGTTGAGACCTACAAGGCAAACAACTTCACTAAGCCTGTATCATTTGTGCATGTTCACGCTACTGAGAACTCTGTATATAAGTGGGAGGGCGTAGAGAATAAGTCTGTCTCTGTTCCTTTGAGCGTTGGTGCAGTTGTAGCAAAGAACGAGTGCATCACATTCAAGAACACCACACTGTTGCAGCGTGAGGGCAAGGGTCGTGTAACCTGCACCCACTACACCAACTCTCTGTCAGGTTGCGATGTTAAGCTCTATACCGTTCAGAGCGACAACTGCGGCTGGTGTGACGAGGAATTTGAGGTATATAACCAAATTTGGAACTTCTTTAACGTACATTAACAGATATGAAGAAATTTATAACCTTAGTTGCAGCGCTCTTAATATGCCTTGTGGCGAGCGCTGGCACATTAAAGACTGAAACAATACAGGATCAGGGTCTGACAAGATCATACTATCTCTATCTTCCAAATGACCTTCCTGCTGATGCACCGCTCGTGTTTATCCTTCACGGATATGGTGGTAGCGCCAGCTCGTATGTAAACAACGCTTCGCTTACATTCAAGCAGCTTGCAGAGGAGTATAAGGTGGCTCTGTGCTATCCACAGGCAACATCTGACCCAAAGAGCAAGAATGGTTGGAATGTTTACTACCCTTGGCAGATTGACAATATGAAGGTTGACGATTGCGAGTTTATCTGCAACCTTGCAAAGCATCTGCAGACAACCTACAACCTCTCTGCAAAGAACACCTTCTTTACAGGTATGTCAAACGGTGGTGAGATGTGCTACCTGATGGCATATCGCAAGCCAAATGAGTTCGGAGCAATCGCCTCTATGGCTGGTCTTACACTGGTAGAGATGACTAAGCGTCACAACTACGACTCTCCAGTGGCATTTATGGAGGTACACGGCACTGGCGATACAACATCTCGCTGGGAGGGTGACCCTACTGACCAGTATGGTTGGGGTGCATACCTTGCCGTTCCGGTTGCTGTTGAGGCTGTTGCTGCTGCAAACAAGTGTATGTATCAGGAGACTACCGAGCTACCACATATCAAGAACAGAGTTATCCTCCACCGCTACTATGGCTCGCCATCAGGCAAGGAGGTACACTTCTATGAGGTACGCAACGGTGGCCACAACTGGGCTACAGACTCATTTGACTCTTGCCGCGTCATTATGGAGTTCTTCAAGAAGAATATGAGATAGCCTAATCGACTGTAAAAAAGTCCGTCTAAGCAATTAGACGGACTTTTTTTGCTATTGGCTATTAGCTTTGTCCGCCTGTGGCGGACTAAACACAATTCCTCTTAAAGGCCAAGAGCTAAAGGCTAATAGCCAAAAGCACCATACAATAATTTGTATAACAAGAGGGATTTCAAGGCTTGCGAAGACCGAGAAACCGCAGCATACTAGGGCGTATGTGAGGATTTTGAGGGCGAGCGTAACGCAGAAATCACCTTGTTAGGCGGATGCTACGTGTAAGAATTTGTATAACAAGAGCTATTTTGAAGCTGCTCGCAGTTCGTAAAAGCGGAGCATACTAAACGTATGTGAGCATTTTACGAACAAGGCAGATGCCAAAAGAGCCTTGTTAGACAAATTATATCTTGTCAACGCGCTTAAAGAACTTGTTAATATAGTACTTTATCGGATGTGTATATTTCAGATGTTTCCACGGGCGTGAGCCATGTGGGCGGTGGATAACGGGCAGATTGCAGAAGAGGTAGTTATTCAGCCCAAGATCCTGCGAGATGTGCGAGATATGGACATCAAACCAATGCTTATCTGAGTCAAGGTTGCAGAAGTCGTAGGAGTTGAGCAGTCTATTGGTCAACAGCGAGCAGCAGAAACTGCAGTGCTTATCCACCTGGAACACCTCACCCTCGCGACCTTTGGCGTAGTTATACGGATAGTTTATATCACCCTGCTCATCGACTGTCACTGCAGCGGCAATTCCGCAATCCTCGCGCTGCGCCGCACCATCAACAAGTGATTGCACTGTTGAGCTATCGACAACCACATCACTCTCGACAATGAGCAGCGAAGCATTTTGCTCAATAGCACGCTTTTGAGCCATCTGCAGAACCAGCAGATAGTTTGGAGATGGGTGGTCAGTAATATCAGAGAGGTTGACAAGTTCAAAGCCGAGCTCCTTTGAGTACTTATCAAGCAGTGCTGTACTCTCCTCACTACTAAAGTCATTGTATATCGTATATACATATGGTACATCTATCTGCGAAGAGAGCAACGCACGAATAGTCTGAATAGTAGAATCGATAGAGTCCTTTACCGGCGTTATAATGTGCAGGTTTTTCATCTGTCTGTTGATAATTCTTAAAAAATGGTGTACCTTTGTTACGATTTACAAATCGTTATTTACGCAAAGATATATGAAAAAATTCAGATTTACAATAGTTTATGCGATATTTACAATATTAGTCGCCCTATACACTACAGTACAAGCTCGCCAAACCCGCGAAGAGTATATCGAAAAATATAAGTCCATTGCCGTTGAGCACATGGAGCGTTATGGTATCCCGGCGAGCATCACAATGGCACAGGGAATCCTCGAGTCGGATGCCGGCAACAGCACTCTCTCCCTCTCTTCAAACAACCACTTCGGCATAAAGTGTAAGAAAAATTGGACCGGCAGAAAGGTCTATCACGATGACGATGCCAAGGGTGAATGTTTCCGAGCATACCCCTCTGTCGAGGAGTCATATCAAGACCATGCCGAGTTCCTCGACTCTTCACCACGCTACGACTCACTCTTTGCCTATCCGGCAAACGATTATCGCAGCTGGGCACGCGGCCTTAAGGCAGCAGGCTACGCAACAGCTCCGGACTATGCCGAGCGACTGATTGCACTCATCGAGAAGTACAACCTTCATCTGCTCGACCAACAGGATGGCGATGCAATCTACTCATCGGGTAAGACCGCAAAGCAAAATGCCGAATATTTCGCACTGCAGAGCACGCTAAACCAACGACAGGAGGCCGTAGGCATCGACCCTTTCCGCGTCAGCTCCTCTATACACAAGGGGTATAACGTCTATCGCACAAACAACACTTGCTATGTTGTTGCAAAAAAGGGTGACACATACGCTTCGTTGGGCAAAATCTTTGCCATCAGTGAGAAGATGCTCCGCAAATTTAACGATGTCAATAGCAGTGCCACATTGGTAGAGAATGAGATTGTCTATATCGAGCGCAAAAAGGAGCGTTGGATTGGCGACGCCCTACTGCACGAGGTGAGAGATGGCGAGACACTCCACTCCCTCAGCCAAGCATTCGGTATTCGCCAAAATCGTCTGGCACGTCTAAATCGTCTTCGGCTGCACAGCGAACTGAGCAAGGGGCAGACTATCAGGATTAGGTAATAGCAAAGTATCCGTCTAACTGGCTGTTAGACGGATACTTTGCTATTAGCCTTTAGCCTTTGTCTATTAGTCCGCTTATGGCAGACTCAATATATGCTAAAGCCTCTGTATGTTTCTCTACACAACGGGTATAGCCGCCCTCCTTACCACGAGCGATATTATGGCGCAAGTCGTTGATTTTCACATTAATTGCCACCATATTGCCCGATTGGCAGATTCTTTCAATATACTCCATATAAGGCGTATTCTTGTCATGAGTCAGCAGACGCAAAGCCGATATTACAGCCTCTGAGAAGCCCTCCTCCTCAATGTCGCAAAAGTCATACTCTGTATCTTCAACCACATCGTGCAAAAAGCCGACAACGCGCTCAAGGTCATTGCTACCCATCATACCCACAGCTAAAGCGTGCAGGATTGTCGGATTGCCATCCAAATCATAAGAGGCCGCATGAGCCGATGAGGCCAGTTCTATCGCCTTATCTACATCTGAACGCGAATCGTAAAACTTATTCTTCACCGCACATGGCGAGAAGAACGACTTATTGCGCCCAACATGGTCACGCCACAACAGCTCTAAAGTCACGGCACTATCTCTATCCACCATCTGGCCCGAGTGACCTCCACGCCAGTCAATGTGCGGCAGCTCTCGCTCCAAATCGGCAGTCGAGATTATCTGCGCACGCTCAGGGTGGAATATAGCCTCAAACTCCATCGTCATATAATAGACATCTCGACCTTTGCCAGCCCAATCCTCGCCCTTGTACGGGTCTGATGTAAAACGTCCGGCAGCAAATATGCCCGTATTGCCTTCACCAACACGCACCATTAAGAATCGGTCCCCTTTGCGGGCCTTTTTCCACTCTTTCACGCTCCAATCGAAGTCATCACTCCAATACCCTTCAGCCCACTCCTGCATATCGGCATCCAACCTATCCATCGTATATGACGACACACTAGGATTCCACCTCAACAAAAATAGATTGTGTATAAAATCACGCTTCTTGTCTATCGACAACTTAACATTCAACTCCATAACCTTTTGATTTTAATTTATACCGCAAAAGTACCCATGAATAGCGACAACTTATGACACAGGATAAATTTTCAGCCCAATTTTGGAACAATCTAGAGAAAAACAGCAACGATATAGATATTGTCATAGTTATTTTCTGAGGAAGGATATGTTAGTGGTGAGTGTTTGGAAATTATGGAAAATATTAGTAAGTTTGCATATCTATAGTTGTTTATTTTGAGCGGGTTGCTCAGAAGAGGTGTAAAAATTTTTCTAAAATTAGAGTTATGAGAAGATATATTCTTGCAGCGTTATTGATGTCCATTGCCGTGAGTGTGGGAGATGTTTCTGCACAGAGTTTACTTAAGAGTATTGGACGCAGTCTAGGGCAGGCTGTTAAGAAAGAGGTCAATTCGGCTGTAAACAAAGGCATTGACAAGGGTATTGACAGGCTCAAAGAGGGTATTAAAAAGGAGCGCGAGCAGCAGCAACAAGAGCAGTTGCAGCAAGAACAGCAGCAGCAAGAACAGCAGCAACAAGAACAGCTACAGCAAGAGCCAAATGTGGCAAAGTCGCAAAAGCAGGCTGTAGCTAAGCCTGTAGTTGATCCGACAGACGTTCTTATCGCCAAGATGCAGACGTGGAAGCTTGTTGTCAAGGATGGCAAGCCACACTACATGTATATTGATGATGCCTTGGCAAGTAGGGAGGACTACTTCCTTTACGATGTAAAATACGAGCATCCGGATGGCGTGAAGCCTTTTATGTACACAACGGCTGTTGCGACATTTAAGGCAAAAGAAGGTTACTATTTTAACAAATCTCTCAAGTTGAACAACTCTACCGCTTCAGCTGAAAATACGGTAAAATTTAAGGTCGTTGACTGCGAGACTGTCAAAGTTTACCTCACCGCATTTACCGGTGATATGGGCTATGATGTCCGAATTACCGATGCGATGAAGGAGTACAAAAATAGAATCAGCACACAGCATCTGACACCTGTTGCTACGGCTCAACTGAATGTGCCTC
Source organism: Alistipes sp. (assembly GCA_045656505.1). Taxonomy (GTDB): domain Bacteria; phylum Bacteroidota; class Bacteroidia; order Bacteroidales; family Rikenellaceae; genus Alistipes. The sequence continues at coordinate 58,147 of JAZORI010000058.1, read as the reverse complement.
TCTGGGACTATTGGCAGTCGAGACTTCACGGTGCTGTCACTCAGTCTGTTGAGAACTTTGCAAAAAAGTACAAGCGCACCTATTATGCATATCCAACCACAGAAGAGCAGCTATGTGTGGATGGTACATTGGTCGAAGATGGAAAGAAGAAGCAGTATGGTAGCGAATATAAGATTCTATCTGTCGATATTCTTGACGATGATCTCTCGGATAACATCCCTGGCCTTGTCGGTGAATGGTGTCTTGTTTCGGGCAAAAGATACCTGCCTAAGGCGTGCCTTAAGGATATTAAATATGGTGCTAAATATAGCGACGGAGCACCAGCGGTATTAGTCCATAGCCCATTTGAGTTTGCCGGTGGTAGCGGAACATTTGAGGATCCATATCTTATCCAAACAGCCGAGCAGTTGAATGCTGTCCGCAAGGGTCCTGACTATCATTATAAACTCATTGCCGATATCGACCTCTCGAAGTGGGGCAACTGGGTACCGATTGGCGGAACAGAGGCCTACGGTTTTTTGGGTGACGGCTGGGATAAAGCAGACAAAGGCGCTCACTCGTTTAACGGCTCATTTGATGGTAATGGGCATGTTATCTCTGGTATGCAGATTGTAATTAACGAGCAGACTCCATATCTGACAGAGAGTGGTAACTGGCGTGCATACGGTCTTTTTGCAAATCTTGGAACCAATCCGGCGACACATAAGTTTAGGAACCTTGGAGTTGTGAACTTCAACATTGATATCAACTACACAAATGTAAAGAAGGAGCTACGTCTCTATGCAGCAGCCATCTGTGGCGGCATGAATCAAGGTACAGATTTTCTAAACTGCTATTCAAGAGGTGGAAAGATCTCTATCAACGTCAATGGAAACGATGCCTACAAGCCGATTGATGAGTGGGGCAATTTGCCTTCTGAGGCGCCTTATATCCATATACACGCAGGTGGCTTGTGCTCATTTGGCGGCGGATCTTTCCATGCAGATGCTAAATACAGACAACCGCTGGAGTTTATACATATCGAGAAGTGCTTTAATGATTCGGACATAGACATAACTGTTCAAAACTGTAAATATGAGCTATATGGCGGTGGTATAATCGGTGCAATGGGCGAGACACATATCCACGAATGTTACAATAGCGGAAATATAACCTTGCCATTGGATTTGACAGACCTCATACAGCAGCATCTATCAACCGCTGCAGGAGGTATTTGCGCCTTTGCATTCACTCGTGCCGTTAGTGGTATTCAGCATTACCCTGCTGAAAAGACCTCATTTATTCAGAACTGCTACAACACAGGACAGATTGTAAGCAGACACGCTGCCGGCATTTTCGAGGGGTCAGGTAAAGATATACATCTTGAGAACTGCTACAACACGGGCGTTGTTATAGGAAATGAGTTTGACCATAGTAATGATGGTGGTAGTATAAGCCCTATCCTGTCAAAGAATTGCGCTATTATCCCTTACGGAAAAGAGTTTGTAAGAAACTGCTACGTTGACGGAAATGCTGTTACCGGCTCAGCATGGAAGACATCTGCCACACTTGGCAGAAAGGTGCTTGCTGCAATACCTGAGGATACCCATCCGAGCAAAATCTACAGCGTTGATCCGGGCAATTTGACTCCATTTACCGATGTTAAGGCAGATGTGTGGTATGCAGATGCCCTTCGCTGGGCACTCAGTAGAGGAATTGTATCTGGCACTACATTCTCTCCAGATAAGAGCTGCACAAGAGCTCAATTTGTAACAATGTTGTGGAGGATAGATGGCTCTCCGGAGATGTCGGTCACAAATCCGTTCACAGACGTGAAGTCAACCGATGCGCATTACCATGCTGCATTGTGGGCAAAAGAGAAGGGTCTGATAGATTCAACTACCTTTGCGCCACAGACAACCCTTACTCGAAGAGAGCTTGTTGTAACTCTGTGGAAGTATTTGGGATGTCCTGAGGGTCTGCAAGTCAATCAATACCTTGATATTGAGAGTCATCAAAGTGATTTTGGAAGAGCTGTTGCTTGGTCGCACGTAAAGGGTATTATGGGTGCTACGGCGAAAAATAAGTTCTCTCCTAACAAGAGCTGCACAAGGACTCTGGTTATCGAGATTATGTATAGAGCGTTAAGATAGGTTCTATAGCTTATAGAACATAACTCAAAATAGTGTCCAAATGAGAAGATATTTCACATCTATACTCTGCCTGCTCGCTCTACTTATGCCTCTCATGGCGTTAGCAGCCAATGTTACAAAGGTAGTCATTACCGCCGTAGAGCCGGCAGTGGGCAAAAAGTGTTCGTTCAAGGCGAGTGTACCTGAGACTGCCAGTTCTGAAGTGTATGCAGTGTCTTGGTATGGCGAGTTGGACAATGGCGCGTTTATTCAGGGTAATGACTATACTATGACTGTCAAGCTGAGGATTAAAGCAGGTTCACCAAATATCTTCTCGACATCGGGCAATATCAATGCTACTATCAACGGGAAGAGGGCTCGAGTAACCTTCTCTCGAGAGAGGGAGCTAACCGTGAAATATACATGGAAAGAGCTCGGAGGCCCAAATCCGAACAATCCCAAGACCATACTTAAGTCAAAACTCAAGGAGATAGCTGCGTCATACTCTGCTACGGGTGTAGATAATGACAAGACACTGCTCAAATACTTGAAGAGCCAACTTCCGAATGCGAAGATATGGCTTGCCGGTGGAAGTTATACATTTACGCGCAGGATGCCGACCGAAACTGCAGATGGACATATCTGTGTGCCTATCGGAATCACTTGCGACGGCACAACTCTTGAGGGATACAACTTTACAGTAGTGTTGCATGCCTTGAATAAGTCTGCCGATGCCATAAATCTGAGTTCTGATATGACCCGAATGAAGGTGGCACTGCAGAACTTCCGAACCACGGCCAAAACAACGGGCGATGAGGTATTGGCAGCTGTAAATGCTGCGGCAGTTCACGGAACAAAGGCTGTGTGGGATAGCAATTATAAGTATAATGCACCGACAGCAGACCTTATGGGTAGCATTGACGGCAATATAATCCTTGCCCTTGGTAGCGAGAAGGATTACTTCCGTGCCCATAAAGTTCTGCCTATAGATGGAACTGCAACAGATGCGGCGCTTGATGCCGATTTCGACAGCCTCTCTAAGGCGTTACACAACTATACTGTAAACAACAATACTACACGAGATGAGCTGATAAACGTAGCTAATGCCGCTATAACGCACGGCTCTAAACTCACGGTTGAGAGTTACTCAAAGAGCGATGCCGCTTATGAAAAGGAGGGTAAAATCATCATCTACTTCAGCCTGGAGCTTAACGGTCAAACGCGCGCCCCTCGTATAGCTTTGAGGCTACCTAAACTCCAAGCGCAGCTCCCAGCGGGAATATCTGTAACACAGCATGAGTGGGAGGTGCTGCGCCTGACTAATGTAGAACGCTTCAAGGAGGGCCAAGCCGCTCTTGTAATGGTTGCACCGCTTCAGGATGCAGGTAATATTCGCGCTAAGGAGATTGTCACCGACTATAGATTAGACCACCGTCGCCCTGATGGTTCCAACTTCTATACCACTATTGACCCTACACATATACATCCTAAAAATTGTGGTGAAAATGCCAATAAGGGCATGAAGATGACTCCATCTGAAGCTATCGCCAGCTGGATGCGATCCTCGGGACATAGGGCCAATATTCTCTCCCCTAAGTACTCATATTTTGGCTCGGGTGTGTACGATAAATGTGGCATGTACTATTATATCCAGCTCTTTGCAATCGGTAGCGGTATAATATACGCTGAGCCAAATACAGGCTCTCTTACCTTCAATACTGTCGCAGATATGGAGGAGGCCTACCTCATATGCAACATCGGCGAGGGCATTAAGGGCTACGTCCCACTTGATACGGATTATATGACCAAAAATGGCAACCAATACACTATCCACCTTGCCAGATATTCCCTCACCTTCACCGTCCTACAAGATGCACAGTAGGTAGAATTTTGATAAGGTCTAACTCCTATGATCGTAATGATGCCAAAAGTCCGCCTAACGAGATTGTTAGGCGGACTTTTTTGCCATCTAACAACGCCTGTAGTTTTTTTATTGAAAATAGTTTGAATTTATCTATATTTTTCATACCTTTGTTAGCAGTCAAACTAAAACATAATCAATATGAGACATTTTTTCGCTTCTATCTTTCTATCAGTCGTTTTGCTATGCATAGCATGTACTAACGACATTACAGAGGATATTGCAGTGCAAAGTCCTCAACAATTAACAGTTTCATTCGAAGAGAATAGCCGTATTCAACTTTGTAACGGCAAGACTGTTTGGAATGAGGGCGATTTGGTATCTGTATTCTACCTATCAAATGGAAATGAAGAGTGGGCATTTGAGGGCGCAACAGGTGATCGCACCGGAACTCTGAAGAAGGTTCGCCCAGCCAAAGGTTCTAAGGCAACTTCAGAGGTTGTTGTAGTCTATCCATACAACCCAGACTACTGCTTGCTGAGCAAGATTCTAAATGTCGAGGCTCAACTACCTGCAGAGCAGACTTATGCTGAAAACAGCTACGGCATTGGCTCTTCGATTATGATTGCAGCAAGCAAGGAGGATAATTTCTCTCTCAAAAACACCTGCGGTTGGCTCGACCTACAGCTCTGCAACAAAAGCGAGTTTATTGTCGAGAAAATCGTACTTAAGGGCGGTAATAATGAGCAACTGGCTGGTGACGTCCTTATCGACAGCCACACTGCTGAGGTCACTCTTGCCACTCAAGGAGCTGTTCTTGAGGATGACAATAGTGTTGGCGGTACACTCATCATTGAGGACTCTATCTTCAGAGAGCTCACACTCGTTTGTCCAGATGGCGTAAAGCTCCAGGCCGATCAGCCGACACACTTCTACTTTGCACTGCCCCCACAGACATTCACCAAAGGCTTTACTGCAGAGATTTACTTCACTAATGGCATGACAGATGTCAAGAGCACAAGCCGAGAGATTGTTATCGAGCGTAACACTATCCAGCCAATGAGCCAAATCGCTGTAGATATCAATAATGTTCCTAATAACACAATCTACTACACAACTGTCAATAATGAGATTCTCCCGCAGATCCGCAATTTAGATCAATTCGGCGCAGAGCTTGTATCTCACACCTATGAGAATGGATTGGGTACTATCACATTCAATGGAGATATTACCACTATTGGACAAGTCGCATTTAATAATGGTGGCCTACTCAAGAGTATCTATCTCCCTGATTGTATCTCTGTCATTAACCCTGCTGCTTTTGCATATAACAGAGAACTAACCGAAATTAAACTACCAAAGTCTCTGCAAAATATTGGCTATAATGCATTTGAACACACTGGATTGAAAGATATTACCTTACCAGAAGGATTAACAGTAATTGAATCCGGTGCATTCAGCTACACCCCAATATCATCTATCCAAATTCCACAAAGCGTAGAGACATTTAATAGTAATGCATTTGTTGGCTGTGAAAATTTAGCCAAATTTACAGGTAAATTCGCCTCAACTGATGGTCGATTCCTTATAAACGACAGCCAAAAACTCATCGGTTTTGCCCCTTATGGCATCTCAGAGGTTGTTATTCCTCAGAGTGCTTTTAGCATTTCAGCATATATATTCTACGGCTGCTCAAATATCACAAAAATAGAGTTACCCAATACACTACAGCAGATATATGGCAATGCCTTTTCGGGATGTTCCATTTCTGAAATTACAATACCTCAAAGTGTAACTTATATTACGGCTGGAACTTTCGAAGATTGTCCTAATCTTACCACATTCAAAGGCAAGTTTGCAACTGATGATGGCAGATGTCTGATAAATAATGCAGGAGTGCTTGTAGCAGCAGCCACAGTTGGATTGACGGAGTTCGCAGTTCCTGATGGCGTCACCCATATATATATTACTTTAGGTAGAGAAGAGTCAACCATTGAGCATCTTACAATTCCGGCATCAGTCCAACAAATTAGTGGCGCATTAATACAAAATAACAGCAATCTAAAAACCGTTACAATTAATGGCTGCCCTGAGATATACCCATATACATTTAGTAACTGTCCTAATTTAACTGCTATATATCTTCCTAATGCAGTTACTCCTCCAGCTGCGTATATATACAGTGGAGATCAGTATTGGAATGCTTTTGTAGATTGTCCTAATCTGAAGATATATGTTCCAACGTCTGCAGTAAGTAGCTATAAGGCTGCTACAGGTTGGAGTGATTATGCAGACATAATCTTCTCGGATGGTTCACCTGCCATTGAGACACTTGACGCATCTTATATCACAGATGTCACTCCTGGTATTGGATTTGCGTGGATTAAGTTCACCAAAGTTCCTTATGGTACTAAATATCAGATATATAGCGGTGATACAGAGCTTGAGTACAGTATTTACACCGAAGATAATACATATATACATGCCCATGTGTCAAATTTGGAGCTAAATGCCACTATGCCTATCAAGATTAAGGTATCAAATCCCGACATTGAGAATGCATCTTTCTCAGATGAGATAACAATGACCGTCGGCAATATCTACCAACTGACAGACAACGTCGGCCCTACAACTCTCTCTGTTGGCTGGACAGATATTATTCAGGGAGGCACTAATACAGATCGAGCATATGCTGTACAACTTGCTACAGATGAGCAGATGACCAACTTGGTATATGACATCTATTGCCGTGACGGCCAGGGTTCAGTCGTAACATCTTACGGTGTTTCATCTTGGTATGGCAAAAAGAATGGCAGCAATATCTCAGTACCTACAGCTGTGGCATTTGGTCAATTGTCACCAAATACCACATACTACTTCCGCGTAAAGACCGTCGGTTATACATATACAAATAAAGTAGAGATGGAGTTCCCATTGGGCGAGTCAGACTTCTCTCCTGTGGTATCATTTACCACCGAGGCAGCTCATACACCTACAGCGAATGAGGTTCTCTATCAGGGATTTGACGATGTCACACTACAGACCGACCACATCAACTATGCATCGGGAACCACACCTCTTATGGCAAATAAGAAGGAGACTGTATTCCCTCACCAGGGTGTGACAGAGGAGTACTGGTGCGTATATCCTGCCACAACAAGCCACAAACTCTCAACATGGGGTATTTCTGTAGCTACTCCGTTTATAGATGGCTCTACAACTCTATTTGGCAAAGAGAACTTTGTTGCAGGGGACAAGATTCCATCTCTTACCGGTTGGAACCATGCTGACGAGGTGCACCCTCATCAGGGATATCTCAAGGTAGGTACAAGCGGTACAAAAGAGCAGTATCTTGCAACACCTGCAATCTACAGCGACCTGCTCTCAGCCGATGGCACACCTTGTACACTCTCATTCAAGGCAAGCACAGTGATGGCCGACACCGGCGTAGCATCGATTTATCAGTTCCATGATGGCGCATGGAACAAAGTCGGAGAGGTTGTACTCCCTCGTGCATGCGCATCCTACACAGATAGCAACAACTATGTATATGACGGAAAATGGCTCGATTTCTCAATCGATGTAACCATTGCCCCAGGTGATGTTATCGCATTTACAACAAGCAACAAACTTCGATTTGTAATTGATGACATCTTGATTACAACGAAATAAATCCAAAAAATCCCGCCCCAAACTGGCGGGATTTTTTTGCTATTAGCCTTTATCCGCCTTGGGGGATATTCTAAAAAAGTATAAGTGACTGATCTTCAGTAGAATGCAAACAAAAAAATGAGAAACTCGCAAGTTCCTCATTTTGAGCTGTTGACGAGGCTTGAACTCGTGACCTCTTCCTTACCAAGGAAGTGCTCTACCACTGAGCTACAACAGCATTACCCTTAAAAAGCGGTTGCAAAGATAGAGCAAATTTTTGACTTTGCAAATTTTTTAATTAAAAATCGCATTAAAACCAGCTATATCGCTCAACTATAAGCGCCAACACTGCGTCATCCTCTATTTTACACACCTCTCTAACGGTTTTAGCAACACCCTTTTGCGAAATCATTGCGCCAAGTTCCAGACTCTGCGCATCATCTACAGAGCGAAAAGCAAGTGCTGCAGCGACTGCTGTAGCAAGGTAATCAACAGTAACATCACACTCAAGAGCCATAGCTATCGGATAGCTAAAATAGAGCTGCGGCGAGAGTTTTCGTTTCGGGTCGCGAGAGACGCGAGCAACCGTATCGCCCAATTGTGCATTTGCAAAGCGCGACAAGATGGTCTCGGCATAGCTCATCTGCTCGGCCATCGGAAGAGAGAACTTCTGCACCAGAGCCTCTGAGCACTCGCGCATAACGCCCGAAACAATCGCTCGTATCTCGGCATCGCAAATCGCCTCGTGGATATATTTATAGCCCTTATGAGCGCCCAGATAGGCGGTTGTGCAGTGTGCTGTATTCAGGGTAAAGAGTTTGCGCGAAACATAGGCGTCAATATCGTCTACAAAGTGCGCATCCTTAAGGTTTGGCAACTCCCCTACCACTGCTGTACGATCTATACACCACTCAAAATATGGCTCAACGGCCACATCGAGCGGATTTTCCATCGTAATTATCGGCACAATTCTATCCACGCAGCAGTCAACAAAACCCACATTTTTCCCAACGACATTCAAGTCTACAAGCCCTGCGACAAGTGCTCGAAGGTGGCTCGTTACGCGGATGCCATTCTCGCAGCAGAGGATATTAATCGGTTTTGTTACGCCCGCAGCATATCTCCTCTCCAAACCGCGAGCAACAACCGCTGCAACATCAGCAAGGCGGGTCATACTTACGGCTGTAGTAATTATATCGGCTTGAACAATCTGTTCAACGGCCAAATCTGAAGATGCATCAACGGCTGAAACACCATCTATACGCTGAACAACAGACTGACTACCAACAAGATGCACATTATAACCGCCATCGCGGTTTATAGCTTCTACTACCCCAGGCAGAGCATCGGCAAAGAGCACACTATACCCCGATTGTCGGAGTAGTGCGCCGATAAATCCGCGGCCAATTTTGCCTGCGCCAAAGTGTAGAGCCTTCATAATATTATCCGTATGCTTTACGCAAAAGTATTATTTTTAGCCATTATTACCAAATTGGCGAGCAGAAAAAGGGCTGTCCAACATTGTTGAACAGCCCTTTTTATTTGGAACATAAGCAGCTCTACTTCTCTACAATAATCTTACCCGCCATATAGACCACCATCTTTAAAGAGTCTTTCTCCATTGCAACAACAAAGTCGGAGAGTGTTCCATCCTCAGCTTTGTGGGCGAAGCAGCGAACATAGTCATTTTGCGAAAAGTCCTTATTGCCACTCAGGTCAAACTCCTCGAGAATCGAGGTGAATGTATCCAAATCCTTGCGCAGCGAATTACTTACCACCTCTGTGGCGTCGCTATAGCCGATAACGGTAATGCTTGTCACGCCACGCATAAACTCCTTACCAAACTGCTTCTTGAGCATCATTTTAATAAGTTCGAGTCCGTTACCTTTGGTTACAGAGACCACCTCAACGCCCTTTGTATCTTTATAGTTTGCTGTAATCTCCTCTATCTTCTTTGTAACCTCTTCGGTGGTGGTTGCGTAGCTTGTTGCGCAAACAAAAACAAGCAGCAACAGCAGAATTGCTCTTATACTGAAATTTTTCATATCTGATATTCTTAGCCACACAAAGGTAGTAAAGATTATCAAAAGGTCCAACTCCCCTACCCAATGTAAACCCCCACAGGGTGGTTTACGGCGCGAGCAAGTAGTAATTAGAGGCAAAATTGCAGTTAATTGCTATTCGCGTAGCAAAATCTCGCTGAAATTGTTTGGAGTTTTTGGGTAAAAAACTTAACTTTGTGGAGATTATGGACATTGGTAAATTAGCCATGTTTTAATATTTACTAAAGACTTATGAAGAAGATTCTTGTTGTCGGTGCCGGTGGACAGATTGGTTCGGAGTTGGTGCCATATTTGCGCTCTGTTTATGGAGCTCACAACGTTGTTGCGACAGATGTTCGCGAGTGCAAAAGCCTTGCTGAGGATGGTCCTTTTGAGGTATTGGATGCGCTCAACCCTACCAACATGGCCTCTGTTGTGGCTCGTCACAATATTGACACCATCTTTAACCTTGTTGCGCTCCTCTCTGCAGTTGGAGAGCGAAATCCTCAGATGGCTTGGGGTGTAAATATGGGTGCACTGTTAAATGCGTTGGAGGTTGCCCGTCAGCACCACTGTGCGGTCTTTACCCCATCTTCTATCGGTGCATTTGGTCCAACATCACCAAAGGATGGAACTCCTCAGGATACTATCATGCAGCCGACAACTATCTACGGTATTTGCAAGGTTACAGGTGAGCTTTTGAGCAACTACTACTCTCAGAAGTATGGCATTGACACCCGTTCACTGCGCTTCCCAGGCATCATCTCAAACAAGACTCTGCCTGGTGGTGGTACTACAGACTATGCTGTTGAGATCTTCTACGAGGCTATTCGTAGCGGCAAATATACATGTGCCGTTCCGAGCGATGTCTATATGGATATGATCTACATGCCGGATGCTCTGCGCGCAATCGTTGAGCTGATGGAGGCTGACCCCGCAAAGCTTGTTCACCGCAACAGCTTCAACGTGGCATCTATGAGCTTTACGCCGGAGATTATCGCCGCAGAGATTAGAAAGCACATCCCTGAGTTTACAATGGATTACGACATTGACCCTGTAAAGGATCAGATCTCTCGTAGCTGGCCAAACTACCTCGATGACAGCTGTGCTCGCGAGGAGTGGGGTTGGAAGCCAAAGTGGGATTTGGAGCTGACCGTATCTGATATGCTTGAGGCTATACGTTACAAACTGGGACACAAATAAAAGTTCACACCATGACCACACAACCACTTCGTGAAAAGATACTGGCGACCATTGCCGAGAAGTCGATGCTCAAGCAGAGGGTATTTGACAACACATTTGCCGTTTTTAATCTACTGAAGGACACCCTCTTTGAGATGGCCTCAGAGATGGAGGATGCACTTGAGGGCAAGGTGGATCGCCGTGTAAGATTGGAGTATCGTGATCGTGGCAAGCATGAGGCTCAGTTGCAGATTGCATCTGACCTGCTCATCTTTAAGATGCACACAGATATCTTCCAATTCGACTCAAACCACATCATTTGGCAGAACAGCTATGCTCAGAGCGACAAGGCAAACTGCTACTGCGGTATGATTGAGATATACGACTTCCTCTCCGACTCTTTCAAGGAGAAGCGTTCTGCCGATGAGGGATATCTGATTGGCCGTATATTTATCAACCGTGAGCGCATGTTCTTCGTTGAGGGCAAGCGTCAGACATCCATGCGCGCTATCGCCTTTGGCAAGGCAGAGATTGACCGCGAGCAGTTGATACAGATTCTCGAAACGGCGATCAACTACGCTATCAACTTCGATCTGCTCACTCCGCCATACAAGGAGAGTCAGCGAGTGACGGTCGATCAATTTAACAACAAGTTCGACAGCTCAACCTTCATTACAGGAAAACGACTAAACTACGATTTTAATGTTGATGACATTTAAGAGATTAGCAGCGGTGGTAATAGTTATCATCGCTGCCAATTTTAGCGTGCAAGCACGTTATGCAGATATTCTGAAGATTCGCCGCGCAAATAGCGGCATTGCATCCCTGCGCTCTATGGCAGATGGCGAGCACTACACAACCCTCAGCGGCAAAGAGATCGTTCGCACAGCATATGCAGACAACAACAATCGCACAGTACTCTATACCGCACCTTTTGCTGTTGCTGACTACATCTATTCTACTGACGAGAAGATGCTGCTACTTGCCAATGCTGCTACCGTATCGCCAATCTACCGCCACTCCTTTACGGCAGACTATCTGCTGACCGGAGCAGGAGAGGATGTTACGTTCAAGGCCGTTCGTGACATCACCTTCTCGCCCGACAACCGCACACTTGCATACTGCAAGCAGAACAACCTCTACATCTACTCCATTGCCGACAAAAAGAGCACGGCTGTAACCGATGACGGAGAGTGGAACAAAATTATCAACGCCACTTCTGACTGGGTATATGAGGAGGAGTATGGTTTTACCAACGCCTATGCCTTCTCACCTGATGGAGAGAAGATTGCCTACCTCAGATTTGACGAGAGTGCCGTGCCAACCTTTGAGATGATGCGCTTTGATGACAAACTCTACAACAAGGCCTACTCCTTCAAATACCCTAAGGCGGGCGATAGCAACTCTGTTGTCGAGCTTTGGGTCTATGACATCGCTACAGCAACAAAGAGCCGAGTAGATGTCGGCCCGTGCACAGACCAATATATCTTCAATCTGCACTGGACAGCCGCAGGCGAGCTCACCTTCTATCGCGTCAACCGCCTTCAGAACCACTTTGAGGTGGTACTGCAGCGCACAGATGGCTCACAGAAGGTCATCTACAGCGAATCTTCGCCTCGCTATGTAGAGCGTCCAAGCAGAGCGACCATCACCTTTGTTGACGCAGACCGCTTTATCGTTCTTGAGGAGACAACTGCCGGCTGGATGCACCTATATCTGCACTCTATTTCAAAGGGTCGCATCGGTGCAATTACATCGGGTCGCTGGGAGGTTACATCGCTTGTCGGTTTTGATGGCAAAAATATATACTACACCTCAACCGAGCGCTCGGAGCTTTGTCGTGACCTCTACTCTATCAAGCTCAATGGCAAGGGTAAAAAGCTTCTAACCCCGGAGGGTGGATTCAATCTTATCGCCCCTTCGAATGGAATGAAGTACTATATCCGCACCTTTACTGACGCTCAGACTCCGAACATCATTACAGTCAATAGCAGCAACGGCTCTGTCATAGATACCCTTGCTGACCGTCGCGCAGCAGTTGCTGCAGCCGGCACTCTGGTTCAAAAGCAGTTCCGACAGTTTGTCACAGAGCGCGGTGATACACTCAACTACTACATTCAGATGCCTCATGATTACGACCCGTCAAAGACCTACCCTGTACTGCTGACACAATACTCAGGTCCAGGCTCGCAATCTGTTCGCAACCGCTGGGGTGCAGACTGGGAGGATGTACTGACAAAGCGCGGTTATATCGTGGCTTGCTGCGACGGTAGAGGCACAGGCTTCCGTGGTGAGCAGTTCAAGAAGTGCACATATGCCGATTTGGGACATGCAGAGTATGAAGATCAGATATCTTTTGCCCGCCACCTCGCTACACTGCCATATGTTGACAAAGACCGCATAGGCATCTACGGCTGGTCTTATGGTGGTTTTATGGCTCTTAACTGCGCGCTTCATGGTCAGGGGCTGTTCAAGATGGCAATTGCCGTTGCTCCAGTAACCTCTTGGCGCTACTACGACACTATCTATACAGAGATATACAATGGTCTGCCGCAGGATAATCCACGCGGATATGACGACAACTCGCCACTATCGCATGCAGAGAAACTCTCTGACCGTACCCGTCTGTTGATTATCCACGGCACGGCTGATGACAATGTACACTTCCAGAACGCAATGGAGATGTGTCGCCGCCTCAACGCCGCAGGTAAGCAGTATGACATGATGGTATATCCCGACCAGAACCACTCTATGATGCCATCAGCCACCACGCTGATTCGTCAAAAGATGGTTGATTACACTGTAGAGAATCTGTAGGCAAGCGCTATAACTTCTCTTACTAAATAGTTGACCTTGAGGGCATATCACTCGCCCTCAAGGTCGTTTTATATATATACTAAAAATTTTTTTGATATTTTCAGAACAACGACACCATTTTGGTGCTACCTTTGCGAGCGGTTTTTAGGTTTAGGTAGGTTCTCCAAATTAGGTCGAGGTGATTTTTGAGGATATCTTGAGCAGGTTTTCCAACTCTTTTTTATAACGCAATAGCCTATTGTAACAGAGAAAAGTCGGAAAAGATGCCGAGATAGGCCCAAAAGCGTCCGAAACAGAGCTTGCCAAAAATGAAAAATTAACTCCCTAATTTATAGAACATACCTTAAGAAAATTCAATATGGAGAGTGTTTCAGTTTGGTTACTGATACCATTTATTATAATGCTACTGGCAATTGCCATAGCACCTCTGATTGCAGGCAGACAGTGGGAGAAGAACTCTAACAAACTCTTCTTTGTACTTCTGCTCTCTATCCCAACATCCATCATCCTCTTCTGCTGCGGTCTTGGAACAGAGTTGTCACATCAGCTCTTCTATGACTATATACCTTTTATTATATTATTGAGCTCGCTCTTTGTGGTTACCGGAGGTATTAAACTTACCATAAACTCAGTTGCCACACCGACAGTAAATACAACAATGCTATTTTTAGGCTACGCATTGGCCTCATTTGTCGGCACCACGGGCGCTGCTATGCTGCTTATTCGTCCACTGCTGGAGATGAATCGTGACCGTGAGCATAAGGTCCATACAATATTTGTATTTATCGCCCTTGTTGCAAACTGCGGTGGTATTCTTACCCCACTTGGTGACCCACCACTCTTTCTGCTCTACCTTCGTGGCGCGCCATTCAGTTGGTTTATGGAGATGTATCCGCAGTGGGTTGCTGTTGGAACTATTCTACTGACAGGCTACTACCTATATGATAGTTGGAGATACCACAAGTGCGAGACTATCGGTATTCGTCCTCACCACCACTATCAGGACGATGAGGGCTTTACAATCAATATTAGGGGCGCAAAGAACTTCATACTGCTTATCGGTATTGTCCTCTGTGTTGCATTCCTCAACCCATCTACCATCCCGGCTATGGGCGAGCACGATGCACCTATATATATCAAGTTCCTGCGAGAGATTGCACTTCTTGCCATCATTTTCCTCTCACTGAGGATGACAAAGCGCAAAATCCGCGAAGATAACCACTTCAGCTGGGAGCCGATTACAGAGGTTGCTATTATATTTATAGGTATATTTGTTACAATGACACCTGCGTTGATATTCCTCAATGCCAACGCTGCGATGTTCGGCCTTACTGAGGCAAGAGAGTTCTACTACGCAACCGGTACACTCTCCTCATTCCTTGACAATGCACCGACTGCCGTAGCCTTCTACACCGTGGCACAGGGTATTGCAACAACAAGCCACGAGCTTATTGCGGGTGTTGCACCTCAGATTCTGCAGGCCATTTCAATGGGTGCAGTCTATTTTGGTTCGATGACATATATCGGAAATGGCCCTAACTTTATGGTAAAGGCTATTGCAGAGAAGGAGGGCGTTCGCATGCCGTCATTCTTTGGATATATCGCTCTGGCGCTTATCTTCCTGCTGCCCGTATATGCAGCAGTCGAGTACTTCCTTTAGGCAACCGAGCAGGCAATACCGAGGCTTTCAACTCGTGCTGCAATCTGCTCTAACTCTTCGCGCTCAACCTTTTGCAGCGTTTTGCATGGGGTATCGCGCGCAATAGAATAGACCATAACAGACTGAGGAGCAATTGCTCGCAAGGCATCAAGCCAAGCGACAATCTGCTCTTCTGTTGTATTATCCACCCTCTTGCCTTCATACTCCCCCCTAAGGAACATCGTCTGCACAATCACCTTACCCTTAAAGAGTTTAAGCTGCTCAACTACATTTGCTACGGAATAGTTGCAGCAAGGCTTATTGATCAACCTCGCCACATCTTCGTCAAGCGAGTCTATCTTCAAAATGTTATTATCCACCCTCTCCAGAGCTCTGATAACATCTGCTCGATGCAGTTGCGTAGCATTGCTGAGCACCGATATCTTTGCAGATGGAGCATACCTATCGCGCAGAGCTATCGTATCCTCTATCACACCCTCAAACTCCGGATGCATTGTCGGCTCTCCATTGCCCGCAAATGTAATCACATCGGGCAACTGACCCTCTGCAGCCATTGCTACTAGTGCAGACTCAAGGGCTGCTGCCACCTCTTCCCTATCATTAAAACGGCGCGAACCGGTATTGTCACCATTCCAACCGCACTCGCAATAGATGCAGTCAAATGTACACAACTTCGCCTCAAGTGGCAATAGATTGACTCCAAGCGATAGACCCAACCTGCGAGAGCGAACCGGGCCATAGACTATATGTGGATATAGAGCTGTCATAATTTCCGAAAAATATTACTACAAAAGTAGGTAAAATATAGCAAAAATCGTAACTTTGTAGCAAACAAACTCTATACCTATGAAAAAAACTATCGCACTACTGGCCGTACTACTTTGTACAATCTTCTCTATAGGCGCTGCCAAGCCTATCAAGATAATCTTCGACACAGATATGGGCAACGATGTAGATGACGTTGTTGCACTCGACATGTTCTACAAATATATGGACGAAGGGGCTATCGAACTGCTCGGTATTATATCAAGCAAGCGCGAGCTGGGCAGTGTCAAGTTTATTGACGCAATGAACACCATCTATGGTTACCCAGATATCCCTGTCGGTATCGTCAAGACATACCCCGAGGAGGGCTACGAGTGCACAGACAGCAAGCTCAACTACGCCGACTATACAGTCTCTGCGCACAACTACCCCCACACCATCACCGATTGGGATGCAGTTGCCGACGGCTATAAACTCATCCGTAAACTGCTTGCCTCACAACCAGATAAGAGCGTAACATTTGTCACTGTCGGTTTCTCTACCAATATGGCTCGCCTCCTTGAGTCAAAGGGTGACGAGTACTCTCCTCTTGACGGCAAAACACTCATGGAGCAGAAGGCCGACAAGGTTGTAATTATGGCGGGTAACTTCCACGAGCGCAAAAAGGAGTACAATATTTATAAAGACCACTTTGCAGCCGTACGATTTATCGCTCAGTGCCCTGTACCAATGTACTTTACCGACTATGCTTTGGGCAAAAGTACCCTCTATCCATACCAGACAGTCGAGGATGGTTTCAAGTATATCGAGAACCACCCGCTGGTAGTATCATTCAACTACTACGCCCAGATGCCGTACAACCGTCCGCTGTGGGATCCGACCGCTGTACTGTTTGCCGTAGAGGGCCACAAGGGTTATGCAAGCCTCTCAAAAAGCGGCTATGTTACTGTAGATCAGAAGAGTATCACCGATTTTACAGAGGATAAATCATCAAATCGCTACTACTATAACGTCAACGACAAGCAGCGCGCTGCCATTGTTCGCCGTATTGTTGAGCTTACTCTTCGCACTCCAAAAAATTTTCACAAGTAAAAATAGCGCCACAGATACATAGGACCGCGCTTTTTCAAAAGTGTTAATAAGTTGTCAAAAATTACGATGCGAAATTTTTTGGCTATTCGACAAAAAAGACATACTTTTGTAGTGGAAAATATCAGAATTAAGTAGTCCCTTTCGAGGGGCTATTTTCGCCTAAATATGATACAAATTAAATAAAACTGATATATTATGAATAAAACAACTAAAAAGGTAGAGTACGCAGATGCTGTAGCGGCCTCTAAGGAGTATTTCGCAGGTGACGAGCTCGCTGCCACAGTGTGGGTGAGCAAGTATGCCCTCAAGGACTCCTACGGCAACATCTACGAATCTACACCAACACAGATGCACGAGCGTATTGCTACTGAGTTGGAGCGTATTGAGAATAAGTACGCCAATCCGCTGTCAAAGGCTCAGATTTTCGAGCTGCTCGACCACTTCCGTTACATCATCCCTCAGGGTGGTCCGATGACCGGTATCGGAAACAACTTCCAGGTAGCATCTCTCTCTAACTGCTTTGTTATTGGTCACAAGAATCCGGCTGACTCTTATGGCGGTATCTTCCGCATGGATGAGGAGCAGGTACAGCTTATGAAGCGCCGTGGTGGTGTTGGTCACGACTTGTCACACATCCGTCCTTCAGGTAGCCCAGTGCTCAACTCAGCACTCACATCGACAGGTATCGTTCCATTTATGGAGCGTTACTCAAACTCTACCCGCGAGGTGGCTCAGGATGGTCGTCGTGGCGCGCTGATGCTCTCACTGTCAATCAAGCACCCTGATGCTGAGAACTTTATCGACGCAAAGCTCGACACAAACAAGGTTACTGGCGCCAATGTATCTATCAAGATTGATGATGAGTTTATGCGCGCAGCTATCGATGGTCGCACATATACTCAGCAGTTCCCAATCAACGCTGCACAGCCAAAGTATGTACAGCACATCGACGCTCGCAAGCTCTGGGGCAAGATTATCCACAACGCGTGGAAGTCTGCAGAGCCGGGAGTACTCTTCTGGGATACAATCATCCGCGAGTCAGTGCCTGACTGCTATGCTGATCAGGGCTTTACAACTGTCTCAACAAACCCTTGTGGCGAGATTCCGCTCTGTCCTTATGACAGTTGCCGTCTGCTCGCAATCAACCTCTTCAGCTACGTAGAGAATCCATTTACTAAGGAGGCTACATTCAACTTCGAGCTGTTCAAGGAGCACATCCACAAGGCAATGCACATGATGGATGACATTATCGACCTTGAGCTCGAGAAGGTTGAGCAGATTATTACAAAGATTGAGTCTGATCCAGAGGATGCTGACGTTCGTCAGGTTGAGACTAACCTTTGGAAGAAGATTAAGGATATGGCTCTGAAGGGTCGTCGTACAGGTCTGGGTATTACAGCTGAGGGCGATATGCTCGCTGCGCTCGGTCTGCGTTACGGATCTGAGAAGGCTCTCAAGTTCGCAGTTGAGGTTCACAAGACCCTTGCTGTAGAGGCATACCGCGCATCTGTAATGATGGCTCGCGACCGTGGTGCATTCGAGGTATTCGATGCTGAGAAGGAGAAGAACAACCCTATGATTGCTCGTCTGCGCGAGGCTGACAAGTCTCTCTATGAGAATATGCTCAAGTATGGTCGTCGTAACATCGCAATGCTTACAATCGCACCTACCGGCACAACATCGCTCATGTCACAGACAACTTCAGGTATTGAGCCTGTATTCCGTCCTGTATATAAGCGTCGTCGTAAGATCAACCCTTCTGACCACAATGTTGTTGCAACATTTGTTGACGAGCAGGGCAACTCTTTCGAGGAGTACAATGTATATCACCACAAGTTTGTTGACTGGCTTACTATCAACGGCTACGACACTACTCGCCTGCAGACAATCTCTGACGAGGAGCTCGACAAGTGGGTTGCAGCATCTCCATACAACCGCGCAACAGCCAACGATATCGACTGGGTTGCAAAGGTTCGCATGCAGGGCGCTATTCAGAAGTGGGTTGACCACTCTATCTCTGTAACCGTAAACCTCCCAAATAACGTCTCTGAGGAGCTTGTTGCCGATGTATATCGCACAGCTTGGGAGTGTGGCTGTAAGGGTGTTACTGTATATCGTGACGGTTGTCGTGCGGGCGTGCTTGTTGACAAGAAGTCTAAGAAGGAGACACCTAAATGCGAGACCCCTACACAGACCAACCGCCGTCCTAAGTCAATCCCTGCAGAGGTTGTACGTTTCAAGAACGGCAAGGAGGATTGGATTGCATTCGTAGGTATTCTCGAGGGTCACCCATACGAGATTTTCACCGGTAAGATTGAGGATGACGCAATGTACATCCCTCCAAAGATTACTAAGGGTAACATTCTCAAGGTTCGCGAGGATGACGGCACAAAGCGTTACGACTTCCAGTACACCGACCGCTACGGTTATACAAACACTATCGGTGGTATCTCTCGTCTCTTCAACGAGAGCTTCTGGAACTACGCTAAGCTCATCTCAGGTGTTCTGCGCTACAACATGCCTATCGACAAGGTTGTTTCACTTATCGATGGTCTGCACCTTGATGACGAGAACATCAACACTTGGAAGAATGGCGTAAAGCGCGCTTTGAAGCAGTACATTGAGGATGGTACCCGTTCAAAGGGCAAGTGTCCACAGTGTGGCCAGGAGAATATGGCATACCAGAACGGATGCCTCACCTGTATGAGCTGCGGCTACTCTAAGTGCGGTTAGTAGATAGCAACTATAGATCAACGAGGGCGTTCCAAATATCTGGACGCCCTCATTTTTGTGCATAATAAGGGGTAGAAAAAAGTTTAGCACAATTTGTGCAACTACATAGGCATCTAACATTTGATGCTTATGAAAAAGATTTTTACACTTATTGCGGCAATAGCTACACTTTCAGCTACCGCACAAGAGATTACAGTGATTGAGGAGCAGCCCAACACCCACATTGCGGGCTTTGTATCGAACCGTTTTTGGGATAATTGGGAGATTCAGGGCGGTGCAGGACTATCGTTCATGCTCGGCACGGGCAGCAAGATTGGTGATGCATGGCAGGGCGTTGGCTACCTGGGGGTTGGTAAGTGGATACACCCCGTATTCGGTATGCGATTAGCCGTTGAGGGCGGTAAAATCAACTACCTCAACCCCGAGAACAGCGATGTCAACACCTCGCTACTCTTTATCCATCCCGACCTTACCATCAACCTAAGCAACTGGATTGGTGGTTATCGTGACTGGCGACTCTACAACGCAATCCTAACAACTGGTGCCGGCGTGGCGATGACAAGTTTCAACCACAGCAACACACGCAAAACAGAGTTTGCCGCCACTGTGGGATTGCAAAACCGCTTCAATATCAGCCAGTCGCTATCTATCGATCTTACAGTCAATTATGCCCTTGCTCGTGCAGGTCTCTTCCCACAGCCGACCATCAAAACACCTCGATTTAACGCCCTTAACTGCTACATCGGCGTAACCTACCGCTTCAACAAGCGCACCTTTAACCGCGTTGGTGCTACAGATGACGAGGTGGCAGCTATGTTGGCTATAATTGGTGAGGCAGAGGCCAAAATCGAAACTATTTCGGCAGAAAACAAGCGACTTATGGAGCTAAATGCCAAGCAATCGGAGCAGCTAAAGAGTGCGACTGTTAAGATTACGGAGTATAAGAAGGAGATTCAGGTAGAGCAGCAGCAGATTGCCGAGCAGAATATTCAAGCCGCAAATGCGCAAGAGGCTATAGCTACCGATAACTACAACGAGATTCTCTTCTACCTCTACGGATATGGCGTCTTGAGCGCAGACAATAAGGCTCGCCTTGACCTGCTGGCCGAACATATCAAAAAGAGCGACAAAGACCGAGTATTCCGCATTGAGGGCTTTGCCGACCCTCAAACCGGAGCCGAAAAGAACAACCTCCGCCTTGCTGCCAAGCGCGCCCGCCTTGCATACGACTACCTACTCTCAAAGGGCGTTGATGAGTCCCAACTCGAGTGGAAAAGCGGTGGCACTACAAACCTTCCATTCAAGCACAAAGAGCAGAACCGCGTAGTGGTGATATTCTAAAGAAATAGTCCGTCGAGATTTCGACGGACTATTTGCTTTTAGCTATTCGACTTCTATGCCAAAATCTGAGGTTTGCGGTCTGGTACAGCATTTGCCTCCTCGGCCATTGAGCTTTGGAGTTGCACCATCTTTACAACTGCGGCGCAATCGAGTGCAGGAGAGAGTGCGTAGTCGATAGGCATATTCCACTGAATCTGCAGATTGAGCAGTGCAGAGGCGATTGGTTCGCTATACTCTCTACCGATTACAACAGTACAATCCACATCTGTATATTCTGCAAAGAAGAGCGCAGCTAATGCCAGCTGGAATGACGGAACATACTTAACAATGATATTATTATCGGTGCAGCCACTCTGCTTAAGACAGGTAAGTGCAGACCATATATCAAGTCCCTCCTCTGCGACGATGCCGACACGTATTTCTGATGGAGATATCATAGCGACAATAACCTTTCGACAAGTTTTACAAAAACTCAGGGAGTTGAGAGTACCACTCCCAACTCCCCTCTGTTATTAACCTTAATACTTTACTATTTGAACTTTACAAAGTTCCAACAACCTTCTCAGCCTCGCGTGCCTCTGAAGAGGTAGCGTAATCAGCCTGAAGAGCCTCAAGACACTTGAGGGCCTCAGCCTTATTACCAAGTGCTGCATAAGCGAGGAGCTGCTTGTAGAGATAGAGTGGAGCAGTGTAGATGTTTGCAGAAGCAGCAACAGCCTTCTTATAAAGAGCAGCTGCAGCCTCATACTCACCCTTCTCAACAGCTACATCACCACGCAAACCGAGGTTCTGAGCATTAATAATCTCTGCAGGAAGCTCATCTACTGCATCATACATTGCAAGATACTTCTCTGCATTCTCCAAATCACCAAGACGAAGGTAGCAAATACCTGCGTAGTGCTTTGCGAGGTTACCAGCAGCGGTAGAACCATACTGCTCAACTACATCAAGGAAACCAGCGCCATTCTCGTCACCATTAAGTGCGAGTGCGAAGTCTGGATTCTCAACGCCGAAACGATCCTGAGCCTCAACGATAAGCTCTGATGCCTTAACTGCGTTTGCATCAACTACAAGGCTCTTGTAGAGATAGCCTGCAACTGCAACAGCTACAACGGCTACCAATGCGATAACAACCTTCTTTCCATTCTCCTGGAAGAACTGCTCTGTCTTGCTAACAGCCTCAACAACTGCTGCATCCTGAGGATTCTGAATTTTTGTCATAGTGTTTCTCTCTTTTATTTGTTTTTTGTTAATTTTCGTCTTCAAACTGCAAAAGTAAAATTTTTTACGCAATAATCCATCTTTTACACACTTTTTTTTGAAAAATATCGAATGTTCGCCACTTTTTCGTATCTTTGGACGGAAAAACGTGTAGAATATAGATTGAATATGAGGCTTAAAAAGCTATCA
This sequence comes from Alistipes sp., assembly GCA_045656505.1. Lineage (GTDB taxonomy): Bacteria > Bacteroidota > Bacteroidia > Bacteroidales > Rikenellaceae > Alistipes. Next base: position 35,482 of record JAZORI010000058.1, on the reverse strand, counting down.
CTGATAAATTTCAAGAATCTTGCACAGCAGGATATCGAGTTCGAGCAGGGCATAAATTGCTTTGTCGGCGATAATGGTACGTGCAAGACAAATATCGTTGATGCCATACACTACCTTGCCATGTGCAAGTCGGCGTTGGGCATGAGCGATTCGCAGTGTGTGCTCCATGGCGAGGAGTTCTTTGTCATTGACGGCACATTTAGCAACGAGGATGAGCGCAAGGAGCAGATTGTATGCACATACAACCGTGGTAATCAGAAGATTATCAAGCGTAACGGCAAGGCATACGAGCGATTCTCTGACCATGTAGGTCTTATTCCCGCAGTGATTGTCTCACCCGCAGATTCAATGCTTATCAGCGACTCGGCAGAGGAGCGCAGACGCTATATCAACGCCTTTATATCTCAATTTGACCGCGACTATTTAGCTGCGATGATTCGCTACAATGGCGCACTTGCCGAGCGAAACAAATATCTCAAAATCGGCTCTGATGAGCAGATGCTCCTTATCTACGACATGCAACTTGCAAGCGCTGCAACAAAAATCTTCGAGCGCCGCAAGGAGATGACGGCTCGTCTGCAGCCAATTGTGGCTCAGTACTACAAAATCCTCTCCGGTGACCGCGAGAGTGTATCACTCGCCTATCGCACAGATTTGGAGGAGGGCGAGTTGACAGATTTGCTACTAAAATCGCGCGAAAAGGATTGCATTTTGGGCCACACAACTGTCGGTATTCACCGTGACGAAATACTCTTTACAATTGGCGATGTGCCGCTGCGAAAATATGGTTCACAAGGTCAGCAGAAGTCCTTTATCATCGCTCTCAAACTCGCTCAGTATCAGATAATTGCCGAACAGACAGGAAAGCGTCCGATACTACTCCTTGACGACGTTTTTGACAAGCTTGACGAGAGTCGTGTTGCCGAGCTCATCGCCCTTGTTGCGAGCGACAGTTTCGGTCAAATCGTCATCACCGATTGCAGCCACGAGCGCATGGAGCGACTGCTTGCAAATAGCGGTGCCGACTACAAACTTTTTGATGTCACATACGGAAAAGTTATCAGCGAATGAAACGCAGAGATCCCCAACCTATAGGCGAGCTATTTGACCAACTCTTCAAGAGTCCAAACATCGCGGCGAAGATTGCCGAGGGCGGTCTGCCAAACACTTGGAGAGAGGTTGTCGGCCCAATTGTGGCTGAATATACACGTCAAGTGAGGTTTGTGCAGGGCACACTTTATGTCCACGTCACATCGGCTGTTATCAGGTCAGAACTAATGATGCAACGCGATGCTCTCGTGCGCGCAATTAATGCACGCGCAGGGATAGAGATTGTAAAGCAGGTTGTCGTGCAGTAAAAACCACTTTGTAAATACTTAATAATCAATAAGTTATATCCGATGTCTAAAATCGGATATTTTTTTTCATACAAATTGCCATATAAAACCGATTTTTTGTCGTATCTTGCACCGTTAAACAGTTACTAACTACTTAATACATAATTATTTTACATTTCTTATGAAAAAATTCAATTTCATCCTTTCGCGTTTAGCGATGGTATTTGCAACAATCGCTATGGTTGCTTGCGTTGATCCTGATCCTGTTCCAGATCCGGAGCCAGATCCAACTCCGACTCCAACTCCAACTCCAGAGCTGGAGGTAAAGATGGAGGCTTCTCTTATCTCTGTAGGCACATCTACAGCAGAGATTAAGCTCACCACCCTCAACATTGGCCAGTATGCATACTCTGTTGACGAGGCTGGTGCTGCTCAGGAGCTTACTCCAGATATCATCTTTGCTTTGGGCACAAGCTACGAGTGTAAGGATGGTGAGAACACTGTTGTTGTAGAGGGTCTTAGCCCTGCAAAGGATTATGTTGTATCTATCGCCGGTGCAACTGTAGAGGACGAGTTCTGTGAGAACATCGTAAAGGTATCTCTCAAGACCTCTGAGTTTACAGACGAGCTCTCATTCTACGACATCGACTACATGCAGTTCTCTGCACACTTCAACTACCCTACTGACAAGGTTCAGGCAGGCAACGTTATTAAGTGGGGTCTTGTTGAGCTTCCTCAGTACTACATGAACAGCACTGGTTTCTCTGATGCAGATATGATCTGTCTTAACGACGAGTATTATCACAACTACATCACTGAGTCAACCACTTGGACATTCTCTGAGAAAAACAGTTTCGTGAACGACCCTGCTGTAGATGACACTACATACTACAGCCCAATCGTTCCTGGTCAGCCAATGTACTTCATCCTCGGCGAGTTCTCTTGGGATACTAACAACCACTGGGGCTGGGGTGACGGTTACTACACGCCACTCTTCGACACTGACAACTACTGGAAGGACTATATCGCAAGCGGATATTCAAAGCTCCCAGATCAGAAGAACTACTGGAGCGGTTACTACCGTCGTGACTACGTAGAGTCAAAGGCTCCATCTAAGATGAGCGCAAAGCCTGAGGTTACTATGAACCTCACTCCACGTGGCGGAACCATCACTATCAACCCTACAAGTGGCATCTACGGTTTCTGCTACGCTATCATCCCACCAGATCTCCACATGGAGATTCTCCCACTGCTTGACAACAAGGTAAGCTACATGCAGTGGTACATCACCTCTTACCACGCGTTCATGAACAGCGTATCTATGACCGGTTTCGGCAAGACCGACATCGTTCTTGAGGACCTCTTCTACAGCGGTATGAAGCAGAACACCGAGTACACCCTCCACATCACCTCTTTGGGTAATGAGACAGGTTCTAAGCAGTCTTATGTAACCCACAAGTTCAAGCTCCCTAAGCCAACTAAAGAGGCTCCAAAGGCATCTGTTACCGGCATTAACAACCCTGAGGGTGAGAATGTTTGGAATCAGGTTTGGTTCAACCTCAAGTGTGAGAGCGGCGATGCTCTGAATGTTAAGTACATCGCTAACTACGAGCGTGAGTGGATGTCTGCTTACAACCAGTACATCAAGGCTGGCTACTCTGATGCTGAGGCATTGGAGGTTCTTATCGGCTCTTACGGTGCAGATTTTACTGCTGAGGAGGTTGCAGCTATCAACTCTCCTGCAGGTTTCAACCTTCGTTTTGACAGCCGTGCAGATGCAAATACATTCGTTGGTATTCGTGTAATGAACGACGAGGGTACTATCTCTTACGCTGTAGGCGAGAACCGTTCAGTTAAGGAGCCATTCGCAACTGCTGTAAATTCACCTCTCTTCGAGGAGCTTAAGGGTGAGTGGACTGCTACTACAACTATCCAGTACAACCACTACCACTACTGCAAGACTCCTGGTGACAACAACCACGACTGCGGTAAGAACTACAAGAATGATGGCAAGTACACTATCGTTGGTAGTGATGAGGATGAGAACAACTACATCGTTCAGGCTACTGAGCAGATCTCAAGCAAGGTAGTTATCGGTGATGTTGGCTATGAGGCAACTCTTCCTGACGAGGTTTACCAGCTCTTCTTCAACTCTTCATCACTCAAGACTAAGGAGCAGGTTGATGCTGTTTACAACCAGTTCAAGACTACTGTTGATGACTTCAACGCTGCAACTCGCGGTCAGAACCGTATCCTCTGCCAGGGCTTTGAGTTGGAGTACGACGCTGATAAGATCTCTTGCTCTGTTCCTGAGCACAACGACAAGCCGGATGGCAAGATATCTACTAAGTATGCATCTCCATACGACCTGTTCATTGCAGATGCTGACACATACTCTGCTTACAACTTCGAGTCTCCGGTATTTGACTTCGGTCCAAAGTGGTATCTTGAGGTGGCTGCTGATGGTACTGTTACTGCACCATTCAACACAGAGTACTTCGCACCTATGTCACAGTGGCTTGACTATGTATATCAGTTCGTTGGCGCAAGCGCTAACACATACCTGCCATACATGCGTAACAGCGAGGGCAATATCGCAAATGGTCACTTCCCTGTAACTATCTCAGCTGACAAGAACACCATTACTATCAATCCTGTTAAGTACACATACAAGACAATTGATGATAATGGCTTGGAGAAGACCGTAACTGAGGACTTCTATCCAAACACTGGCCGCTATTACAATGGTCAGATGCAGTTCTACAGCCGCATCATCGCTCCAATCGTTCTCACACGTAACGGTGCTGCTAAGCCAGCTGTAGCTGCTCCTGCTGCTGTTAAGGGTGGCGAGATTAAGGGCTTGTATGAGGTTAAGGGTGTAACTGCTCCTAAGAGCCGTACAGCTATCCCTGCAACTGAGAAGGTTACTGCTGCTGAGAAGGTTAACTACCGCGTTCTCTCTGCAGAGCAGTTCAACGCAAACTGCGAGCAGTTCTCTCAGAAGCGCCTTGGTCGCAACTAATACACTGTTCAATATCGCCATTGGCGCCTCTACAAGGGGAGTCAATGGCGTGTTTTTAATACACTGCACAATATGAAAAAGCTATTTTGTCTTATCCTTGCAGCAGTAGCTGTACTCTCAGCATCTGCTCAGCAACTTCCAGACGTAAAGGTCGAGAATGAGGATGGTAAGATTATCTCAGTTCGAGAGCTTACCGGCAAGCCTCTGATTATCTGCTACTGGTCTATCACCTGCAAGCCATGTATTCAGGAGCTGATGACCATCCTTGACCAGATTGAGGATTGGAAGGCAGAGGCAGACTTTGAGGTTGTAGCCGTATCTGTTGACGATGCTCGTTTGAAGGCGACTGCTAAGGCTAAGGCTAACGTATTTAAGGACTCCTTTGTCTGTCTGTTTGACGCTAACCAGGACTTGAAGCGTGCGATGAACGTATCGCTTACACCTCAGAGCTTTGTTGTCGATAGCAAGGGTAATATCGTCTATTCACACACCGGTTACACTCCAGGAAGTGAGCAGGAGCTTATTGACAAGGTTATCGCAATCTCTAAGAAGAAGAAGTAATTATGAAGAAATTTATCATCTCGGTCGTTGCTTTTTCTGCTGCAATCTCTGCCTCTGCGCAGATTAGCTTGGGCGAGAAGGGTGGCGTAATCTCCGGTAGTATTGAGAGCAACAATATCGTCTATTTCAACGACAAGGCGCTCTCTACACCAGCCCCTGACACACACTTCGGCTCAAACGACTACATAAAGGTTGACTATGCTGTTGACCGTTTCTCTGCGGGCATCCAGGTAGAGACCTATCTGCCTGCTCTGCAGGGTTACGAGATTGGCAACTACGGCAACCTATTCAAGGTACTCATTCCGCAGGCATATGCACAGTGGAAGGACAAGAGCTACTCTGTAACTGTCGGCAATCTGTTCGACCAGTTCGGTAACGGACTCATCTTCCGTACCTTTGAGGATCGCCAGTTGGGCTTTAACAATGGTCTGCTCGGTGCTCGCGTCACAGCAAACATCGGCAACTATGTTGCCGTAAAGGCACTCTACGGTCGTCCTCGCCTCTACACCAACTATCAGACTGGTTGGAGTGGCGGTGCCGACCTAAGTCTCTCGCTGGGTGATATGTTCGGCTTTAAGCAGGGCGCACTCTTTGTTGAAGGTAGCTACGCAAACCGATACGAGGCTATTGGCGCCACTACTGCAGAGAATCTGCTCAACATGTACTCTGCACGTGTAAACTTCGACATGGCGGGCTTTACTCTGCGTGGCGAGTATGTTGGCAAGGGTCGCGACTTTGCCGTTACTACTGACGGCCACAAAGGTCAGGCAATCTACGGAGAGGTAGGCTATGCAAATGGCGGCTTTAGCTTTACTGCTATGGGTCGTATGCTTGAGAGAATGGCCACACCTCTGACTATCAACGGCGCAGGTACAGGCAATACGCTCAACTACCTCCCAGCACTCACTCGTCAATACACCTACATGCTTGCCAACCTCAACCCTTATCAGGTAAATGCCGAGGGTGAGATTGGTGGTCAGGCTGACTTCTACTACTCATATCGTAGTCCAAGCAACCGCTACCGTTATTGGAACCTCCACCTCAACTACTCAACATACTACACTCTGCACAAGAGTCAGTCAAAGAGTGGCAACAATGAGCTTTTGTGGCAGGATATCAACTTCGATGTTGAGCGTCAGTGGGGCAAGAAGCTCAAGACAACCTTCCTCTACTCATTCCAGGAGTGGAATCCATACCACGGTGCTCACCACCGCACCTATGTATCTAACATCTTCGTTGCAGATGTTCAGTACAAGTTTGACCGCAAGAAGTCACTGCGTGCAGAGGCTCAGTACCTGCTTTCGGGTGAGTATGAGGGCGACTGGGTAGCAGGTCTGGTTGAGTTCAATATGGCACCAAGATGGAGCGTATTTGTGAGCGATATGTACAACCTCGGTCGCACAGACAAGAACGGTGTATATAAGGGCACAAAGAAGAACTACTACTCTATCGGCGGTAGCTACACTATCAAGCGTACACGTATTCAGCTCAGCTACGGCAGAAACCGCGCAGGATATATCTGCTCAGGCGGTGTATGTCGCTACTCTCCTGAGTACAATGGAATTAACATTGCTGTAACCTCTTCATTCTAAGCAAATATGAAAAAGATACTCAATATTTTATCACTCCTCTTCATCGCCGCTTTGGCAACCTCATGTCTCTATGGCAAGGGCTTTGGCGAGGAGGCAGAAGTAGAGAATACTTCGGGCTTCAAGGCCGAGGTTTCAGCAAATGTAATCATTGCAAATGGCGAGGATATCGCTATTTTCCGCGCGCTACTCAACGGAGAGGATGTAACTGCTCAGTCAACCCTCTACAATGCTCAGACCAACGAGGCTTTGGACGATATGTCTTTCTCGACATTTGCCATCGGCAAACATACATTCTATGTTATCTATGGAGAGTATCGTAGTGAGACTATCGAGATTAGCGCCGTGCAGGATTTGGATTTGAACACTAAGGAGGAGAGCGGTCTGAGTGCAGTTCTTTCGACAAATCTTATCCAGGTTGGCAAGAGCTATGCAGCATTTATCATTCGCTATGACGGCAAAGTACTCTCTGCTGATGAGATTCGCAAGGTAAGTATCTATGACGCTGCAAATGACACTAAAATTGAGATTGATGAGGATAATACCGTTGGCAGCGAGTTCTCTTATGTTGTAGCAACAGATGAGAATGGTACTGATTATGTACTGATTGCATACTCGCCTAACAAGGCCGGCACAAGAGAGTTCTGGTTTGGTTACAAGACCAAGAATACTCGTGAGACTCCGGTTGCTATCACTGCCGTAACCTCAAATATCCCTTCTCGTCCTGCCGATGCAGAGCCAAGCAATACAAACTTTACTCATCGTGCGCTCTTCACCCAGTTTACCGGTACATGGTGCGGAAACTGCCCTTACATGATTGCGGCGTTCCACTACATGTTTGAGGACCCTACATACAAAGACAAGTTTATCCACACCGCTGTACACAACGGTGATGTATTCAAGGTAGTGATGCCTGACGGACGCGACTTGTCAAATATCCTCAACACAACAGGTAGCTATCCGTATGTGCTGTGCAACCTTACTACCGGCATCCAGAACTCTCAGGTTGAGCGAAACGTTGCTAACCTTATGGGTGCAATTGAGGGCGCAATGAAGTCAGAGGCCAGAGCAGGTATTGCTGCTCGTACAGAGCTGAAAGACAACATGTTGCTTGTTCGTGCATCTGTAAAGGTATCTCACACAAGCGAGTACTATATCGGTGCTTGGCTTGTAGAGAGCGACTTGCATGCTCTTCAGAGCAACTATACCGACATGAAGGATGACTACATCGACGTTCATGAGAATGTTGTTCGTATTGCAGATAGCAACACGACAAACTTCATGGGCCACTCTTTGGGTACAATCACTAAGGGAGATCGTGCAGACCACCTCTTTGTCATGGAGCTCGACCCAAGCTGGAAGACAGAGAATTGCCACCTGGTACTCTTTGTCTCAACAATCCAGTTCAACAGCCTCTCTATGACAAATGCAGTCAAGACTACATCTCTTACTTCGGGTGTTGACTTCGAGTATATGAAGTAGCATAACTATATTAATATAGGTATTCAAATGGGGATTTTCTTTGGAAAGTTCCCATTTTTATCTACCTTTGTAGTTAATATGAAAAGAATTGCACTATTCCCAGGCTCGTTTGACCCCTTTACACGTGGTCATGAGTCACTCGTTGACGGAGCATTAAGACTCTTTGACGAGATTGTAATTGCCGTAGGCGACAATATCTCTAAGCGAGGTCTGCTCACTACCGAGCAGCGCATAAAGCTCATTGCTGACCGCTATGCAGCAGACGAGCGCGTTAAGGTGGCATCATACAGTTGCCTTACAGGTGATTTTGCGCGTCAGGTTGGGGCTGTAGCTATGATTCGTGGCATCCGAAATACGACAGATTTCAACTTTGAGCGCTCTATCGAGGCGACAAACCGTCGTATCTTTCCGGAACTTACTACAGTTATGCTCGTAACGCCGGATGAGTATGCACACATCTCATCAAGCATCGTGCGCGAGTTGCTCTCGTTTGGTCACGACGTATCAGAGTTTATGCCGGAAGGAATTAATATTAAGGACTATTTATAGAACAGATTATATAGTAAGATAGTTATGAATTTTACAGCAGAGATGATTGCCGGACTTGTTTCCGGTGAGGTTGTGGGCGACAAGAGTGCCGCAGTACACACTGTTTCTTCTATTGAAGATGGCAAGGCGGGTGGTCTTGCATACCTCTCAAATCCGAAATACGAGCAATATCTATATACCACACAGTGCTCTATCGTGCTTGTGGACAAGAGCTTTGAGCCCAAGCAAGAGGTGGCAGCGACAATGATTAAGGTTGACAATGTCGGTGCTTGCGTGCTACAGCTGTTGCAGATGTATCAGGCGATGAAACCGCAGAAGAGTGGCGTATCTGATCGCGCTTCTATCTCAGAGAAGGCGACAATTGGCCAGAACTGCTATATCGGCGACTTCGCTGTAATTGAGGCGGGAGCTGTTGTAGGTGATGGCGCAAAGATATATCCACACTGCTATGTTGGTGACAATGTAAAGGTGGGTAGTGGCACTACCCTATTCCCTCGCGTGACAATCTATGAGGGTTGCTCAGTTGGTAACCGTTGTATCATCCACGCAGGCGCTGTTATTGGTGCTGACGGTTTCGGTTTTGCGCCAAATGCAGCGGGTGGTTTTGATAAGATTCCACAGCTTGGTAACGTGATTATCGAGGATGATGTAGAGATTGGTGCAAACACATGTATTGACCGCGCAAAGACAGACTCTACCATTATCCGTCGCGGCGTGAAGCTCGACAATCTTATTCAGATTGGCCACAATGTGCAGATTGGTGAGAATACCGTATCATCTGCCCAGACAGGCATCGCCGGCACATCAAAGGTTGGCAAGAACTGCTTCCTCGCAGGTCAGGTAGGTATTGCAGACCACATCACAATCGGGGATAATGTGAAGATTGGCTCTCAGTCAGGCATTGACCGCGACGTTCCATCAGGCGAGGTTCGTTTCGGCTCTCCTGCACTGAAGGGCATGGGTTACTATCGCAGCTTTGCAGTCTTCAAGGAGCTACCTGAGATGGCACGTCAGCTCCGAGCTTTAGAGAAGAGAGTTGCAGAACTTACAAAGGACGAGGAGTAATGAGGGCAATAGTTACAACCATCTTTGCAGCGGTGCTACTGCTTTGCTCTTGCAGCAGAGATAACAGATATGTTATCGAAGGTACGACGGCAAAGACTGATGGTTACTACTACCTCTTCCGCGGATATGAGGTTGTGGACTCTGCCGAGGTGGTAGATGGCAAATATCGCTTTGAGGGAGAGATTGACTCGCTCATTCCAACACGCAACATCGGCAGCACAAGGCTGGACAACCCTATGATAACCACACGCTTTACCACTGTGATTTTGGAGCGAGGGGTTATCCGTGTCTCTGAGGATGACAAGAGCGTAACGGGCGGTTTGGTCGTTGTTGGCACAAAGGGGAATGAGGCAATTGGCAACTTCGCAGTTAAGGGCACTAAGATTCAGGAGGCCGGTGAGTTTGTCTTTACCCGCGAGCAGAAAAAGGAGTTGGCACAGCAATACAACAAGTTGGTAACAAAGACCATAGAGAAGAATCTGGACAACTTCGCAAGCCTCTACCTGCTATCGGTTAGCGGCAACAGATTCTCTGCTGAGCAGAAGGCTAAATATTTAGAGCGCCTCAGCCCCGAAATGAGTAGAACCGTTGCAGCGAAAATTATACGCGCACAAATTGACACAAACAACTAAAAAATAACTATTATGAAGAGAATTCTAACAATCTTGGCAGTTGCAGCGGTAGCTGTAAGCTGTAACAACCACCGCTCAGTAATTAGCGGTAATATCCTCGGCGTAGAGGATGGTACAATCTATCTGGCAGAGCCTACACGTAACGGTGCACTTGTTGACTCTACAGAGATTAAGGGTGGAAAGTTTATCTTTAACCTCGACGATGAGGCTGCAAAGCACTATGTAATCCGCACCACTGAGGAGGTTATCACCTCTGTATTTACTGAGAATGGTGCAATCTCTGTAGAGGGTAATGTTGCAAATAGCTCTGTAGAGGCTACCGGCACCCCTGCAAATGAGGCATTCAACACCTACAATGCAGATATGACCCTCTTCAACCAGCGCTATGCTCAGGCAGCAAGCGACGAGGAGCGCGAGGCTCTCTATGCAGAGTATGAAGAGTTTATCAACAAGACTATCGATAGCAATATCGACAACATCTTCGGTGTTATCATGCTTATCCAGAACAAGGGCTATGAGCTCTCTGCAGCAGCTATGACCGAGCGTCTTAATGCTCTTAGCGAGGAGATGAAGGCTCTGCCTGTAGTAGTTAAGGCTCTTGACAAGGCTGCTCGCAAGATGAAGACCGAGCCAAGAGTTGAGGGTAGCGACTTGGTTCCTACATATATCAACGTTGAGCAGCCAGATGTTAACGGCAACGCAGTATCTCTGCAGAGCGTTGTAGAGAAGAAGGGCAACAAGTACGTTCTGCTCGACTTCTGGGCTTCATGGTGCGGCCCTTGCATGGGCGAGATGCCATACCTGCGCGATGCTTATGCAAAGTTCCACAAGAAGGGCTTCGAGATCTTCGGCGTATCTTTCGACAGCAAGGCTGAGGCTTGGAAGGCTGCTATCACAAAGCAGAATATGAAGTGGGTTAACGTAAGCCTCCTCCAGAGCTTTAACAACTCAGCAGCAGAGGAGTACGTTGTAGAGAGCATCCCTACAAACTTCCTTATCGACTGCTCAAATGGCGAGATTATCGCTAAAAACCTCCGCGGTGAGGCTGTCGTAGAGAAACTCTCTGAGCTGTTGAAGTAGAACAAACAGTACTGCCCCTTTTTGAAAAAAGCGGCACCAAAAACTTTCAGGCGAAACTCCGTTTCGCTCGTGGCTGTTGCGGATTTAGGATAGTCTGCGGCTACTACGCTAAAAAAAATAGAGCCTTACACGTTCAAGCGAGCTTGAGTGTAGGCTCTATTTTTTAGCGTACCATCTTCGATGGCAAACCTAAATCCGAAAACAAGCGATAGTTTAACTCCTCTTATTCTTTGCACTATTTTGTCGTCAAAAGTGCGCAGATGTGGTATATCGCGAAAAATTCCCGGATGGGTTGTACTATATGTACTACTCTTTCGGGAAGTTGAGGGATATGACGCAGATGCGTACTTTTCACGGCAAATTTGTTGTCAAAATGTGTCAGAGATGGTGCATCGTGCAAAAATTAAGTCGCGGATAGTACTTAAAACGTACAGCCGCGACTTAATTTTAAGGGATGTGCCATATATGGCATATTTTCACAACAAATTCACAACAAATTATTCGTACTTAACTACCACAGTCTTAAATCCCTTACTATTCTTCACCGAGAACATAACATAGATAGAGCTATCGATGACCTTGATACCTGCGATATCGGCATAACCTGCAGGGGTGATCTCGAGAGACTCAAGGAGGTAGTGGTCAAAGACGCACTGGATGCGACGCTTTGGCATAACAACGCGACCTGAGTGGTCATAAACGGTGATAAATGCCTTGCTCTCGCCCTTGCTCATATTGCCGCTATTGTGCTGGCCCTCAACGAAATATACATAGTCCTTATCGACATCCCATGCACGGAAGGTGTAGTAGTTTACATCCTTCACAGGGTCACCGGTCTCCTTATCAGGCTTAGGTACTGTAAATGAGCTGATAGGATCGAGTGTAGTAAGGTCTTTAGCCTTGATGGTACGCTTAACGGTCTGCTCCTCCTCGCCTACAAGCTCGCCCTTGTAAACGGTTGTAAGTTTAACGTCGGTGTTATCCAATGCGCGAGCCTCTGAGAGGTGGTAGAGGTTTACGGTAACAGCGCCAGCCTTCATTGTAACCACACCAAGGACGTCAGCAGCTGCATTTACTGCAGGGTAGCAGTAACGCTCACCACCGAGGTAGTATGTTTCGCCGGCATAACCCTCATTAATCTCCTTACCAGGCTCAAATGGGAAACGAGAGACTGTACGAGTACGAGAGTAGCTCTTATTGTACTTTGTGGCATTACTACCGATCCAGATATAGTCCTTTCCATCCTCGCCCTTCTCAAGAGCCAAGCTATTTGCATTACCGAAATAGCGGAGTGTCATATACTCTCGCTTGCCATCCGGATTACGACGTACGACATAGTTCTCATGCACCTTTGTCACGCCCTGCTGATACTTAGCGATATTTCCTGGCTGTGAGAAGTAGAGTGTCTGATTATCATCAGCAACTGCAAAGCCCTGAGTTGCGCGATGCTTAGTCTTAAGAGTCACGCCCTTTGTAACGAACTGAGACTCCTTAGTCATTTTAGCCATTTTAGATACGGTCAGCAGGCGAGGATCTGTAATCTTCTCCTTCTTAGCCTTCTGCTTTTTCGCCTTCTGTGCATAAACCGGTGTCGCAGCGACAACAAACACAGCTGTCAGCATAACGACTACAAGTGATTTGATGGTGTTACGTGTCATAATTATTTTAGTTAGGTTTTATTTTTAACAAATTTACGCTATTTTTTCTCGATTTGCAACTTCTCTCTCAAGAAACGTCCAGTAAAACTATCAGAATTCTCTGCAATCTCATATACTGTACCCTGAGCAACGACCTCTCCGCCGCCCTCTCCGCCATCTGGGCCGATATCTATAATGTGGTCGGCAACCTTTATAACATCGAGATTATGCTCGATAACGACCACTGTATTTCCCCTATCGGCAAGCTTTGCAAGCACATCAAGCAGCTGTCTGACATCCTCAAAGTGCAGACCCGTTGTCGGCTCATCAAGGATATATAGTGTACGTCCAGTATCACGCTTTGAGAGCTCCGATGAGAGCTTTATACGCTGACTCTCGCCACCCGAGAGGGTTGTGCAAGGCTGACCGAGGGTGAGATATCCAAGACCTACGTCCTGAATCGCCTTGAGTTTTGTATATATATTAGGAATAGCAGCAAAGAACTCTACAGCAACATTGACCGTCATATTGAGTACATCGTTGATACTCTTACCCTTATACCTCACCTCGAGGGTCTGCTGATTATATCTATTTCCGCCACACGCCTTACACTTGACATAGACATCGGGCAGAAAGTTCATCTCAATAGTCTGCACACCCGCACCCTTACACTCCTCACAACGGCCTCCGCGCACATTAAACGAGAAGCGACCAGCCTTGAAGCCTCGCGCCTGAGCGTCTGGTGTAAGCTCAAAGAGTCGGCGGATATCACTAAAGACATTGGAGTATGTTGCAGGGTTACTGCGAGGTGTACGACCTATTGGTGACTGGTCAACAACCACAAGTTTATCAATATGCTCCAACCCCTCTATCGAGTCGTACTCCAACGGACGAGTTAGCGAACGATATAGATGCTGCGAGATTATCGGCACAAGGGTCTGATTGACAAGCGTACTCTTACCCGAGCCACTGACGCCTGTAACGCAGATAAACTTTCCGAGTGGGAGACTCACATCTATACCCTTCAGATTATTACCCCTCGCACCACGAATAGTCAACAGCTCACCACTACCCTGACGCAGCGTCTTGGGCAGCTCTATACAACGCCTACCCGACAGATAGTCAGCCGTGATGCTGTCGGAGTTCAATATATCCTCAAAGCTACCCGATGCGACTATATGGCCACCCCTGCGACCCGCCTTAGGGCCAACATCGACAATAAAATCGGCAGCTCGCATCATATCCTCATCGTGCTCAACGACAATAACCGAGTTTCCGGCATCTCGCAGAGCTTTGAGTGTTGATATAAGTCGCTGATTATCGCGCTGATGCAGTCCGATGCTCGGCTCATCAAGGATATAGAGAACATTGACCAACTTTGAGCCAATCTGTGTTGCCAATCGTATGCGCTGGCTCTCTCCACCTGATAGAGTCCTTGATGCACGAGAGAGTGAGAGATATCCCAAGCCCACATCGACCAAAAAGCGCAGACGCTCGCGTATCTCCTTGAGTATCTCAACGGCAATCTTCTGCTGTTTTTCTGTCAGATGCGCCTCGACGCTCTCCATCCACTGCGAGAGCGCAAGTATCGACATATCAGAGAGTTGTGCGATATTTTTATCACCAATCTTAAACTGCAGCGCCTCTTTTTTCAATCTGCTACCACCACAGACCGAGCACTTGCGATAGACAACAAACTGCTCACGCCACTTCTCACCATGACGAGACTCCTCATCCTCTGATGTTGTTGCATTTATATACTCCGCAATACCCTCCCAAGTGCGCATCTGCACACCTCGCTGATAGGTAAAGTCGGCAAGGTCAATCATCACCGGCTCTACATCTCCGTAGAGTATAGCGTGCATACCATCTGCCGAGATATCCCCGATTGGGGTATCTACAGTAAAGCCATATCGCTTACCAAGAGCTATTATTGTAGCAAAGTAGATGTTATCTCTCTGACGGCCAAGCGGTGCTATGCCACCCTGTGCGATTGTCATCAAGCGATCCGGCAGCACCTTATCCATATCAAATACAGCCTCCTCGCCAAGACCATTACAGTGCGGGCAAGCCCCCTTTGGCGAGTTAAACGAGAAGGTATATGGCTCCGGATCCTCAAAGGCCACACCCGTAGTTGGGCACATCAGATGACGCGAATAGTAACGCATACTATCATCCGTATAGTCATGCAGCGCCATAGTTCCCTTGCCCTGATTCATCGCATCGGCTATCGAGCGCATCATACGCTCTTTCATATCTTCTCGCACAGCAAGGCGGTCGATAACAAGCTCTATAGAGTGAGTCTTATAGCGATCCAAGCGCTCTCCTGCCACAAATTCACGCACCACACCATCTATGCGGGCATAGATATATCCGCGCTTGGAGAGCGAGTCAAACAGCTCACGATAGTGTCCCTTGCGCTCCCTGACGATTGGTGAGAGAATTGCAATCTTCTTACTTGCATACTGCTCCATAATCAGGTCGCAAATCTGCTCATCTGTATAGTGCACCATACGCTCACCCGTCTCAGGAGAGTATGCAGTCGAGGCACGAGCATAGAGCAGACGCATAAAGTCACCAATCTCTGTCACCGTACCTACTGTCGAACGAGGATTTTTATTGACCGTCTTCTGCTCTATCGCCACTACGGGGCTAAGACCCGAAATCTTATCCACATCCGGACGCTCCATAGAGCCGATAAACTGGCGAGCATAGGTCGAGAAGGTCTCCATATAACGGCGCTGACCCTCGGCATAGATTGTATCAAATGCCAACGAGCTCTTTCCACTACCGGACAGACCTGTTACTACCACAAGGGAATCTCGCGGTATCTCAAGGTCTATATTCTTGAGGTTATGGACTCTGGCGCCCTCTATTTTGATTGTATCGTTAGCCAAAATATTTTTCCTACATCCTAATTTATATAACGCACCCTCTATTCACAAACTCTTGTCATAAGCTGCGCAAAGATGTCGTGCAGCGAGATAAATCCGAGCAAATCGGCAAAACATATCAGCACAATGACAAGCGTAAAGCCCTTAATCATACCCTTACCCAAGTGAGTCGCATAGTGAGATGCGAGGTACGAACCAATAATATTTCCCACGCCGTGCGGAATACCGAAGAGATAGTCAATCTGACCATTTATGATAAATACGGCAAGCGAGAATGGTGTTGCCACAAAAATCACAAAGTTTTTTATCGCATTGGCAGTCATAATATCCATGCGCATTGCCCAAAGTGTGATGGCAAGGATAAGATAGCCAATACCGATGTAGATATAACCGCCATAGAAACCTATACCCAAAAAGAGTAGGTAGTGCCACGGTTTTATATCTAGATTATGTCCCTCTTTATACTTTATACGACTATCGAAAATCAGGTAGAGCAGAATAATGACAAGAATCACTCCAAAGCAGATATTAAACACCTTGTCATCAATTCTTGTTGCCACAAGTGAACCTACAATATTTCCAATAATTACAGGAATAGAGAGTAGTAAACCATGCTTAAGGTTAAATACACCCTTTCGCAAAAAGTTTATTGTCGCTGTTAGATTCTGCAAAAATACCGCGATTCGATTTGTTCCGTTAGCAATAGTTATAGGCAGACCCAGTGCGGTAAACATCGTAACCGTTACCACCGAGCCTCCTCCTGCAAGTGTATTTATAGCGCCAACAATGATTCCCGAAACAACCAATATGACGGTAATGCTCAAATCTAACTCCATACCTTTCTCTCCGATAAATAACTCAAAAATAGCAAATATTTCGGAAAGTTGCAATGTTTTGTGTATTTTTGCACCAAAATAGGTATAAAAATAGAATTTGTAGAACATATCCATCTCTATGAAAGTTGGCGAAATTCAGACATTAACCGTAAACCGTCTTTCGGACTACGGTCTCTACTTGGCAGACGAAGAGGGCAACGAAGCTCTGCTTCCAAATCGTTATGTATCCCTATCTCAGAAGGTGGGCGACAACGTAGAGGTATTTATCTATCACGACTCTGAGGATCGAATCACCGCAACAACCGACACCCCGACAATCACAGCCGGAAAGGTTGCGTGGATGAAGGTCGTTGATAAGAATATCCACGGAGCATTTCTTGATTGGGGCATTGCCGGCAAGGATCTATTCTTGCCAAATCGCAATCAGCAGGGCGGCATAGTTATCGGCAACCACTACCCTATCTATATGTATGTGGACGATATCACAGGCCGTTGTGTTGCCACCAACAAGCTCCGCAGTTTTGTCAACAACGACGACATCGTGACCGTTGACAAGGGTCAGCAGGTCGATATCCTTGTGGTCTCTGAGAGCCCTATCGGTTACCGTGTAATTGTTGAGAATCGCCACTGGGGTATGCTCTACAAGAATCAGATTTTCCGCCCACTCTCACTCGGCGAGCGCACAACAGCCTACGTAGTAAAGGTGACTGACGAGCGCAGAATCGACCTCTCGCTTCAGCGTCGCGGATATACACAGGTCAAGGATAGCGCCGAGCAGCTCTATGATGCCATTGTCGCTGCAGGAGGCTCTCTGCCACTGAGTGACAACAGCTCTCCGGAGCAGATTCAGCAGATGTTGCAGATGAGCAAAAAGCTCTTCAAACGCTCTTTGGGCGTACTGATGAGCCACAACAGAGTTGTAGTAACAGAGGCGGGCATCAAAATCGCAAAGTAATGGCAAAGATAACAACTGCCGAGAGGGTATCCCGCGAAGCGTCTGATAATTTCGTCTTTCAGCGCTCAGTGCTTGCATATCACCATGCTGCAGAGATTATCAGCGGCGATGTGCTCGAAATCGGCACAGGAACTGGATATGGAGTCGATATTCTTGCGCCTAAATGCAAGCGTTTTATCACTATCGACAAGTTCCTCGACCCATCTGTTGCAACAGTAGAGAATGTTGAGAGACACCAGATGGTTGTGCCCCCAATCGACTTTGCAAACGGCTCATTCGACTTTGTGGTATGCTTTCAGGTAATTGAACACATAAAGGATGATATGCAGTTTGTGCGCGAGGTGGCTCGCGTGCTGCGCCCGGGAGGTAAGTTTATCGTCTCCACGCCAAATGCACCTATGTCACTTACTCGCAACCCGTGGCATATCCGCGAATATACAGCCGAGGAGCTACAGAACCTGCTGAGCATCTCTTTTAGCACAATTACTGCCCATGGCGTAGTTGGCAACGAGAAGATTATGGAGTACTACGAGAAGAATCGACAGGGCGTTCAGCGCATCACTCGCTTCGATATTCTCGACCTGCAGCACCGCCTACCACGACAGCTGCTGCAGATTCCATACGACATCCTGAATCGCATCAACCGTCGTCGCCTGCTCAAAAAGAATAACGAGCTAACAACCTCCATCGAGATGACCGACTACTCCGTCAGCGACACCACAGACAACAGCTTCGACCTGCTCTTCATCGCCGAAAAGAGGTAATGCTACTCTCTATTAACCAACATCTTTAGTCGCAACGCCAATCAAGGAGAGTCTAAGACTACTCCATTGATACAATTATATACATAGTGAACGAGGGGACTTTTTTTGTCTCAAAAAACTTTTATATAATTTGTCATGGTATTAGGTGTGTTTTAACAAAAAAATTTGTTACCTTTGTGAATGGCAATGGACTATTCACAGATAGTTCATATTGAATATATTAAACTTCCTACTCAAATAATAGATGTTATGAAATTCAAACAACTTGCTAAATCTATTTGGTGTTTAGCTCTTGCGGGTTCAGTTCTTGTATCGTCATGTAATCGATATGAGGATGATTTTACTGAGATACGAACAGAGATAGCTCAGATTAAGGAGTCTATCAATGCCTTGCAGGAGGCTTATAACTCTGGTAAAATTATTACCAATGTAAGCCCAATAAATGACGGTCAACATTCTGGCTGGGTTATAACATTCTCTGATAATACATCTATTAATATATACGATGGTCAGAATGGCAAAGACGGTGTCAATGGTCAAGATGGCAAGGATGGCATTGATGGTAAAGACGGTATCAATGGTCAAGATGGTAAGGATGGAGCCAATGGCAAGGACGGAGTCGATGGCAAGGATGGCGTAACACCATATCTAAAAATTAACGAGGATGGTTATTGGTGCGTATCTTATGATGGCGGTGCGACCTATCAAACTCTCTTAGATAATAACGGCAATCCAATTCGTGCCGTAGGTAAAGATGGTCAGAATGGAGCAGATGGCACCGACGGCAAAGATGGCATAAATGGAACCGATGGCAAGGATGGTAATTCAGTTAGAGTAGTAATCAACAGTGATGGTTATTATGTAATTGAGATTTACAATCCTACCACCAATGAGATCGTTGATACAATTGTTACAGCCTATACATCCAATCCTCAATCGGCAATCAAATCAATTGTAAAGGATGATGCAAAGAGTACAATCACTATTACAATGGAGAGTGGCGATGTCTTCACCTTCAACCAAATGGTGATTTATCCATCATCAATCGTGCTTTTGGACGATGAACTAACATTGGCATTTGGAGAGGAGGCTACGATAGAGTTTATTGTCAATCCATCTAATGCAGTCCTGAATTTTGCAGATTTCCAACTAAATCTCGTAAGATCTCAGACAAGAGCCGAGGTAAGTTATGTTACTACACCTGCGGGATACTCAATCAAATCTGTTGTTAATGCTACTGACAAAGATGGAAACACAAAACGCGGTCAGTATGTTATGACAATTAAGGACAATGGAACGGTTTTGGACTACAACGACATCTTTACGATTGTTATTGCCACCAAGGATTCTCAAGGTAATCCGATGGAGATCACTTCAGATCTGATTAAGCTCTCTTATAAACGTTCATCTGCACTGGCAAGAGTTATTATTACAACACCAAATGGCGTAGGCATCACCAGTAAAACAGAGTGGGTAGAGGGTAGTACGATTAGAATTATTGACAAAGATGGCAACGAGGATCTGAATGCTACTACCAGCATTAGAGGTCGTGGAAATACTACATGGACATATCCTAAAAAACCATACGCACTTAAACTTGATTCAAAATCCGAGATCTTAGGTATGCCAAAGCATAAGCGTTGGGTGCTACTAGCCAACTGGATGGATAGAACATTGCTCAGAAATGACATTGCATATGAGATGGCTCGAAGAGTGATGGCTTGGGCACCTCGCGGCGAATTTGTAGAGTTATATCTGAATGGTGTTCATCAGGGCAACTACTACCTCTGTGAACATATCAAGGTTGACAAAAACAGGGTGAACATCGCGGAGCTTGATGAGGATACAGACTTCTCTGATCCATCGCAGATTACCGGCGGATATATTTTGGAGTTTGATGAGTATGGAGAGTATGATGAACCAAACTTCTTCTTTACCGCCGTTCTGGGTCATCCAGTAGCTGTTAAGGAGCCAGATGAGGAGGTTCTTACATCATTGGCACATCCTGGTTTCTTGTATATTCAGAACTATACAAATAATATCGAGCAAATCTTGGAGGCCGACAAAGGCGAGTGTGCTCGCTGGAGCGAAGTCGAGGCTTTGATTGATGTGAAATCATATATTGACTGGTGGTTGGTACATGAGTTGACAGGAAATAGAGACCCAAATCAGCCTAAGAGTTGTTATATGTATAAGGAACGTGATGGCAAGATGTTTGCTGGCCCAGTATGGGATTTTGACTGGGGCACATTCAAGACAGATTACAGACACTTTAATATAAAATCTACATTGTGGTACATCTATCTGTTCAAGTATCCTGAATTCAAGGACGCCCTTAAGGCAAGATGGGCTGAGGTTGAACAGACCTTTAGGGATGTAGATCAGTATATTGTCTCCATCGCAGAGGAGGTTCGCGAGTCTAATGGTGTTAATATTGCCAAATGGCCTATATCAACAACAGTAAACGGCGATGAAAGCATGTCATACGATGACGCTATAGCAACAATGCGCGAAGCATATCAATTTAGATTAACAAGGGTTGATGATGATATTAACTCGCTGTAGCGATTGCCAAAATCGTAACAAAAGTGGCTGTCGATGGACAGCCACTTTTGTTTAAATGTGTATAAAAGGTGGGAACTTATTAATTGCGTTTTGAGGTTACTTCGCGTTCGTATTGCTGTACGTCGGCGATGAATGACTCTCCTACAGGGGTGCCGCTTCTAAGGCAGAACATATCCCAAACTGCATTCCAAGGCAGGTTTTTACTCTCCTCCAAGAGTGCCAAGCGCTCAAAGCCTTGACCATTTGCCTCATACTCGCGCAGCTGTGCAAGTGGCTCGAGCATAGCTCTAAGCAAGCACTTCTGTGTCGCGCGTGTACCTATGATATATGCACCAAGGCGGTTGATTGATGCATCAAAGTAGTCCAGACCGATATGTACGCGGTCGAGTGCGTCACAGCGAACAATCTCGTGCATAAGGTCGAGAGTATCATCGTTCATAATTGTCACATGGTCAGAATCCCAGCGTACAGGGCGGCTCACGTGGAGCATAACCTCAGGTACGAAGAGCAGCAGTGATGAGAGTTTATCAGCCACGCTCTCGGTCGGGTGGAAGTGACCGGTATCGAGTGTTACAATCTTATTATTCTGCGCACCATAGCCAATATAGAAGTCGTTAGAGCCTACAGTGTAGCTCTCCAGACCAATACCGAAGACCTTTGACTCGATACAATCCTTCATATTGTCATACTTCTGAGCGAAAATCTGGTCGAGCGAATCCTTGAGCAGCGCGCGATACTTCATGCGATTGACAGTAATATCCTTACTACCGTCATGCACCCACAGATTCATGATACAAGGGTCGCCCTGACGACGTCCCATCTCCTCAGCAATAGCACGACAACGCTTTGTGTGGTCAATCCAGAAGTCACGAATAGCCTTATCCGGATTAGAGAGCGAGAGGTCGCCTGACAGCGGGTGAGAGAAGGATGTTGAGTTGAAATCCAGGTGCATATTATTCTCCAAGCCCCACTCAATCCAGCTCTCAAAGTGTGCCGGCTCAACCTCGTTACGATCTACCTTCTTGCCGCCGAAATCACCATATATCTCGTGCAGATTGAGTCGCTGGCGACCAGGGATGAGCGATGACGCCTTGAGGATATCAGCACGCAGCTCATCTATATTACGAGCCTTACCCGGATAGTTACCCGTTGTCTGAATACCTCCAGTCAGTTCACCGGCAGCCTCAAAGCCACCAACGTCATCAGCCTGCCAACAGTGCATAGATATCTCTACCTGCTGCATCTTCTCAAGCACGCTCTCTACATCGATGCCAAATTCAGCATAACGCTCAACGGCAATGTCGTAAGCCTGTTTAATTTTTGTCTCGTTCATAGTTGTTATATCTTTTAGGTTAGTTCTATCTCTTATTTACCGCTTTGAATCTCTCATATGCCGCCTGCCAAACATCGGTATCTTGTGGCAGGAACTGCTCAGTGGCTACCGACTCGCGAATGCACTTACGAGCCTCTGCAAGCGAACTGATAGCACCCGCAGCAATAGCCTGCATAGCTATATTTCCTATCGCAGTAGCCTCAGACGGGCCGGCCACCACGCGCTTACCGATAGCATTGGCTGTATATTGGTTGAGCAGTCTGTTCTTCGAGCCTCCACCGATGATATGTAGAACATCTATTGCAAACGGTGACATACTCTCCAATATCTCCAACACTTCTCTGTATCGCAGAGCAAGGCTCTCAAAGATTGTTCTAACAACCTGCGCATCATCCTTTGGTACAACCTGCCCTGTGCACTCACAGAAGTGATTAATCGCACTCAGCATCGATTTAGGGTTGGCAAATGATGCGTCATCGGGGTTGATAAAGCTAACAAACGGCTCTGCACCCTCGGCCATCTCAACAATTTGTGGATAGGTGTAATCTTTACCCTCACGGCTCCACTCTTTGCGGCACTGCTCAATAATCCACATGCCGCAGATATTCTTCAAAAAGCGGGTTGTACCATCCACGCCTCCCTCGTTTGTGAAGTTGTGGCGGAAAGACTCTTCGTTGATTATCGGCTCCTTAGTCTCAATACCCATCAGCGACCACGTACCAGAGGAGAGGTATGCAAAGCGCTCATTCTCTGCCGGCACTGCCACAACAGCTGAGGCTGTATCATGTCCTGCAACCGCTACAACATTGACCTTACCAAGACGGCTCTCTGCCGCAAGCGCATCGGTAAGTGGGGCTATTACACATCCCGGAGTGAGCAACTTCGGGAATATCTCACCACTCACACCCGCAGCCTCAAGCAGCGATGACTCCAACTCAGCAGTGCGAGGATTGAGAATCTGAGAGGTTGACGCGATAGTATATTCGCAGACAGCCTTACCCGTGAGCATATATGAGAGCGCATCCGGAATAAACAGCAACTGATTCGCCTCTGTGATAGGGGTATAACCCTCCTTTACGGCTGCAAATATCTGGAAGAGGGTATTGAAGTTCATGAACTGAATACCCGTCTTTGAATAGACATCCTCGCGAGCTACTATCTTGAAGAACTGTTCAGGTGCACCATCTGTATATGGATCGCGGTAGGCACGAGGCATGCCGAGTATTGAGCCATCTTTGCCAATTGGCACAATATCCACGCCCCAAGTATCAATACCTATCGAGTCTGGAACAATGCCCTCGTTGGCACACGCCGCAAGGCCCTCTTTGATATGCTCATATAGGCCGAGGAGGTTCCAATAGAACTTCCCATGCAACTCTATAATGCCATTAGCAAAGCGTGTAAGCTCACGAATCTCAATCTTGCCATCCTTGACAACTCCTACGATAGATCGCCCGCTGGTTGCTCCCAAGTCAAAGGCTAAAAAGGTGTAACTGCTCATAAATCCGAGGATATTCATTGTTATTCTTACAAATTTACGAATAGATTTGCAAAAAATGAATAGTTCGAGATAAAAAAAAGAGATTGCCTAAAACATTTTAGACAATCTCTTTTCTATAAACTTGTATAACAAGGGGTAAAATCACCTTGCTTGTCCGCCTCGACGAGTCTTACTCAGCATCAGATGGTACCAAGATGCGACCGCAATACTCACAAACAATCAGCTTCTTACCGAGGCTAACCTCTACCTGACGCTGTGGTGGGATGCGGTTAAAGCAACCAGAGCAAGCATCACGCTGAACGGTTACCACTGCAAGACCATTACGAACCTTGCTACGGATGCGGCCGTAAGCTGCAAGCAGACGGTCATCAATCTTCTTCTTAGCAACCTCAGCCTGTGCTGAAAGCTCAGCAACCTGATCTGCAGTCTCGTTCTCGATATTCTCAAGCTCTGTGCGCTTAGCCTCAAGGTCAACATTGCGCTCTGCAATCTGAGCCTCTGTCTGCTCTGCCTTAGCCTTCTTAACCTTTACAGCAGCAGCGTACTCCTTAAGGTGCTTCTCAGCCAAACGAATCTCCAACTCCTGATACTCAATCTCCTTAGCGATAGCATCAAACTCGCGGTTGTTGCGAACATTTGCCTGCTGCTCGTTGTACTTGGTGATAAGCATGTTTGCCTCATCAATCTGACGACGACGCTGACGGGTCATAGCACCGAGCTCCTCAATCTCAGCGTTGATACCCTCAACGCGAGTCTTAAGACCTGCGATCTCATCATCCAGATCCTGCACCTCATCCGGAAGCTCACCCTTTACCTTGTTGATTTCATCAATCTGAGAGTCAATCTTCTGCAACTCGTAAAGTGCCATAATCTTCTCGTACATCGAGTAATCTACCTCTGCGGTTTTCTTTGTTGTAGCCATATATTGTTGTTTTTTAATATTCCCTCGTCCTATAAAATGCTAATAACCAACGAACTATATAAAGTAATTCATAGGATTTTTCGAATTAGCGCTCTTATGGAGCGCAAAGTTACTAAAAATTTTTGACAAATCCGCCAAAATATCGAATAATAAATCAATTGCGCAATATTCACTCTCAAAATGGCCTACATCGCAGAGGATAAAACGGCCATCCGGAAGGTAATAATCGTTGTATTTAAGGTCGGCTGTGATGTAGATATCGCAACCCTTTGCAGCAGCTGCGCCCATCATCGAGCCACCTGAACCAGTGCAGATTGCAACGCTCTGAACAGTATCTTTGCAAATCTTACTGTGGCGAACAGCTTTGCAACCCAGCACGCTCTTGAGTCGTGCAAGAAATTGCTCGGCTGCCATTGGTTCTGCAAGAGTTCCGATTGTACCAAAACCTGCACCCTGCTCTGTCGGCTCAAGCACCTCCATATTGCCAACACCAAGCATCTCACCCAAACGCCAGCTCATACCATGTGGAGCCGAATCAAGGTTTGTATGGCAAGCGTAGAGCGCAATATTGTGACGAATTGCACGCTCAACGCAACGCTCGACAACAGATGCAGAGTTAAAGCGCTTCATCGGGTGAAAGACAATCGGGTGGTGGGTGATAATCATACCACAGCCTAAGGCGATAGCCTCATCCACAACCTCATCTGTCACATCCACAGCGATAAGCACTCCGCCATTGAGTTCATCGTCATAGCGACCGACAATAAGCCCCGCATTGTCATACGACTCCTGCAAAGATAGCGGTGCGAAGGCTTCGATTTTGGTGGTTATATCCTTGATTTTCATATTATTAGAAATCAAATAGGGTCTGCTCTCTGTAGATAGGTTTTGCCGGTTTCTCAGGCTCCTGACTCTCTGGAACTACTGTAGCTGCCGGAGCGACAACTGGCTGAGGTGCAGTAACAGCAACGGGCGCTGCAACTACAGCCGGCTCCACATCCTCACCAATAGAGTCTCGCACAGCAAGCAACATAGAGTGCAATGAGTGCAGACGGTCAAGAAGCTCCATATCGGCATTGCCCTCAGGCTTCTGTGAACGATCTCCGCGTAGCGCCTTATTTGCACCCTCAAGGGTCATTCCGCACTCTTTGACGTAGTGGTAGATGCGCTTGAGAGTCTCTATATCTGCAGGGGTAAAGAGACGGTTACCCTTCTTATTTCGGTGCGGTTTGAGGCTTGGGAATTGTGTTCCCCAATATCGAATAAGTGAGGCGTTGACATCGAACATCTCCGCAACTTCACCCATCGTGTAAAAAAGTTTTTCTGCCATATGTTGTGTTTTTGTATTTATCTACAAGTTATTTATCTTCAACGAGTTAGGATAGGTATTATTCACTCTGTTTCCGATTCGCTTTACAAAGCCCAAAGGGTAGCCATCACAGACTACAAGGTTCAGTCCCTCCTCAAATTGTGCAGCTGTAATATCTTTTTTGCGCAGATAGTCCAGAGCCGTTTCGCACTCTACCTCCACAGCAGGTATAGCCTTGATATTGTACCATACCGACTGAGATAGCGGCCACTCCGGCTTTAGTTTACCCTTGAATATCTGACCCATCTCTACACCCGAGTAGATGACCGTCAGATTGTGTGCAAGCATCTTAATATCCTCGTAATAATCAGCAGGATAGGCATAGAATGTGTCAGCAACAGCGGCAAATCGCACATTTTGCCCCTCCGCAATCCACTTTGACAACTCTCGAACAGCCTCCTTTGGAGCGTCAGCCATAATCTTTTTGCGACCTTTAGGCGCAGAACTTCTGCCACCAACATCCTCTCGTTTGCGAGCCACAGCCACAAAGAAGCCCTCGCTATCTACGCGGTGAGGGAAAAACTTAAAACCCTGAAAATCACCAACCTTAACCTGCTCAGCATCGCAACCGACAGGAGGTGTAATTGTCGTACTTGGGCATATCTCATCACCCCACTCTGAGTTCATCCACTCCAGTATGCCTTCATCCTCTGTGGTATTAAAGGTGCAGGTGCTGTATATCAGCAGACCGCCCGCTTTAAGGCTCTTCCACGACTCTGCGAGTATCGTCTTCTGTCGTGAGGCACACACCTCAACACTGTTGGCACTCCACTCTGTTCGTGCCACCTCATCTTTGCGGAACATACCCTCACCCGAGCAAGGCGCATCTACCGCAACCACGTCAAACCACTCTTCAAAGGCTGCGATATGCGCAGGGTCGTTATTGGTCACAACAACATTACCCAAACCCCACTTGCGGATATTGTCAGCAAGGATATTGGCTCTATTTCTCACATACTCATTTGCAACCACCAATCCACGGCTACCGACTGCTGACGAGTAGAGCGTACTCTTTCCGCCCGGCGCTGCGCACATATCGAGGATTTTGCCACTACAGATACCCTCGCTACGCAGAATGTGGTCAATAAACTGCGAACCCGCCTCTTGAACATAGTAAGCTCCAGCTGCAAATGGTATATCTGTGGTAAATTGTGGTCGGGAGTCCAGATAGCGTCCCTCTTCACACCACGGGATAGGAGTACCGATTTCACCGCCGTGCCACTTTGCGCTATTTTTGCGTATAGATACGGGCGACTGACTGTCAAGAGACTCAAAGAGTCGCTCGGCCTCGCTGTCACCTAACTGTTGGCGCATATTGAGGATAAAGTCGGCAGGAAGTTGTTGCATAGCTCTATCAGTCAGTCTGGTTACCACTTAAATGTTGACTGACGTACTGCAGGACGCTGGGCGTGAATCTCATCCAAACGCTTGTAGAGAGAGTCCAAGACCTTGATATTCTCAACAAAGTCCATATTATCCTTGTCGATAACAAAGACCTCTCCCTCATAATTTGCCACCCACTCGTCGTAGCGGTCATTGAGACGCTTGAGGTAGTCGATATCAATATTCTGCTCATACTCTCGGCCACGCTTCTGAATCTGACGCACAAGTGTATCGATGCTCGACTTGAGATAAATCAACAAATCGGGTTTAGGAATAAGGTCGGTAGAGATGTCAAAAATCTTCATATATGTACCGAAGTCGCGACCCGACATAAGTCCCATCTGGTGGAGATTACCCGCAAAGATATGGGCATCCTCGTAGATAGTTCTATCCTGAAAGACATTCTCCGAGCCATCAGATAGCATATCAATTGTCTGACGAATACGACTTGCCAGAAAGTGAACCTGGAACTGGAACGCCCAACGGTTCATATCCTCGTAGAAGTCGGAGATATATGGATTGTCCACATCCTCATAGTAGGCCTTTGCACCGTAGTGTTTTGTAAGTATCTCGGTCAGCGTAGTCTTTCCGCTACCGATATTTCCTGCAATAGCTATATACATTTTGTCCTTATTTTTTGTTATTTTGAATCTAGTTAAAGTAGTAACCCGTATCGGCAATTGCTGACGGCATAGCAAAGAGCACTACACGGTCATAGGCGTTAATCTGCATATTGCTCGTTGCGATAAATACGCGGTCACCACGAACAATACCGCCGATGATAACATCCTCCGGCAGCCCCATCTGTCCGATTGTCGATTTGGTTGCCGGCGAGTTTGGCTTGACGATAAACTCCTGCACCTCGGCATCACTTCCCGTAAGACACTTAATGGCAAGGATGTCGGTTGACATTGTAAAGCGGAAGATGTTAGATGCTGTTACAATCTTCTTGTTGATAATCGTATCGACACCTACAGAATCAGCAATGTTGATGTAGTTCATATTCTCCACCTCGGCAATCACTCGCTTCACACCCATTCGCTTGGCAAGCATTGCAGTGAGAATATTCGTCTCACTACGACCTGTAACGGCAATAAAGGCGTCCATATTGGCAAGACCCTCCTCCATCATAGCATCTGTATCGCGGCCATCCTGGTGGATAATCAGTGTGCGATCAAGCATCTCGGCAAGGCGGTAGGCTTTGTCGGCATTGTAGTCAATGAGCTTGATATTAACATTATCCTGCAGCGCCTGTGCAATCTGCACTCCGATACGAGAACCACCGAGAATCATCATGTTATTTACATTCACATTGCTCTTACCCGATAGCTCCATCACATCCCCGACAGAGTCGTGGCGGGCAATGGCATAGACCATATCACCAACCATATAGCTGTCGCCCTGCTTTGGGATAATAGTCACTCCATCACGCATAATTGCTACCGTACGATAGTTCAGCGTCTGCTCCTCAGCAAAACCACCAATCGCCTTGCCAACCAATGACGAGTTTGGCTCGAGTCGGAATACAACCAACGACAACTTACCACCAGAGAAATCGACAAACTCGGTTGTAGCTGTATGGCCGAGCAGGTTAATCACCTCTTCAGCAGCAAGTCGCTCTGGATAGAGCAGATAGTCGATGCCCATATTGATAAACATCTCCTTGTTATTCGGCTCCAAATACTCGTTGTTGTCAATGCGGGCAATAGACTTCTTTGCACCCAACTGCTTGGCCATCATTGCAGAGAGAATATTGTCATTCTCTATCGAATCCACAGCAATAAACAGATCACACTTACGCACAGCAGCTTTGCGCAGCGTAGCAAATGTGGTGGCATCGCCCTCAATAGTAATCACATCGGCGAAACTGCTTAGCTCGGCAAGCAGTTTAGGATCCTGGTCTATGATGGTGATGTCGTGCCCATTTCCGCTGAGCATTTTGGCAAGATGGTTACCCATCTCCTCTACACCTGAAATAACGATTCTCATAGGTTTGCAAAATTTCAGACAAATTTATAAATTTGTAGCGAGAATTCAAAGCGTACGAAGGCTTTGAGCGAAAATAAATTTAAGTAAATTTTGTAACTTGTTTATGCCCAGCTGGTTAGTTGTAATACTTTTTGCTATCGGAGCAGTCGCATTCTTCGGTTTTGCGCTCTCTATAACCCTCATTACTAAGGGTCATCACATAGAGTCTGAGATTTCGACCAATCCTAATATGAAAAAACTCGGAATCAAGTGCGCCGTGCAGGAGACTCGCGAGGATATGGCTGCCGAGGATTGTGATAGCGACAGCGTCTGCACCGGAAACTGTGCCGGTTGCGATATTGACCACTCAACTGCGAATAAAAATTAATCTAAATCTATATGAAACACCTATTTACCTTTGTCGTTGCACTGCTTTTTGGCATGGCGACACTTCAGGCGGCTACACCATTGGAGCAGCTTCCAAAGCAGATCTATTCAGGCGAGTGGAGAGCCGGACACGTGCAGGGAATTGCTGTAGATACTAAGCGAGAGCATATCTACTTCTCATTTACCACCATGCTTGTCAAGATGGATATGCAGGGCAATGTTGTCGGCACGGTAACAGGTCTGCTCGGTCATCTGGGTTGCATCGAGTTCAACGATGCAGATGGTCGAATTTACGGCTCATTAGAGTATAAGGATGACTCTATCGGCCGAGGTATTCTTCAGCAGGAGAAGTCTGACAGAAAGTTTGATACCGCCTTCTATGTGGCTATCTTTGACGTAGATAAGATTGTTCGCCCGAATATGAGCGCCGAGAAAGACGGCATCATGACCTCGGTCTATCTTCCAACCGTTGTTGAGGATTTCAAGGCAAAGATTGAGTGTGGTGGCAAGAGCCTTGAGCACCGTTTTGGTTGCAGTGGCTTTGATGGCATAACCTTCGGTCCCAAGTTCGGCAAGAGCGATGGAAAGTTCTATCTCACAGTAGCTTATGGCATCTATGGTGATGCAAGCCGCAATGACAATGACTATCAAGTTCTGTTGCAGTATGACGCCTCAGATTGGGCTAAATATGAGCAGCCACTCTCTCAGGACAATATGCACCAGTCGGGCCCTGCAAAGCCTGCGGGTCGCTACTTTGTCTATACAGGCAATAGAAACTGGGGCGTGCAGAATATGGAGTACGACAAGGAGCGAAACTTTTGGCTATTAGCCACTTACGAGACCAAGAAGGATAACTTTGCAGGTTTCTCTCTGATTGCAGTTGATGGCAATATTGCGCCGAAAAAGCAGAGTCTGAAGGGCGTTGACTATTGGAAGAAGGGCGATGTTCTGACCATCTCCGGTCGAGGTATGGTTGACCCTAACCACCACTCAATTCATGGCTGGCACTTTAGCAACTCTTCAACCGGTATCCACTCTCTGGGTGGCAACTACTTCTATATCTCTCATCCAAAGAAGAATAAGCCTTATCAAAGCTGCACCGCAAAGCTCTATAAGTTTGTTGCAAAGGAGAGATATCCTTTTGAGGAGGTTAAATAATTTTTTGCTATTGGCTGTTAGCTATTGGCCATATAACAGTATCCGCATAACGCACAAATCACATTATTAGACAAAATGGGCGAGAAACAATATTTCTCGCCCATTTTCTATCCTATAAAGCCCCTAACAACTACTTACTCTGCAGATACTCGTCAATAGCTGCTGCAGCCTTTCGACCTGCACCCATTGCAAGGATTACGGTTGCTGCGCCAGTTACTGCATCTCCTCCGGCAAATACGCCTGGGCGTGATGTACAACCCGACTCATCTGCCACGATACAGCCTCGGCGCGATGTCTCGAGATTATCGGTTGTTGCCGCAATAAGCGGATTTGGAGATGTTCCCAGTGCCATAATCACCACATCGCAAGCAATCTCAAAGTCAGAACCGGCAACCTCTACAGGCGAACGACGGCCACTTGCATCAGGCTCTCCAAGCTCCATCTTCAGGCAGTTTATACCTGTCACCCAACCCTTATCGTCACCAATTACGCGGGTAGGATTAGTCAGCATACGGAACTCTATGCCCTCCTCCTTTGCATGGTGCACCTCCTCTACGCGTGCAGGAAGCTCAGCCTCCGAACGGCGATAGACAATAGTCGCCTCAGCACCTAAACGCTTAGATGTTCTGACAGCATCCATAGCTACATTTCCGCCACCAACAACAACTACTCGCCTGCCAACATATATAGGGGTGTCATACTGATCATCATATGCGCGCATAAGGTTTGCACGAGTCAGGAACTCATTTGCAGAGAGTACTCCGTTGAGATTCTCACCCTCAATACCCATAAAGCGAGGCAGACCTGCGCCTGAGCCGATAAATACCGCATCAAAGCCCTCCTCATCCATCAGAGAGTCGATAGTAACTGTTCTGCCGACAATCACGTCAGTCTCAAACTTTACGCCCAATGCTCGTACGCTCTCAATCTCCTTAGCTACAACGGCCTTTTTAGGCAAGCGGAACTCCGGAATACCATACACAAGCACTCCACCAATCTCGTGCAGAGCCTCAAATACAGTCACCTCATATCCCAACTTAGCAAGGTCGCTTGCACAAGCAAGCCCTGCAGGGCCACTACCCACAACAGCTACGCGACGACTATTCTTCTCCGGCAGAGCCACCGGCTGAGGGTTATTGAGTCGCCAATCGCCCACGTAACGTTCTAGTTTACCGATTGCCACACTCTCGCCCTTAATGCCGAGAATACAGCTACCTTCACACTGACTCTCCTGCGGACATACTCGACCGCAGATACTTGGCAGCGATGAGTCCTGAGCGATTATCTCTGCAGCACCCTTTACATCACCGCTCTTCAGAGCCTCAATAAAGGATGGAATCTGTATGCCTACCGGACACGCTGCGATACAGCGAGGATTCTTGCAATTCAGACAACGAGAGGCCTCAAGTGTCGCCTCCTCAAGACTATAACCATAACAAACCTCCTGGAAGTTTGTTGCTCTAACTGCCGGATCTTGTTCGCGCACCGGCACGCGCGGTATCTTATTTGCCATATATCTTAATGCTGTTGGCTATTGGCTATTGGCTATTGGCTCTCAGTGTGTTATACAAATCCGCCTCTGCGAACACCTCTGTAAAGCTCAGCCAATGGCTAATAGCAAAAGGCTAAAAAATTATTTATCCAAACCGATATTACACTTGTGACCCTCGGCGCGCTCCTTGGCAATGGCCATTGCACGTTGTTCCTGGGTGCGATACATACCTTGACGGCGCATAGCCTCGTCAAAATCTACCTGGTAGGCATCAAACTCCGGACCATCAACACATGTAAACTTGGTCTTACCGCCTACAGTTACGCGACAAGCACCGCACATACCCGTTCCGTCCACCATCAGTGCATTGAGCGATACGATGCAAGGCAACTCAAACTTCTTAGCTGTCAGGGTCACAAACTTCATCATAATCATCGGACCGATAGCTACGCAACAGTCATAGCTCTTACCCTCCTCTGTAATCAACTTCTCAAGAAGCGCTGTTACAAGACCGTGGAAGCCCTCGCTACCATCATCTGTAGCGATATAGAGGTTTGATGCAACAGCTCTCATCTGCTCAGTATAGATGAGCATATCCTTAGTCTTGGCACCGATAATCACATCGACCTCTACACCATGCTCCTTGAGCCACTTAACCTGTGGATATACCGGTGCTGTACCTACACCACCCGCAACAAATATAAATCTCTTGCCACGCAACTGCTCCAACGGCTCGTCAACAAAGTCTGATGGACGACCGAGTGGACCGGCAACATCGGCAAAGTGGTCACCTACGCCTTTTGCGACGATCTTGCGTGTAGATACACCCATCGCCTGCGTTACCATGGTTACAGAGCCCTCTGCTGCATCATAATCGGCTATGGTAAGCGGAATACGCTCACCCTTCTCATCTGCACGAACAATGAGAAACTGTCCTGGCTTTGCCGACTTAGCGATTCGTGGTGCAAGCACCTTTGTGAGCCAAATGCCCTCGGCAAGCAACTGTCTGTCTAATATCTCTACCATATTTTTCTAATTTTCTACTATTGCGCTAACTCTAAAACTCTTTGTTGGCTGCTGTGGGTCGTTGCTTATAATCGTTATGCGCCCCGTTATAGCTCCAAAATCGCTCTCCGAGGGGTCAAATGCGACGATAAGTGTCGATTTACCATCCTTTGGAATAGAGGTTCTGCCACTTAACTTTGTGCTGAAAGAGGCGTTTGTGCACTCTATCTTCCTGATTATAAGTGGCTCTAATCCGATGTTGTAAATCTCAATCGCACGACAAACCTCAGTCGCTGAGCGTTTCAATGTGCCAAATTTAATAAAATTTTCGCTTAGTTGTATCTTTTGCCACTCTTTATCTGATGATAATTCTCGTTTGTCAATGGCTATGCCGCTAATTATCACTTTATGATAGCTCTTTTTATGGTCTATCTCTATGTCATATACCTCTTGCAGCGAGCCGTATATGTCACTCCTCTTGCTGATGTTATACCCAAAATCTATAGCCGCACGCTGCTTCGGCTGCAATACGGTTGGGTATCTTATATCCAATGCACCACTTGTCGATACCGGAACGAGTTTTAGTGTTATAGGTTTTGAGGATGTATTGATAACCCCGATACTGCTCCTTGTCACCACCTCGTGCTCTATATAGCCAAAGGCGTGAGCATTCGCCTCCAAACGAAGGCCACTCTCTAAGGCGATAGGATATTGCTCCGAAATATCCTTTTTTCGCGGGGTGATAACGCCCGAAATAGATAGCGGGATATTTCCCTCTGATGTATTTATGATTACCTTGCGGAAAAATTTTCCCTCCGGCTGATGCATCGGGTCGAAGTGCACGGTTATCGCCCTCTGCTCATTTGGACGTATCGGCTCTCGCGAATAATCGACCGTTGTGCAACTGCACCCAGCAGAGACATTGAGGATAACTACCGGCTTGTTCAAACTGTTTGTGCAGATAAATGTATGGCTAACCACCCCTCCATCCTCTGCAATTGTTGCAAAGTCGTGAAGTGGTTTGTCAAAGTCGAGTGCTCTGTTTTGAGCCGATGCCGAGACAAAAAAGAGGCCTTGTAAGACTAATATAAATATAGGTAAAACGCTTTTCATGGCACAAAGTTACATTTTTTTTAATTTTTTTCACAAAATATTTGGTGGGATAAAATATTTGCCCTATATTTGCACCACGAAAAACGCAGAACACTACTGCGATGGTTCTTAAAAACGCCTGAATAGCTCAGTCGGTTAGAGCACATGACTGTTAATCATGGGGTCCTAGGTTCAAGTCCTTGTTCAGGCGCAATTGCGCGAGGGTTGCAAGAGCGATGCCGGAGTGGTGTGGATAGCACTCAGGTTGAACGCGAAACATCTTGTTATCCCAAGCCATTTTCGGGAGTTTAGCTCAGCTGGTTCAGAGCATCTGCCTTACAAGCAGAGGGTCGGCGGTTCGAATCCGTCAACTCCCACGAGCGAAGCAAAATCGCAGACAAAGCCACTCATTCGGGTGGCTTTTGTTGTATATACGCACCTGCAAGCTTGCTTGCAAAGGGTGTGGATATACAACAAAAGAACGTACGCAGTACGGCTTTGGATGAGATTTTACTTCCGAGGGGACAGACGGATCGCAGTGCAAGTTATCACATTAGATGATAATTTGCGCTGCAATCCTCAAAATATGGTCTTGTGAGCGAGCTCCCAGACCTACACAAGCAAAAAAGCATGCGTTTCGCTTGCCTTCTGTTGGGGAGGTGACGGAGTTAGAATTTTCAGGCGGTTACCTCCTCGGTTATTCGCGCACCGCCATGGGCGACTGCGCTACCTCGTCGGTGATGACGTGCAGCAGCATTTGCTGCTACACGACATTCGAATCCGTCAACTCCCACGAGCGAAGTAAAATCGCAGACAAAGCCACTCATTCGGGTGGCTTTTGTTGTATATACGCACCTGCAAGCTTGCTTGCAAAGGGTGTGGATATACAACAAAAGAACGTACG
>JAZORI010000057.1:0-4800 GCA_045656505.1 Alistipes sp. | reverse complement strand
TTATCGGAGCCTCAGCAATTCTGCTTGTGGGTCACGGTATCAACCTCTTTATGTCCACAATTTCGTCGTTTGTTCACCCTATGCGACTTACCTTTGTGGAGTTCTTTAAGAATGCAGGCTTTGAGATGGGAACTCGCGCCTTTGAGCCTTTAAAAAATGAGTAATACAAATAATAACAATAATTAAAACTTAAAAAATTACAATTATGGCAAATTCAGCAATTATTATGGCCTATGTAGGCGTTGCGCTTATGGTAGGTTTGGCAGGTATCGCATCTGCAATTGGTACTGCAATCTGTGGTCAGGCTGCAGTAGGAGCAATGAAGAAGAACGGTGGCGCTTTTGGTAGCTATATGGTGCTTTCAGCGCTTCCAGGTTCACAGGGTCTTTATGGTTTCGTTTGTTTCTTTATGGTGACAAACCTCTATCCACTTGTAGGCCCTGCAATCACTCCTGCTCAGGGTGCAGCTGTTCTTGGTATCGGTCTGCTCGTAGGTATGGTAAACCTTCTTGCTGCTATCTACCAGGGCAAGGTTTGTGCTAACGGTATTGCAGCTATCGGTAACGGTCACGATGTAATGGGTAAGACCCTTATCCTTGCAGCGTTCCCAGAGCTCTATGCGATCCTTACCGTTGCAGCTACATTCCTTATCGCATCAGTTGCAACTACTTGGGTAGCTTAATTGTTACTTTAAGACGAAAAGGTCGAGCAAATTTTGCTCGACCTTTTTTGTCACTATATCGTTGCTATTTTGGGTAATTTTACCTATATTTGCATTAAAATCTGTAAGTTATGAGAAGAGTTATACTATTGCTTATGGCACTTGTTGCAGTTACCACTGTATCTGCGCAGGTTGATGATAAATCACAGAAGGATGAGAAGTCTTTGGTTATTGATCAGGGCTCGTTTCGAGAGGAGAAGAATGACGATGGTCTGTCTAATGTGAATGTCTCTCCGATAGGTGTCGATGATTCTCGTAATGCATGTGCGCGTATTAAGATGAAGATAAATAGAATGTCTGTTGATGATATTAATTCTATAGAAATAAAGGCTCGCACAAATAACCAGGTTAAAAGGAATGAGACATATGAGTATGAGAATATGCTCTTAATAGAGATGACAGCAAAGCCAGAGACTCGTTTCTATATAACCTCTCCAAAGTATGGAGATTCGAATGAGATTAAGGTTAATTTGGAACCAAATAAGGTATATATATTGGATGCACACCTTAAAATACTCACTCCGGTTACTATAATTACCGATGTTGAGGGAGCAGCTGTCTATTTAGATGATATATATAAGGGTTCAACAGGTGAGGATAATATCTTTTTGCTCAATGCAGTAGTGAATGGCAGGCATAATGTACGAGTAGAGTATGGGGGTAAGAAACTCGAAAAACAAAACGAATATTTGGACTCAAAACATGGTTATCTGACCTTCTATTTTCTTAGGAATGAGGCAGATTTAGCACAGCTTACACCTCAATCAGCCCTTGCGCAACCGGCGGAGGAGCCTAAGGCTGAGGTAAAAGAGGAGCCTGCAGCTCCGGCTGAAGAGGTTGTAGAGGAGCCTAAGGAGAGGGTAGAGATTGTGACCAAGAGCCGTTTTGAGCAGGCTATTGAGCTTAACGGTAATATCGGAGAGGGTATGGGTATTGGTTTTAGCTACCTGCTTGGTGGAAGAATCGGCAATAATCTATATCTCGGTTTGGGTTTGGGTGCTACTTGGCAGAGTAATCCATACTCTGTTGAGAAGTTTGTCTTCCCGCTCTATGCCAATGTCAGAACCTATTTCGGCAAGAGACAATGTCAGCCATATCTATCGCTCTCAGGCGGTGTTAAGTTTGTAGATGATGGAAAGCAGTGCGGACTCTACGCAAACCCTTCATTTGGTGTAAATATCCGTAATAAGAATAATAAGCCGACATCACTATATATTGCAGCGGGATATATTCTGCAGGAGCAGGAGATGTTTGACTTTGATAAGTCAACGCTCTTCAATGGCGTAACACTCAGTGTCGGTTTTGTCTTTTAGACCGATTGATTCCTTAGACAAAGATGCAAAAAGCGACTGCTTTTTGCATCTTTAACTTTATTAGAACTTAAACAGCCAAGGGATGGCTGTAATCAGGATTAGTGCCAACAGCACGACATAGACTACATAGCGCAAGATAGCGTTTGGAATATGCTTCTTGAAGAAACCATTTACCATGTTCCAGTGGAGTGCTATGTGCAGAATCAGCAGCACGACAATGATTATTCCCGACCACAGGTGGATATCAATCCATGTTCTGCGGCTCATGCCCAAAAATGTGACACCTCTGCGGCACACCTCGTCTAGCAGATAGCCAGAACTACTCACTGTAGCCATTGCAGCGAGCATTAGGGTATCGATAATGATATTTGTCTTGAGTTTATTCATCTTTTTAATGTTTATGGTCGTGGCACTCGTGCGCTACGCATCCTATGCCTGAATCGAATACAAAGCCCTTCAGAAAACCCTCTACAACACTCGTTACAATGCCTGAACAGCCTCTGATTACGCGAATAGAGTGCGCTTCAAGCTTGTTTTTAGCCCCCTCGCCCATACTGCCGGCCAGCATGACCTCCACGCCCATCTGCTGCAGAACGGATGCGATGTTGGACTTGCAACCACACCCTTGTGGAGAGGGTAGAGTAGAGGTCTGGATAATAGCTCCATCCTCGATAGTGAATATTGTGTAGTGGTCGCAGTGGCCGAAGTGGTTGTCAACCATATTTTCACGTGTAGGAACGGCAATCTTCATAGCTCCTTGTTTTTATCGTTTGACATGTAGCGCCAAACCTCCCTCAGAGGTCTCTCGGTATAGGCTCGGTAGATTGATTCCGGTCTCCTTCATCACCTGTACAACCTTGTCGAAAGATACCAAGTGTGAGCCGTCAGAGAGCGTTGCGTATGCATTGGCATCCAATGCGCGCGCTGCCGCCACAGCATTACGCTCAATGCAAGGCACCTGAACAAGTCCGCAAACAGGGTCGCAAGTGAGGCCCAAGTGGTGCTCAAGACCCATCTCGGCTGCATACTCAATCTGTGCCGGCGTACCACCAAAGAGCTGACAAGCCGCAGCTGCAGCCATTGCGCAGGCAACACCAATCTCACCCTGACAACCAACCTCTGCACCCGATATTGAGGCGTTGGCCTTTACTACATTTCCGAAAAGTCCTGCAGTAGCTAGGGCTCTGAGTACGCGGATTCTCAGAAACTCGCGTGATGTGGTCATATGGTACAATACGCCTGGCAAAACGCCACATGAGCCACATGTTGGCGCAGTGACGACAGTACCGCCCGATGCATTCTCCTCAGCAACGGCAAGAGCATAGGAATATATCCTTGCGCGGGAGCTGAGCGAGCCTGTATAGCTCTTGCTCTTGACATAGTATGTGCTCGCCTTGCGGGCAATCTTAAGGCCACCAGGAAGTACACCGTCGTTGTTTAGACCGCGCTGCACAGTCTCGCACATTACATTCCATATATGGTCAAGGAAGTCCCAAATCTCCTTGCCTTCGCAC
The DNA here is from genome assembly GCA_045656505.1 of Alistipes sp. Classification (GTDB taxonomy): domain Bacteria; phylum Bacteroidota; class Bacteroidia; order Bacteroidales; family Rikenellaceae; genus Alistipes. Next base: position 1,252 of record JAZORI010000057.1, on the reverse strand, counting down.
TGCTCGACATACTCCCAGTAGCTCTTTCCCTCGTCGTAGCACCACTGCTTAATCTCCTCAATGGTCGTCAGTGGATAGATGCTCTTAGGCGCAGATGCTACAGTATTCTCATTGGCAAGCGAACCGCCACCAACGCTGAATATCTGCCAACTTTCAAATGCCTCCCCACCTTTTAACGCCTCGAACAGCATTCCGTTAGGGTGGAAGTCAAGGACAATGTCGGCCTTCCAAACAATCTCTGTTGGTGCAATAGGCTCCAAAACCGAAAGAATGGCACTGTGAGTCAAGTGACCCTTGCCAGTGGCAGCAAGCGAACCGTATAACGTCACTCGATACGCCTCTGCACCTATTGTGCGTCCAGCAAACTCCTCGGCCGCGCGCTTAGGACCCATTGTGTGGCTACTCGATGGACCACAACCAACCTTATATAACTCTCTGATTGATTCCATATTCAAAATTGTTTATGCAAATATAGGAATTTTTTGTTATATATGCGCAAAGTAAAGACCAAACTATATCTAAAAACAGATTGTCGCACCCGTAATTTCGCACTTTTGCACCAATACTATAGCATTTGATTGCCCGATGTTGACCTTATAGTCGAAAAATTGCACAATAAGATAAAAAAAACGCTGATAAATTTGTTTATAATAAAAAACTGTATTACTTTTGTCCCCGATTCGGAAACGAATTATATGGTGGATGTAGCTCAGTCGGTTAGAGTGACGGATTGTGGTTCCGAAGGTCGTGGGTTCGAATCCCATCTTCCACCCAAAGTTTGAAAGTCTTGCGGTAGCAAGACTTTTTTTTTGTTATATGGCCGCGAGAACTTGTTCTCAAGCGGCTATATAACAAAAAAATAGTGTCGCAGACACTTTCAAACTTTGGAAATGCCCCCGCGGCGAGCGGTCGGGATGGGCGTGACGTAGCAAGTTTACTTGCGTAGTAGCCAATCCCATCTTCCACCCCAGAAAAGCAGGATGCGAGGTTAATACCTCGCATTTTTTTACAGTGAGCCGCTTTCTGTACCCCCTCAGGGGCTCGACTGCGCTACTTGCAGAGGCGCAGTCGTGTGCTCGTTTGTTTACACCCTCCCAACCTCCCTGGAAGGGAGGCGACCCAGGTTCTCGCTATCTGAGAGTGCACAAAAAAAGAAGACAACCTTTCGATTGTCTTCTTCTGTACCCCCTCAGGGGCTCGAACCCTGGACCCCAACATTAAGAGTGTCGTGAAGTCGGAGGCCAAGCGGGCT
>JAZORI010000056.1:0-9667 GCA_045656505.1 Alistipes sp. | reverse complement strand
TGCGCCTCTATCACGATAAAACCATTTGTCGTCAAAAGTGCGTAGATGCGTTATATCGTGCAAAAAAACAGTGGTGGATAGTACAAAACGTACAGCCACCACTGGTTTTTAAGGGATATGACGCAGATGCGTGCTTTTCACGGCAAATTACTCTTTTTTCTTACCACGACCATCATATAAGAATCGACGAATCTTCTTTGACGGAGTCTTTACGAACTCCTCCTTCTCCTCAACGACCTCGGTGATGCGAGAGTTGCGATTTACGCGGGCGTTAATCCACTGCTTGATGTCGTTCATAACCTCATCGCGCACCTTAGACCACTCCTCCTTCTTCACATCAAAGCCATCCATCATCTCCTGATAGCGAGCCTTAATAGCCTCCATATCGAAGTTTACCAGGGCTACAAGGTGGCCTTCGTGCTCAGTTACGAGTGACTCGGTGATAAATACGTGCTGATTAAGAACGCTCTCGATATCCTCTGGGTAGATATTCTCACCACTTGGGCCAAGAATCATATTCTTGAGTCGTCCCTTGATATAGAGCCAGCCATCCTTATCGAAACAAGCGAGGTCGCCGGTGCGGAACCAACCATCCTCAGTAAAGACAGCCTTTGTAGCCTCCTCGTTCTTGTAGTAACCAATCATCTGGCTTGGGCTCTTAACAACCAACTCGCCAACGCCCTCCTCATTTGGATTCTCAATGCGACCCTCAACGCCCTGCAAGAGTGGACCTGTAGAGCCTACGCGGAGCATACCATCGACAGCACCTGCAAGCAGTGGCGCAGTCTCAGTAAGACCATAACCGATGTCGTAGATAAACTTACCGTCAAGCAAGAACTGCTCTACTGTAGAGTCGAGCTTTGCACCACCGATACCGAAGAAACGAACTCGGCCACCGAAGGTCTTTGTAAGCTTCTTGCCGGCGATACGGTGCAACACCTTGCGGATAAAGCCTACGCCATAGAGCATACGCATAAATGCCGATGAGGTGAACTTCTTGAGCACTGCACCGCGGAAAATCTTCTCGATAATAAGAGGTACGGTGAGCATAATTGTCGGACGAACCTCCTTAAGCGCAGGAAGAAGAGTTGAGACGGTCGGAGCCTTATCAAGATATACAACGTGGCAACCGTGGTAGAATGCCAAGATAAGACCAATTGTACACTCATATGTATGCGCCAATGGGAGCACTGACAAAAATACATCCTCAGGATAGACCAAGAAGAGCGGGTCAATCATATGCAACTGCATGCAGAGATTGTAGTGGCTCAGCATTACACCCTTTGGCTGAGATGTAGTACCTGAGGTGTAGATGATAGCTGCCAAATCATCCGGCTTTGGCAGACGTGTAGTACCGTTACCATCCTTAACATTCTGCGCAATGATACCCAAATTCTTAGTACGGATAACGATGTTGAGCTTCTCGGCGGTCTTCTTTGCCAACTTTGAGAAGAGACGGTCAGAGACAAAGAGCGCTTTAGTCTCAGAGTGCTCTACAATACGGTCAATATCATCCGATGTAAAATCAGGCATAATTGGCACAACTACATATCCTGCAGATGTGATAGCAAAGTAAGCGATACCCCAGTTTGGCACACTACTGCTCAAAATAGCAACACGATCTCCCGGCTGAATATCTGCATCAGCGAGCATCTGGTGAATCTGCTTTACTCTCTCTCCAACCTCACTATAGGTCACCTCGGCTCCACGCCATAAAGAAAAGGCTGTACGAGTAGAAAACTTCTCTAAACTCTGTTGAAGTACCTCGTACAATGTTGTTACTTTCATTTTCTAATTATTTAATTTACACTTAGTTAAGAGTGTTATCTTATTGATTATCAATAAATACCCTTCACACTATTCCCCACAAAAGTACGTTTTTTTTGCTAAAAAACACTACTTTTGCTAAAAATATTGTACCAATGTTAAATTTAGCAGAGATAAAGAGTGCTGCCACACAAGCGGGATTTGATTTGTGCGGAGTCACAAAGTGCCAAAAATTATCTACCGACCGAGAGTTTTTAGAGCGTTGGTTGGCGGATGGTCATGGCCAGGGGTTGGACTATCTGAGCCGAAATATTGACAAGCGAGCAGATATCTCGCAGCTTGTGGAGGGTACAAAAACGGTGATTGTCTGCGGTGTGAATTACAAGAACAGATACTCCGAGGGTTATACCCCCGATTGTCGTCAGAAGATCGCCTCTTATGCCCTTACAACCGACTATCACACCACAATAAAGCAGATGTTACGACAGTTGTGCGAGACCTTGAAGCAGAGCTGTCCAACACTCTCTGGTCGCATATTTACAGACTCTGCGCCCGTATTTGAGAAACGATATGCTGTCGAGGCAGGTTTAGGTTGGATAGGTCGCCAATCACTGCTGGTCACACCTCAATTTGGAACATTTGTACTTCTCGGCGTAGCTATCGTAAATGAGGAGTGCGACTGCTATGACTCGCCACTGTCAAGTGCAGGTTGCGGAGAGTGTCGTCGCTGTGTAGATAGATGCCCAAATGGGGCTATCATAGAGCGTCACATAGATACTCGCCGCTGCATATCTCGTGCGACAATCGAGCCATCTCCAAGTGGTGACACGCCGCTCCATGGGTGGATATTTGGATGTGATGAGTGCCAAAGTTGTTGTCCATACAACCGCCACACACCTACGTACAGCAACCCTCTATTTACCCCGACGTTTGACCCATTAGAGGTAGATTGGAGCGCAATGATAGAGGAGGAGTTTTCTATGCGTTTTGCCACCACTCCCCTATCTCGCAGCTCCGCAAGCCGAATTTGCAAGAACAAAACGGAGTAAAATCTCGCTATTTTTGAATTTTTGACAATTAATTACTATCTTTACTCTTTGTATTTACAAATAGTACGACTATGAGGGTATTTAAGATAATCATACTATCTGCCATTTTGATGGCTCTATGCAGTTGTTCGGCTGTAGAGAGAACTGTCTATCTACAAGATATAGAGGACAATAAGGAGGTAAATGTCGCATTGGAGCAACAGATTCGCATCAAACCATTTGACCGACTCATTGTCGTTGTATCGAGCAAGGACTCCGAGCTTGCCGCGCCATTCAATGTCATGACCTCATACAACTCACTCTCAAATAGCACAATTGGACAGACTACTGTAAGCAGCAGTCAGGGTTTACAGGTGCGAACAGTTGACAAGGACGGTAATCTGTACATGCCAATTATCGGAAATATCGCATGCGCCGGTAAAAGTCGCTCGGAGGTGGCAGAGATTATCACACGCAAGATTACAGAGGGCGGATATATTGCTGATGCTGCTGTAAATATCCAGTTTGCAGATATGAAACTCTTCGTATTGGGCGAGGTTGCCCGTCCGGGACAGTTTGACATCACCCGTGACCAGATTACCATCTTAGAGGCACTTGCAATGGCTGGGGATATGACGATATATGGAAATCGCACAAACGTCACCGTAGTAAGGAAGGAGCAGGGCGCAACAAAGACCCATATCATCAATCTTCTTGATTCAAGTTGTTTTACATCCCCTGCCTACTATCTTCAGCAGGGCGATGTGATATATGTTCAGCCAAAAAGACAGCGTGCCGCAACAGGTGAGATTAACCAGAATCGCAACTTCTGGATATCTATTGCCAGCACACTTATCTCTGCGGCAACGCTTATTGTAACCATTACCAAACTTAGCGGCAATTAGTAGAATATGGACAGACATAACGAGCAATGGGCCACTCCCGCTATCAGCACACTATCTATTCAGGATTTTATAGACCTGGTGCTACGCAAATGGTACTGGGTTGCTATCAGCATAGTGTTATTCTTAGGTATCGGAGCACTCTATATTCTTAGCACCCCACCCATCTATCACCGCGAGGCGACAATCATGGTCAAGGATAGTCGCAAAGGCAGTGGAGCAAACGAGATGGCTATGTTTGGTGAGATTGCCGGCATCACAACGCGCCGCAATGTCGATAACGAACTTTTCGTACTCCAAGCGCGCAGACTGATGAGACAAACTGTAGAGCAGTTAGGACTTACAACCTCCTACTCCACAAAAAAACTGCTACGAGAGGTAGATCTATATCTTTGCAGCCCCGTAGATGCCACTTTTATTGATGCATCTGATGATTTAGCTTGCTGCTTCAAGGTAAAATTGGAGCAAGATGGCTATCTGCTCTACGACTTTACACTCCCTAAAGACAGCGAGACTGAGTTTGACGACTTCTCAACCTCTGCCGCCTATGGTGCTACAATCACCACCCCTTGCGGAGAGATTGTCATAGACAAGACCCCATATCTGAATCAGGAGTACTTTGGCAAGAGCATCACCGTAACAAAGCAGCGAACTGATGTTGTAACTACCCACTACTGCAAGGCGATGAGCTCAGCGGTTGCCAACAAGCTCTCTTCGATTATCACCATATCTCTCAACGATAGTGTAGCGCGCCGAGCCGAAGATATCATCAATACGCTTATCAACGTCTATAACAGAGATGCAATAGATGACAAGCGCGAGGTGGCGAAGGCAACAGCCGACTTTATTGATGCCCGTCTGGAGATTTTAGGTGCAGAGTTAGGTGCTGCAGATCGCGATATAGAGGAGTTTAAGAGCCGTAATAACCTCGTAAATATCGAGGCTGAGATGGAGAGACACTTTACCATCTCGACACGTCTGCAGTCAGAAATACTCGACACCGAGAGCCAGTTAGAGATGTCGCGCTTTATCAAGGAGTATCTCTCAAATCCGGGAAAGGAGTACTCGCTAATCCCTGTAACGGGTTTTGGCAGCAGCGCGCTCACATCATCCATATCAACTCAAATTGCAGAGTATAACGAGCTTGTACTTCGCCGTGAAAAACTGCTCAAGAACAGCTCTGCAAGCAACCCTATTGTCGAGCAGCTAAACATCCACTGCGCAGCCCTGAAGAGTGCGATTTTAGCATCGCTTGACTCGAATATTGCATCGCTTGAGATTCAACTGAAAAATCTGCAGCGCGAACAGAGCAAGAGCGCTGCTCGCATTGGCACCGTACCTAAGCAGGAGCAGGAGTTTCTATCAATCGCCCGCCAGCAGAGGATTAAGGAGGAGCTATATCTCTACCTGCTCAACAAACGCGAGGAGAATGCAATCAATCTTGCCATTACCGAAAATACCGCTCGAATTATCGACTCGGCATTCGGCCCTATGCGTCCTATTGCGCCTCGCAAGAGCTTTATTCTGATGGTTATGCTCGCCTTTGGCGCTATTCTTCCGCTGATAGTTATCTATCTGCGTGAGGTGATAGACACCTCTGTGCGCAACCGAAAGGATATCGAGAAGTTCACCACAATACCATATTTGGGTGACATCCCTGCATTTACCGGCAAGCGACACTCTCGTGGCGTTGTCGTACGCGAAAATAGCCGAGATGAGATATCGGAGGCTTTCCGCATGCTACGCGCCAACATGAAGTTTATGAACACCTTCAAAGACGAGAAGGTATATCTTATCACATCATCTACAGAGCACTCGGGTAAGACCTTCATTGCAACCAATCTCGCTATGGTGCACGCCTTTTCGGGCAATAAGGTGCTGCTGATAGACCTTGATTTGCGTCGTCGCCGACTCAGCAAACAGTTCGGACAGCGAAATAATCCTAACGGAATTTCCAAGTACATGAGCGACCAGGAGATGACGACCGAACAGATTATCTTCAAGAGCGACATCCACGACAATATTGACTGCATCTACGCTGGTCTCCAGCCGCCAAATCCTGCCGAGCAACTGCTCTCAGTGCGCCTCGACGCCCTCATTTCACAGTGTCGAGAGAAGTATGACTATATTATCATCGACAGCGTGCCTGCGATGGTTGTTGCCGATGCGATAATCACAAGTCGCGTAGCCGACCTGAGCCTATATATCATCCGTGAGGGTATGCTTGACAGACGCCAGTTGCCAGATATCGAGAAGATGCACCGCGAGCATAGACTCAAGAACATGTGCATTATCCTCAACGGCTCTACGGAGCGTAAACACAGCTACGGATATACATACCACACAGATGATGACTTTACCTACACTCGCTATGAGCTATTCCTATGCCGTATAGGCCTGAGATGGTTGGTAAACAGACGTAAATTAGAGAAATAGGATGATGAATCAGTTAGTTATCGCCATAGACTTTGATGGCACCTGCGTGACACACGAATATCCATATATCGGCAGCGATATTGGCGCGGTGCCCGTACTCAAAGAGCTGACCGATGCAGGCTATCGCCTTATCCTCAATACTATGCGTAGTGGTAAGAGCGAGAAAGAGGCCGTAGCGTGGTTCAAGCAGAACGATATCCCCCTCTTTGGCGTCAATAAAAACCCCGAACAGAGGTCCTGGACTTCATCTCCAAAGGTCTATGCCAACCTCTATATCGATGACTCTGCACTCGGCATACCACTAACAACTTCTGACCTCTCCATTCGACCATTTGTCGATTGGGTTCGTGTCCGCGAATGGCTCGTTGCAGAGGGTTATCTGTAAAAGCATCATTACCCAGAAAAAAAGTAGTGGCGTATGTAATGAACGGGCTGTTCATTACATACGCCACTACTTTTTGCACTAACTACTTTATCATACCGCCATATGGAGTGTATCCTGAGATACGACCGTCATTTTTACTAGCAAACAGATTACCCTGACTTGTTGTTGTCTTATACTTCCAACAATACTCAGTATTACCTGAATAAGAGTTAACAGCCTCAGATGCCTGACCTAGGTAAACCAGACTCTTTGAGCTATCCCAGCACATAGCAAAGTACAACTGCGAGCCCTCGGGGAAACCATAATCTTGATAGTACACACCATCATCAGACTCACGGAAGTGATGTCCGAATAGATAGTGTGAAGATATTGATGTTACAGAGTCTGGAAGTTTATACTCTAGCTCCTTGCCATTAACGGTAATCTTCTTATCGACAAATGAGACATAGAGCTCTATCAAATCATTGCGGCTTGTAAGACCAAGCTCTTCATAAGTATAGCGCACATTATAGCCTACATCATTATTTATCCAAAATTCCAAACCATTCTGTGACAAAGCAATACCATCAAAAGACTCTTTTGCTTTGTTGGCCGAAGATGTTAGGAAATAAGTTTTAGTATCTGACTCTGCTGCATTCATCTTCGCCTTAACATGAAATTCTGAAATTTCACTTGTTGAAGATGTGATATAAGATCTATAATAATATACGCTATCACCACTACTGCCGTAGTTATAGTTTGCCGCATAGGTTATATAATTTACAGGAATATATGAGCCCAATGAAGTATCAACATAACCAACAAATTTACTTTGATACTCGTAATTGCTCCAACCTGTAGCCGCATTATATTTTGATACAGAGTCAGAAGGTAGATAGATAACCAATGCACTATTTTTAGGTATCGCATTCCAAAAAGATGCATTGGTATAAACCCACTTTGCTGCCGGAGGCGTTGTCGCTTTGCAAGTTACCTTTGTAAGTTTCGAACACTCTCCAAATACATTCTCATATAGCGTGGTCAATGAGGCTGGCAAAGTAACCTCAGTTAGGTTGCTACATCCATAGAAAGCGCGAATACCAATCTCAGTCAAGCCTTCAGGAAAAGTTACAGTGTTAAAATTGCCTGACTCAAATGCAGCATGGCTAATTTTTGTCACGGTCTCGGGAATAACCAAATCTGTAACCTTCTCCCCATTTAGATATAGGTCAACATTAGAGCCTAATGGATTGCCAGGGTTTAGACCAGTATCCTTTGCTTTGCTAAAACAGATGTTACACCAAGCAGCCAAGTCTGTAATATGAATAGCATTCAGCACTGTTGTTCCCCAATCGGCGTGTACCATATCTGTAATACTTGCAGGGAAAGTAATACTCTGCAAGTTTTTTGCATCACGAAAATCACAATTAATTTTTGTTACACCATCAGGAATAACCAACTCCGTAGCAGGAGAGCCTGTAGCGTATGCAACAATTTGATTGTTAAGAATAAGACACAAACCATCCTCAGTTGCTAATGGACCACCAAATCTCACTAAATTGTCATTTCTACCAAAAGAAGGACTATAGTCTTCATCATCGTTTCCTTTAATAGAAGTAATAGAGCCGGGAAGATCAATTGATGTCAAGCTGCTATCCATAAAGAAAGCCTCTCTACTAATGTATGTTACATCATTAGCAAAAGTGGCCACGAAACACCCCTTTTTCTCGTTATAAGCATTGGCAACAGCATCCTGACCCACGATAGAACTAAATGATGATATAGCAGTGTTATTGGCAGTTGTGTACCAAATCTCATTATTAGCAGGCGTTGCTGAAGTTCCAGAATTCTCAGCATCATCATTATTGTCAGGTGTGGTGCCGACAAAGTCCTCTTGGTCAGAGATGTTATAGGCGATGGTCTTGATTGAGCCTTGTGCAAGTTCGAATGCAGGCAGTGCGAAGCTCATATCGCCCTCTGCAAATGTGAATGTGACGGTCAAATCTTTATCAGTAAAAACAGTTGCCGGGAGTGCAACATAGAAAGGCTGCACCTCGGCAGTAATCTGCTTGTTAATAGCCGATAGGATAACCTCCTTGCTGCCGGTAGATGCCACAACAGCCTTGCAATCTGCACCAAGGTCAATAGTTACATCACCAGCGAGGTTATTTGCTACAGAAGACAACTTGATTGAGCTTAGTGTGTAGTTCTCCGGCAGAAGCTCTGACTTAGAGATGTTAAAACGGATAAGAGCGCCAGCATTTGTAAAGGCGAGGTTATTATCATCAGACTTGGCAGCCATAAGCGCATAAGAGAGATCGACCTTCTCAGCGTTGTAAACCTGCTCTGAGGCAATAACGGTAGAGATAACATCGCCGCTGATTGTTGCATCGGCATTGAAAGGATAGAGGGCATAGTTTGCATTGATTACATTGCTGCTTGTACCTGTGTAGTTTACAAAACCGAATGTTGCTGTGCGACCATCCTCAGACAAAGATTTAACTCTGTACTGACGGTTGTGCTCTGTCTTTGTAAAGATTGACAGTTCATCCTCTGCGTTCCAGACAACCGCAGTTCCTTGAAGCTCAGTACGAGTCTGAGCAAATGTAGCAGCGAAATCCGCAGTCGGCTCAACGGCAGGCTCCAAATTGAGCTCACTCTTTGAACACGATGCAAAGAATAGAGCTGCAATAGCACCCCAAAGTAAAGATTTTTTCATAGTTTTTTGTGTTTTGATTATTCCGATGTTCAAAGTTAGTAAAAATCTCGCAAAAGACAACGCTCTTTCGGGGATTTTTGAGGAGATGGCGGTTGGTTCGGCTACGCCGACCCTTCCGATTAGCTGTTAGCCTTATAGAGGTATCCGCTGCGCGGATGTATATTTATTGCTACGCAAAAGGTTTTTCTGGGTTTGCACACTGATACTTACTTGCACTGTTTTATCGTCAGAGTGGTGTAGTTGCGCTATATCGTGAAAAATTCCCGGATGGGTAGTACTTAACGTACGTCCCATTCGGAAATTTGAAGGATATGGTGCAAATGCGCCACTATCACGATAAAACCCATTTGTTGTCAAAAGTGCGTAGATGGCGTGCATCGTGCAAAAAATCAGCCTCGGATAGTACTAAAACGTACAGCCATTGTCGGGCTTTTAGGGATGTGCAGCTAAT
>JAZORI010000055.1:0-19281 GCA_045656505.1 Alistipes sp. | reverse complement strand
TGATTTTGCGCTTTTTTACCATGAAAAATAGAGATTAGTAGAAACCGGTTTCTACTAATCTCTAAAATATCGCTGTAATTTCCAAATTTATAGGCAATTACATTTTTAGTCAAGCGCCACTTTTGGCATCATTACCATTTTAAGGGATGTGCCATATATGACACATTTTCACAACAAAATTATATGTTCATTAGGACAGTTACCGGCGCAATCCTCTCCAACCTCTCACGTCCGCCAATCTCAGGAATACCGACAAGGAAGACGAACTCCTTGATTTTAACCTTATATGGTTTGCCATCGCGGTAGATGGTCAACTTCTCCAAAGACTCTGCAACGCCCTCGGCAGTTCCGCCTGTCGCCAAGACATCATCGAGGATGGTGATTTCGAATGTATCACCGGTTGGAACGCCTGCTGCGATATCACTCAAACGATAGAAGAGACGGTCAAAGCCATACTCCTTCTCAATCTTCACTTCAACAAGGTCGCCCTCATTGAATGGCAGTTTGCCACTCTTACGCATAGGAATAACATTCTCCACCACGCCATCAGTAGTAAGCAATGGTGCTGCAAAGAGGAATGCGCGAGCCTCCGGAGCGGCAACATTTGGAGCTGTTGTAGCCTTATTGAGCGCCTCGATAACCTCTGCAAATGCCTTGCGTGACTGCAAGAATGGAATAATATCAATAAAGTTGATACCCTCTTTAGGGAAGTTCTTGTAAAATTTAAGTGTCTCTAACATATCAATAGTGATTAACCGCCACAAAGTTAATAATTTACTCCAAAATCCGCATCATTTGTTGGCAATGTTTTTCAAAAACACGGTCAACTTTTTTGTTAAATTTGGCTATATCATTAGGAATTTTGGTCGGAGTCTTAATATGATTCTCTATTTTGAGTGCCTTTTGGGCTATATCTTTATTCAGATACTTGCTCTTTTCGCCCGTATATGCCGCCTTAGCAAATGCGCTGCCCAAGTCAAACATCGCCCTGCCGGCTATGCACTTTGGGATATTATGGCCAGCCGCCACCCACACCGGTACAGAGAAGCCCGCCACTGGGTGTCCAATAATAACATCCATGCGAGGGTTTTCATTGCAGACAATAACAACACTTGCCACGCTCGAGGCTCGAGGGACGGTGTAATTTGCACATTTATACGGGCTATTCGTCGCAAGAACATCGCCCTTGTCGGCACTCCAATAGCTACGAGAGAGATCTATAAAGTCGCTTGTCGCAAAGCTCTTCTTGTCTGATAGTTGCTCCATGACTGTTCTATACCGCCTCTCCGAAGTACCCCGATAGCCATCTGGCGATGCAAATGAGAAGTTTGTCCTCACATCAAACGTCTCAACATCGTAGCGGCAGTATCCATCCGACCAAATCTCAAAGTAGGCAGCATTTCCCTCGGCGTCACCCACACCCACATTTGACTCAAAACTTGCACGGCGATGATATGTAGATAGCAGAGCCTCAAACTCATCGACGCTCTTACACTCGCGCAAGGCGTGGCACATAAGCGAGTATTTGCTGTTTGGCTGCAACTCCTCTTTTGGCTCACGGCTCAGATGTTTTGTTGCCGTGCTTATATAGCCAAATCCCGCCTCATTTACACCTGCCAGGGTATTTGTTCCCACACTGACATACGAGTTTACAAGTGCTGTATAGGCATACTTCCCATCATCAAAATGGGCGATGCGACAATCTTTCAGCCCAGTTTGGTCACGGTGTTTCCAGATGATAACCCCGTCCTCCTTTGAGAGATGTCGCGCCACAATTGCCGATGAGCAGGCATCTGCGCTACCCCACAGCAGAATTAGCAGTGGCAATATAAACAATAGTCTATAGCTGCTCATATAGTAACTTTATCGCATAGGCAGTTGCGCGCTGAACAATCTGTCCTCGGTCGGTTCCGCAGTTCTTCAATACGGCAAATGAGCCTTCCGGAGTTGCGACACCAATCCAAACCGTACCCACAGGCTTCTCGGCGCTACCCCCTGAAGGGCCTGCAATGCCCGTCGTTGCAATGGCATAATCACTTCGTCCAACTCGCCTTGCGCCTTCGGCCATCTGAAGGGCAACCTGCTCACTTACAGCACCATAACGAGCTATATCCTCGGCATTTACACCTAGAATATCAACCTTCGCCTCATTTGAATAGCTCACCACACCCGCCTGAAAGTATGCAGATGCGCCAGCCATTGCCGTAAACTTGGCAGCTATATTTCCGCCCGTGCAGCTCTCCGCCACAGATAGGGTCTTACCTTGCGCGATAAGGGCATTGTGCACAAGCTGCTCAACTGTCGCATCCTCAAAGCCAACAACAGCCTCCGGAATAATCGCCTTGAGCAGTTCAAACTGCTCGTCAATCATAGCTGCAACGCTCTGACCATCAACCTCATATGCCGAGAGTCGCAATCGCACAATATTCGGTGCAGGGAGATAGGCAAGGTGCAACACCTCTGGCATAGCATCCTCCCAATCGGCAATACGCTCGGCAAGGATAGACTCCGCAATACCCGATGTAATCATCGTGCGATGTACAATAGCCTTCAGCGCAAACCTCTCACGGAGCATCGGCACTACAGTGTCGTCAATCAGATGCACCATCTCAAACGGCACACCCGGCAGCGAGACAACCACCTTACCATCACGCTCAAACCACATTCCCGGCGCTGTTCCGTGGCCATTATGGAGAACGGTACAGCACTGAGGCACCATCGCCTGACCTCGATTGAGCTCATTGAAGGCAATGCCGCGTCGTTCAAGCAGACTGCGAACAAAGTCGCCCACCTGCTCGTTATAGACAAGTTCAGAGCCGAAGTAGCGAGTCAATGTATGCTTGGTTATATCGTCCTTTGTCGGGCCTAAACCGCCTGTAATAATCACAACATCTGTTGCAGCCAGCGCTCGGTCAAGAGTCTGCACAATCTGCTCTGCATTGTCACCGATAGATGTACGCTCGGCAACAACAATACCCAATCTATTGAGCGCCTGAGAGATATAACGAGAGTTGGTATCCAATATCTGACCAATTAGAATCTCGTCACCAATAGTAATAATTGTCGATTTCATACTACTTCTGATTTATAAGTTCCCGACAGATATCCCCGACAAAGTTAGGGCCGTTATAGACATAGCCTGTATATATCTGCACAAGAGTTGCTCCTGCATCCAACATAGCTTTAGCATCGGCAGGGGTCATAATGCCACCAACACCGATAATCGGATATGTGCCATTTGAACGCTCATAGACACGGCGAACAACCTCCACCGAACGCTTTGTCAACGGTGCGCCACTGACTGCACCGGCTCCATAGCGCTTAAGTCGCTCCGCATCTGTTACAAGCCCCGTATGGCGGATTGTACCATTTGTCGCCACAATACCATCCAGAGGGGTATCGACCATAATATCGGTCATCATATCAATATCCTCATTCGACAAGTCTGGTGATATCTTGAGCAGTATCGGGCGATACTGATTCTGACCTCGGCGGAAGTCGAAGAGCGGCTCAAGAATAGAGATAATGCTCTCGCGAGTACGCGGAACATACTGCTTGAATGAGGTATTATAACTCACATTGACCGTAAAGTAATCGACATACTGATAGAGGTTGCGGAACACTCGCAGATAGTCCTGCGGCGCATCCTCAGGGGCGGTTGCAGAGTTCTTTCCGATATTACAGCCGAGAACCACACCCTTATTTCGCTCACGAATGTTCGATATAACACTCTCCAATCCCCTATTATTCAGACCTATACGATTCATTATCGCGTTATCATCCGGCAATCTGAACACCCTTGGTTTTGGATTGCCCGTTTGCGACTGCGGGGTGACTGTTCCAATCTCCACAAAGCCAAAACCGAGCGATGAGAGTTCGTTAAATATCTCGCCATTGCGGTCAAAACCCGCTGCCATGCCTATCGGATTACGAAAATGGATTCCAAAGACCTCTCGCTCAAGCGCTGCATCCTCTACTGCATACAGCTTACGCATCAGCCACTTTGCGCCTGGGATTTTACCCAACCAATGGAGCAACAGTACCGCAATATCATGCGCACGCTCCGCACCAATCAGCGGAGATATAAATCTTAACAGAGAAAACATAACCTCTAAAAATATTCGTTCCTCAACTTATAGTTATTCCTCAGAGCCTCAAAATCTCCACCCGCCTTGAGTGGTGCAGACTCGGCATCCAAATCACAATAGTCATCAATTGTCGCCACAAGTGTTTGCCAATCAATCTCCTGCGGATTAGAACAAGCAACCCCCTCAGGATACCAATCCTCAAGTGGAAGATTAAAAAACGCCGCCAATGCACGCACCGCCAATGCCGTTGCATTAGCCTTACCCTGCACAGAGTAGCCCGCAATATGGGGCGTTGCCACTACAGCCTTTTTGAGCAGACGGCCGTCTATCTTTGGCTCATGCTCCCAAACATCTATAGCGACAGTCAAATCCTCTCTTAACAGCGCCTCTGTCTTTGCCACCTCTCCTCGCGAAGCGTTGATTACCACCGCACCAGAACGCAAACAAGCTATCGACTCGGCACTAATCATACCCCGTGTAGTGCTATCAAGGGGCGTATGCAACGTAAGTATATCAACCTGAGGGATAAGCTCCTCGAGAGTTATAAAATCAAGTCCCTCGCGCTGCTGCCTTGGCGGATCACTACATAAGACCTTAAAGCCCCAACTCTCGGCATAGTGCTTTACCAGCGAGCCGACATTTCCCACACCGACAACACCGAGTGTTCGCTCTGAGGGCTGAAAGTTGTCGCGTTTTGCCAGCTTGACAAGCGTAGCTGCCACCCACTGCAGCACACCTCGGGCATTACAACCGGCAGCAGTTGCCACCGCTATGCCATTTTCAGCACAATAGGCACAATCAATATGGTCAAATCCAATTGTCGCCGTAGCAATAAACTTCACCTTAGAGCCAGCCAAAAGCTCTCTGTTGCAGCGAGTTCGAGTGCGGACAATCAACGCATCCGCATCGGCAACGAGTTCTGCCGTAAAGCTATCCCCCGCAACATACACCACCTCAGCAAAAGGCTCTAAAACACCCTCAATAAAGGGTATTGCACTATCAATAATAACTTTCATTGTGACAAATATAATATAGGTATGATGATTTTCCAATAATTTTCGTAAATTTGTCGCATAATACGATTGTTATGGATATTAACGACCTTTTCAAATTTGGCCTGAATTTCTCGCTCAGCAACAGCAATGACAACGGAGGTTACTACTTCCGTGATGCCCTCTCTGTGCAGGATGCCGAGTGCGTTTTAGTCTCAGTTCCATGGGCTGTCACCTCTGCTGCAGGCCAAGGTTCTGCATACACTCCCGATGCTATTATTGACGCATCAACATCCGTTTCGCTCTACGATATTGTCTCTCAGACCTCTATCGCAGGCAGGGTAGCTACTGCCGAGGTCGATTACGACCTTCAGGAGAGCTCTCTCCAATTAGGCGGCGATGCAACAAAGGTTGTCAGCCATATTGAGGATGGCGGAACACTGTCGGGCGACTACTTTATCCGCAAGGTCAACCGCATCAACATCGGCTTTAGAGATATGCATCGCAGCGTTGGCAAGCGCGTTTTCCGCTATGCTGACAAGGGTAAGATTGTCGGCGTTATCGGTGGCGACCACTCGGTGGCTCTCGGCGCTGTGCGTTCAATCTCTTCGGTATATCCAAATATGGGAGTACTCTTTATTGATGCCCACTGCGACCTTCGCCCAAGTGGTAAGATATTTGCCTACTCTCACCTCTCTATTGCTCGCAACATCATTGACGAGGTACCTCAAATCTCAAAGATGGTACAGGTCGGTGTTCGAGATATGAGCCAGGAGGAGTTAGAGTTTGCACAGACAAACCCCAAGATTGAGCTATTCTGCCACGAGCAGCTCGCGCACAGCCTATACAATGGTCAGAGTTGGAATTCAATCTGCAACAAGGTCGTCGAGACCCTTCCAAAGCAGGTATATATCTCATTCGACATCGACGCCCTCTCGCCTGAGTGCTGTCCACACACAAAGCGCCCCGTTGCCGGCGGCATGACTTTCGATCAGGCGGTGGCTCTGATAAATCGCGTAGCAGAGTCGGGCAGAGAGATTATCGGTTTCGACCTTACAGAGATTGTGCCGGTAATGGATAGCGGTGTAGATGCAGCCGTTGGTGCAAGGCTCTTAGTAAAACTATGTGCAGCAGCACTTAAATCTAAAAATAACAGATAATGAAGAAGATATTTGCAACAGTCATCACCCTTGCCGTTTTCGGCTCTATGGCTCTATCCTGCAAACAGTCCACTAACACTATGGCTACCGAGGCAGACTCTCTGAGCTATGTTATAGGTATGAGTGTAGGACAGTCACTTATAAAGTTTGACTCAACTCTTAACGTCGATATGGTCTGCGAGGCCATTCGCGACGTATATAACTCAACTACAAAGATGACCATGGAGGAGGGTCGTGACTACTACCTCGGTCAGCAGACTTACTTTATCCACGAGAAGGCTGAGAAGTTCCAGGAGCAGTTCCTTGAGGATCTGCGCAAGAGCAACCGCGAGTTTGTCCGCCTACGTAATGGCGTGACCTACAAGATTGTAAAGCTCGGTGACCAGAATAACCAGTCGCTCGTCTCTCGCGATACGCTATCTCTCGCGCTCTCTATCTACGACCAGTCAGGCGTTGCTATTCTCGAGGGTGATACCCTTGTATCTGCATATCGTGACCTTATGGAGGGTCTAAGAGAGGTTGTCAGAATCACCGGAAATGGTGGTAGCGCCGACATCTGGGTACCTTCAAAATGTGCCTACGGTGCAGAGGGTAATACCGAATATGGTATCAAGCCTAACCAGCTACTCAACTATAAAGTGGATATTTTTGACATAAAATTCTACAACAAGAAACGATAATCATATATTTTTACTACCTTTGCATCCCAAAGAGAAATTAAACAATTTATTGTATATCAGTATGAAAAGATTTTTTAACGTAGCAGTTGTAGCACTCGTTGCAGGTGCTGTAGCTGTAAGCTGCTGCAATGGCGGCAAGAGCATGGTTACCAAGGGTAGCAATGCTAAGATGGACACCCTCTCTTACGCTATGGGTGCTAACCTCGGCGAGTTCGTAAGAACCCGCGTAGCTGACATCCCATTCAACTTCGACAAGTTGAGCAAGGGTATCGAGCAGGGTGCTTTCAATAAGGGTAAGTGGTCAGCTGAAGAGGCTCAGGAGGTATTCCAGTCTCTTATCGGCCCGGTTAACGATCGTTTTGGTCAGCTTATGCGTCAGAAGCAGGACACTACTGCTGTAGCAGAGCCTATCCAGGTATTCGTTAGCGAGGGTGAGCGTGATAGCCTCTCTTATGCATACGGTCTTAACATCGGTCATGACCTTCGTCAGGGTCGTGTAGCTCTCCAGCTCAACTGGTACATGAAGGGCTTTGAGCAGACTCGCAATGACGAGGGCGTAATGAGCGCTGATGAGGTTGGTGAGTACCTCCAGAACTACTTCATGGTAGTACTTCCACAGCAGGAGAAGGAGAAGTCAGAGGCTTGGCTTGCAAAGATGGAGAAGAAGGCTGGCGTACAGAAGTCTGAGAGCGGTCTTCTCTACAAGGTTGTTAAGGAGGGTGACGTTAGCCGCTCAGCAACTGATGACCGTGACGAGGTTACAGTACACTACACTGGTCGCACTGTTGATGGCGAGGTATTCGACTCTTCACTCTTCGAGAATATGCCTAAGCAGCGTCAGGAGATGATGCGTCAGTATCAGCCAGATGCATTCGATGAGAAGGGTAACATCATCGAGAACGAGCCTGTAACCTTCCCACTCAACCGCGTAATCAAGGGTTGGACTGACGGTATGAAGCTCGTAGGTCCTGGTGGTAAGATCATCCTCTACATCCCATCAGACCTCGCTTATGGTCCACGTGGCAACCAGGCAATCGCTCCAAATGCAGCCCTCGAGTTCGAGGTTGAGCTGATCGACGTTAAGGCGTACGAGCAGCCTAAGATTGAGGAGTAATTTTAGACTATTGGCCATTAGCCTTTAGCTATTAGCTTAAGACCGTCGAGTTCGGTGGTCTTTTTTTATGCCATTTTAACGTCAGAGCGAAGTTGGCAAAACGGATTTTCACACCGATACCTCTTTGCACTATTTTGGTGTGATAGCGGAGTATCTGCCCCGCTCTGACACCAAAATCATTTGTTGTCAAAAGTGCACAGATGGTGTGCATCGTGAAAAAAAATTTGCCACGGATAGTACCAAAACGTACAGTCGTGGCAAATTTTTAAGGGATGTGCAGCAGATGTGTGCTTTTCACGGCAAATTTGTTGTCAAAATGCAGTAGTAGGTGTGCATCGCGTAAAACGCCCTGCGATGGATAGTACTTAAGCGTACAGCCATTGCAGGGCGTTTAGCGATGTGCAGCTAATGCTGTATTTTTACAACAAATACTACAAGCGAGCCTTAATAGCAGCTGTCTGCTCCTCATACCCAGGCTTCTCGAGGAGTGCAAACATGTTGCGCTTATAATCCTCAACACCTGGCTGGTCGAATGGATTTACGCCAAGCATATAGCCGCTGATACCGCACGCCTTCTCGAAGAAGTAGAGAAGAGCACCGATAGCACGCTCGTTAATCTCAGGAATCTCAACGCGGAGGTTAGGCACGCCACCATCAACGTGAGCAATCTGCACGCCGAGCTCAGCCATGCTATTGATATCGCTCAGACGGCGACCTGCGAGATAGTTAAGGCCATCGAGGTTCTCAGCATCTGGGCATACGCGAACGTCATACTTAGGAGCAGCAACAGAGATGATAGTCTCGAAGAGAGTGCGCTCACCATCCTGAATATACTGACCCATAGAGTGAAGGTCTGCAGTAAGAGTTACAGATGCAGGATAGATACCCTTGCCATCCTTACCCTCGCTCTCACCATAGAGCTGCTTCCACCACTCATTGATATTCATGAGCTTAGGCTCATAAGAGCCGAGAATCTCAATCTTCTTACCTGCACGGTAGAGAGCATTACGAACAGCTGCATACTGAGCTGAGATATTATCCTCATAAGCTGTACCAGCCTTAGTAGCCTCCTCTACAGCCTTTGCACCGGCAACGAGCTCTGCGATATTAACGCCACCTACTGCGAGTGGGAGCAGACCTACCGGAGAGAGAACAGAGAAACGACCACCAACGTTATCCGGAATAACGAAAGTAGGATAGCCCTCCTGAGTAGCAAGGGTCTTGAGTGCACCACGAGCCTTATCAGTAACGGCTACGATACGATTCTTAGCATCCTCCTTACCATAGCGGCGCTCAATCTCCTCCTTAACGATACGGAAGGCGATAGCAGGCTCGGTAGTTGTACCAGACTTAGATGCTACGATGGTTGCGATAGAGTACTCCTTCAGTGCCTCCATCATCTCGCCCATATAGTCCTCAGAGATGTTCTGACCTGCGAAGAGGACGATAGGATTCTTGTGGCTCTTGTGCAGAAGCTCAAAAGAGTTTGTCATAGCGTCAATTACTGCCTTAGCACCGAGGTAAGAACCACCGATACCGATGCAAATAACAACCTCTGCTACCTCGCGCAGCTTTGCAGCCTGTGCATTGATAGCAGCAAGGTGTGCCTCGTCAATCTCAGATGGGAGAGTAATCCAACCCAAGAAGTCACTACCCTTACCCTCACCTGCGTGGAGCAACTCATTTGCAGCGATAGCCTCGCGCTTAATCTCATCAGAAATTTCGATACCAACCTTGCGGGTATCAAGCTTAATCAATTCCATAGTGTATCTTATATTTTAGGTTTTGTATGCAAAATTACAAAGTCACTCCAAAGATAGCAATTTTTTTATAGAATTATAAGAATATTTCAGATTTTGTTTACAAATTATTCTCTACTTGTTATACTGCTACCCTCTCAACATCCTAAAGTTTGCAACAAAATGATAATCAGAATTAATTACAATAAAAGTTTGTAAAATAATATAAATATATCTAAATGCGCGATATCAATACTCTATACTGATGATTTAGAACAGAAACAGAGGCAATTTGAGCGTTTTAGAACACCAAAGATAATGGCTAATATATTTCTTATCGCCTACTTGGCAAGCTATCTTTGCACTATGGATACAAAATCAAATAATAGCAGAGTTCTAAGGGCCATTTTAGAGGAGAGTGGCGGGAGAGAGTATGCCGACAGGGTGTTGGCGACAAAGGAGAGAGTAGAGGCTATCGGTCGCCGAGGAGATTTATCTCGTCCAAAGGCGGAAGTGACTTTAGAGTGGCTGAGGGTGCACCCTCATAAAAAATAGAGGTTGGCGTTTTGCCAACCTCTATTTTGTTTGATATATAACCGAGATTAGTTCTCAGCTGTGAGCAGACCCTCAACATCAGCCTTAAGGCCAACAACAAGGTTCTCGTACTCACGAAGACCTGTACCGCCAGGGATACGGCCACCGCAGATAACGTTCTCCTTAAGGTTAACGAGGTTATCGGTCTTAGCCTGAATAGCAGCCTCATTAAGAACCTTAGTAGTCTCCTGGAAGGATGCAGCAGAGATGAAGCTTGTTGTCTGGAGTGCTGCGCGGGTAATACCCTGAAGCACCTGATTAGAGGTTGCCGCCACGATTGGACGGGTCTCTACCAACTTCATATCACGACGCTTGAGAGCTGAGTTCTCATCGCGGAGCTTACGCATTGAGATAATCTGACCTGCATAGACATTCTGTGAATCACCTGCATCGGTAACAACTACCTTATCGTAAAGCTCGTCGTTTACATCCATGAACTCCCACTTATCGACAATCTGATTCTCGAAGAAGCGTGAATCTCCTGGATCCTCGATCTGAACCTTATTCATCATCTGACGAACGATTACCTCGAAGTGCTTGTCGTTAATCTTTACACCCTGCATACGGTAAACCTCCTGAACCTCGTTCACGATGTACTCCTGAACCTTGGTAGGACCGAGGATGCGGAGGATATCGCTTGGAGTGATAGCACCGTCTGAAAGTGGCATACCTGCACGTACGAAGTCGTTCTCCTGAACGATAATCTGGCGTGACAGTGGTACGAGGTACTTACAGATCTCACCAGTCTTAGAGGTGATGATAATCTCACGATTACCACGCTTAATCTTACCGAATGTTACCTCGCCATCAATCTCAGAAACGATTGCTGGGTTAGATGGGTTACGAGCCTCGAAGAGCTCGGTAACACGTGGAAGACCTCCGGTGATATCGCCACCGCTCTTACCAACAACACGTGGAATCTTGAACAGGATATCTCCGACATGAACGCGACCATTGTCCTTAACTGCGATGTGAGCAGAAACTGGAAGGTTGTAAGAGCGGAGCTCCTCACCATCCTTGCTTACAATCTTAATCGAAGGAGTGATGTTCTTACGATCACGAGACTCAACAACAACACGCTCTGAAAGACCGGTCTGCTCGTCACGCTCCTCACGGTAAGTTACACCCTCGATGAGTGAGTCGTAAGCTGCCTTACCATCGTGCTCAGCAATAACAACTGCGTTATATGGATCCCACTCACAGATCATATCGCCCTTCTTAACCTCAGCGCCATGTGCCATAAAGAGTGTTGCACCATAAGGCAGAGCGTGAGTGTAGAGTGTAATCTCTGTGTGAGGATCAACAATACGGAACTCTGACTGACGAGAGATTACGATATTGATAGCCTCACCCTGTGAGTTCTTACCCTTAACTGTACGGAGCTCATCAATCTCAAGGCGACCCTCATACTTAGATACAACGTTTGTCTCGATAGTTGAACCACCCGCAACACCACCGACGTGGAATGTACGGAGTGTCAACTGTGTACCTGGCTCACCGATAGACTGTGCTGCGATAACACCTACAACCTCACCCTTCTGAACCATACGGGCAGTTGAGAGGTTGCGGCCGTAACACTTAGCACAAACACCGTGACGTGATGCACAAGTGAGTACCGAACGGATATCTACAGACTCGATAGGTGAATTCTCGATTGCAGTAGCGATGTCCTCAGTAATCTCATCACCTGCGCGGCAGATAACCTCCTCAGTGAGTGGATTGATTACATCGTTGAGTGCTGTACGACCCAAGATACGATCGTAGAGTGTCTGTACGACGTCATCGTTACGCTTGATAGCTGTTGCGTTAAGACCACGGAGTGTACCGCAATCCTCCTCAGTGATGATAACATCCTGAGCAACGTCAACAAGACGACGTGTAAGGTAACCCGCATCCGCTGTCTTAAGCGCGGTATCCGCAAGACCCTTACGAGCACCGTGGGTAGAGATAAAGTACTCGAGCACTGACAGACCCTCCTTAAAGTTCGAGAGGATCGGGTTCTCGATAACCTGCTGACCACCCTCAACACCTGACTTCTGCGGCTTAGCCATCAGACCACGCATACCTGAAAGCTGACGAATCTGCTCTCGTGAACCACGCGCTCCTGAGTGAAGCATCATATATACAGGGTTGAATCCGTCGTCATCCTTTGTAAGGGTATCTACCACCTGCTTAGAGAGCTTGTTATTTACATTTGTCCAAACGTCAATAATCTGGTTGTAACGCTCGTTGTTGGTGATAAGACCCATGTTATAGTCATCCATAATAGCCTCAGCCTTCTGGTAACCCTCAGCTACCAACTGCTCCTTGCTATCCGGAATAATTACCGCATCAAGGTTAAATGACAGACCACCACGGAATGCCATCTGGTAACCCATATTCTTGATATCGTCGAGGAACTTAGCTACCTTATCAGCACCCGCCTTCTTCATCACTACTGAGATGATATCACGGAGTGACTTCTTGGTAAGAAGCTCATTTACATAGCCTACCTCCTCTGGAACAACCTGATTTACGAGGATACGACCAACGGTAGTATCTACGATTCTGATTACCGGCTGACCATTCTCATCGATATCGCGGACACGGCACTTAACCTCTGCGTGGATATCTACGCGACCCTCATTGTAGGCGATAATTGCCTCCTCCGGACCGTAGAACTTAAGGCCTGAACCCTTAACATTTGGACGTGGCTTGGTGATGTAGTACAAACCAAGGACCATGTCCTGTGATGGTACGGTAATAGGCGCACCATTTGCAGGGTTGAGGACGTTGTGCGAACCGAGCATCAAGAGCTGTGCCTCAAGGATAGCGGCATTGCCGAGTGGCAAGTGCACCGCCATCTGGTCACCGTCAAAGTCCGCGTTGAACGCAGTACATGACAGTGGGTGGAGCTGCATTGCCTTACCCTCGATGAGCTTTGGCTGGAACGCCTGAATACCCAGACGGTGAAGGGTCGGAGCACGGTTCATAAGGACTGGGTGACCCTTAATAACGTTCTCAAGAATACCCCAAATTACAGGATCCTTGCGATCGATTATCTTCTTTGCACTCTTAACAGTCTTAACAATACCACGCTCGATGAGCTTACGGATGATAAATGGCTTGTAGAGCTCTGCAGCCATATCCTTTGGAATACCCATCTCGTGCATCTTAAGCTCAGGACCTACGACGATAACTGAACGCGCTGAGTAGTCAACACGCTTACCGAGCAAGTTCTGACGGAAGCGACCCTGCTTACCCTTGAGTGAGTCAGAGAGTGACTTGAGTGGACGGTTGCTCTCATTCTTGACAGCATTGCTCTTACGAGAGTTGTCAAACAGTGAGTCAACAGCCTCCTGGAGCATACGCTTCTCGTTACGGAGGATTACCTCAGGAGCCTTAATCTCAATCAGACGCTTAAGACGGTTATTACGAATAATTACACGACGATAGAGGTCATTGAGGTCAGATGTTGCGAAACGACCACCATCCAGTGGAACGAGTGGACGAAGCTCCGGTGGAATAACCGGAATAACATCGAGTACCATCCACTCAGGACGGTTTTTGCCCTGAGATGCACGGAATGACTCAATAACGTTGAGCTGCTTGAGGCTCTCGCTCTTACGCTGCTGTGAAGTCTCGCGAGATGCACGGTCACGAAGATCGTAAGACATCTTGTCGAGATCTACCTCCTGCAACAGGATCTTGATTGCCTCAGCACCCATCATTGCTACGAACTTATCAGGATCGCCATCAGGCAGATTCTGGTTACCAGCAGGGAGCTGATCGAGTACATCGAGGTACTCCTTCTCTGCGAGGGTCTGATACTTTGCAATACCGACCTTCTCAGCAGCACCGGCGTTGATAACAACGTAGCGCTCGTAGTAGATGATGCCCTCCAACTTCTTAGATGGGATACCGAGCAGGTAACCAATCTTTGAAGGGAGCGACTTGAAGTACCAAATGTGTACTACTGGCACAACAAGGGAGATGTGACCCATACGCTCACGACGAACCTTCTTCTCAGTTACCTCGACACCGCATCGGTCGCAGACAATACCCTTATAACGAATACGCTTGTACTTTCCGCAGTTACACTCGTAGTCCTTTACAGGACCGAAGATACGCTCGCAGAACAGACCGTCGCGCTCCGGCTTGTAGGTACGATAGTTGATAGTCTCAGGCTTAAGAACCTCACCGCTCGACTGCGCCAAGATCTCCTCTGGAGAGGCAAGGCTGATCGAAATGCGGCTGTAACCTGTTGAATTATCTTTGATTGCCATATATTTACTGTTTTATATACCTACTTTATTATTACTCTAACTTAACAGAAAGTGCAAGACCACGGAGCTCATGCAACAATACGTTCATTGCCTCTGGGATACCTGGCTTTGGAAGGTTATCACCCTTAACAATTGCCTCGTAAGTCTTTGCTCGACCGGTAACGTCATCTGACTTAACAGTCAGAATCTCCTGAAGAATGTTTGCTGCACCGAAGCCCTCGAGTGCCCAAACCTCCATCTCTCCGAATCGCTGACCACCAAACTGTGCCTTACCACCGAGTGGCTGCTGAGTGATGAGTGAGTATGGACCGATAGAACGAGCGTGCATCTTATCGTCGATCATGTGACCGAGCTTAAGCATGTAGATTACACCGACAGTTGCTGGCTGGTCGAAACGCTCACCGGTACCACCATCATAGAGGTAGCAACGACCGCTGTGTGGAATACCTGCCTGAGCTGTGTACTCGTTAATCTGGTCAAGTGACGCACCATCAAAGATAGGTGTAGCGAACTTAAGACCAAGCTCACGACCTGCCCAACCGAGTACTGTCTCGTAGATCTGACCGAGGTTCATTCGTGAAGGCACACCAAGTGGGTTCAGACAGATGTCAACGATTGTTCCATCCTCAAGGAATGGCATATCCTCGTCGCGAACAATCTTAGCAACAATACCCTTGTTACCGTGACGACCCGCCATCTTATCACCTACCTTAAGCTTACGCTTCTTACCGATATAAACCTTAGCTACCTGGATAACACCAGCCTGTGGAAGCTCATCACCATTTGTAAGGTTGATCTTCTCACGCTTGATAGCTGCGTCAATCTTCTTGAACTCTACTACGTAGTTGTTGATAATGCGCTCAACAAGCTCGTTGATGTGTGCATCTGCAGTCCAATTGCAAGGGCCGAGGTTGAGATAACCAATCTCGAGCTTGCTCTTCTCGTCAATGCTCTTGCGAGAGATATCGTCGAGCATCTTCTGAGTGAACTTAGCACCTGGAGCGTAGAGCTCAGCACCGAAGTAGTCAACAATACCTGTAGTGGTCTGACCCTGAAGTACCTTCCAGAGCTTATTAACAAGCACTGCAGTCAGAGCAAGAGCCTGCTCACGGTGCTTCTCGTCAATCTTTGCAAGTGCCTCACGCTCAGCATTGCGGTTCTTCTTATCTACTGTACCGGCACGGCTGTAGAGCTTAGTGTCGATAACAACACCGTGGAGTGATGGCTGCGCCTTGAGAGATGCATCCTTAACATCACCTGCCTTATCACCGAAGATTGCACGGAGCAACTTCTCCTCAGGAGATGGATCGCTCTCACCCTTAGGGGTAATCTTACCGATAAGGATATCGCCCGGCTTAACATTTGCACCAATACGGATGATACCGTTTGCATCCAAGTCACGAGTTGCATCCTCGCTAACGTTTGGAATATCAGATGTGAGCTCCTCCTTACCGCGCTTTGTATCGCGAACCTCAAGGATATACTCATCAACGTGTACTGAAGTGAACAAGTCCTCACGCTGGATACGCTCAGAGATAACAATCGCATCCTCGAAGTTGTAACCCTTCCAAGGCATGAACGCCACCTTAAGGTTACGACCGAGTGCCA
The DNA here is from genome assembly GCA_045656505.1 of Alistipes sp. Classification (GTDB taxonomy): domain Bacteria; phylum Bacteroidota; class Bacteroidia; order Bacteroidales; family Rikenellaceae; genus Alistipes. The sequence goes on along the minus strand of JAZORI010000055.1, from coordinate 3,041 downwards.
ACTCACCGTTCTGAGTAGAGTAACCCTCTGTCAGAATCTGACCTGTTGTTACGCGCTCACCTGTAAGTACGAGTGGACGAAGTGTAACAGAGGTATTCTGGTTGGTACGACGGTAACGTGGGAGCATATAGGTTGTAATCTCAGGCTCGAATGTACATACATCCTCCTCCTCAGTACGGTCATAACGAACATCGATACGGGTAGCGTCTGCAAATACAACCTCACCATTGCCGCGAGCAACAATCTGAATACGGCTATCAGAGATCATATCCTTCTCAATACCTGTACCTACGATAGGAGCCTCGCAATTTACGAGAGGTACTGCCTGACGCATCATGTTCGAACCCATCAGCGCACGGTTAGCATCGTCGTGCTCAAGGAATGGGATAAGGCTCGCTGCGATAGAAGCAACCTGGTTTGGGGCAACGTCCATCAGATTTACCTCTGTGCCGTGTACTACAGGGAAGTCTGCACCCTCACGTGCCTTGATACGGTCTGCGTTTACGAAGTGACCGTCATCAGTAAGTGGCTCGTTTGACTGGGCAACAATCTTACCCTCCTCCTCCTCTGCTGAGTAGTAACGGATGTGTGAGTTATCAAGATCAACTACACCATTCTCTACGCTGCGGTATGGAGTCTCGATAAAGCCCATATCCGAAATCTTTGCAAATACGCAGAGTGAAGAGATAAGACCGATGTTCGGACCCTCCGGAGACTCGATAGGACAAAGACGACCGTAGTGAGTGTAGTGTACGTCTCGCACCTCGAAACCTGCACGGTCACGTGACAGACCACCAGGACCGAGAGCTGACAAACGACGCTTGTGAGTAACCTCTGCAAGCGGGTTAATCTGATCCATGAACTGTGAAAGCTGCGAGGTACCGAAGAATGAGTTGATAACGCTTGACAGAGTCTTTGCATTGATCAAATCAACTGGTGTAAATACCTCATTATCACGCACATTCATACGCTCGCGGATTGTACGAGCCATACGAACGAAACCAATTGAGAACTGGTTTGAGAGCTGCTCACCTACGGTACGAACACGACGATTTGACAAGTGGTCGATATCGTCAAGCTCAGCGTGTGAGTTGATAAGCTCAATCAGATACTTGATAATGGCGATAATATCCTCGCGAGTGAGGGTACGGATTGCTGGGTCGATGCCAAGGTCGAGCTTCTTGTTGATACGGAAACGACCTACATTGCCCAAGTCGTAACGCTTATCTGAGAAGAAGAGCTTGTCAATAACGTCACGAGCTGTAGCATCATCCGGAGCCTCAGAAGCACGCAGCTGACGATAGATGTAACGTACGGCATCAACCTCAGAGTTACATGCATCCTTCTGCAGCGTGTTATAGATGATTGAGAAGTCGATGCCTGACGAGTTCTCCTTGTGGAGGATGATAGTCTTAACACCGCTCTCAAGAATTGCATCAATATGGCTCTCCTCAAGGACTGTCTCACGGTCAACGATAACGTTGTTACGCTCGATAGATACAACCTCGCCGGTGTCCTCATCAACGAAGTCCTCAATCCATGTAGAGAGAATACGTGCAGCCAATTTGCGACCTACTGCCTTCTTGAGATTAGACTTTGTAACCTTCATCTCATCTGCGAGGTCGAATATTTCGAGAATCTGCTGGTCGGTCTCATAACCGATAGCACGAAGAAGTGTAGTTACAGGCAACTTCTTCTTACGGTCGATATATGCATACATGACATTGTTGATGTCAGTTGCAAACTCAATCCACGAACCCTTGAATGGGATGATACGTGCTGAGTAGAGCTTTGTGCCGTTGGTGTGTACGCTCTGACCAAAGAAAACGCCTGGAGAACGGTGGAGCTGAGATACAATAACACGCTCTGCACCGTTGATGACGAAGGTGCCTCGCTCCGTCATGTATGGAACGTTACCGAAATAGACATCCTGAACGACCTGCTTGAAATCCTCGTGGTCGTTGTCGTTGCATGAAAGACGCAACTTAGCCTTGAGCGGAACATTGTAAGTAAGTCCGCGCTCTAAACACTCCTCAATAGTGTAGCGTGGAGGATCGATATAGTAATCGAGGAACTCCAGCACGAAGTTGTTGCGAGTATCGGTAATAGGGAAATTCTCCTGGAAGACTCTGTAAAGACCCTCACCTTTGCGCTGCTCGGCAGTGGAGTCCATCTGGAAGAAGTCTCGGAATGACTTAAGCTGAATCTCCAACAGATCCGGGTAAGGCACACGATTCTTTACTGTGGAGAAGCTGATTCGATTTTGTGTTTTTGTGGACATAAATTAATCCGGTTGTTTTTTGTGAGTACTCTAAAGGGAAAAAACTACCCTCAAAACGGTTCTTTTTCACACCGCTAATGCCCTCATTGTCGGCGTATTACGCCCTGAGAGCATCTGTGAGGCATATCGGCTAAGTCATGTGTTTCAGGTTTGCAAATTGCCCCTAAAAACGGAGCCCTGAAATGACCTCTCCTTGCCTCTATCGCCATCTCGGGCACAGCCTTTTTGCACTCCCGATATGGTGATTTTTTATTGTCTTTGGTCAAAAATTCGTCCCTTTGCGCAAAAACGGATTTTTAGACCGGAAAAGGCATAGAGCCTACACTGCAGTAGTAAGCTCTACGCCTGAGATGTGTTTGGATAAACTAAGTAGAAAATTACTTAAGCTCAACCTCTGCACCAGCCTCCTCGAGTGCTGACTTAAGAGCCTCAGCCTCCTCCTTAGAAACACCCTCCTTAACAGCCTTAGGAGCTGCGTCAACGAGAGCCTTAGCGTCACCAAGTGAGAGACCAGCAGCCTCCTTAACAGCCTTGATTACCTGAAGCTTAGCCTGACCTGCGCTCTTAAGAACTACATCGAAAGTAGTCTTCTCAGCAACAGCAGCCTCACCTGCAGCAGCAGGAGCAGCAACAGCAACAGCTGCAGCAGCTGGCTCAATACCGTACTCCTCCTTGAGGATAGTAGCCAATTCGTTTACCTCTTTAACAGTCAAGTTTACCAACTCCTCTGCCAATACTTTTACATCTGCCATAGTTGTAA
>JAZORI010000054.1:0-17089 GCA_045656505.1 Alistipes sp. | reverse complement strand
GGATGTGCCATATATGGCACGTTTTCACAGCAAATGCTACTTTATGCCGTACTTCGCAAGAATCTCCACAATCGACGGCTGAATAGTATCTGCCCAACGCTTGTAGCCCCAAGAGCAAGGGTGAATACCATCGGCAGAGGTAAGCATATCTGTACCGGTCTGATTAGGGGTATCTACGAAATATACATCTGAGTACTCAGCGCAGATCTCCTTCATAAGGTTATCAACATATGCCATACGGTCAGCCTCCTTCTTCTCTGCTGCGGTGTCGAAGAGACGGCCATCGCGATAGATGGTGCGCAGGAAGATAATAGGAGCCTTAGGGTTCTGCTTACGAATCTCGTTAAGGAATGGGCGGATACGCTCACCAATCTGCTGGATTGAAGGGTTAGAGAATGCGTCGCAGATGTAAGCATCAGCCTTTGTGCCACCAAGAATCTCACCCATAACACGCTGCAGCTTACTGTTACCGCTCATACCGAAGCTATTGAGGTTCAGACCAGTCTGACGCATAAGGAATGCAGGGTATGTCATACCTGCGCAAGTTGCACCAGAGCCGTGAGTAAATGATGAACCGAAGATTGCGATATTGTGGCGAAATGGATTCTTCATGCTCTTAAGCTTAGCCTCCTGAGGAACACCAACCTCGAGCTTTGTGAGCTCTGCGAAGAGAGGCAAGTAGAGGATACAACGGTGAGTTGTGCCATCCATATTCTTAATCACGCGCAGAGGCTTCTCGATCTTTGCGTTGCCATCCTTGTCATGACCATCGGCATTAACAACAGATGCAGCCCACTTCCACTCGCCCTCATGCTCGATAAAGAGGTTGAAACCGCAACCTGCAGTAGCCGGCATAGCGCGATTATGACCACGATAGCCATAAGATGCACGCACCCAAATCTCCTTAGCATCGGTCTCGAACATAATAGCCTGACCAGCACAAGTCTTGAGCAGGTTAGCCTCGGTCTTATTAAGCTCCGGATAGGCATTAACCTCAACACGGTTATACGGATTTGTGGTCTTGCACATCTTACCTACGTGGTTAAGCTTCTGTGCATCAGTCCACTCAATGTTCTTCTGTGCAGTTGCCGAGAATGTGAAGCAAAGCACAGCAATAATCAAAAGAAATCTTTTCATTTTTATCGGTTTTAGGTTTTAGTATATCTTTTCTAAAAAAGAGCCCATACACAGAGTGCAGGGCTCTCAAATCAGAGTCGTCAAAGACCTATTTCTGCTCATTCAGAATGCGCATAGCTGCATCAAGAATTGCAGTATCATCCAGCGTAACAACACCACCATCTGGGCCCTGCTCGAAGTGAACGCCAACACCTGTCTTAGCGTCAAAGTGCTTACCACCAAAATAGTTACGAACTGACTCTACGTCAATACCGAGTTCATCTGCAATACGCTGTGAGCTACCGCTTGGAAGACGATCCTTAATGCGGCGCAATTCATTAAATGTGATAATCATAATCGTTAAATTTTAGTGTTATTTTTTTGATTGCTCATTTTCGCACTACTAATTTACGACATTTTCCCGAAAGTGCAAAATTTCCAACCGCTTTTTTCAAAAAATTTATATTTTTTATGATTATCTCATATCTACAAGCTCAAAGTCAACATATTTTGAAGCATCGAAACGCGGAATTCCGCTATCAAGACTCTCGATGCGCTCCAAGGTGATTACCATCTGTGCATCGTCATATATATATACTATTGTATGTGGCAACACTCCACTCTTATCTGCCACAACGACAATCTGACCACCCTCACCACTACGCGGAGTGAGTCGAACTGCACGATGGGAATCAACAACAGCATCACTCTGCTCAAAATCGCGAGCAAGTATCGAGAAACCTTGTGCAGGGTTACTCAGCAAATCACTACCGAGCGACTCGGCGCTATCGACAACAATCTCTTGTCGCGCTCTGTTCACCTCGTGCTTTACCCCCGCAGCCACATAGTACTCAACATCGCCCACAACGATATAGAAGTCGTTACCACTTACTGCATAGTGACCCTCGGTAGCCACATCGCCAATCTTGACGCTAAAGGTAACGCCATAGTCACCCATAGAGGCGAGCGACTGCTCAAACTGCTCAAGCAACGAAGAGGCCGAGGCGCTAAATGCACCTATTATTATAAATAAGGTAAGTATCAGTTTTCTCATTCTACACCCAGCTCCTGCAATTTTGCCTCCAAAGTCGGCATGTCGTAAATCTTCACATCACGAGACTTTGCTCCCGGCACCTGCGGGCCAACGATACCGGCACGCTCGAGCTGCAACATAATTCGTCCGGCACGCACAAAGCCCACCTCATATGTTCGCTGAATATATGACACCGAGAAGTTATCTCCACCACCTACAGCATCACGGGCAATCTCAGCGAAGAGAGCATCGTACTTCATCGCAGGACCACTCTCGCTACCCAAACCGCTATCCATTGCACCACCGCCTGCTGCCGTAGAGGCACCACCGCTCTCCTCATAATCAGGCAAAGAGTAAGGCATACCTGTTGGTGAAGGCTGTGCTGCGATATAGTCAACTATACGCTTCACCTCAGGGGTGTCAACAAATGCACACTGCACACGCGTAAGGGCGCATGGCTCCGAGAAGAGCATATCTCCGCGACCGATAAGCGAGTTTGCACCCGGCTGGTCAATAATTGTCTGCGAATCAACACGAGAAGAGACGCGGAAGGCAATTCGAGCAGGGAAGTTGGTCTTGATTCGACCTGTCAGGATATCGACAGACGGACGCTGAGTTGCGAGTATCAAGTGGATACCTGCCGCACGAGCCTTCTGTGCAAGACGCATCACTGGCTGCTCGACAAGCTTTGACTGCGTTACAAGGTCGGCATACTCGTCAATCACCACAACGATATATGGCATAATCTCGCGCGCAGCAATCTTACACTTACGCACAAGGTCGTTATACTCTGTGATGTTTCGAGTACCCACAAGGCGGCACTTCTTAAGGCGCTCCTCCATCTCTGCGCAGAGTGAGTAGAGGGTATATACAGCCTTTTGCGCATCAATAACAATATTCTCATCCTCACTCTCCATGCGTGCAAGGAAGTGGCGACCCAAGCCCTCATAGAGCGAGAACTCCACCTGCTTAGGGTCAATCAGCACCAGCTTAAGCTGTGACGGATCTTTGCGATAGAGAAGTGATGTAAGAATCACATTCAGACCTACAGACTTACCCGTACCGGTCGCTCCCGCAACAAGCAGGTGCGGCATCTTGGCAAGGTCAAAGACAATACACTCATTCTGAATATTTCGACCCACAACCACAGGAAGCTCACCCTTGAAGTTGAGGAATCGCTCTGTACGAAGTGCTGAACGCATAGAGACCACTGATGGTTTTCTATTTGGTACCTCAATTCCGATAGTTCCGCTCTGAGGAATAGGCGCAACACGCACACTGCTCGCCTTGAGTGCCTGCGCAATCTCCTTTGACAGACCCTCAATCTTTGCCACCTTCACACCACGATCCTGAACAACCTCATACAGAGTCACTGTCGGGCCGGTTGTTGCAGTAATATTTACAATCGGAATCTTAAAGTCGGCAAGTACCTCCTTGATGCAACGGGTATTCTCCTCAATCTCGTCATTTCCAACCTCGGATGTACTCTCGCGCTCATCCAGCAGCTCTATTGACGGGATATGGTAGCCCTCAGTGCGGTCAGGGTCAAATGGACGGTGATTAGCCTCCTTATCTGTAAGCTCCTTATCACCCTCCGGGTCGAATACCTCGACTACAACTGTGTCATCCTCAACCTCCTCTGCCGGTTCAGGCTCTATTTCAGGCTCCGACTCCAACTCAGGTTCATAAACAGGCTCAATCTCTGGCTCCGGCTCATCATCCGGCTCGATTGGTGCTGTCGGATCATCCTCAGGCTCTACAGTTGGCGCAACAATCGGGTCATCTTCAGGCTCAGGCTCTGCAGTTGGCTCATCATCTGCCTCCACATCCGGCTCTACAAATGGCTCATCCTCAGCAGGGTCGCCATCATCCTCACGACGACGCTTTACCCTATCTACCAAGCCTTTACCCCTATTTGCAAGACCATTACCAAAGCTATTTACCAACTCAATAACACGAATATTGATAAACACCGCCGTAAGTATCCACGCAAGCAGCAGCAGAATAACCATTCCAGGATTACCAATCTCGCCCTTGATAAGTCGCGAAATCTCTATACCGAACGTACCACCCCAGCCGCTATTAAACATATCAAAGTCTGTGTCAAAAGCAGCTCCGAGTGTAAGCGAGCCCAATATTGTAACAAGAGCAAAGGATATAAGTGTATGGTCATAGAACTTCAGGTGTTTAGTAAGCACCTTGAAGGCAAAGATTATCACCATCACTGGAACAAGCACGCCAAAAGCTCCAAAGCTATTACCCACAAGCAGTGACGAGAACCATGTACCCAATGCACCTGAAGCGCCATCTCCCGTAAGCTCGCTCTTCCAATTGAACAGATGTGAGAGCACTGTAACAAAGAGGTATGCACCAAATGCCAGCAAGATGATACCAATCACCCAGCGTGCGGTACGAAACTTCTCCTCGTTACTACTATTTTGTCCCCTCTTCGGAGTACTCTTCTTAGGCTTCCTCTTTACTACAACATCCATAAGCTCTTCTCTGTAGTTTTTTCAAATAGTTTTCATCTCCAAGTGTTATAAAGCGACAGTCAGCAGCAGCTCCTCGCTCTGCCCTTATGTCATTCTCGTCTAACAGCTGTGCCACTCGACGAGATACTGCACTGCCAGAGTCGATAATCTCCACCGCCCTATCTCCTATAACACGTTCCATTGTTTTTCGCAAGAACGGATAGTGGGTACAACCCAATACTATCTTATCCGCCCCCGCCTCTATAATCGGCTCGACAACAGTCCTTACAGCCATCTCTGCCTGAGCAGTCTCCTCTGCTCCCTGCTCGACAATCTCAACAAAACCCTCGCCTACGCGCTTAAGAATCTGCACGTTATCGGCATATTTGGCAGATGTCTGCATAAACAGACGACCCTCTAACGAGCGTTGTGTAGCCAAGACCGCCACAACACCCGTCTGTGTAGTGAGTGCCGCAGGCTTTACTGCCGGTTCAAGACCCACAAATGGAATCTGCGGGTAGTGTGCTCGCAGATAGTCTATCGCCACAGCAGTAGCTGTATTGCAAGCAATAACAATCAACTTACACCCCTCGGCTATCAGACGCTCTACCGCCTCAACGGTAAACTGCAGCACCTCTGCCTCCGGTCGTGAGCCATACGGACAGCGCACCCCGTCACCGAAAAATATCAGCGACTCCTCGGGCAGTGCGGCTCGTATCTCATTAAGGACACTCAGTCCGCCCATACCACTGTCAAATAGACCGATGGGGTTATTGTTCATTGTTTTAATAGCTCTTATTCAGCTCCTCGCGCTTAATCAATCGGAGTTTGTTTGTCAGCTCAGTCTCCGAATAGTCAAAGCTCTCGGTAAACTTAGTCTGCTCATATACATTACCATTTGTATCATGAGCTACAACCTTGATTGACTTTGCATCAGGGTTCTTCAGCTTAAGGCGATACATATGGTTACAGCCTGTAAGATAGCCCGAGCGACCACCGCCATTCCACTTACTCTGGCAGTCAGTCACCTTACCATAGCTACGACCGATAACACCAAGGTGATAACCTACAGCATACCAATCGCGGCTTGAGTTCGCCTCCGGAACACTATCCTTAGTTGTCGGGATACGCTCCATCTGACCTGTAAGCTCGCCATCCTCATAGAGATAGACCTTCCATGCAGGGTCTGCCATAAAGACATTGGCAAGGACTGTATCATGTGTATAAGGATACTTGAACTTCTCAAACTCACCACCAAACTCCGCATCACCGCGATACATACGAATCTGATAAGAGATATCATGGCCTGTACCCTTATACCACCAGTTCTTTATATGTGCGCCATCTACATCATAAATAGCATAACCATTCGGCACACCATCACCATTGAGGCAGCTCCACCAGAATGCACCACTTGCAGCTGCATGAACGTGCTCAAAGACACCATCCTTATTGACCTTGTGGTTCATAAAGTGTGTATGGCCAATCATGATATGCGCCTCCTGGAACTGTGCGATAAGCTTACGAACAGCATCCACATTCTTTCTCATACGATCGTACAGACCGATATGCAGACAGAGGATAACCATCTTATCCTTTGGCACTGCAGCCAGATCCTGACGCAACCACTCGAGCTGCTCATCTGTAAAGCAAGGGTTGCCATACTCCTTGTGGTAGCGGAACTTCTTCGGATTGTCATCGGCGATATAGTCCTTCATAGAGACGATATGTACATCACCACGGTTCCAAGAGTAATTTACCGGACCAAAGACCTTCTCAAAGGCGCGCTGATAAGCGAGATTATAGGTACTTGTACCCTCATCCAATGTCACCGGCGGCTCATTAAAGTCGTGATTACCAATAGTCTGGAAGAAGAGCAGGTGTGAGTTATCATAACCCATTGCTCGACGCATAGGCTCCATAAACTTATTGGTCTTATGCTTACCCTCAGTATATACAACATCACCCAAAGTGACGCCATAGCAAGGCAGAGTCTGAGCATCAACATATGCACGAATATCAGGCACTGTCTCGCGCTCAAAACGCTTTATATGGAACTCGCACTGCGCCTGTGGGTCGGCAACCATCAACAGACGGAACTGCTTCTCCTCTGTCGGATTGGCCTCAAGGGTAAAGTCATACTTCTTAACACCCTTCTCAAGTCGCTTATAGAAGTCCGGATGACCATCCTTAACACTCACCTTATATGCCGAAGGTATAGAGTAAAATACGTGTACCGCATCCGAAGATGTAGTCAACTTATAACGGCCCTTTGCGTCAGTTATCACACAACTAAAGCCATCACTAACAGTAACACCTGCAATACCCTTACCTGCTGTATCGCGTAGCGTACCCGAAATTTTCATCTGTGCCGACGCTGTGAAAAACATCACCAACATCGCGGCAACAAGCATCAATCTTTTCATAGGTTTATTTATTATTTAAGGTTCTTCATTCTGCTGATTATCAGGTCAATAATATCATTATCCGAGAGTTTATCGCAATCTATAACCACATCTGCCTGCGAGTATATAGGCTCGCGCTCAGCCATATGCGAGGTCATAAAGGCGAGCAGTTGCTCATCATTGAGTCCTCGGAACTTAGGGCGCTTCTGACGGCCATACGGAGAGAGTCGAGAGATGATATTTTCAGGAGTTCGACGCAAATATATCGAAAGGCCCAACTGCCCTATCAGCTCCATATTATTACCCCAAATCGGCAGTCCACCACCTGTAGAGACTATAACATTATCCTCCTCTGACGTACTCTCCAGCACAGAGTGTTCCACCTGACGGAAGTACTCCTCTCCTCTGTAGGTTATAATATCGGCAACTGTAGCACCCTCTCGCTGCTCAATCATCGAATCGGTATCGACAAAGCGCAAGTGGGCAAATCGGGCAACTTTTCGTCCGATTGTGCTCTTGCCACAACCCATATATCCTACCAAGTAAAGTCTCATAGTGTCTATTATTTGTTCCTCCTTTTTACTCCAAGAGTTGTTATTTTGAGTTTCTTGCAACAAGCCGACAAGGCAGTAAAAACTCAAAAGAACACTTTTTAGAATAAGTTTAGCTGCTCTGTCTGATACTCCTCATCCTCCGTCATCAGGATAGTAGTCTGCTCCTCCTGCTCATCCATCTGCTCGTCATCATCGACCATTGGCTGCTCGTCAATCATTGGTTCATCCTCTACAATCTCCTCCTCAGGCTCGATAAAGGTCAGAGTATCAACATCATAAGTTGTCAGTCGCTTACCCTTAGCTTTACGGCTCTTAACGCCCACAAAGTCATCTACCACAATCTCATCTGCAGGACGAGTAGCATTATTACCCTTGTAGGTAATCTGCAGAGTCGCACCATTCTTTGAGCAGATAGCCACAAAGTCGTCGTTACCCTCCTCGTCAAGGAATGGCAGCAGGCGGTCGGTCATATCGAGCTGGAAACGCTTCATATAGTAGTAACCCTGCTCGCGATCGAAGTAGCAAAGGTTGTAGATGCGAGAGGCAACATACTTCTCCACCTTAACCGTATCATCCGGGAAGTGCTGTGCTGTATCAAAGCCGGTGATGTAGTACTGGTGCTTTGCAGTCCATACTACAATCTTATCATCACCCTTGAACAGACCGAGCAACTGGCCACGACCATCTGCATTGAGCTTACGGATATCCTCATCCCAGAATATCTCCTGCGCGCTGAGTGTAGATGTACCCTTCTTCTTGATTGCTATCTTATGGATTGGATAGCGCGAGAAGAGGTTACCCTGACTCTGACGGCCCTTGATAGCGAGCTCTGCAAAGTCAAGATCGACAATCACCTTCTTCAGGCGTGGACGCGGCTTGAAGTATATCTTCAGCACCTCAGCCTCGCCATTAGGGTTGACTGACAAGTGGAGAATCTCACTCTTAGGCGTACCCTTTGTAAGGTTATACTCCTTATCGCGGGTAATACCCTTAATTGCGCAACGTTTCATGAGCAGCGGGCCATTCTTGCCACCATCGCGATAGAGGACATTGTAGATTGTTCGCTCGTCATTGCGCTTGAATACACCTATATATAATATATCCTTATCGAAGAAGCTCTTATCGGCAACCTTCTTGATAACATAACGGCCATCCTTGAGGATTACAATCACATCATCAATATCTGAGCAGTCACATACATACTCTGCATCCTTCATACCCTTACCGATACCAAAGAAGCCCTCCTTACGATCAACATAGAGCTTTGCATTAGAGACAGCAACCTTGGTTGAGTCGATAATATCAAAGCTACGAATCTCTGTTAGACGCTCTCTTCCCTTGCCATACTTCTCACCAATATGCTCGAAGTATGCAATTGTGTACTCCACAAGGTGCTCAAGGTCGTAGTTGACCTGCTTAATCTCTGCATCAATGCGCTTAATCTCATTATCCGCCTTCTCCATATTGAATCGAGAGATACGAATAAATGGCAGACCCACAAGGTGCTCAATATCGCTATCATCAACAGCACGACGGAGCTTCTTTGCAAACGGAGTAAGTGCTGTGGCAACCGCTGCATGTGCCTCCTCAACACTCTTCTTACCCTCCAAGACCTCATAGAGCTTATTCTCGATAAAGATTCGCTCCAACGAGATCTTATGCCACTGGTCATTGAGTTCACCGAGCTTAATCTCCAACTCCTGACGGAGCAGATCCTTTGTATGCTCTGTAGAGTGACGAAGAATATCGCTCACGCCCATAAACTCAGGGTGACGATCCTTGATGACGCAAGAGTTTGGCGAGATAGATATCTCACAGAGCGTAAAGGCATAGAGTGCATCAATAGTCTTATCGCACGACTCACCCGAAGCTACATGAACAACAATCTCGGCTGTAGATGCTGTATTGTCATCAAAGTTCTTAATCTTAATCTTACCCTTCTCCTGAGCCTTTGTGATAGACTCCTTCAGAGTCTCGGTTGTGATAGAGTACGGTATCTCGGAAATAACCAACGTGCTCTTATCTATCTTCGAAATCTTTGCTCGCACCTTAACCGCACCGCCACGCAGACCGTCATTGTAGCGCGAAATGTCTATCATACCACCTGTAGGAAAGTCCGGATAGAGCTGGAACTCCTCGCCCTTCAGGTGCGAGATTGCAGCTGAGATAAGCTCGTTGAAGTTATGTGGCAGAATCTTAGATGCAAGACCTACAGCAATACCCTCTGTACCCTGAGCGAGTAGCAACGGGAACTTAACGGGCAGAGCTACCGGCTCCTCCTTACGACCATCATAAGAGAGCATCCACTCTGTAGTCTTACGATTAAAGACCACCTCCAAAGCGAACTTCGAGAGGCGCGCCTCAATATAACGTGGAGCCGCAGCCGGGTCACCGGTAAGGATATTACCCCAGTTACCCTGACAGTCAATCAGAAGCTCCTTCTGACCAAGCTGAACCAATGCTGCACCGATACTCTGATCGCCATGCGGGTGGTACTGCATGGTCTGACCCACGACATTTGCCACCTTATTGTAACGACCATCATCGACAACCTTCATCGCATGCAAAATTCGACGCTGCACAGGCTTGAGTCCGTCATCAATATGCGGCACTGCACGCTCCAAAATTACATAAGAGGCGTAGTCCAAGAACCAGTTCTTGAACATTCCCGTCAGACGGCTGACACTCTGCTCGGCCATCAGTCGGTCATACTTTCCCGTCGAACTCTCCTCTGCAACGGGCATATCATCCATCAAATCTATCTCCTCTGCCATATTAAGGTATGTTGTATGTTCTATAAATTAGGACATTCTTGTTTCTATATCTCTGTTACTCAAGCTCCTCGTCATCAATACCAATCATCAGATGCTCCTCTACAAGATCCTCCTCAAAACGGAGGTTACCCATAATAAATCGCTGACGATCGAATGTATTTGTACCCATATAGAATGTGAGCAGGTCATTAACAGGATCATCCTTTGTCAGACGCACCTTATCAAGTCGTATATGCTCACCGATAAAGCCCGCAAACTCATCCGGCGAGATCTCACCAAGACCTTTGAATCGGGTAATCTCTGCCTTGGCACCACACTTTTCAACAGCATCCAGACGCTCCTGCTCCGAGTAGCAGTAGAAGGTCTGCTTCTTGTTACGCACACGGAAGAGTGGGGTCTGCATAATAAAGAGGTGGCCGTTACGGATTAGGTCTGGGAAGTACTGCAAGAAGAATGTCAAGAGCAGCATACGGATATGCATACCATCGACATCGGCATCGGTTGCAATAACAACCTTCTCGTAACGCAAGTTATCTATATCATCGTCAATATTGAGCGCATTGTGCAAGAACTTAAACTCATCATTGGCATATGCCTGAGCCTTCTTCTTGCCAAATGTATTGAGTGGCTTTCCTCTCAGCGAGAATACCGCCTGAGTAAGTGCATTTCGCGACTTGGTGATAGAACCCGATGCAGAGTTACCCTCGGTAATGAAGATCATTGTTTGCGATGCAAGCTCGCTCTTATCACCTCGGTGAATCTTACAGTCACGCAAGTTCTTATTGTTGAGCAGAAGTCGCTTATTTGCCTCACGGCTCTTCTTCTGCACGCCGGCCATAGCCTTACGCTCCTTCTCACTCTCGACAATCTTACGCTGGATAGTCTGAGCCACCTCAGGATTACGGTGCAGGTAGTTATCAAGCTCAACGGCCAGGTACTCGCCGATAAACTGACGCATCGAGATACCCTCTGCAGCATCCTTCGAGCCGAGTTTTGACTTGACCTGATTCTCAAAGACCGCATTCGACACACGTACCGAAACAGCTGCCACAATTGAGGTACGTATATCTGCCGGATCATAATCCTTACGATAGAAATCCTTCAGCACCTTTACAACCATCTCGCGGAATGCCGCCTGATGCGTTCCACCCTGCCATGTATTCTGGCTATTGGCAAAAGTATAGTAGGTCTCGCCATAACCGGTAGAGTGGGTCATTGCAATCTCGATATTCTTGCTTGACAGGTGGATTGGAGGATAGAGCATTGTCTGATTCTCCATGCTGTCATTCACCAAATCGAGCAATCCGTTCTTCGAGTTATAGGCAACGCCATTAAAGTAGAGCGTAAGACCAACATTCAGATAGGCGTAGTTGTGTACCATCTGCTCAATATAGTCGATATTGAACTGATAGTTCGGGAAGATCTCAGGATCGGGAACAAACGAAACGAAGGTACCGTTCTTCTCCTTCACGCCACTCTCACGCTCATCCGAGAGCATGATTCCCTGGCTGAACGTCACCTTACGAGCCTCACCATCACGCACTGAGCGGACAATAAACTCTGTAGAGAGGTAGTTCACCGCCTTTACACCAACACCATTCAGACCTACGGTCTTATCGAATGCCGAGTCCTCACCCTGATCATACTTTGCACCGGTATTAATCTGCGACACTACGCTATCGAGCGAGTTGAGCGGAATACCACGACCATAGTCACGCACCGTAACACGATTATCGGCAAGGGTAATCTCAATACTCTTACCGTAACCCATGATAAACTCGTCAATACCGTTGTCAATCACCTCCTTAACAAGCACATAGAGGGCATCATCCCTCTCCGAACCATCGCCGGGAGTACCAACATACATACTGGTACGACGACGCACGTGCTCTCTTGGAGTGAGTTGTTGTATGGCGTCATCGCCATAACTATTCTTCTTCTGCACTTCTGCCATATATAGTTTAATTTATTTTCTAATCTTCTCGTACTCCTCACACATCATCTGATGGGTCATAGAGATAAGCTCATGAATCTCCATAGATGCCACCTGCTCGCGGCTGATTGCCGGCAGAACACTAACTGTAAGGCGATTGCGCCAATTGACCATAAAGTTCTTCTTCAACACATCACGAGTACCGTGCAGCACAACCGGCAAAATCTCAACATCTGCCTCCTTTGCCAGCGCAAATGCACCCTGCTTAAAGCGAGCAATCTCGCCACTCTTTGAGCGTGTACCCTCAGGGAACATCGCAATAGATACGCCTCTACCAAGCCACATCTTACCCTGCTCAACAACCTTACGCATAGAGTCTGCACCCTTACTGCGATCAATTGCAATATCGCCATGGATAGAGAGGAACTGACCGATATACGGAATCTTAAATACCTCACGCTTACTTACCCAACGGAAATTGAGCGGCACAAAGTAGAGTGCGAGGATATCTGCCATAGAGTTGTGGTTGATAGCAATCACGTAGCTCTTTTTCTTGTCAATATTCTCCAAGCCGATAATTCTACGCTTCCAAGTCAGCGGCACATACCAAAAGCACATACACAGAGCCCTTGACAGCTCATGCACCACACGGCGCGGCTTATCAAACGGAAAACATACAACAAGCGCCACAACCGACAAGATGAAGAAAAATGTCAGTTCGACAAGCGTATAAACATAAAAAATCAGCGATAACATAGTTTCAAAAAGGGTTATAATATCCAATTTAAGTATATCCGTGCAAAGATAGAATTTTTTACGGTTTTTATGAAAAATTAGCAGAAAAAGTTATTAACAATCCTAATTTTCACTATCTTTGTGCCATGAAACTTAATGAAGGATACAAAGTTAGAGAGATTGCTGGTGAGCATGTTATCATCAAGCAGGGTCGTTTTGGTGCAGATATGACAAAGGTCATCGCCCTTAATCCAACTTCGTTGCTACTGTGGGAGCAGCTGCAGGGTAAAGAGTTTGAGGTTGCAGATATCGCCACCATTTTGACCGACAATTACGACGTAGATATCGACACTGCAACTAAGGATGCCGCAGCATGGGTGGAGAAGTTGCGTGAGTGCGATTTAGTTAAATAATTAGGCGACAAAGTTGAGAGTAAAGAGGTTCATATCGTCACTCATTCTTGCCATATATCTGATGGCAAGCTGTGGCGGCATGCTCTCTGTTATCCTCTGCCATTGCACTCGTAGTCAGCACGTTATCACCAAGCACTGCTGCCACCACTGTTGTCATCACAGCACAGGCGAAGGTATTAAGCTACCGACCGACTGCTGCAACCACGATCACTCTACCGAGATCGACCTTTACAACCACGAGAAGTCACTTACAAAGGCTCTTGTCCCTGCCGTTTGCGCCATTTTGCCAGCCATGCAGGAGCAGATTGAGGCCTCTGTTACGACTATAACTCCAAGTCATCTTGATAGGCGAAAAACTCCTCTGTCTATTGCCGATTTTGTGGCTACAAAGGGGTTAAGAGCCCCTCCGGTTATTGCATAGATTCTTTGCAGATGCTCTGTCTGCCAAATTATTTATGTTCAATAACTTACATCTATGAAAAAATCATTATTAATACTTTTTGCTACGTTCTGTGTCATCAATATTTCTGCACAGAATATCACCGGCCGCGTGCTTGATGCTACGGGCAATCCTCTTCCGGGCGCATCTGTATATTGGGCAGAGACCAACGTTGGTGAGGCCGCCGACATGAACGGCAATTTCCGCATCCACCGCGTGAAGGGTTACGACAAGCTCGTCGGCTCATTTTTGGGATATACAAACGACACGATAACAACAGACAAAACCACTACCGAGCTGGTTTTCAAACTCATCGAGGGAGTTGCTGTTGAGAGCGTTGTTGTAGAGGGCAATTTGCGCGGAAATTACATCTCGCACGAGGGTATTCTCAAGAACGAAAATATCTCTTTTGCAGGACTTTGCAAGATGGCTTGTTGCAACCTTGCCGAGAGTTTTGAGAACTCGGCATCGGTAACTGTCGGCTACTCGGACGCCATCTCCGGAGCTCGTCAAATCAAGATGCTCGGTCTTGCTGGTACATACACCCAAATACTCGACGAGAATCGCGCCATAATGCGCGGTCTATCAGCTCCTTACGGACTTGGTTATACACCGGGCATGTGGCTCAACTCCATTCAAGTTTCGAAGGGTATATCCTCTGTCACAGCCGGTCATGAGGCTGTAACGGGTCAGATCAACCTAGAGCACCGCAAGCCGACAGACGAGGAGCGCCTATTCCTCAACATCTACCTCGACAATGAGCTCAAACCGGAGGTAAATCTCTCCACCGCTCTGCCCGTAACCGAGGACAAGAGACTCTCTACAGTAATCCTCGCCCACGCATCGGCAGACACCCATAATTTCGACCACAACGGCGACGGCTATCGCGACCTTCCGATGGCGCGTCAGTTCAACATCGCCAACCGTTGGCTCTATCAGGGTGAGAGTGGCATTCAAGTCCGTTGGGGTGCCAAGTATGTTAACGACCAGCGCATCGGTGGTCAAATAGGCTTCAAGGAGTCGATGATGGAGGATAAAGATGGCAAGGCTTGGCACGACTGGTGGCGCGAAGAGAATATCTACGGCTCGGTTGTCGCAAATCAGGAGGCAAACGCCTACTTCAAGATGGGAAAGCCCGTTGGTGCCGCAGTATTTGACAAGGACGAGAGCAGCGAGATGCGCTCAAACTTTGCAATGATTCTCGATTACGACTTCTTCCGCGAGGATGCTATTTTCGGTGCAGAGAAGGGTTATATTGGCGGTCAGCACATGACAAATCTCAACCTGATGTACACCCACTATTTCACCTACAACTCATCCCTCGCCACTGGTCTCACAGCCTCATCTCGTTGGGTTACAGAGCAGCTGACCGACCGCACATGGGGTCGCAACGATATGTGGGATAACACACAGGCAGACAACATCTTACGTTCATTCGACCGCAACGAGACAGAGGTGGGTGCGTATGCCGAATATACATACAATATCAAGGAGAAATTCTCCGTTGTTGCAGGTGTGCGTTACGACTACAACGCCTACTTCCGCAAGCATCTGTTCACTCCGCGTGGACATATAAAGTGGAACATCACACCTTCGACCGTTCTGCGTGGTTCTGCAGGTCTCGGATACCGTCCGACCGATATTATTACAGACAATATCGGCATTATGGCAACGGGTCGCCGCATCGTATTTGACACCCCATTTGGCAGAGATTTTGACCGCATGGAGAGCGCGCTGACCGCTGGTGCATCACTTGCGCAGACAATCTCTACGGTCAACTACCAGGATATGACCATCAGCCTCGACTACTTCCGCACTCAGCTGTTCCACAGCGTGATTGTCGATCAGGAGCGCAATGCTGAGAACATCTACATCTATACAACCGATGGCAAGTCATACACCAACACCTATCAAGCCGATATCAGCTGGACACCGGCCGAGCGACTTGACATCTTCGCAACATTCCGCTACACTGATAGTAAATATACTATCACTCGCGCCGATGGCTCTGAGCAGCTCGTCGAAAGACCTCTTGTAAGCCGTTACAAGACCCTGCTTAACATCCAGTATGCAACTCGCATGCGCAAGTGGACATTTGACGTAACGGCACAGCTCAACGGAAAGAGCCGCATACCGACACAGACAGGCGTGATTGCAGAGAGCGAGTACTCGCCTATATACCCAATGTTCTTCGCGCAGGTGACCCGCAAGATTAAGATGTGGGACATCTACCTCGGTTGCGAGAATATCGCCGGATATAGACAGGACAACCCTATTCTGGGCTATGCTGACCCGTACTCGACAACCTTCAACTCTGCTTGCGTATGGGGTCCACTGATGGGTCGCAAGATATACGTAGGTATAAGATTTAATTTGTACTAATAACCAATAAAACGAATAACAAATGAAGAAGATTTTAATCCTTGCAGTAGCCATGTTTGCAGTAGCAGGCACTGCAGTAGCACAGAAGGCTGCAAAGCAGATTGTAACAACCGTATTTATCACCGACATCGACTGTGAGGGTTGCGCAAAGAAGATTTATGACAACTTCTACGGCAAGGGCGTAAGAAGCGTTAAGTGCGACGTGGCAACCAAGAGTGTAGCTGTGACTTATGACGCTACAAAGAATACTCCAGAGGGCCTTATTCCGGCATTCAAAGACCTCAAGGTAAAGGTCATCAAGCACATGACTGAGGAGGAGTTTGCAAAGCACAAGGAGCATAAGCACAACCACACCTGTACAGACTGCAACGGCAACGACCACAACCACGGTCACAGCCACGCCGGCCATAAGCATTAGTCTGTAGTCGTTGACCAACAAAAAAAAGAGTCTCCAGAGCATTTGAATAAGCTTTGGGGGCTCTTTTTTGTACACACCACTCTCCGATTTCAGATAAGAAACACAAAAATCTCCCATTTTTTTGCAAAAAAATTGCATGGTAAAAATATTTGCTTTATATTTGCACCCGCAAACAGGAGGGAATGACTCTTCTGAGAGCAACAGGTTCTGGTGCGTTAGTTCAGCTGGTTAGAATACGTGCCTGTCACGCACGGGGTCAGGGGTTCGAGTCCCCTACGCACCGCACCAAAGAAGACAATCGAAAGGTTGTCTTCTTTTTTTGTTTCTATTGACGTTGTCCGTAACGTAGGCGGCGTTGATTACATCAATATCTCGTAGCGATATGTGATGTTACAATGTACAAGCACATCCACATT
>JAZORI010000053.1:0-29837 GCA_045656505.1 Alistipes sp. | reverse complement strand
TGTAATTTTTAATATCTGTGGCTCGTCTTCTCTTTGCATAGCTTAATCAATTTTGCCTCAGCAAAGGTACAAAACAAGAAGATATGGTACAAATATTCCTATTTTTACCATATCTTTCTGACTAAATAGAGTATATTACTCTCTTTGTTATTGCTTCTCCTCTCGGATTTTAGCAACGAAATCGCGGCCGAAGAGTACCCAAGCAATTGTACCTACCACGCCTAAGAAGATATACTCGAAAATCTTGATTATGCGGCTAGTGCTTGACGCCTTCAGAGGTACTGTCGCCGGCTCGATAATAGCGAAGACCGGTTTAGCCTCCTGAACCTTTGCGCGAGCCATCTGCATCTGTGTAGCGACAGTGGTATAGAGTTGCAGGGCGAGATTCTTCTCATTCTGCAGGCGCTCCTTCTCGTTAAGCACACTCTGCAGAACTACATTTCGGTTGGCATCTGTGTACTCTGCATATCGCTTCTGTGCATCGTAGTACTCCTGACGTCGTTTCTCGTAGAGCTGCTCCCAGTACTTCAAATCCTCTCCAGCCTTTGAGGTACGGTACTCGGTGATATAGTTGCGCAACTTTTCGGTCATCTCGCGGGCAATCATCGCTGCCACCTTTGGGTCTTGCATTGAGACCATCATAGTAGTTACTCCGGTCTTCTTATCGACGGTAGCTGTTATCTTCTTGCTCAGCGAACGCACCAACTTTGACTGCTCTTTTGTCAACTGGAATGGGTTGATTTCAGCATTAGGGTCATCAACCTCTTCCTCTTTGAAGAGAGATATAATCTTGCCCAAAACCATAAATGGGAAGGACATAACGTGACCCATCAATGACTTGCGAGTATGCTCCTTCATATACTCGCTCAAAGGCATAACTTCACCCTCTTTGAAGGTCTCTACTGGGAATTGTAGCAAATCTATCATGAATGGTGTAGAGGTTACAACATCAGGATAGAGAGTTGCTCTCAGAGCATCATTATCTGAGCCCAAACTTAGGTTACTCATACCGAGCATAGCTGCAGCTGAGGCAAGGCTTCCGCTTGATGACTTTGTGGTCTCAGGTGCAAGCACAACCTTTACTGTGTATGACTTAGGGGTTGTAAAGGCGATTACAATACCCACAACCATCGCTATAGCGGCCACCTTGAAGAGTAGTCCGCGAATAGACCACACCTTACGAATGGCATCTATCCAATCAAACTCCTGATCTATAATCTCAGGAGAGTTATTCGGTGTCATATTATCTGTTGCCATGATCTCTTATTTTATAATGTTAGCAATAGATGCAATCATTGTTGCCAAAGATGCACTTGTTGTTGCGACAGAGAGGATGTTCTGCAAGCCATTCTCGTTTCTATCCTTCTGAGGTACGATAATCTCGCAACCAGGCTCAATAAGTGCCGCTTTGGTAAGTTTGCCTCGCTTAATCTGACCGTTCATATAGACGATGTAGGTCTTCTTCCTCTTGGCATTCTGAGAGAATCCTCCCGCCTGCTCAATGTAGTACTTCATCGCCTTATTGTTCACAAAACTTACAGTATTAGGAGCCATGACGCATCCTGAGATGCGAATTGTGTTGTTATACTCAGGGATAATGAGTTTATCATCGGCACGAAGAACGATGTCGGCATCAGAGCCTGGCTCAGCAACTGCCTTCTCCAAATCAATACCGACATTGAACTCTCTAGTCAATCTAAGGGACTTGATGTTGATTGAGTCTGTTGCATTGCGGTTTGCAAACGAAACAACATTCCTTGCACGCTCATACTCTTCATTATTCATCTTACGCACCAAACGAGCACCCTTAACATATGCATACTGAGTCAGTCCTCCCGCCTTATTTATAAGGTCACTCAATCGCTCTGCCTTCTTAGTGATGGTGTACTCTCCGTCGTAGAGAACCTCACCCTCGACAATTACTCGGTTTGGCTTTTGGAATGTAGGGCTCTTACGAACATAGATCTGATCGTATGGCTTGAGCAGGAAGTTGTTCTGTCCATCTACAACAAAGCCATCCTTCAGGGCAAATGTAAACTGCTCGCTGACAATATCCGAGAGCTCGGTGCTCTTGCCGTCAATTATCTGGCGGGTAACATCCACACGCACAGTGGATGCAGAGGTAAGCAGACCACCAGCCTTGATAATGATATCCTCGAGCGTAGTGTTGTCGGCATAAGGGAATGCACCCGGACGTGCCACCTCGCCAAATACCTCGATTGTACCCACATCTGTTAGGTCGTGGATGCTTGGGATGTAGAGAACGTCGTTCTTCTGCAGTGGAATGTCCTGAGCAGTACCATTGAGGATATTGCCCAAATCAACCTGAATGGTCTCAAGTGTCAAATCCTCACGCTCACGCTGCAGAACGGCACGAGCTAAGAAGGCATCACCCAACACACCCTCGGCCTTGTCAACCAACTTCTTGACGCTGTTAATCTGCTCATTGAACTGATAGACTCCGGCACGATATACAGCACCCTTAATCTCCAGACGGTTCTCAAAACGGTCTAAGATAGCACCAATCTCTACCTTGTCGCCATCTAACAGCTGGAACTGAGCAAAGGCGTCATCGTCAACGGTAAATACCTGATACTCGCGGCCATTTTGGCGGGTTACGGTTACACTCTTTTTGTAGGCATTGCCTGTAAAGCTACCCGCATAGTCGAGCAGCGTAGCGATGCTTTCGCCCTCAGTAAGCTCGTAGAACATAGGACGCTTGACATTTCCATCAACCTCAACGAGCATTGTATATGGCTGGACGATAATCACATCACCATCCTGCAGATGGATGTTGTCTGTGGTCTTGCCCTGCATTACGAAGTTATAGACATCGACAGTTGCCACCTGCTTACCATTACGCATCACGCGAATATCTCGCAAGCTACCTACCTTTGATACACCACCTGCATGGTAGAGCGCATAGAAGGCATTTGAGAGAGAAGAGAGTGAGTATGTTCCTGGCTTTACCACCTCACCCATTACATGCACCTCGATGGTGCGAATATGGCCAAGAGAGAGCTTAATCTGAGATGCAGCACCCTCGCCTTCGCCTACACCAGAGTAGATTGTCGAGAGGCGCTTGCGCAGATACTTCTCTGCCTCAGCAACGGTCTTGCCACTGAGATAGACTACACCGAGAGTCTCAATATTGATAAATCCATCTGGCGAAATCACTTTACTGATGGTAGTCTGGTTTGCACCCCAGATGTCAATTATCACCTCATCACCCGGACCGAGCTTATGATTTGCCGGGGTTGCCAGGTTCTGATTTGGTGCAAATGTGAGGTTACGAGACTTGAAGATGTTACGACCAAATATCTTTGTATCATCAACACGCACATACCTCTCATCGTTGAATATGATAGTCTCGTTATCATAGACGAACATATCTCCCTCCAAACCGTCTGGTCGATGGTATGAGTCGAATTTGCCATCTTTGCGCTCTGAGTTGTCCTCAAAGCCCCTCTTAGTCTGGTCATAATCAGACTCCATTGCTCCATATTGAGGCTGAGTTTGGCGCATACGGTTTTTTACAACAGCTGAAGACTCTGTCATCCCGGACTGCTTACCACCACCAAACTGCTGCTGGATTCTTGTGGCCTGCTCACGAGTCACTCCTCGGGATGCCAACTCTGTGGCAATCTGTCGCTGTGACTTGCCCTGAGCCATCGCCTCCTTGATGTAATCTACAACCTGGTCATCGGACATTGTCTGAGCCAATACGCCTCCGACAAACATCAGGGAGCACATGATTAAAGAGAGTAGTTTTTTCATATCTATGTTTTTGTTCTGAAATTATACGTGCATAATACGTCACAAAGATAGTCAATATTATATAAAGCGCAAAAAAATAGGGAGTTTCTTTCTCAAAGTGCCAAATTTCAGAGGATTAGGAATATTCAATAAAAGTACATATCTTTGCAGCGCAAAATGAATATTAGCAGAAAAATAGAGCAGTTGGTGCTATGGGTGATGCTCATAGTTGTTGGTGTTGCATATACCGGAAAGGCGTTGCACACCCACACAGATGAGTATTATAACACTTTCAGAGCAACCAAGGCCGCTGCTGCAAATGGCATGAGCGACGACTGTCCTATATGTCATTTTAATCTGCTCCTATTCATTGTTGACAACTGCCAGGCAATCTTTGCTGGCATTGTTCTGCTGACGGTATTCGTAACCGCTCAGACTATACTCCGCAAGAGTGAGGTGATTCGTCACTTCTCGCTTCGCGCCCCTCCTGTTATGTTATAAATTCGATCTTTTATCACCTATTTATAACTAACAAGTATCAACAAATGAAGAAAATATTTTCACTTCTTTTGTCGGCACTATGTCTTGTCGGCAATGTATATGCATCGGACTACGAAACACACATCTTCGGTCACGTAGCAGATGCAAAATCGGGCGCAATGCTTCCATACGTAAACGTAACAATTATAGGTACAACAATCGGTACTACAACAGACTCTTCAGGTCACTATATTCTCAACGATGTCCCTGAGGATGAGGAGTTTAAAGTTGAAGTATCTACTATCGGATACAGCACAGTCACACGCACACTCAAGGTTGTTACAGGTGTGCCTATGGAGGTAGATTTTGAGCTTACAGAGCAGCAGATGTCACTCGACGCTGTGGTTGTTTCGGCAAACCGTAACGTAACAACTCGCCGAGAGGCTCCGTCACTTGTGAGCGTGCTCGACCACAGACTTTTTGACGTAACATCATCACCAACCGTTGCCGAGGGACTTAGTTTCCAGTCGGGTGTTCGTGTGGAGAACAACTGCCAGAACTGCGGATTTACACAGGTGCGTCTGAACGGTCTTGATGGTCACTATTCACAGATTTTGATCGACTCACGCCCCGTTTTCTCAGCACTTGCAGGCGTATATGGTCTTGAGCATCTGCCAGCAAATATGATTGAGCGCATTGAGGTAGTGCGTGGTGGTGGTTCTGCACTCTTCGGCGCATCAGCTATCGGCGGAACGGTGAACATCATCACAAAAGAGCCACTCTACAACTCTGGCTCGGTAGCACACACCCTCTCTTCTATCGGTTGCACAGGTTCTCTTGACAATAATACCACCTTTAACGCGTCACTTGTAACCGACAACAACAAAGCGGGTCTGATGATTTATGGTCAGAACCGTCGTCGTGACGGATATGACCACGATGGCGACGGTTTTGTGGAGATTGGCGAGATTGATGGTCAGACCATCGGTGCACGCAGCTACATCAAGGTTAGCTCATACAGCAAGCTCTCGCTCGAGTATCACGCCACAAAGGAGTATCGTCGTGGTGGTGACCAGCTCAACCGCCCACCACACGAGGTATATGTTGCCGAGACCACAGACCACATTATCAACAGCGGAGGTATTACATACGAGGGTACTACAGCAGATACTCGTCACCGTTACAGTGCATACATATCTGCACAGGATGTGAAGCGTGACAGCTACTACGGCAGTTATATGGACCCTAATGCGTACGGTTATACCCACGGTTTTACAACTGTTGTAGGTGGTCAGTATATGTATCGTATGCCTAAGTTCTTGTTCCTGCCCGCAGAGTTGACTGTAGGTGCTGAGTACAATATGGATATGATGAAGGATACACCACTTGGTGAGGGCTATACCCCTACAAATCAGACCATTCACATCTACAGCGCATACTTGCAGAATGAGTGGAAAAACGACACTTGGGGCGTCCTTATTGGTGCACGTGCAGACAAGCACAACCTTATCGACCACGTAATCTTCTCGCCACGCGTAAACTTCCGTTACAATCCGACCGAGAATATCAACATCCGTGCGGTCTATTCATCTGGTTTCCGTGCGCCACAGGCATTTGACGAGGATTTGCACATCACAATCGTTGGTGGTGAGCGTACACGCATTCGCCTTGCAGACGACCTGAAGGAGGAGCGCAGCCACACATTTAGCGTATCGGCAGATATGTACCACACATTTAACAATGGTGTGCAGGGCAACCTGATGGTTGAGGGATTCTACACAATTCTGGATGATGTATTTACCATTGAGGACACTGGCGAAACCACAGACGATGGCACAGCAAAGATTCTTGAGCGTCGTAATGGCTCAGGTGCAACAGTTATGGGACTCAACCTCGAGGCTCGTCTTGCATTCAACCCTTGGTTGCAGTTCCAGATTGGAGGTACTCTCCAGCGTAGCCGCTACAAGGAGCCTGAGAAGTGGAGCGAGGACGAGAGCGTACCTGCTCAGACTCGTATGTTCCGCAGTCCGGATAGCTATGCATATATGACCGCGACAGTAACACCAGTTCGCCGTTTTGACATCTCACTTACAGGTAACTACACAGGCCCTATGCTCGTGCAACACTTTGCCGGCTGGGTTGAAAAGGATGTTGCTGTGGTAACAAATCCATTCCTCGATATGGGTATCAAGCTGAGCTATGACTTCAAGATTTACCGCACCATCGGCTTGCAGATCAATGGCGGAGTGAAGAACATCTTCAACTCTTATCAGCGAGATTTCGACCAAGGCCCAGACCGCGATGCGGGATACATCTATGGCCCATCACTCCCAAGAACAATCTTCGTCGGAGCAAAGTTGATGTTCTAGATGAAATGAGAGGGTGTCCAAACATTTGGACACCCTCTTTGCTTTGCTTAATCTATTTTACTATATCTCTCTTCCCAAATAGAGTATATTACTCCTTGAAATGGTCTATCTATCAACCCTTAATGCAATAAAAAAGGTGTTCAGCAATTCTACTGAACACCTTTTTTGTGGTAATGAGAATACTACTTGTACTCAACGGTAATAGTCTCAATGTTTGAGTGGCTCGTACCTGCTGCAGTGAAGACGATACGTGACTTGCACTCGCCACTCCACTCAGCAACAGATGTTGTTGCAAAGGTTGTAGTGGTATATTTATCGTACTCCTTTGCATTAAGGTCAATCTGATAACCCACCGGAGCAGTAAGGGTAACCTTTGTGATTATCTTGCCGTTCTGTGCCTCGATACGGAGTTCGTTTTTTGTTGTACGACCGATATAGATACAATCGCGACCATCTGACTTGTTTACTCTCCAAGAGCCGGTAGAAGAGATGAGAACATCGCCACTGTAGATAGTACCTACGCTATTGCCGCTAGTCGCGCCCTCTGGCATATCAGCCGGGAAGGCAAGGGTTACTGACTGAGGCTCTGCAGCAGCCTCAACAACAACCTCAACAGCCTCAGATCTAGATGCTACGTGGAGAGCCTCGTCTGCAGGGTTTGCTGTAACAGTTACCTTATATGAACCTGCAGTTACACCCTCAAAAGTAGCTGTTGTAGTGGTAACTGTTACACTCTGATCGCCACAAACTACAGTATAGTCCTTTGCACCCTCAACTGCTGTCCACTCAACGGTTACGGTGTTGCCTGTAGCAGTAGCTGTTACTACAGGAGCCTCAAGTGGAGTTACAACCGGCTGCTCAGGAGTCTCTGGCTCCTCAGTTGATGCGCCGTCAATGTAGTAGATATAATAGTAGTATGTGCCTTGGCTACTTGCGAAGTTAAACTTGCTACCGTAGTAGTTGTTGAAGTAACGACCATGAAGGGTGTTGTAAAGAGTTGCAAAGTAGCTCTCTGCGCTCATTGTTACTACCCAAGTTGCCTCAGCATCCTTCTCTGCCTTGAATGAGAGCTTGTTTGCGTAAGCATCTGAGTCGTAATTACCGTAGAGGTAGCCCTCAGCAGCCTTGAATGCGAAGGTATCTGCATCTACGCCACTCTCAACGGTAAAGAGTGCTGCATTCTCAGGAAGACCATCCTCAGCAATCTCAAGAGCGTCTGTAACGGTTACAGAGCTTGTAAACTTCAGCGCGCTACCATCTGCTGCAGTAGAGAGGAGCTTTGCTGCTGAAGATGCTGAATTCTTTGTACAGAAAATAACCTTATCACCTGCGGTAAGAGCAGTAATGTCAGTCATAAGTTTGTAAACCTGTGGCTTCTCAACCTCAACAAGGTCGGTTACGCGGAATACTGCAACATCTGCACGCTCAAAATTAAGGGTCTTGCCCGCAAGGTCTACACTCTTTGTATAGTTTGCTCTGTCAGTTACAACAGTTACGGTAAATGAGCTGCCGCTAAGATCTGTAGGAACAGTTACGAACCAAACAGTATCCTCACCTGTTGCTGTGCGACCACCGAGGTTGATGTTGATATCCTCGTAGTTGTTGTACCACTTTGCATTCTCGAGTGTACCCTGCTCGTGTACCTTGAACTCTACTGCACCGGCAGGCTTTGAAGCAGATGAGAATGTAACTTTCTGAATCTTCTCGCCAGCAGGAATACCTACAAGGGTCATCTTTGCGAATGCAACCATACGGGCAAACTTGAAGCTAATCTTGTTCGGAACGCTCTCTGTAACAACAGGGTTCTCTGATACCAAGATATCGGCCTTAGGGTCGTAACTACTCTCTGTTGGGGTCTGCTCCTGCGGAACAGTGAGGCTTACAGAAGAGGTTGTTGACTTATAGGCATACGGATAGAATGCACCAAATGTGTACTTTGTAGCACCATCTGTTGTAGAGATGTCGGCAGTAAACTCTGCGCAGTTGTCAGTAATTGTGTACTCCTCGTGAGTTGCACTCTGACGGCGAGTTGTGCTCTCGTTAGCAAAGTAGATGATGTTGAGCTGCTCACCCTTCTCTGCCCAAAGAATCTGCTCTCCCTCAAAGTAGGTTCTTGAATCTGCAGAGAGTGCCTCAACGGTAATTGTAGCGCTCTTCTCGATAACAATCTGCTCATCTGCACTCTTAACACAAGAGCTGAGAAGAGCCGCAATAGCTGTAAGTGTGAATACAAATTTCTTCATAGCTGCAAATGTGTTAAAAGTCACCATAATCGTTAAAATTTGGATTTTCACCTGGCAATCCGACGCCATCCGAGATAGCAAAACCCGCCTCGGTCTCAATGTCCAGAACCTCTAACAGAGGACTCTGATAACCATAATTAACTACATTAACCTTCTTCATAAATCTTAAGTTTTATCTAGAAAAAATATATATTGGCTGCAAAGGTAGTAAATTTTTTGAAATCATATTCTACGAATATGCAAGATTTGCTATCTTTGTGAAAAATATCAAAGATTATGAAGCAGTGGCTTTTACTTTTTATAGCAGTTTTCTCACTCTGCAGCACAGCTCTCGCCGCAGATATTGACGGCACAGGAAACCTTACTGAGCACACCTTCAAGCACAAGGGAGTTGAGTACGATTATTGGCTCTATATCCCGAAAAATATGGCCGAAAATGCTCCTCTACTGATGGTCTTTCACGGCTATGGCTCAAAAGATATCCCATCTATCAAATATGGTTTTCACCTAGTGGCAGACAAGTACGGTTTTGCTATCTGTTATCCTCGCGGACCAAAGGATTTTAAGGGGAAACATTACTGGAGTGTGGGTTACCAATTCCACATCGAAAATGGTGCGGAGCGCGATGATGTCGGGTTTGCCGTAAAGTTGGCAAAGCATCTGCAGAAGAGGTACAAACTATCTACAAAAAATCTCTTTGCAACAGGTCACTCAAACGGTGGTGCAATGTGCTATATGCTTGCATATCAGGCAGCTGACATCTTTACAGCCGTAGCTCCTATGTCGGGTCATATTATGGAGTGCCGCTACCGCACACTCAAGCCAAAGCGACCAATTCCACTGATGGAGGTACACGGAACAGAGGATAAACTATCTCGTTGGAATGGCGACCCATACAACAACGATGGTTGGGGTGCCGACATTGCCATTCCTCGCGCCGTAGGGCTGTGGGCGGCTGTAAATCGCTGCACACACGAGCAGACAGAGGTACTTCCGCTAATCAAAAATAAGATCATTGCCCACCGATATGTTGGGGGCACAGATGGAAATCAGGTGTGGCTATACGAGGTTGTCGGGGGAAAGCACAACTGGGCAAGTGATAGTATGGACACCGCTGCCGAGGTT
The DNA here is from genome assembly GCA_045656505.1 of Alistipes sp. Taxonomy (GTDB): domain Bacteria; phylum Bacteroidota; class Bacteroidia; order Bacteroidales; family Rikenellaceae; genus Alistipes. The sequence goes on along the minus strand of JAZORI010000053.1, from coordinate 19,864 downwards.
TGGAAATTCTTCTCCCTCTATCTCAAATAGAGCTACTTAACCTTGCAGTCCAGCGGATACTTAAGACCCTTGAAGTCAGAGATATAGGCTCTGATGCTGCCGACTACTATCGGTGATTCGAGTAGTAGAGGGAACTTATTCTTGTCATCGGTAATCCACATAAAGAACTCCGAGCCATCTGTAAACGAAAAGCCCTCGCTTGTGCCGAGCGTACAGGCGAGTTTGATTGCTCTGAACTTACCCTTTTGTGGCACACGGCACACCTCTCGGCCCAACATTCTGAACTTCAGTATGCGGATTGTATCCTCAAGCACCATCTCCAGGTTATGCACCTCGCCCTCCTTGAGCGTTGAGGCATCTATAGCGCGGAGGTTGAAGTAGAGCGAAACGGGATCCATACTGCGCTCAGTAAGTGACATGCTCTTTGTGCGTGGAGTGCGTTGACGGCTCTGCGACCATGTATGGACCTTCATGCTATCCCAGTCGTAGGTATAGTGGCTGCGGAATGTGTAATCACCCTCACGAATGTTGCTTTCGAAGCGTTGCGTGCGTTTGGTCAGCGTATCAACAAGGATGTCGTAGCGGTCCTCAAGGTTGAAAAACCAACGGTATTCGGGCATAATCTTACCCAGACCCATAACGCGATAGACCGGCCTATTATCAAGGGTATCAAGCGTTGTCTGCACCGTCACGGTTGCCATCTCTGTATTGGGAACGAGCATCGCCTTATACGCCACACGATAGTCCAGTCGCTCACCAACACTATATATCTGTGCCGAAAGCGTAAAGGTGGCAAAAAGTGATATGGTTGCTATCAAAAATCGTCTCATGATATAGTAACGAGCAACAGATGCCCCGTATTATGAAATCTTTGAAAAATCGACATCCTTCTCTGTCGAATATCGCGCCTTCAGCTCACGCAGAGGGTAGTGTTGAGGCTCTGCCAAAGCCGAATCTATGGTAAGCAGCGCTATTGCCGCCTGCTGCGCCACCTGAAGAATCTGATTATCAAGCGCAGGGTTGGCAATCTTCAGACTTACAGCATCGCCACTCTGCAGTGTGCCGTTTATATCCCCCGCGCCACGCAACTGCAGGTCAAGCTCGGCAAGTCTAAAGCCATCTGTCGTCTCACACATAGCCTCAAGGCGGGTTTTTGACTCCTTCGAGAGCTTCTCGTCCGACATGAGGATACAATACGACTGATTCGAGCCACGACCTACGCGACCACGCAGCTGATGTAGCTGAGCAAGTCCAAAACGCTCTGCCGACTCGATAACCATAACTGTCGCATTTGGGACATCCACACCCACCTCGATTACAGATGTCGCCACAAGGATATCCGCCTCGCCCGACTTAAACTGTCGCATAGACTCCTCCTTGTCCTCCGGCTTCATCTTGCCATGACATGCCGAGACACGATATTTCGGCAGTGGAAAATCCTTCACAATAGCCTCAAAGCCCTGCTCGAGGTTTGCATAATCGGCCTTCTCCGACTCCTTAATAAGTGGATAGACTATATATATCTGACGCCCGGCAGCTATCTGCTCACGCATAAAACCAAACAGACGCAGTCGTGCCGAATCGTAGTAGTGCAATGTTCTAATTGGCTGACGGCCCGGTGGCAGCTCGTCAATAATCGAGACATCAAGGTCGCCATAGAGCGTCATGGCAAGTGTTCGCGGAATAGGTGTTGCCGTCATGACCAGAATATGGGGTGGATTGTTGTTCTTTGTCCACAAACGCGACCTCTGCTCAACACCAAAGCGGTGCTGCTCGTCGATTACCACAAAGCCGAGGTTAGCAAACTGCACTCGCTCCTCAAGCAGTGCGTGCGTGCCAACAAGAATATCTATCTCTCCCGCAGCAAGTGCCGCAAGGGTCTCTCGTCGCTCCTTTGTCTTTGTCGTTCCCGTAAGCACACCTATGCGCAGACCTATATCGCCCACCATTTTTACGATTGTTGCGTAGTGCTGACGTGCCAAAATCTCGGTCGGCGCCATCATACACGCCTGATAGCCGTTGTCAACAGCAAGAATCATCGAGAGCAGTGCCACAACGGTCTTTCCGCTACCCACATCGCCCTGCAAAAGGCGATTCATCTGACAACCCGAAACAGTATCTGTACGAATCTCCTTAATAACCCTCTTCTGCGCACCGGTCAGCGGGAACGGCATACGGGTGTTGTAGAAGGTGTTGAAGTAGTTGCCCACACGCCCAAAGTGAAAACCTGCACGCGCCTCAGTTCGAGCCGAACGGAGAGATTGGATATTGAGCTGAATACCGAAAAGTTCATCGAACTTAAGACGATACTGAGCCTGCTTAAGTAGCAGTGACGACTGCGGGAAGTGGATGTTATAGAGCGCCTCCTCAAGCGAGATAAGTCCATACTTATTTCGCAGATAATCAGGCATATAGTCCTCGATTTTGCCCTTTATATTCTCCCATATTTTGGAGATTATATTGTGCATACCCTTTGTGCCGAGTGCCGAAGATAGCTTTTCGGTTGTCGAGTATATGCCCTGCATAGAGCTCTGCACCTTACGCGTTGCAGCCACCTCAACAGCCTCCACCTCGGGGTGGACAAGGCTCAGCTCACTGCGGAAAAATGAAGGACGGCCAAAGATAAGATACTCACGCCCCAGTTCAAACTTATTCTCCACCCACTTTATGCCACGAAACCAGATAAGTTCAGCCCTGCCTGTGCTATCTGAAATATAGACCACAAATCGCTGATTGCGTCCCTCGCCAAAGAAGTTCTTGCCCGTCACGCGGCCACGAATCTGGATATAGCCATTCTGGGTATTTGCCTCGTTCAGCTCACCAATTTTATAGACCTTCGTGCGGTCGATATATCTGAATGGGAAGTGGTAGAGCATATCGCGCACAGTACGCACGCCAATCTCTTTTGCAAGCAGCTTCGCGCGCACCTCTCCAACACCGGAGACAAACTTTATGCTATTATCCAACGGGTTCACGATACAAAATTAACAAAAATTACCTATTTTTGTAGTCATAATAGAGCTTTTGCTATGAATTTGACAAAATTTTCAAGACGAAAGAGCTTAGAGGTAGTTATCGGCTCGACAAGAATCGGTGGCAGCAACCCCATTGCTGTACAATCTATGACCAACACCGCGACGGCAGATGTTACTGCATCTGTAGCGCAAATTGAGCGCATAGCTGATGCCGGAGCGCCGATAGTTCGCCTTACGGCACAGGGCAGAAAGGAGGGCGAGGCCTTTGAGCAGATTATGCCTGCACTGCGTGGTGACGGATATAATACAGCCATTGTTGCAGATATACACTTTGTTCCGCAGATTGCATCTATTGCTGCTGACTATGTAGATAAGGTGCGCATCAACCCGGGAAACTACCGCACTGACGGTGGCGAGCTGGAGGCGCTTATCGAAAAGTGTCGAAAGCGCGGCGTTGCCCTGCGTATAGGTGTCAACCACGGCTCACTTGCCCGCCATATTGTCGATAGTTATGGCGATACACCGCAAGGCATGGTTGCCTCTGCAATGGAGTTTCTGCGTCGTTGTCGCGCTGCCGAGTTCGACCAGGTGGTAGTGTCTATGAAATCCTCAAATACCCGCGTGATGGTACACGCATATCGTCTGCTTGTCGAGGCTATGGAGGCTGAGGGTATGCTCTATCCTATCCACCTCGGAGTAACAGAGGCGGGAAATGGAATCGAGGGCCGCATAAAGAGCGCTGTGGGTATCGGAGCACTACTTGCTGACGGTATTGGCGATACAATCCGCGTATCGCTTACAGAGGCTCCGGAGAATGAGATTCCTGTGGCACAGATGCTCGTAGAGCACTTTTCAGCGCGTGAGGGCGAGTTTTCAGTAGCGCACACAGAGCGTTATAGCCCGACAGAGTACCGTCGTCGCTCAGATGTTCAGATACCGATAATTCACAGCGAGGTTACCGATGAATTTTTGGTCATAGATGCAGAGTCGCAAAACCCTACAGCCGAGTGGAGAGCTGCAATTCTCAACCTTGAGAATGAGAAACAGCCGGTCGTTATCCGCCGCCGATATGAGGGCAATTTGGAGCAGGTGGCTGTTCGTGCTGCTGCCGATATGGGCCAATTGCTGCTCGATGGTCTTGCCGATGGCGTGTGGATTGATGCGCCTCAGTTGAGCGAGCAGGAGCTGACAGATATCGAGCTCAATATCCTCCAAGCATCGCGCGTAAGAATCTCACACACAGAGTATATCGCCTGTCCGAGCTGTGGCCGCACGCTCTATGATATTGAGGGTACGCTCGCCCAAATCAAGGCCAAAACTTCGCATCTGAAGGGTCTTAAAATTGGTGTTATGGGCTGTATTGTCAATGGACCGGGCGAGATGGCTGATGCCGACTACGGATATGTCGGTGCTGCAGCTGGAAATATCACCCTCTATAAGGGTCGTGAGGTGGTCTGCCGAAATATCCCGCAGGAGCAGGCTCTGGACCGACTGATTGAGATTATTAAAGAGAACGGAGATTGGACAGAATGTTAATACTTCCCGCTACATACTTGCCTGATATAGAATATGTTACGCGCCTTATTGCGGCGGGTGATGACTATATTATTGACTGCGGAGAGCACTACATAAAGCGCTCTGTTCGTAACCGCGCACGCATTATGACTGCAAATGGTGTGCTTGAGCTGACCGTGCCTGTCACAAATGCCAACCGCCCGCGAACACCGATGACCAAGATGCAGATTGACTACTCAAAGCCGTGGCAACACCAGCATTGGGTGGCAATAGAGTCGGCATATCGCTCCTCGGCATACTTTGACTTTCTTGCCGAGCGCCTCAGGCCATTCTACACCGAGCACCACACCTCACTTGTAGAGTTTAACCTCGCCATATTGAGGACTCTGCTCGCATTTTTGGGCTACACAAAACCGCTAAAGACGACTACAGAGTACGTTGTCGCAACTGAAAACGATATCGATTTGCGCCCTAAAAAACGCACAACCGAGTTTACGACACCGCACTACTTCCAACTCTTCTCCGACCGCCTACCTTTTGCCGAGAACCTCTCGATTCTCGACCTGCTGATGTCCGAGGGCGACTACGCCGCGAGTCTGTTGAAATAAAAAAACCACCAATCGGTGGTTTTTTGTATCATTACCCCTACTTGCGGATAAGGAAGTTTCCTACGGCAAGGGTTGTTGAGTCTCGAAGTTCTGGGGTAGAGACGACGATATTGTTATATCCTGACATAGGGATAGAGTCGGTGACAAAGATGCCCTGTGAGCGGTTGTGCACTGCCACGCTATCGCCATTGATTGTCACAGTAGGAATGCCTTGTGAGCAATAGACCTTTACTGCCTGCTTATTTTGCAGTCTTACCTCACGAGCTCTGCCAACGATGTGCAGAGTAGGCTCAGAGCGATTCCAGAGGGTCTTATATAGGTAGTATGCATCTTTACGCTGAGAGTGGTCGAAGGTGACAAGGCCGCTATTACGTACGCCACCGCTATGGCGTACAGCTCCGAAGTCAAACATTGTATTGAGCCACACACCCCAGAAGAGGTTGCGGTCTATAAGATTCACATAACCCTCATGGAAACGGGTCTGCCAGCTCTCCGGAATACGGTGCTGGCTTGCGCCTCGACTAACAAGCTCCTCATTATAGATACCCTTTGTGCCACCCTCACCGTAACAAACGGCCTGACGAAGATGTGCCCAATTGGTGCGCAATGCACTCTGCCAGATATCCAAATCCTCAACAGCACCCTTATCCCAACCTACAGACTGCTGCCAAACAATAAGGTCGGTGATGAAGTTTATATCTCCATCCTGATTACTGCACGCAACGGTTGGACGTGACGGGTCTGTGCTCTTAGCCAATGCGTTGAGCTCCTTGACATAGCTCATCAAATCTGCAGAGCGACCTCTGAGCAGCGAGAATACACCCCACATAGCTACAGATGGGTGGTGGATATTCTGAAGGATTATCTCCTTAAACTGCTCCTTACCATTATTTTTGAACTCGTCAGAGGCGTAGTAGGCGATATCGCTCAAGAATGGCGATTGACATAGCGGAGAGTCAATCCACACAAGCATACCCTCGCTATCACACTTATCGTAGAGCATCTGCGAATGTGGACCCTCAACTGAGCGAATGGCATTGGCACCCATCTCCTTGATTGTCTTAAAGTCGGCATCATAACTCCTCTGCACAAGGGCGTTGCCAACATCCTTATTATCATGGCAGAGGTTCACGCCGCGAACCGGCACCTGCTTGCCGTTGATTGTAAGCAGATCCTCTGCTGTTATCTCCAATCTCCTAAAACCGGTATTGAGCGAGACTGTATCTGCACCCACAGCCACCTCAACACGATAGAGTGACGGTGAGTGGAGCGACCACAACTCAGGGTTGGTAATGGTAAATGGCACATTGAGTAGCTTGCCGTCAAGTTTGGCTCTAATGCTCTTTGTTACAGCAACATAACCATCCGGAGAGACGATATCTACAGAGACGTTACACTGCGCATCTTTATTACCCAACAGGGCAATAGAGATATTTCCGTCAACGCTCTCTGTTGAGACCTTAGATGGCACAACAATAATACCCTCTGTGCCGTAGTAGAGCGGAGAGACTGTAGTTTTATCTGTGACAATCAGCTCTACATCGCGATAGATACCGCCATAGTGGTTCTGCTCAGACGAGGTCGGCAGAACATCGCTACGATAGCTATTGCTCACCTCAACAAGCAGAGCGTTATCTGTACCAAAACGCACCTTATCGGTAATCTCTACAGAAAAGGCTGTACGACCACCCTTATGGCTACCAACAAGGCTACCATTTACAAATACATCGGCAACACTCATCACACCACCAAAGCGCAAAAAGAGTCGCTTACCCTGCCACTGAGTCGGAACAAAGAGCTTACGGCGATAGTTTGCCGTTGTCTGACGAAGCTGACCATTCTCAGTCAGCGCATCGCTATTCCAAGTGTGCGGAAGATGGACAAAGCGGGCGTTATCACTCGTATTCTCCTCCTTGAAGAAGAATCTCCACGAATTATTAAGTATATAAACCTCTCTTGCTGAAAGGGTCGAAATTGCTGTAACACAGGCCAATAAAACAAGCAAAAATCTCTTCATAACAGTGTTAATTTGTCACAAAGGTAGGAATTTGTTGAAAAAAATACTAACTTCGTGCTGTTAAATCACCATATTATGAACATTTTTGACATCATTACCATTATAATTTTGATTTTGGCAGCATTGGCTGGATGGCGAAAAGGCTTTACAACTCAGCTGCTCTCGCTGCTCAGTATCGTCGGTGGAATCCTCCTCGCCAGTGCCTATGGTGCAGAGGTGGGAGCTGCGCTGAAGATAGACCCTGCATACTCCAAAATTTTGGGTTATGTGATAACTTTTCTGGCTACAGCTCTTGCTGCATCGTTGCTGTCAAGGGTACTATCGGGAATCTTTGCTGCAATGGGCTTGGGAGGCCTAGATAGCGTGTTGGGAGTTGCTCTCTCCGCTTTGAAATATCTGCTCATACTCAGCGTGGCGTATATAGCAATTGAGCGTTTTAATAACTCTCTCGGCTTTATAGAGGATAGACACTTCGAGGAGTCCAAAAGTTTTAATTTGGTAGCCTCTGTCTCTGGCATGGCACTAAATTGGTTTAACACATTTGCAGAGGAGGGCAAGCAATGACAACAGAGGGTTTGGTGATTCGTGCTACAGGTAGCTGGTACGAGGTGCTTTGCGGTACAGAGAGGATTAACTGCCGCATCCGAGGCAAGTTGCGCCTCAAAGGTGTGCGCTCGACAAATCCTGTCGTTGTCGGGGATATTGTCCGCTGCCAGAGTGACCAAAATGACGAGTGGGTGATATACGACATCGTTCCACGCCGCAACTACATAATCCGCCGTGCCTCTAACCTCTCAAAGGAGTCGCACATTATCGCGGCAAATATCGACCGTGCTATGATTGTCGTTACCCTTACAGAGCCTGTTACGGCACTTGAGTTTGTCGATAGATTTCTGATTACATGCGAGGCATATAAGGTGCCTGCGACCATTCTGCTTGCCAAGATTGACCTTCTTTCCGACTCTCCGGAGGCGGTGGCGCAGTTCCATGAGATATACGAGAGTGCCGGATATGAGGTGATAGATATATCTGCCACCGAGGGTATTGGTATTGAGCGCGTTAAGGGCATGCTTGATGGAAATGTGACTCTGATATCGGGAAATTCAGGTGTCGGCAAATCGACCCTTGTCGGACGCATAGACCCATCGCTCGATATTCGTACGGGCGAGATTTCTGAGAGTTTCCACAAGGGAAAGCACACCACGACATTCTCGACAATGTACCCTATCGGTCAGAACGGTTACATAATCGACACTCCGGGCATCAAGGGCTTCGGACTAATCGAAATTGACGACAAGGAGTTGTGGCACTACTTCCCTGAGATGATTGCAACGGCCGGCGAGTGTCGTTTCTACAACTGTACCCACACCCACGAGCCGGGTTGTGCCGTGGTAGAGGCCGTTAAGGAGGGTCGTATCTCATACTCTCGCTACGAGAGCTATCTGAAAATTCTTGATGACGATGACAAATACAGAAAATAATCTTACCGCCGAGCAGTGTCAACAGAGAATAGACTATTTGGCACAATTTATACTCCCTGAGCGCATTGCAACACTTCGTCGTGCTGTCGAAAACCGCACAGGCTACATGACTCTGCTCGCCGAAAATATGTTCCACCCACAAAATGCGAGTGCCCTTGTGCGCCACTGCGAGGCATTTGGAGTTCAGAATCTGCATACAGTGCAGACTCTCTGCAAGTTTAATCCCAATATAGATATTGTTCGCGGCACAGATAAGTGGATAGATATTCACCACCACGCATCTACTGCTGATGCACTGGCACATCTGAAGAGCGAGGGGTATCGCATCATCGCAACAACACCACATCGCGAGAGTTGCACCCCTGAGAGTTTCGATGTGACAAAGGGCAAGTTTGCCATTGTTATGGGAACTGAAAAGACCGGAATCTCGGATGAGGTGATGGCTGCTGCTGACGAATTTCTGAGAATTCCGATGTGTGGCATGGTCGAGAGTCTTAACGTTAGTGCTTGTGCTGCAATTATAGTCTATATGCTCTCTGAGCGTATGCGCCACAGTGTTGAAAATTGGCAACTTACAGAGGAGGAGCAGACCAAGACCCTCTACAAGTGGCTTGTAGATACAGTCAAAGATGCCGAACCACTGCTTAAAAGAGGAGGTTTTCTATGAGAAATCTGACAACGAGCGAGATAGACGCCCTTATCTCTGCTGCAAATAGTGCCGAGAATTGGCAGAGTGTAGTTGTTGCCGACAACTTTAAGGTCGGGAACATCGAGAGATGCCGCTTTGAGGGGCAGATTGTAATTGAACAAGATGTTGTACTTCGTGGCTCTACAATCTGCAACTACCACATCTGTCAGGGCGCAAAGGTTATAGATACTCTGCGCCTTGAGACCCGCCATAGCTCTACCTTTGGCAATGGCGTAATGGTGGCAACTGTCAACGAAAATGGTGGCAGATCGGTTGCGATATACAACTCCCTGACGGCTCAGTGTGCATATATCATGGCGATGTATCGCCACCGCAAAGAGCTGGTAGATAGTATGTTATCCGAAATTAGCGCTAAGTCCGAATCTCTGCGTAGCACAATGGGACGAGTTGGTCGAAATAGTACAGTTTTGGGCGCTCGTTTTATCCGCGAGGTGAATATCGGAGAGGGTGTGATCATCGAAGGGGCTTCACTGCTTGAGAATGGAACACTGCTCGACGGAGCTTACGTTGGCGTAGATGTCAAGGCGAAGGATTTTATCGCTGTCGAGAACTCAAAGATAGACCGAGGGGCGATTGTCGAGCGATGCTTTGTTGGCGAGAATGTTGTCGTCTCAAATGGTTTTACGGCTGTAGATTCGCTCATTTTTGCCGCTTCGCACCTTGAGAATGGCGAGGCATGCTCGATTTTTGCCGGTCCATATACTGTTTCGCACCATAAGTCATCGCTACTCATTGCCGGAATATTCTCATTCTTCAATGCCGGAAGTGGAACAAACCAGAGTAACCACCTCTTCAAATGTGGTGCAATCCATCAGGCTGTTCACCGTCGCGGATGTAAGTTTGCAAGCAATGGCTATGTTATGGCTCCGGCTGCCGAAGGTGAATTTACAACCATCATCGGCCGCCATATAAAGCACCATGATACATCTAAGTTGCCATATAGCTACTTGATTGAGAAGGGCGGAGTAAGCTACCTCATGCCGGGTTTTGCACTGCGTAGCTATGGAACAACACGAGATATAGAGAAGTGGCAACAACGCGATAAAAGAGCCGTTTGCCGCGATATTATCAACTACGAACAGTATAACCCACTGCTCGCAGGCAAGATTGTGTGCGCCATTGAAACACTAACGGCTCTGCTTGCCGAAAATCCTGATTCTGAGACACTTCACTATAACAATACCGTCATTAAGCGCGCTGTGGCTCAGCGTGGTGTTGCACTCTACAAACTCTACGCAACGGCAGCCATCGGCTCTATGCTTGCAAAGGGTGGTGGCCTTGCAACATCTGCCACACAATGGGTAGATGTCGCTGGACAGTTTATAGATAAATCGGTTCTTGATAACCTGCTCGATAACTTTACCGATATAGATTCGCTCAATGCTGCCCTTGCTCAGTTTAAGCTTCAGTATGACGCTGCGGCATACGGCTGGGCACTGGCTATGCTATCTACTACGCTCGGCAAAGAGCCTACAGCCGAGGATATTGCTACCGTCATCGCCTCTGCAGAGGATGCCCACCACTCCCTGCGTCAAATAACCGACGCCGACCGCGATAGCGACACCTCTCCCGCAATGAGCATCGGCTACGGCATCGACAGCACAGATATCTCTCAAATCCTCTCCGACTTCCAAGCCGTACAGGGGGTAGAGTAAAGAGGTTGCATGATATTAAAACAGAAAGGGTGTTCACTTTTGAGATGAACACCCTTTTTTGTTGGCCGCAAGCGACTACTTGTAGGTGATAATATCGTAGTTATCAACCTTCATATCCTCAATTTTCTGACCTGTTGCAAGAACAAGTGAGGTGAGTGGGTTACCCTGAAGATAGAGGGTTTTGAGTGCCTTATTATTGCTGCAGTCCATAGTTGCAATAAGGCAATCATTTGCAACAAGTGACTCGAGCTTTGTGAGCTTAGTCACATCAAGTGCGGTAATCATTGTATTTGCACAATCGACACTTGTCAGCTTTGTGCACTCTGCAACATTGATAGTTGTGAGGTTGTTACCACCGCACTTAACAGTTGTCAGCTCCTTAAACTTGCTAAGGTCAAGCGCTGTCAGGCGGTTGTTGTAGCACTCAAGCTTGTGAAGAGAGGTGCAGTTGTCAATCTTAAGCTCTGCGATAAGGTTATTCTGGCAAGTGAGCGATGTAAGAGCGGTATTTGCCGACAAGTCGAGTGATGCGAGATTGTTAGCATAGCACTCAAGCATCTCCAGCTTTGGCAACTTACTCACATCGAGTGATGCAATATTATTGTTGTAGCAACCGAGTGTGTAGAGCTCAGGCAGACCCTCGAGGTTAAGCGAGATAAGGTCGTTATTACCAAGCGCTGCTACACAGAGCTTAGGGCAGTTATCAAACTTAACGTCGCGCAGTGAGTTGAACATAACATCGAAGTAAACGAGCTCAGGCATATTGCTCATATCAAGGCTCTTCAGTTTGTTCTTATAAGCTTGGAAGAATGTCAGGTTGTCGCAACCCTCGTGCAGAACGGTCTCAATGTCATTCATATAGCAGTAGAGCCACTTGAGCGACTTACAGCCTGTTACATTGAGGGTCTTAATCTTGTTGTAAGAACAATCTACATACTCGAGCTTCTCCATACCGCTAAGGTCAAGAGCGGTAAGAAGGTTGCCGTCGCAATCGAGGTTTACAAGGTTGACGAAGTTCTTGACACCCTTAAGCGAGGTGATCGCCTCCTGCTCGGTCTCAGAGTTCTCGTCAAGTGTAAGTACAAGGTTTGTAACACGTGCCGCCTCGGCTGTAGAGAGTACACCGTCACCATCAGTGTCGTATGAGCTGAGAACAAGCTCCTCGAATACCGGACACTCGAACATAAGGTTACCGTCAGCAGATGTACCGCCGCTTGCAACCTGCTCAACAGCAATTGTACGCTCCTTTACGGTTGTGCCTGTAGTCGCGATAATAAGGATATCGCCAGTTCGGCTGCTGTTGCTCTTATTCTCAGTCACATAGAGGGAGATACCCTCGTCTGTACGCTCTACCTCTGCCCAAGAGATAGCATTTACAAAGTCCCAAGACTCCGCATCGGTCACAACCATCACATCATATACACCACCCTCGGCAGGGATAGTCAGTGATGGAGAGCTGAAGAGTAGCGAGATATCTGCCGGCTGTGGATCCTCCGCAGGAGTCTGCTCGCCACCGGTAGTACAAGCAGTTGTAAGCAGCACTGCCACTGCGGTCAGTGCTGCAAGAGTTGTATTTATAAATTTCTTCATCATTTTAGTAAGCCTTTACGCATCGTACATTATAACCATTACCCCAACCTGCAGACTGAATACCATCGAACATAGGAGCATGGTAGTAGAATCGGAATGACTGCTCTGATGCCTGAAGCTCCGAGGTCCACAAGTAAGCATAACCGCTTGCCTTCTGAACTTTGATGAGCGAACCACCATCTGTTGGGTGTGCGCTACGGCAACCTGCTGATGGGAACCAAGACTCAACACCGGCAGCTGTAGTGTTTACAAAACCGTCGTCAGTATATACGCTGTTGTAAGAGTCAAGGCAAATCCACATAGCCTTACGAGGCACCTGATAGCCTACCGGACATGGATCGTAGTTGCTCTTCTGGAATGGACGCCAGAGGCTCTTGTCTGCATCGTAAATAATGTTGTTCTTCTCAGCTGAATCCAAGCCCTTTACGTCGAGCCAGTTTGCCTGACTACCTGTACCACCTGTAAGGAATGTCATAGGGTGTGCTGCAGCGTAAGCAAATGTACCGATTGTGCTATTGGTTGGAGTAGCCTCCCACTTAGCCTGTGCGTAAGCGGTGTTGCAAACGGTCAGCTGATCGCTATTGCCAAATACAGGGGTCTTCTCAACCCACTCGTAACGACCATTAGCCGCAACATATGTCTGCTCGCGCTCCTCAGCCTTATCACCAATGAACGGATCCTTACGACCCCACTGGTAGTAGAGACCAAATGTCTCGTAACCGCCCCAAAGGGTAGCATCTGTAGCACCGAGGTTACGGTCCATACAGTAGTAGCCATCGGTCAATCCGCCACTCTGAGGTATGCCATTGTTCTGGTAGTCATAAACAGACGGCGTATCGGTCAACCAGATGTGCCAAGACCAGATAATCTCACCTGCAGCATCAAATGCAGCTAGAAGTGCGTTACCCTCGTGCTCTGATGCAGTGAAAGATACAACGCCATCAGCATAGCTAACGTTTGAGATAAGGGCATTGCCCTCCTTGCCCTCAACCTTTGAAACCCAAAGCCAATCAACCTTTGCAATGTTGTTTACAGGGGTGTTATCTACATAGCGAGTTTTGAATGTATAGTCGCCAGCCATATGAACCATATAGCAGTTTGCGCAACCCATACTGCTGAGGTTGTTACCATCACCCTGAGCGCTCTTCCACTCTGCATCAGCAAGAGCAGTTACTGTGTTACGACCAACTACACAACCTGCAATCTCGAGGCTCGCAGTCTGGCCATTTGTATCGAGCATAGAGAGTGTAAAGCCCTCAGAGTAGTCATCTGCAGGGAGTACAAAGCGGAATGTAGCACCGCTCTCAATGCTAACGCCTGCAGTACCGCAATCAACCATAACCTCCTTTGATGCATCTGCATTGAGTGAGAGGCGTGCGGTCTCAGTAGAGAGGTCAACAACACCATTACCCGCAAGGCGACGATTGTTCTTGCCAACAAGGCTCAACTGACGGAGTATATGAGGACCGGTAACCTTAATAGTTGCAACACCGCCCAAGTAGGTGAGTGAGAGGTTGTTGGTAGTAGATTTTGCAACAGCTGGGTTGAGAGTTGCAAGGGATGCATTGTAGCGCTGTGTTGCCGGAATAGCAATACGCATGCTTTGACCGCTCAGACCATTTGCAGATGCTGAAGATGTAGATGCATAATATACATCAGCAATATAAATTGGACCAAACTCACCGGTTGCAGTGCCCTGACCTCCAGCAAGCTGTGCAGGAGTACCGTTTACATAGAGTACAGAGTTTGCAGTCCAAGCACCAGCCTTACCCTCAGCGTCATTCTCGATAGTTGCAGTAACATAAGTAGGAGCCTCAGCATCAGGGCTATAAGTTACATTAACCAACTGAACATCACCACGCATAATCTCGGTAGAAGAGATTGAGTAACCGCTCATAATCTCATCATTTGCACCATATACGGTAAGTGTAAAGCCAGAGTAAGCGCCTGCAGCCAGAGTAACATCTACATCTGCAGGAAGAGTAACGCCCTTACCAAGATCTACAGAGATAGAGCGATTACCATCAGCTGCGATATCAAGCTGTGGAGCACCCGCAAAGTCCATATTTGCCACGCCGTTACCTGCAATAGCAGAGTCAAGTGAGCTCAGTACCACGCGAGTAACTGTGCCACTGCCCTCAAGTGCGAGGCGAAGTGTACCAAACAGGTTCTTGAATACAAGCTTAGTGTTGCCATTTGACGCAACCATTGGCTGAATCATAGAGATAGATGGACCCTGAAGCTCAGGAACCTCTACAGAGAGGTTTGTGCCCTCGATAGAGCCCTTACCGAAATCGTAAGCAGCATAGTAGTAGTCTGCAGCAGCAACCCCCTCGATAGATGCTGTAGATGTGCCACCCACCTCTATTGTGTACTTGACATTGTTGATGACGACCTCGTCACCCGCCTTCCACTGTCGACCATTCTCGAGAGTAGCAAGCACGGTAACTGTTGTCTGCTCATCACCTCCGCCTGCAGGTGTATCCTCACACGCCGAACACAACACAACTGCTGCCACGAGCAGGGCGGAAAAATAGTTAAAAAACATTCTCATAACCTTCTATTTTTTGATAAAGTAAAAATCTGAGCCACAAAAATAGTCATTTCTGCAAAATAAAAGAGCCATTTATACATTTTAACCAACAAAAAACTTGTTCAAAAGGTGATAAAGATGTCAAAATAGTCTCTTTAGGTGAATATTGCTACCCCCTATAGTGCTTTGTGCTACTGAAGGTTGTATTTTACACTAATTTTTACTACTTTTGTCTCGTAAACTTTACAATTATGGCAGATAATAAGTACGACTACGATTACGAAGATGATCGTTATGATGACTACGGTGATGCGGATGTAGATGCAACGGTGAAGAAATCACTGCGTGGCTACCGCGTTGTAATCATCCTTCTTACCATTATTTTGGCTGGTATTTCGGCTCTATATTTCAATATCAATCGCCAGCAGCAGCGCGACTATGAGCTGTTGAAGGTTGATCGTGACTCTATCCAGAGTGACTTGACGCACCTGATTAACGAGTATGACAGCCTCAAGTTCACCAACGACACCATTGCTGCGCGCCTTGTTGAGGCAAATGAGATGATGGAGCAGCTCAAGCGTGAGCGCCGTTGGAACTACGCCAAGATTAAGGAGTACGAGAAGGAGGTGGGTACACTCCGCAGTGTTATGCGCAACTACCTCAAGCAGATTGACTCGCTCAACAACCTCAACAAGAAGCTGGTTGCCGAGAATGTAACCTATCGTAAGGAGATTTCGACAGCCCGCCTGCGTGCCGATGTGGCAGAGGAGAAGGCGTCAGAGCTTGCAAACCGAGTGCGTCAGGGTGCGGTTCTGCGTACCCGCAGCATATCTATGGTGGCACTTAATGCAAATGACAAGGAGGTTTCGCGCGTCAAAAATGCAACAACTCTGCGTGTAGATTTTGCAATCACTCCAAACGAGCTTGCAGCTCCCGGAAATCGCAAGGTCTATGTATGCATAAAGTCTCCGGATGGCTATCTGCTCACATCAGAGAGCATGCCTACATTCGAGTTCCAGGGTATGAACATCGGTTACTCGGCTGTTCGTGAGGTGGACTATCAGAATGAGGATGTGGCTGTAAGTATCTACTATCGCGGTAGTGGATTTACCGAGGGTCAGTACTCTATAGAGATCTATACCGACGGAAATATGATCGGCTCCGGAAGTGTATCAATGCGATAATAGACGACAGTTATGAAGTTGGATATAGAAAAGATAGAGGCCCTCAAGCAGCTGCTTGACACGCCCAAGAAGATTGTAATACTCTCCCATACCAACCCTGACGGAGATGCCATTGGCTCCTCTTTGGCTATGGCGCAGGTGCTGAAGGGTCATGGCCATACAGTTAACTGCATCCTGCCAAACCGTTTTCCGTACTACCTGAAGTGGATGCCTCAGAGTGATGAGCTGATTATCCATGCACAGGATAAGTTGGGGCTCTGCCAGAGCGTTATCGAGGCGGCAGAGGTGGTTATCTGTGCCGATATGAGTTCGCTTTCGCGTCTGGAGGCTCTGACGGAGATTATCGCAGCCAATACCACAGCCAAGCGTATCTTGATAGACCACCATCTCAACCCATCGAGCGAGTTTGACCTTGTATTCTCATACCCTGAGTCGTCAAGCACAGCCTACCTGGTCTATGAGGTGCTCAAGGCTGCTTATGGTACAGAGGTCTTTACTCAGACTATCGCAACACTGCTCTATGTGGGTATGATTACCGATACAGGCAACTTTGCCTTCTCAAATATCAATCCTCAGCTGTTCCGCGCAGCTGCCGACCTGCTTGAGACGGGTATTGATGTTCCGACAATCTATAACAATGTCTATAACTCCTTTACTGAGGGTCGCGCCCGACTCTTCGGCTATGTTATCAACCGCAAGATGAAGACGCTGCAGAAGGGTACGGTGGCTTACATCTCTCTGACAGAGGATGAGATGCGTAAGTTCTGGTTCCAGCAGGGAGATAGCGAGGGCTTTGTCAACTATCCACTCTCTATCAAGAAGGTGAAGATGTCGGCGATGTTCTCGGAGCAGCAGGGTGGTTTTATCCGTGTCTCTCTGCGTAGCCATGGCAAGGTAGATGTCAACACCTTTGCGCGTCGCTACTTCAACGGAGGCGGTCACCACAATGCAGCGGGCGGAAAGTCTTTCATGAATATGGAGGATACCATTGCACACTATATCAAGGCTGTTGAGGAGTATCACAATGAAGGGCTTGTTTGATTATAAAACTATTCAAGCCAAGTAAATTAGAAGAGTATGTTTAGAACCTATCTGCGACTTTTACAGTTCGCAAGTCCTATAAGCCGCTATGCAGTGCCCTACTTCTTTACGGCAGCACTGCATGCGCTATTTAATACAGCAACATACGCGCTGATAATCCCTATCCTCAATACGATGTTCGATAAGGGTTTCGCCTTTGTGCCGACCTATCAGATGCCGGCAATCGCATTTAATGAGGAGGCGCTGACCGAGTGGTTGAGCTATATCTACACTCAACTATTTGGTACAGAGTTTACTATGACACGCATTTTGACGCTGCTCGGAATTGTTGTTGTGGCGGCAAATATGCTCTCAAACCTCTTCAGATACCTCAGTGCATATACTGTCGAGTGTATGAGAACAGCCACGCTGCAGCGTATGCGTAATATGATGTTCGACAACATCATTGACATGAACGTCGGCTACTTCTCAGAGCAGCGCAAGGGCGATATTATCTCACGCATCACCTCGGATGTTATGGCTGTGCAGTTCTGCATTACAAACACCCTCCAGGTGGCGTTCCGTGAGCCATTCCTCATCATCGGTTATCTTGTGTTGATGCTCAACGTGTCGTGGGAGTTGGCGCTGTTTGCTGTTCTCTTCTTGCCGATTGTGGGTCTTTTGATTGGTGGCATTGTTAAGCGTCTGCGCCACCCGGCAAGTCGCGCTCAGGAGCAGCTCGGAGATATGGTCAGCGTGCTTGATGAGTCGCTGTCGGGCATTAAGATTATCAAGACATATACCGCAACCGACTATATCCGCACCAAGTTCCACCAGATAAATGCCGAGTTGTCGCGCCTGCTGCTTTGGATGGCACGTCGTCAGCAGCTCGCCTCTCCAATGAGTGAGTTTTTGGGTATTACGGCTGTGGCGGTGGTACTTGTCTTTGGCGGTTCGCTCGTGACAAAGGGTACAATGAGTGCAGCGGGCTTTATCGCCTTTATTGCGGCATTCTCGCAGATTACACGCCCCGTACGAGCATTTATTGACCAGTTTGCAAATATCAACCAGGGTGTAGCTGCGGGTGAGCGTATCTTCGAGGTTATTGATGCCAAGAGCGAGATTACTGATGCTCAAGATGCAGTCGAGTTTGAGGGTCTGAAGGAGAAGATTGAGTTTAGAGATATCCACTTCTCGTATGATGGCAACCGCGAGATTCTGCACAACATCAGCTTTACAATCAACAAGGGTCAGACCGTGGCTCTTGTAGGTGCATCTGGTGGTGGAAAGTCAACCCTCAGCGAGCTTATGCCGCGATTCTATGACCCAAGCAAGGGAGAGATTCTGATTGACGGCAAACCTATCAAGTCATATACACAGGAGTCGCTACGCCGTAAAATTAGCCTTGTTTCGCAGGATACAGTCCTCTTCAACGACACTATTCGCGAGAATATCTCACTCGGCAAGCATGGCGCGACAGATAGCGAGATTGTTGAGGCGGCAAAGATTGCAAATGCACACGACTTTATCGTCTCAGCACCAGAAGGTTATGATACAAACATCGGTGATCGCGGTGCAAAACTCTCGGGTGGTCAGCGTCAGCGACTGAGCATTGCCCGTGCGGTGCTTAAGAACCCTGAATTCCTGATTCTTGACGAGGCGACATCTGCACTCGATACCGAGAGTGAGCAGCTCGTTCAGCAGGCCCTTACGCGAATGTTGCAGGGCCGTACATCTGTTGTCATTGCCCACCGCCTCTCGACCATTAAGCATGCCGATAATATCATCGTTGTTGACGAGGGTCGCATTGCCGAGCAGGGTACTCATGAGGAGCTTATTGCTCGCGGAGGTATCTATGCAAAATTGATTGAAATGCAGAGTTTGAAGTAGTAAATTATGGATATAGCACAAGTAAAACGTAAAGAGAATATTGCCGAATACATCCTCTATCTGTGGCAGCTGGAGGATCTGTTGCGCGCACTGCAGTTTAGCCCTGAGGCTATCTATTCGCAGTTTGTTGCTCCGCGTAAGTTGACAGAGGAGAGCCAGAATATACTGCTTATGTGGTATATGGATATTGTCGCCCTGCTGCGCGAGGAGGAGAAGGAGAGTAGCGGACACCTTAACCACACCCTCCACCTTATCGCCGATATGCATAACCTCCACCTGCAACTTATGGAACTTCCGGTGGGTGCTCACTATCGCAAAACCTTTGCGCGCCTTGAGCCATATCTGCCCGTATTGCGCATCGCTTTGGGCAAAAATATCAGCGATACAGAGCTCTGCTTCCGTGCACTCTACGCCGTGATGCTCTATCGCATTAAGGGCGGTGAGAATAGCGCTATTGCCGACACTATTGAGTACATCTCCCCCGTTATTGGCGAGCTGACAGCCATCTACCACAAGGTCGAACGAGGCGAAATAGACCTTTTCAAGGAGTAATATACTCTATTTAGTCAGAAAGATATGGTAAAAATAGGAATATTTGTACCATATCTTCTTGTTTTGTACCTTTGCTGAGGCAAAATTGATTAAGCTATGCAAAGAGAAGACGAGCCACAGATATTAAAAATTACA
>JAZORI010000052.1:0-33570 GCA_045656505.1 Alistipes sp. | reverse complement strand
GGAGCCATTCTTGGGTTCCACTTGCGCTTCAAGTGACCAAAGTGAACGCCGGCCTCCAATAATGTATTAAAATCTGTACGAGCCATTTTAATTCTCTTTTTTGTGTTTTGTTTAAATCTCTTTATTTCAACTCAGGCAGTAGCGAAACCGATCTGCTGAGTTTTCCGCGATAGGGCAATTGACGGGTAGTACATATATATAATATATAGTGTAGTCTTGCCAATTTGAGACCCGTATCGTGCTTTGCCGAAATAGTTGGTCTTGTAAGGATTAACGCTTACTGAACTGGAACTTACGGCGTGCACCAGGCTGACCCGGCTTCTTACGCTCAACCTCACGTGAGTCACGAGTAAGGAATCCGTTCTTCTTAAGAACTGGACGATACTCTGGGTTGATCTCGCACAATGCGCGAGCGATACCCATGCGTGCTGCCTCTGCCTGACCCTTGATACCACCACCTACGAGGTTGATAACTACATCAAAGCTCTCGGTAGTCTCGGTTACGAGCAGTGGCTGCTTTACCTCGTACTGAAGAATGTTCAGTGGGAAGTAAACTGCAAGCTCCTTCTGGTTGATTGTAATATTACCTGTACCCGGCTTCACGAATACGCGAGCAACAGCTGCCTTACGGCGACCAACAGTGTTTACAACTTCCATAGTGTTTACTTAATCTCGTTTAACTTAATTGACTTAGGGTTCTGTGCAGCGTGTGGATGCTCAGCACCTGCATAAACCTTCAGATTCTTGAAAATAGCTGCACCGAGGCGAGTCTTAGGGAGCATACCCTTTACAGCCTCCTCTACTACAGCTGTTGGCTTACGGTTGAGCAGGTCCGCTGGAGTAGCGAAACGCTGACCACCCGGATAGCCGGTGTGACGAACATAGACCTTATCGGTCAACTTCTTGCCTGTAAGCTTCACCTTGTCAGCATTGATAACGATAACATTGTCACCGCAGTCAACGTGTGGAGTGTAGCTAGGCTTGTTTTTACCGCACAGGATCTTTGCAACCTGTGAAGCCAAACGACCCAACACCTCGTTTGTAGCATCGATAACTACCCACTCTTTGTTGGCAGTCGCTGCATTTACCGAGATGGTTTTGTAGCTTAATGAATCCATTTGTTGTTAATTAATACTTGTTGTTAATAAATTATAATCCAACCTCGCACTTTGCGAGTGCGCAAAGATACGACAAATTTCTGAAATACACAACATTTCACCAAAAATTAAAAAATTTTAATTAAAAAAGAGAGCTATTAGCGCCGTTTTGCGCCAAGCTCTCTCTGTTACAATAGAAAAGAGCGGGAAATTACCCCGCTCTACCTCTATTTCACTCTAAGCACCTTACCTATCTGAAGTGTTGTGGTAGGCTTTATACCGTTAAGTCGGCAAATTGCTGATACGGTTGTTCCGTGTCGTTTTGCAATAAGTCCGAGGTAGTCGCCCGAACGCACCTTATAGTAACGTTTCTCTGCCGAGAGTTCATTCTCTTTCTTCTCTGCAGCATTACGCTCAGCCTCGGCATTAAAGTCCTGCTCATACTTTGAGTATATGCTGAAATATCCCTTTTTCAGCAAGAAGAAGTCACGGCGCAGCTCTCCTGTACGGAAGTTGATAAGTCGCTCAGGGTCAAATGACTGGCCATAGAAACGGGTCTCAAAGTGGAGGTGCGGACCGGTACTTCTACCAGAGTTTCCACCCAAACCAATCGGCTGACCTGCCACTACCCTATCACCCGCCTCAACAAGACGAGCCGACAGGTGACCGTGATATGTCTCAAGACCATTGTCGTGACGAATGATAATCAGCGTTCCATAGCCCGTATCTGTCGCCTTTGAGAAGCGAACACGACCATCAAATGCCGAGCAGATAGTATCACCCACCTTCAATGCCATATCTATACCATTATGCGCTCTGCGATGACGCATACCATAACGCGAAGTGATACGGCCAACAAGTGGATAGCGATAGTGTTTCAGTGTATCAACAAGATTGATTGCCACAGACGATGGAATCGAGTCGAGTTTTACACCGCGATATGCCGAGATATTCTCCATATCCCAATAGCGGCTATAGACGGTCGAGTCCTGCTCTATAGTTCTATTCTGAACATAACGCCAAGTGCCGTCATTGAACAGAAGCACAGAGAGCGACTCACAATCCGTTGCCAGAGTATCGACCACAATAGGACAAGATAGTGGTTTTATCGCCTGAACAGCCAATGAATCAAGCGCATAAAGATTTACTGCAGCAAGCAGTGCCACAGCAGTAGTAAAAAGTCTCTTCATATATTGTTACTTATTCTCTTTCAATAGATCCTCAGCACACTCCAACGCCTTATAAAACTCCTCACCGAAGCGACGGATAATAGGCTCCTTGAGTGACTTATAGACAGGTATTCCGAGCGTCTTACCATTCTGACAAGCTGAGCGACAGATACCCCAACGATGATAATTCAGCCCCTCTGTTCCATTTGAGAACTCCACAACTCGAATCGGATAGAGGTGGCACGAAATAGGCTTTTTGAACGAGCACTTGCCTGCACGGTATGCCGCCTCAATAGCGCAGAGGGTAATACCCTGCTCATTTACAAACGTATATGCACACTCACAACCATTTACAAGCGGAGTGGTATAGTCACCATCCGAGTCAACAACCATAAAGCCCTGCTGCTCAACGGCTGCAATACCCTCTGCAGTCATATATGGCTTATAGTTCTCATACTCCTGCTCAAGGATATCGACCTCATCTATATCGAGCGGCGCACCCGAATCTCCATCTATACAGCACTGACCCTTGCACGCCGCAATATCGCAACAGAAGTGCTCTGTAAGCAGATCCGTGCTTACAATTTTACCTTCAATCTCTATCATATGTAGGAAATGGCTCAAATCTATTTGAATCTTTTAAGTGAATCCGCAATAACTATATCGAATAGCTCGCCGAGGGTCATGCCCGCTGCTCGCACCTGCTTTGGAACGATGCTACCGCTACTCATACCCGGAATAGAGTTGATCTCAATCATGTACGGCTCACCTGCCTCTGTTACAATAAAGTCAATACGCACAATACCGCTACAACGACATGCGCGATACGCCTCGAGGGTCATACGGTTGAGCTTCTCCTTTACATCCTCGCTAATTTGCGCAGGCGTAATCTCATCTGAAAGCCCCTCGGTGTACTTAGCCTCGTAGTCGAAGAAGTCGCGCTTGGACACAATCTCTGTTATCGGCAACAGAATCTCTCTATCCTCCGTAACGACAACTCCGCAGCCAAACTCTCGACCCACAATACACTCCTCGATAAGCACCTGGTCACTCTCGGCAAAAGCAGCCTCCACAGCCGCCTCAACCTGCTCTACAGCAGTCACTTTGGTCACACCAAAGCTACTGCCACTGGCATTTGGCTTTACAAAGAGCGGCAGACCCAACTGCTCGACAATCGCTGACGGAGAGACCGCATCACCCTTACATATAAATATCTCGCGCGCGAGGTTTATCCCTCTACCAGCAACTGCTCGCTTAGTCGAAATCTTATCAAAAGTGATTGTAGAACTTGTCTGTGAACAAGATGAGTAAGGAATACCCATCATATCGAGATAACCCTGCAGTTTTCCATCCTCGCCAGGTGTTCCGTGGATGATTATCAGAGCATACTCAAACTGAGTCTTCTCGCCTGCAACAGTTAGCGAGAAGTCATTCTTATCCACCTCCCACTTACTGCCATCTGCTGCAGTATAGGTCATGTTGCGATAGTGAAGATCTATAACCTTCACATCATATTTAGCACTATCGAGTGCCGAAGCTATCTGATTTGCACTATTGAGGGCAATCTCGCGCTCCGAAGAGTTTCCGCCCGCAAGCAGTGCGACTTTAAGTCTGTTCATTATTTCTTCTACCAAAGTTTGTTATTTCTAATATAGCTCTCCACCTCCTTGCAGACCATATCACCAATCAGCCCCCCTGCAGCAAGTGCTTTTCTGATATCCGTTGCCGAGAAGTCAAACAGCGGAGCATCTGCCAAATATGTCACCCTATCAGCAAGCTTATCTACCGAATAGCCCGGACGAGGATAGACAAATATTGGATAGTTTTCGAGTATCTGCTCATACTCCTTCCACTGATCAAAGCGAGCAACATTATCGGCACCAATCAGCACTGAGAAGTGCATCTTATCTCCAAAATTCTCACTCAGAAAACGCAGAGTATCAATCGTATATGACGGGCGCGGCAGTGTAAACTCAACGGCAGATACAAGAATCTTCTCCGGATATTTCGATGCCTGACATGCAGCCGTACACATCTCATATCTCGAAAACTCAGCAGCCAAATCCGAGGACTCCTTATGCGGATTCTGCGGCGAGACAATCAGTATCACCTCGTCTGCCAGATCCTTAGCAATGGCATACTCCGCAAGCGCGATATGACCACGATGCACAGGGTTAAACGACCCAAAGTAGAGCAGTACGCGCTTCATTACTCAGCAATAAATTTATCAATAATGGCACAAGTCTCTGCAACAGCATCCTCCAATACATCATTGATGACAATATTGTCAAACTCAGGTGCACGAGCAATCTCTGTCGAGGCCTTAGCCACACGCTTTGCAATCACCTCGGGTGCATCTGTCGCACGGCCTACCAGACGACGCTCAAGCTCCTCAATAGATGGCGGCATGATAAATATCGAACGAGCCTTATCTCCAAAAATATTCTTCAGATTGACTCCGCCGACAACATCCACATCGAAGACGATGATGTTTCCCTTGCTCCAGATTCTGTCCACCTCGCTGCGCAACGTTCCGTAGTGAGTACCGGCATATACAGCCTCCCACTCCACAAACGCATCCTCTGCTATGCGACGCAGAAACTCCTCCTCTGTCAGAAAGTAGTAATCTACCCCATCAACCTCTGCCCCTCTCGGTGCACGAGAAGTCGCTGAAATCGAAAACTCAAACTGCGGATACTTTTTCAACAACTGATGCACAATCGTTGTCTTGCCCGATCCGCTCGGTGCTGAAAATATGATAACTTTTTCCATGTTTGTTTACTATTGGCTATTAGCCTTTAGCTATTGGCCTTATAGTGGCATCCGCTATGCGGATGGTTATTTATACATTTTGTGGTCAAAGTAGTGTAGTTGCAATACTCATACTCTAGAATTTTATCGTCAGAATACGACACTACAACAACGACTACAGTTTGTGGTCAGAGTAGTGCAGTTGCAACACTCATACTCTAGAATTTTATCGTCAGAATACGGTAGATACAACGCTCGGCACGATTTTCATCGATGGGCTGTACTGCTCGTACTGCCCATTGATGAAAATCGAGTTAGCGGCAGTAGGTATCCGTATTATCACGATAAAATTAGAGTATGTTGAGGACTTGCTCTTTAATCTTTTCAAGCTCATCCTTCATCTTAACAACAAGCACCTGGATGTCGTGGTTATTAGCTTTTGAGCCGGTGGTGTTTATCTCGCGGCCCATCTCCTGAGCGATAAAGCCGAGTTTACGACCCGCCATTGGCTCAGTAGCAGCAACCTCACGGAAGTACTTGCAATGGTTAGCAAGGCGCACCTTCTCCTCGGTGATATCGAGCTTCTCGATGTAGAAAATCATCTCCTGCTCGAGGCGATTCTCATCCACCTCTACGCCAAGCTTTGCAATACCCTCGCGAATACGAGTGCGAACAGCATCTGCACGCGCAGCCTCAAATGGAGTGACAGCATCGCGATAGTTCTCAATATTTGTCACTCGTGCAAGCAGGTCTGCAATAAGGATGTTACCCTCCTGTACGCGGAAAGCATCAAGCTGCTCGGCTGCGAGCTTTACCGCCTCAACGATAGCTGCGAGCTCCTCATCAGAGACCGCCTCGCTCTCGGTTGAGAGGACATTAGGCATGCGAAGCACTGCCGGCACGATGGCATCGTAGGCGGCATCTACGCCCGAAAAGTTGAGCGCATCTGTCACCTGATGGAGGTAAGCACGGAAGATATCCTTGTTTACCACGCCACCTGTCTGCACCGCCTCACTCTCATAAGAGATAAGCACATCCACCTTACCGCGAACAAGCGCCTTTGAGACCACGCTACGCACCTCAAACTCCGCCGCACGATAGGCCATCGGCATCTTAACCGAAAGGTCTAACTGCTTAGAGTTGAGCGAGCGAATCTCCGCCACAAACTTCTTATTTCCAACTTTCACCTCGGCCTTACCGAAGCCTGTCATTGACTTTTGCATAATTGGTCTATTTTATCACGCAAAGGTACTTATTTTTTCTTAAAAAATAAAAATCCACATCAGAAATCTGATGCAGAGTTGGCGTTTTGCTATTGGCCTTATAGAGGTATCCGCTGCGCGGATGATATTTATTATTTGTCGTAAATCACATTTTAAGCGAAGGATTTCAACGCTCGGCAAAAAGCCCCAGCGATGGATAGTACTCGCACTACCAATTTGTCGTCAAAAGGTAGTAGTAGGTGCGCATCGCGTAAAAAGCCCTGCGATGGATAGTACAAGTAGTACAGCCATTGCAGGGCTTTTAGAGATGTGCAGCTAATGCTGTATTTTCACAACAAAATCACGATAAAATGAATATCGAAGGCCGCTTTTGAATATCAGGCAACGATTTTTCCTTACGCCACTGCGCTACCGACGCGGTGCGAATATATTCACTCTTTGAGGTAATATCACAAGCTACGCACAAGCGAGTCTCTGGTTGCAGAGTTTTGAGCAGTTGCTCGAAAAGCTTGACATTGCGATATGGAGCCTCAATAAATAGCTGTGACTGATGTTCTGCCTTTGCGCGAGACTCAAGGCGTTTGATTGTCTTGCTACGCTCTGGCTCCTTGATAGGCAGATAGCCATTAAATGCGAATGACTGACCACTCAATCCCGATGCCATAACCGCCATAAGAATTGACGATGGACCAACAAGCGGCACCACCTTAATATTATGCTTATGGCACAGCTCAACTACAGCCTGACCAGGGTCGGCTACAGCCGGTACGCCTGCCTCTGAGATTACACCCGCGTTACGACCCTCAAGCAGCGGCTTTATCATGGCAGCGATCTCGGTGGGAGATGTTGTATGCTCATTGAGTTCTACAAATGTAGCATCGTCTATTGCGCGAGCATAACCACTCTTTGACAAGAAACGACGAGCCGAGCGGGTATTCTCGACAATAAAGTAGTCCAAAGAGTCTATAATCGCCTGATTTGCTGCTGGGGTAACATCGGCAACTGCAGTGTCATCAGATATCGGGCAAGGTATAAGGTAGAGAGTAGCCATTATTCGTATATATAAATTCGTTTTACACGTTTTGAGACTGAAGTGAGAATCTCATAAGGTATTGTATCGAGCAGACGAGCCATATCCTCAGCACTATTGCCTGCCACAGCCGAGAAGATTGTAACGTCATCGCCAGTCTTAACATCAGCGATATCTGTCACATCAACCATGCAGCTATCCATACATATTCTGCCAACGGTAGGAGCAACATTTCCGCCCACAAGCATACCCCAACGACCACAACCGAGGTGGCGATCAAGGCCATCGGCATAACCCACAGGGATAGTAGCTATACGGCTCGCGCGCGCAAGTACCCCTGCCCTACCGTAGCCAACAGTCTGACCAGCCTCAAGTTCCCGAATCTGCACGATACGTGTACGCAGTGTAGATACCGGTTCCAAATTATCGTTATGCTCATAGCCGTAGCCATACACACCAAGACCCAGACGACACATATCGAAGTGAGCCTCAGGAAAACGGACTATTGCAGCCGAGGCTGCCGCATGGCGAAGAACCTTATAATCCAACCTATCCGCCACGCTCTTACTTACGCGGTCAAAGAGTGCTATTTGTCCCCTTGTAAAGTCATCCTGCGCAGGGTCATCTGCCACAGAGAGGTGTGTAAAGATTGACGCAACACGAATAGAGTCCGAGTATCGCTCCAAGCGCTCCAAAAGCATCGGCACATCAGTCTCCGAAAAACCAAGACGGTGCATGCCCGTATCGAACTTAAGGTGTATTGGATAGCCCCTCTCCGCGCGAGCAGCAGAGGCGAATGAATCGAGCGACTCGAATGAATATATCTCCGGCTCAAGGTGCCAAGCAACCATTGTATCAAAGCTTTGGTCGTCGGCATTGAGTACCACTATCGGCATCTTTATACCACCCTCGCGCAGCTCCACACCCTCATCGGCAAATGCCACAGCAAGGTAGTTTACACCCTGCTTGCAGAGCATATGTGCAATCTCCCTATCGCCTGCGCCATAACCCGATGCCTTAACCATTGCAACAAGGCGTGTCTCGGCAGCCATATGAGAGCGGAAGTAGTTGATATTTCGCTCCATTGCTCGCAGATTCACCTCCAAAACCGTTGTATGGCTCTTGAGTTCCAACCTATGAGAGATACGTTCTGTACGTGCCTGACGATTTCCCTTGATAAGTATTGCTCGGCCGGCAATATCTATCTGATCAATATGCTCAAGTAGCTGCTCTGTAGAGTCAAAGAAACGACTCTCTACGGTAAACAGGTCAGAGTATGCTGATATACGCTCACCTACTCCCACAAATAACGAAACTCCGTTTCTCGCCACGCTATCTGCAACAAGTCTATAGAGCTGGGTATCCTCAAGACCGCTCTGCAAAATATCCGACAGAATAACCACCTTGCCACGTGCATCTGCGACTGTTGCAAGGTAATCCATCGCGATTGTAAACGAATCTATATCGCAGCTATAACTATCATCGACTATCAGCGCCCCTGAAATAGCAGGCTTTACCTCCAAACGCATTGCTACCGGCTGGAGTGTCGAAAAGTCGGGCTGTGGAAGGTGATACAGTTCACAAAATGATGCGACAATGCGCGCGTTGTGAGTAGATATCTCATCTGCCATATCTGTAACAGTTGCAGAGGCCGAATCTATCAACACTCTATCTCCAAACTCACTCTCTACCGCGGCTGCTACCTGCTCATTATCAGAGCTATATATAATACTCTTGGCTGCAGCTGCAAGGACTAGTTTCTCTCGCAACTTCTGCTCCTCGCTCTCAAAATTTGCCTGATGAGCATCGCCCAAAGAGGTGAATATCACCGTCTGTGGAGCAATCATTCGCTGCAGAGTCTGCATCTCACCCGGTCTTGATATTCCCGCCTCGATAATGGCAATATCTGCATCCTGAGGCATCATAAGCAGCGACAGAGCTACACCCAACTGCGAGTTGTAGCTGCGTGGTGAACGGTAGAGTTTTACGTCCTCAGTCACCGAGGCTGCAATCCACTCCTTGACCATCGTCTTACCATTAGAGCCGGTAACTCCAACAACCTCACCCTTAAACTGCTGACGATAGTGGGATGCTAGGCACTGCAACGCCTCCAAAGAGTCATCAACCACAACCACGCCACAACCCTCAGGCAGAGCTACCTCCTGCTCAGCGATAAATGCCTTCACGCCTCGCACAACCATATCATCGATATAGTCATGGGCATCATGATTAACACCCTTGATTGCCACAAAGAGTGCCTGATCAGTAGATGCCATAGTTCGACTATCAGTAATGATACTTTTTACCAAGACATCTGCGCCATAGTAGCGTGCCGAACAGATATCGGCTATTTGGGATAGCGTAAACTCCATATTACAGTGCAAAAGTTACAATCGTTATACCTGAGCCTCCTCGGTCTGCGTGGTCATCCACTGCGCTCTGCACGGCAGGTATCGTGCGGAGATATTTACGAATCTCCTCCTTGAGCGCACCCGTTCCCTTACCATGAAGGATAGTCACCGAGCCAACGCCGACCATAAGTGCATCATCTACAAAGTCGCGTATGCGATCCAATGCATCGACAACTCTCTCTCCTCGCACGTCAATAGATGTCTGGAAATTGAGTCTGCGCTGCGAGATATCGGAGCTAATCACAGTACGCGGCGTCTGTGGGCGTGTTGCGCGGTGATACTCAGCCGATGAGATAACCTCAAGGCGTGATGTATCGACCGTTGTAAGCATCTGACCAAATGCCACCTGAGCCTTATTGCCCCTTATAGATTGCACCACACCAACACCGTCGTGACCCACAAGGCGCACCTTCGAACCAACCTCAACAGGTAGTTTTTTCGGCTGCTCTTGTATCTGCTGCTCCTTTACAGCAGACTTCTCAGCCTTACGCTCCTCACGACGCTGACGACGACGCTCAATGCGCGCCATCTGACGCTCTATCTGTTCATCATGAGCCACAGAGTCTGCACTCTCAACACTCTCCTTAAACTCATTAAATGACTGGCGGAGTGTTCTGGTCTGCTCTTTCTCTGCTTGAGCCTCACGAATGGCCTTAATCGTACCCTCAATCTGGCGATTTGCCTCGGCAATGAGCTCCTTAGCTTTAGTCTTTGCCTCATGAAGTATGGCGCGTCGCTCCTCACGAATAGCCGCAAGCTGTTCATGGTAGTTCTGCTCCAACTCCTCAACCTTTCGGTCTGTAAGGCGTATCTTTTCGCGCTTCTGCTCCCAATATCTCTTATCGCGGGCAATCTCGCGCAACTGCTTCTCTATATCTATATGGTCTGAGCCAACCTTCTCTCGCGCCGAAGAGATAATAGCCTCAGGCAGGCCTATCTTGCGCGCAATCTCTATTGCAAATGAGCTACCCGGCTTACCGGTCTCAAGACGGAAGAGTGGACGGATATTCTGCACATCGAACATCATCGCTCCATTGAGAATTCCGTCTGTCGAAGAGGCATAATACTTAATATTTGAGTAGTGGGTCGTAATTACGCCAAAACAGCCACTTGCAACCAACTTCTCAAGTACCGCCTCGGCTATAGCGGCTCCGATAGTCGGCTCTGTACCCGTACCGAACTCATCTATAAGCACCAACGAACGGCTATCTGCACCTGCAAGCATCGCCTTCATATTTATAAGGTGTGATGAGTAGGTCGAAAGGTCATTCTCGATAGACTGCTGGTCGCCTATATCTATAAATAGCTTATCGAAAACAGGTAGTTCGCTACTCTGAGCAACTGTCACCGGGAAACCACATTGGAACATATACTGTATAATTCCAAAGGTCTTGAGGCAGACAGACTTTCCACCCGCATTAGGGCCAGAGATGACGAGTATTCTGCTATCCTTATCCAATCGAGCATCAAGCGGAATAAGCTCTCTGCCGGTCCGCTTAAGGGTCTGTGCCAACAACGGATGACGGGCCTTAACAAGCCACAGCTCGCCATTGCTGATTATCGGCTGTACAGCATCATTCTCTGCCGCCCAGCGCGCCTTGGCACGAATCATATCTACTTGTGCCACAAACTCTCCCGAATTGGCTACAGCCTCAACATCTACACGCACCAGGTCGGTAAAAGCGGTAAGAATCTTCACCACCTCACGACGCTCTGTATATTCAAGCTCCTTCAGGCGATTATTAAGCTCAACAACCTCGACGGGCTCAATATAGAAGGTCTTTCCCGTAGCAGACTCATCGTGAATAAAGCCCTGCAACTTGCGCTTATTTGCTGCAGCAACGGGGATAACAGCACGACCGTCACGAATGGATATCATCGCCTCCGCATCTACAATACCGGCACTCTTTGCACCCTGCAACACTGCCTGCAGACGCTTTGAGACCTGACCCTCAGACTGGCGAATCTCACGACGGACTGCTGCAAGCTCAGGCGATGCATTATCGCGCATCTCTCCCCTCTCGTCAAGAATGCGAGCTATCTCTCTTGTGATATGCGACAGCGACACCACACCCGCTGATAGACGATTTAGAGCCTTGAACTGCTCCTTACCTCGGATAATTTCAACTACAGCCTCAGCCGCTGCGAGGGTTGTACCCAAACGCATCACCTCGCCACAGTCGAGAAATGTACCCTCTATACGAATCTTCTCAACAAGTGTATCAATATCGAAAAATTCATCCCTAAGCACTCCGCAATCCATAGCAATAATGCTACCCATCTCGGCTGCAAGTGCCTGACGAGTAGCAATAGTTCGCGCAGATGTAGAGAAGGTCTGCTCAGCGAGTAACTCCGCTGAGCGACGCATCGTACAGAGCGCTTTGCACTGATTACGAATATTATCAAAGCCTATTTTAGACTCGAAATTTTCAGGATATACCATTCAAAAATATGTGGTCTATTTCAACACTCTCTACTGACTCTTCTCCTTCTTCTCCTTGCCACCAATGAGCGAGAAGTGTACATAACGTTTCGGATTCTCCTTCAAATCTGCCAAAAGTGCAGAGAGGTTATTCGATGCCTCAGTGAGATTTGCATAGAGAGCCTTATCGTTCAAAAGGCTACCTACAGTACCATCTGACTCATTAAATGCAGTAAGCAGCGCATTGAGGCTATCAACACTCTGAGAGAGTTTAACACCAATCTGCTGCTCGTCGAGCGATGCTGTCAGATTACCCACATTGGTTACAATATTGTCAATCTTCTCACCATTCTCCTTCAGTGTACCTGTAAATGAGTCAAGATTTGCAACGATATTAGACTTCTCAAGCTCTGCAAGAACACCATTCAGATTAGAGATAGCAGCTGTGATATTGGCATTGTTATCATCTACAATACCATTGAGCGAAACGAGAGTCACATTGAGGTTATCCATCACGCTTACAAGCTTCTCCTTAATATCACCAAACTCCGATGTGAGCATCTCAACCATACCCAACTCAACCTGTGGAGTAATCTTAGATTTTGGAGCCAAAGACTCTGATGAGCTACCCATGATAATCTCAATAGCCTGACCGCCCATAAGTCCTGCGCTGAAAATCTTTGCCTTTGAGTCTGCAGGAATAGAAAAATCCTTTGATATTGAGAGTGTTACAGCCACCTTTGATGGCTCATCTTCAGCGATAGCCACACTTGACACCTGACCCACCTTTACGCCACGAATAACTACAGATGACGCATTCTGCAAGCCGTTTGCATTATCGTAATAGACATAATAGGTGTTTGTTCGTCCAAAAATATCGGCACCGCTCAAGAAACGGATACCCGCCCATGTCCCTAGAAAAATAAGCAGAGCATAAGCTCCAATTTTTACCTCTTTTTTCATCTTTTCTTCTATTTTCAATTTCTACTATTTCACAACTTTACCATCCTTCACGGCGATAACAAACGCCTGTGGAAATACCTTTCTAACCGTAGCAACCGATGCCTGCGCACTCTGTCTATCAGCATAGTCGCCTACGCAATATTTATATGAATATGCACCCTCAGCTCTCACCTGACGCACCTTTCCCTTATACGAACCAAAACGGGAGTCATTGACAGAGACCTCTCCCTTGCTTGCCATCACCTGAACAGTATAACGGACAGCTGACGACTTTATTGCAGTCGAGGTTTTAGGTACAGGAGTCTGTTTTTGCTCAGATGCACCACTCTGCTTTGTAGGCTCTGCGCTCTTTGGCTTAGACTCTGCCTGTTGCGGCTTTGTTTCAGTCTGAGGCTGCTTTACCGGCTCACTCTTTACCTCCTCCACCGGAGCCTCAACAAGCAAAGACTTCTTAACATACGACACATACTCCTTCACAGCCGCATATAGAGCTCCGACAAGCTCCTTCTGACCCTGCTCAGAGGTGATATATTTAAGCTCAGTAGAGTTTGACATAAAGCCAATCTCTGTGAGGATGCTCGGCATATCTGTCGCATAGAGTACGCGCAATGGCTGCTTACGGATTCCGCGATTTACACGACCCAGCTTTGCATAGTGTTTCTGCACAAGGCGCGCCATAACCTCACTATACTCGCCATATGTAAATTGCAGATTCTGAATGTGCGCACGCACAATGGCCGCTGTACTCTTATCTGACATATCAAAGAACTCCTCCTTGTTATTTGCAAAGAGTATTGCCTCATTCTCGCTTGTCTCGAGTTTACTCTCACCCATAATCAGCGTCTCCACACCCTTAGTTGCAGTACTCTTTGGGTGTGCATTTGCATGAATAGAGATAAAGAGGTCTCCACCTGCATTATTTGCAATATCTGCACGCGCCTGCAAATCTGCACGAAGGTTAGACGAGAAGCTCTTGTCTGTCTTGCGAGTATATACAACCTTCACTCCGGGCATACCCTTCTCTATCATAGCACCCAACTTGAGCGCCATCTGCAGATTGATATTCTTCTCCGAATATCCACCATATCTCGCACCCGGAAACGAACCTCCGTGACCCGCATCTATAACAATCACCTTCACACCCTGCGCAACATTATCCGCCATAACGACGTTATTTTGCAGAACAAGTGCAAAAAGCATCAGAATAGTTAAAAGTCTGCCCATAGCTTTTGGTATAATCGAGTTTTTTCTCTATCTTTACGCGCTGAAAAAACGCGTACACATACGCGCAAAGGCGTTATTTTGCGTTTTTGCCGGCTTGCCGGCAAAGGTACTAAAAATTATTGGATTTTTGAAACATTTTAGACTAAAATATATCATTGCGTCGCTCGTTACGCTCTTTATGGTGCAATCCATGTTTGGATTTGCGCAAAATGATCGTACGGGTAGTGCCGAACTTGCCAAGGCTGCAATTTCGGCCAGCGACAACATACTTCCTACAAGTAGCATTGCAGATACAATCAAGTCTGCTCAACTCCTCAGAGAGAATCGTCGTAGCAAGGTTCAATCTACACAACAGACCTCTCAAGATACTCCAAAGGAGAAGGGAACCACTACTGAGCAGCCAAATGCGATGAACAAGGCTGTAAAGAGGGGCGGCGGTCTTGATCAGATTGTCGAGGGAAAGAATACCGACTCTCTCTACTACGATGTTGCAAATCGCAAGGTCTATATCTACAACAAGGGTGACATCAAGTACGGTGACAAATCACTTCAGGCGGACTATATGCGTATCAATATGTCAAACAACGAGATATACGCATACGGCAAGGCCGATACCGTTGATGGTCAGCCAACAAAGACTCAGCCTGTATTTACCGATGCCGGCTCAAGCTTTACTATGGACACCATTACCTACAACTTCGACTCCGAGAAGGCGCTGATTCGCGGTGTAGCTACTCAGCAGGGTGACGGTTGGCTGGTCGGTGGCCGTATCAAGAAGCAGCCAGACAACTCTATCAACATTCAGCAGGGTAAGTACACAACTTGTGACCATACAGACCACCCTCACTTCTATCTGGCTATGACCAAGGCGAAGGTTATCCCTGGCAAGAAGATTATTACAGGCCCTGCATATTTGGTTATGGAGGATGTGCCAATCTATCCGCTCTGTATTCCTGAGGGATTCTTCCCTGTCAGCACCGGTGCAAAATCCGGATTGTTGATGCCGACATATGGTGAGGAGGCTGCACGAGGCTTCTATCTGCGTGGTTTGGGTTACTACTTCATCATCAACAAACACATGGACTTGGCCGTAACCG
This sequence comes from Alistipes sp., assembly GCA_045656505.1. Classification (GTDB taxonomy): domain Bacteria; phylum Bacteroidota; class Bacteroidia; order Bacteroidales; family Rikenellaceae; genus Alistipes. Next base: position 18,183 of record JAZORI010000052.1, on the reverse strand, counting down.
GTGGTTTCTATACCCTCGGTTCATGGGAGGTAAATGCCTCTTCGCGCTATGTTAAGAAGTACAAGTACAGCGGTAACGTAAACTTCGACTTCTCAAGTGTCAAGACCGGTGACAAGGGCGAGGCGGACTATATCAAGCAGAACAACTTCAAGTTCACTTGGACGCACTCACAAGACCCTAAGGCAAATCCGGGCTCGACATTCTCAGCTTCGGTAAACCTCTCAACAAGTGGTTACAGCAAGTACTCTGCAACCTCGCTTAACGACATCCTTGCCACCCAGACCAACTCCTCAATCTCATACTCGAAGAGCTGGGCGGGTACACCATTCTCATTCTCTATGAACTTGGGTATCTCGCAGAACTCGCAGACAAGAGCACTCTCCGTCAACTTCCCGAACATGGTGTTCAACGTGGCGCGTGTCTATCCGTTCAAGCGCAAGGAGGCTGTAGGTAAGCAGCGCTGGTATGAGAAGATATCATTCACCTACACCGGTAAGCTCACCAACTCTGCATCAGCCCCTGAGAGTGAGATTTTCACAAAGCAGACACTGAAAGATATGAAGAACGGTGTCGAGCACTCTATCCCTGTATCTTCAAACTTCACACTGTTTAAGTATATCAACCTCACACCTTCATTCAACTATACAGAGCGTTGGTACTTCAAGCGTCAGATGCAAGAGTGGAACCCTACAACAAACAAGGTGGACAAACTCGCCCCTGAGTATGGTTTCTACCGTATCTATAACTACAACGCATCTGTTTCGCTCAACACCACTATCTATGGTATGTGGCAGATGAAGAAGAAGACCGCTAAGTTGCAGGCTGTACGCCACACCATCTCTCCATCTATCGGTGCGTCATACATGCCAGACTTCGGTAAGCAGAAGTTCGGATTCTACAACGTAGTGCAGTCAGACTCGTTGGGTGGTTATACGCTCTACTCGCCATACTCCGACAATGCATACGGCGTTCCGGGTAGAGGTGCATCGGCATCTATCAACTTCTCGCTCAAGCAGAGCCTTGAGATGAAGGTGCTCAGCAAGCGAGATACATCGGGCGTAAAGAAGGTCAAGGTTATTGACGACCTCTCGCTCAGTGGTTCATACAACTTCTTGGCCGACTCTATGGGTCTGTCAAATATCAATATGTCGATTCGTACAACAATCTACGGTAACTTCGGTCTGAACCTCTCTGCAACGCTCGACCCATATCAGGTCACTCCTCAGGGTGTGAGAATAAACAAATTCTTGATAGCAAAGGGAATACCGGGTCGAATTATGAATACCGGTTGGAGCTTTGGTTATACATTCAAGTCCCGAAACGACAAGACACAGGTGGCTGTCAACGATATCAACTCCATTCCACCTGAGTACTTCAACCCATTTAGTGACCCATATGGACTTATGGATCCAGTACTGCGAAGGCAATATATGGCACAGACCTATTACGACTTCTCAATACCGTGGAACCTCGGTTTCAACTACGTTATCAGCTATAGTGTGCAATACACCAACAACGGAACGACGGGATTCAAACGAAATGTAAACCAGACCTTAGGTTTTAATGGTAGTGTCAACCTTACGCCAAAGACCGGTATCTCGTTCACGAGTGGTTTTGATATACAGAACAGAAAACTTACAACCACCTCTATCTCCATTACGCGAGATTTGCACTGTTGGCAGATGTCATTTGTATGGATTCCGTTCGGTTCTCACCGCAGTTGGAGTTTCAACATTGGAGTTAAGGCCGCATCGCTTGCCGACTTGAAGTACGATAAGAGTCAGAGTATGTATGACAACCTATTCTAATTCGTATTCGGTATAGCTTTTGTGAGATAGTATATTAGGAGAATAATTAAAGTTATTAATATGAGCAAGAAAAACACTGACAATCAGGAGATTAAAGACCAGACAACAATTAACGAGGAGGTAGATTCATCTACCACTGACTCCTCTACAACAGACAATATGGCAGAGGAGAATAATACCGAGGCTGACACTGTGGCAGAGAAGGCGACAGAGGAGCAGATAGATTGGAAAGACCAATATATCCGACTTCAGGCAGAGTTTGACAACTTCCGCAAGCGCACAATTCGCGAGAAGATGGACCTTATCCAGAGCGGAGGCAGTGACGTTTTGAAGGCGATACTCCCTATTCTGGACGATATGCAGCGCGCCATTGCCGCATCTGAGAAGAGTGACGACATTGCAGCACTTCGTGAGGGCGAGCGACTTGTCGTGCAGAAGTTTATCGACACACTGCGTCAGAAGAAGGTTGTAGAGATTGAGGCTCTTGATGCTCCATTTGATGAGAATCTACACGAGGCCGTTGCACGTTTTGCAGCTGGTGAGGATAAGAGAGGTAAGGTTATCGACGTTATTGAGCGTGGATATATGCTCGGTGATAAGGTATTGCGTTTCGCAAAGGTTGTTGTTGGTGAGTAAAACTGAGAGTTATGGCAGAAAAGAGAGATTACTACGAGGTGCTTGGCGTTGAGAAGAATGCCAATGCCGACGAGATAAAGAAGGCGTACAGAAAGACTGCGCTCAAGTATCACCCAGACCGCAACCCTGACAACAAGGAGGCTGAGGAGAAGTTCAAGGAGGCTGCAGAGGCTTATGATGTTCTCTCCAACCCTGACAAGCGCGCTCGCTACGACCAGTTTGGCCATGCAGGTATGAATGGTGCTGCAGGTGGTGGCTTTGGCGGCTTTAGTGGTGGCGGATTCTCTATGGAGGATATCTTCTCACAGTTTGGAGATATCTTTGGTGGCGGTTTTGGCTTTGGGGGTGGCGGCCGTGCCCGTGGTCCGAAGGTCAATCGCGGCTCAGATATTCGCGTAAGGGTGAGCCTTACGCTCGAAGAGATTGCAAACGGCGTTACAAAGAAGCTTAAGCTCAATAAGAATATCGCATGCGATGCTTGTGGTGGTAGCGGAGCAAAGGATGCCTCTGCGCGCGTAACATGTACAAACTGTAACGGTCAGGGTGTAGTCATGCAGGTGCAGAACACATTCTTTGGTCGCATGCAGTCTCAGACCGTATGCCCGGTGTGTGGTGGTCAGGGTACTGTTATCAAAGACAAGTGTAGCAAGTGTGCCGGCGAGGGTTACTCAAAGGGCAGCGAGGTTGTTGAGTTCAACATCCCTGCAGGTGTTGCAGAGGGTATGATGATTACCGTATCGGGCAAGGGAAATGCTGCTCGTCAGGGTGGCGTAAATGGCGATTTGCTCGTCGTTATTGAGGAGCAGGCCGACCCACGCTTTATCCGTGATGGTGCAAACCTTATCCACAACCTCACAATTCCTGTAACTACAGCTCTTGCAGGTGGCGAGGTTGAGGTGCCGACAATTACCGGCAAGGCAAAGATAAATATTGCTCAGGGAACACAGGCAGGAAAGGTTCTTCGTCTGCGTGGCAAGGGTCTGCCAGCGATAAATAGCTATGGCAGCTACAATGGCACTGGAGATCTGCTCGTTGTTGTCGATATAGCTATGCCTACATCTCTCAACTCGGAGGAGAAGGAGCTTATCGCAAAGCTTGCACAGATGCCTCACTTCCGTAATCCGGAAAAGGGCAACAAGCAGAACATTTTTGAGCGAATGAAAGACTTTTTTAACTAATTATGGGACTATTTTCTCCGCCTAAAAAACGCGCCAACCAATTCAACTACATTCCGCGCTACTACGACCCTGAGAAGGAGCGTCGTGAGCAGCGTCGTCGTGAGTTGAGAGGTCAGAGTGCAGATGATGATACTCCATATGCACCGGGCAAGTATATTCGCACCGTCCGCGAGGCTCGTGCAGAGCGAAAGGCTCAGCAGAAGGCAAACAGTGGTACTCCTCGTGCGCTGATGGTCTTCGGCATTGCTATCATAGTTATTGTAGCATACATGCTCGTTCCGCGCATTGTGAATATCATTACTATGGCCGGCAAGAAGAGCAACCCCGTTGTTGAGCAAGCTGAGCTCGACAACAGCACCTTTAACCCATACACCCCGATAACTATCGTACCAAACGACTATCAAGAATAAGTAACCGACTATGGCTGACAAGATACGACTACTACCTGAGATTATCTCCAACCAAATCAAAGCTGGAGAGGTTGTTGAGTACCCATCATCTGCTATCAAGGAGATGGTCGAGAATGCCATTGATGCCGGAGCAACAAAGGTGACGGTCAACTTTATCAATGGCGGTCGTGACCTTATTCAGATTATCGACAACGGCTGTGGCATGTCACCAAGCGATGCCCGCATGGCCTTTGAGTGCCACGCAACAAGCAAAATTCGCGAGTTGGATGACATCTATGCCCTTGATACATTCGGTTTCCGCGGTGAGGCACTTGCATCCATTGCCTCTATCTCCCAGGTAGAGCTTATTACTCGTCAGGCAGATAGTGAGATTGGCACTAAGGTGGTTATCAGCGGTGGAGAGTTTGTCAGCCAAACTCCCGTAGCTGCACCTGTAGGCTCGCAGTTCCTTGTCAGAAATATCTTCTATAACACCCCGGGCAGACGCAAATTTATTGACGACCGCCAGTCTCAGTTGCCAAACATGATTAAGACTGAGTTCCGTCGCGTTGCCCTCTGCCACCCAGAGGTAAGCATGGAGCTCTACTCCGACAAGTCGCTCATCTACTCTCTACCACAATCCTCTCTGCTTGAGAGAATTGTCGGTATTATCGGTCCAACAGCCAAAAAGAGCCTTGTCGAGGTGGGTGTAGAGACATCTATTGCCAAGATAGAGGGTTACGTATGCCGAGCATCTGCTGCCAAGGTCAGAGCCGACCAATATCTGTTTGTCAACGGCCGTTACTTCAAGTCACCATACTTTAATAAGGCTGTAGCTAAGGCCTACGAGCACCTTATTCCGAACGGCTCTCAGCCTTCATTCTTCATCTACCTTACAGTAAACCCTGAGAGGGTTGATGTCAATGTACACGCGCAGAAGATTGAGGTACGTTTTGCCGACACTGATGCCATTTGGCAGATTATAAATGCCGCTGTACGCGAGTCACTCGCCAAGACCGGTTCTGTGCCGATGATGGACTTTGAGGCGGAGGATTTGATTGACATTCCTGTCGCTACAAACGACATTATATATCAGATTCCAAAGGCTACCACCTGTGACAACTACAATCCGTTTGCTACAGAAGATGGCAGCAATGACACTCGTCCGATTAAGAGCACGCTCTCTGATTCGGGCTTTGACTTTATCAGCCGCACAGCCGAGATGGACTTTTCAGTGCCCGTCCATAGCAGCAGTGATGATTTTGACATTATAGAGTCTGAGCCTACTGAGCAGTACTTAGAGCTCGAGTCGGCAGTAGATACGACTATCAGCGCAGTACACTACATCGGTCGTCGCTACGCCTCTATGATGGTTGGCGGAGTACTCTGCGCAATAGACCTTACAAGGGCTCGCGAGAGAATCCTCTTTGACCGCTACTGCGCACTGCTTGACGGAGGTAAGAGCGTTTCGCAGCAGCTACTCTTCCCGCAGACACTCACCCTCTCTGAGGCGGAGTACTCTATAATGGAGGAGTGGTTGGTCGATTTTGCCGCTTTGGGATTTGATATATCTCTACAGAGTGGCTGCATGGTAAATATCAATGGTATTCCTGCCGAGCTTAGTGCCGAGCGCATAGACATCGCTGTCTATGATCTGCTACAGAGCCTTGCCTTGCCACACCAGGTGGAGAGCATGCGACGCGAACAGATGGCGCTCACACTTGCAAAGAGCGAGGCTGCTAAGCGTGTACAATACACTCAAGCCGATGCAGAGGCTATTGCAGAGCAGTTGATGGGTTGCAAAGAGCATCAGACATCCCCTTCAGGCAAGGCGATTATAACATTTATCACTCTTGATGACATACAACAGAAATTAGCATAGAATATGAATATCAATCCGCAATTTCAAACCCCTCCGGTGGTTAAAAACCTCATAATAGCAAACTGTCTGCTCTTCCTTGCGACCTATCTTATTCCGAGCATGAATGGTCTGTTAGGTCGATATGGACAGCTGTTTTGGGTTGGCTCGCCAAACTTCCACCTCTACCAGTTTGTCAGCTATATGTTCCTACATGGTAGCTTCAGCCACCTATTCTTCAATATGTTTGCACTCTGGATGTTCGGTCGTACGCTGGAGTATGAGCTTGGAGCGCGCAGATTCCTTATCTACTACTTTGTCTGCGGTATAGGTGCTGCAATATTCCAGATTTTGGTTGCATGGGTTGCCGGCGAGTACTACTTTACAATGATTGGCGCATCGGGTGCTACTATGGGACTATTGATGGCATTCGGTGTGATGCATCCCAACAACCAGATATTCGTATTTCCACTTCCTATGCCAATTAAGGCTAAGTGGTTTGTTATCGGATATATAATCCTGGAGGTTGTTCAGGGCTGGGGCGTTGCCGGTGATGGTGTGGCACACTTTGCGCATGTAGGAGGTATGCTTTGGGGCTGGGCACTGCTCCACTATTGGAAAAACAGACGTATAATTTGGTTCTAATGGCACGTACAAACGGTAACATATATCGCGACTACCGCAAAGGCAAGGCCAAGAAGCAGAGACACTTCAGCCTGTCACTATTACTATTCATTCTCGACATAGTGATGGTGGGCATGCTCTTTGTGTTGGCTGCCGCCACCATTATCTGCATCATTACACCAAATATCTCACCTGAGCGTTTGGGTATCTTCTCCGTTGTTGTTCTGGGCGCACCTATTATATATATATTGACAATAGTCACTACACTTTATTGGGCACTTAGGTGGAAATGGTCGCTCGCATTTGTTGCATTTATCTTCCTCTTTATCGGCAGTCTGTCTGTAGGTAAATATTATCGCATCGAGGTCAAGCAGAGCCCGATTATAACCCGCAAGCAGACAGATGTGATAAAGGTTATGAGCTATAATATCGCCAACTCTAACACTAAATCGCTTGTTGATACCATTGCCACACATAAGCCGACAATTCTATGTCTGCAGGAGTATCAATCCGGAGCCGAGGAGATTTGGGAGCGCTTAGGAGAGAAATATACCACTACTGCACACAAGAAGAGTGTGTTCTCTTGTGAGATATTTACTAACCAGCGAATTCTTAAGCAAGGTCTAATCGACTCCCTGCCACGCTTTAACGCTATTTGGGCAGATATTTTGGTCAACAAAGATACTCTGAGGGTGATTAATCTCCACCTCAAATCGACTACGATTAGCGCCCAAGATATGAAGTTTGTCGAGGAGCATAAGTATGTGTTGGACAGCGCTCGTAACCACAAAATAAAGAGCATTACCGACAAACTTGTCGAGAATAGCATCTACCGAAGCAATCAGGCAAAGAAGGTGCGTGAGTTTATCGACCAAAATCGAGCTAAAAAGTTGATTGTCTGCGGAGATTTTAACGATGTTCCACTCTCTTTCAGCTACAATGTTATTGCAGAGCCACTCATAAATACATTTGTTGCTGCAGGTTCGGGTTATGCATATACGTTCGATGGATTCTTCAAGTTGCTTACTATCGACCATATGCTCGTATCTGAGCAATTTGACGTTGTATCGCACCAGGTAGATTACTCGATAACCGAGTCCGACCACTACCCTGTCATTACACGACTTAAAATAGACAAAAATAGTAAACTTAAATAGACACTAACATTATGATTTTAGACTCTATCAAGAATGCGGAGTTGTACTATCCGCTCAACCCACGATTCAAGGCTGCTTTTGACTTCCTTGCACAGTGCAACCCTAAGACTATCGCAGTCGGCAGACACGATATTATCGAGGGCGAGGTATTTGTAAATGTTATGGAGATCGACCTCAAACCTCGCTACGAGGCTCTGCTTGAGGTGCATGACAAGTATGTCGATATCCAGGTGATTATCGGCGGCTCAACAAAGGAGGAGTTCGGTTGGTCTGAGCGCAAGGATTGCAAGAAGGCAAAGGGCGAGTTCGATACCGAGAAGGATGTCCAGTTCTTCACCGACGAGCCTCAGACATTCTACACCATGCGCGAGGGTCAGTTCTCAATCCTCTACCCAGAGGACGCACACGCCCCAATGCTCGGCACCGGCAAGATCAAGAAGATGATCTTCAAGATTTTGAAATAGCCGTTGCGGATTTAGGATAGCAGTATGCTATTCAATAAAATAAAACCCTTCACTTTCAAGCGAGCTTGAGTGAGGGGTTTTCTTTTATTGCGCTATCTTCGATAGCATTCTAAACCCGAGAACGGCTGATGCTAAAACTATACAAAAATATTGACATTCCCCCCTAAATCCCCCTTTAATCCACCTAAAGGTGGCTTTTCCTCCTTCGCGCCTCGGTATAGTTCAAGCACGCTTGACTCTACGCTCGGCTTGGCGTCGGTTGGCAAAGGGGGACTTGGTCGCTTCGCTCCGGGTGCAAAAATCAAGCGGGTTTCCGAGCTACGCAGTACTATGCAAAGAAAAAATCAGACTATATCTATAATTTGTTTGATTTATTAAATAAGATTATCTACCTTTGTGGAAGTGTAATGGCCGACATTTATTGTGTATTATCGGTCTGTTATTTATTGTAATTTCAGCGGCGTTAATTGTTGCCGTGTCGAGGGTTTCACTTGCGTTAAAGCACATTCGCACCCCACGCATGATTGGAAACCTAAAATAATGAATGGGGTGGGGATGAATAATATTATGGAGACGATGAACACTCCAACAAAAGATCGTTATGGTATTCAACGATTTGGTCATGTAGTAAATATGCGAAATGGAGCATATATCAAGGAACTACAAGAGAAATTAATTGACACTGATCAAGAACCAACATCTCAAGAGATTCGCGAGCGTGCAGATGTAGCCGTTCCTATATCTCTGAATCGCTATGGTTATCCTACAGATAATACAGGACAAAGTATTCCTGAACGTAGTGTTATCTTCAAAGGTTTTAATACTGGCTACAAGCTTGATGGCCAAGATGTCTATGGCTGGTATATTCGCAATGACAAAGAAAATCGATTTGAAGGCGTTATTTGGCTTACCATACCAGAACTTAAAGCATATGCTCGACTCAAGTCTAAGTTCAAAATGGGTGATTTTTATTTCGACAGTAATGATGATTGTCAGACTTTTCTCGATGATATAGCAAAAGCAGCTATTCCTGAGAGTTGGAGGTATAAAAACAAAGAATCTAAAATAAATCATCCTATCTTAAAAAGCTATCTTGAGACCATATTCGTAAAGCTTAAAAAGGAGAATAAAGTAATCAAAAGTACCAATGGTAAATATATTATTTTTAACACCAACCTATTGGACAAGTTTTTTCATGCCATATATATTATTGCAGAAGTAAAGGAAGTGAAAGAAGCAGAGGGTATTGAAGTATATATTAAACCAAGAAGAACTGCTGAAGAAAGTTATCGTGACTTTATAAGATATGGATTCTCGGAAGATATACAACCATTACCTCCAACTTTTTTTGAAGAAGTAAATGAGGTAATTTTCAATCCAGCATGGAATATTGACAAGAATTTCGAGGCGCTTACACATATTATCGAGGAAAGGAGTGATAGATTTCCTACAGAAATGAAATCAAAACCATCTCACATTCTCGCCAAGAAACTATTTGACGCTATCAATTACGCAGTGGCTATTGCACAGAGAAATTACAAATATATTGTTCCAATTTATTACCCAAAATGTAATCGCATTTCATTCTTGATGCCTATTTTTTTGGACGGAACATATAATACCTATCCTGATTTTGCATTAGTCCTACAGCCTGACGCAGAGAATAATATGTACATTGCACGTACAATCCTAGACCTAGAAACAGGTTATCAAGATGCACGATTAATAGCAAAACCTGATGAGTCGTGGCTTAATCCGGTTACTCTAAAATAAATAAAAGCGGGTACATACCCGCTTTTACTATACATATCAAATTGCACTCAACTCAATCTGTGCACGGTTTTATCGTCAGAACGCTGCGATTAAGCCGAATGCAGAGTCAAGTTTACTTGAGCTATGCTGAGGCGGAGCAGTGAAGGGTCGCCTTAGGCGAGCCAATGGTGTAGTTGTGGGGCATCGTGAAAAAAATCAGTCGCGGATAGTACAAAACGTACAGCCGCGACTGATTTTTGAGGGATGTGCCGCAAATGCGCCACTATCACGATAAAACTACTTCAAGGTAACAAGCGAATGACCTGTCATCTCCTTAGGCTGCTCAACGCCCATCAACTGAAGAACGGTTGGAGCAACGTCTGCGAGGATACCATTCTCAACCTTTGCCACGCGGTCAGAAACAACAACAACTGGCACTGGGTTGAGTGAGTGTGCGGTATTTGGAGTGCCATCAGGGTTGATTGCGTTATCAGCATTACCGTGGTCAGCAATCATAACAACCTCATAGCCATTCTCCTTAGCAGCGGTAACGACCTTCTCCACGCAGCTATCAACAGCCTTAACAGCCTTCTCGATAGCCTCATAGATACCAGTGTGGCCTACCATATCGCCATTTGCGAAGTTGAGGCAGATAAAGTCATACTTCTGCTCACCGAGTGCCACAACGAGCTTGTCTGCAACCTCATATGCGCTCATCTCAGGCTGTAGGTCATATGTAGCAACCTTTGGAGAGGCAACGAGGATACGGCTCTCGCCTGCGAACTCAGCCTCGCGACCACCATTGAGGAAGAATGTTACGTGAGCATACTTCTCAGTCTCAGCAATACGGAGCTGTGAAAGGCCGAGGTTTGAAACTACCTCACCGATAGTATTATTTACATTCTCCTTATCGAAGAGGATGTGCAGACCGGTGAAAGATGCATCATATGGAGTCATGCAGCAGTAGTAGAGTGGCATAGTGTGCATACCCTGCTCCGGCATATCCTGCTGAGTGAGAGCCACGGTAATCTCACGAGCGCGGTCGTTACGGTAGTTGAAGAAGATAACCATATCGTTTGGCTTGATAGTACCAACAGCGTTACCATTCTCGTCAACACGAACGATTGGCATAACGAACTCGTCAGTTACACCCTCATCGTAAGACTTCTGCATAGCTGCAACCATATCTGTTGCCTTCTCACCTATGCCCTCAACGAGCTGATCGTAAGCAACCTTAACACGCTCCCAACGCTTATCGCGGTCCATTGCATAGTAGCGACCGATAATTGAAGCGATAGTACCTGCAGAGCCCTTAAGGTGGTTCTCAAGCGCCTCGATAAAGCCCTTACCGCTCTTAGGATCAGTATCACGACCATCCATAAAGCAGTGGATATATGTATTCTCAATACCGTAGTGCTTGCTAATGTCACAGAGCTTGAAGAGGTGGTCGAGTGAAGAGTGTACACCACCGTCAGAGGTGAGACCCATGAAGTGAACGTTCACACCATTTGCCTTTGCATACTCAAATGCAGCAACAACCTCAGGGTTGTTAAGGATTGAGTTGTCGCGGCAAGCACGGTTAATCTTCACAAGATCCTGATATACAACACGACCTGCACCAATATTGAGGTGACCTACCTCAGAGTTACCCATCTGACCCTCTGGGAGACCAACATTCTCGCCATCAGTACGCAACTCCGCGTGCGGATAAGCTGCTGTCAGATTGTTGATAAACTGCGGATTTGTCGAGAAGATAGCATCCGCCTTTGTGTGGTTTCCGATTCCCCAACCATCGAGAATCATCAATAATACTTTATTTGCCATATCTGTTAAATGTTATTTTTTCTATAGTTAATCTAAAATTGCTTTTAATTAGGCAAGTTCAAGGCTTGCGAAGGCGAGGAAAGCGGAGTTTACTGATGCGTAAATGAGCATTTCCGAGCCGAGTATAACGCAGAAATTGTCAATTAAAACAATTTTCTACAATTTCTCGTTAATCAAAGCAACTGCCTTATCAATAGCAGCCTGCAAACCATCAGGATTCTTACCACCAGCTGTAGCGAAGAACTTCTGACCGCCACCACCACCGTTCATCAGCTTTGCAGCCTCACGAACAGTTGCACCAGCATCTACACCCTTAGCAACTACTGAATCGCTCAACATAACCATCAGCGTAGCCTTACCCTCTACAGCAGAGCCGAGCACAAGCACCAAGTTCTGGCAACGAGAACGCAAATTGTAAGCCAAGTCCTTCAAGAGCTCTGTTGGAGCATCAATCTGGCGAGCTACAACCACTACGCCATTCTCCTCCTTAACCTCAGAGAGAATCTTCTCACCCATAGCAGCAACCTGCTCCTTGCGGAACGCCTCAACCTCCTTAGTCAAAGTGCTATTGCTGTCAATAAGGCGACGAACAGACTCAACGAGCTTAGAGTTACCGATAGCCTCAGATGCAGCGTGGATAGTATCCTCAGCAGCATATAGCATATCTTCAGCCTTCTCACCTGTAACAGCCTCAATACGACGAACACCAGCAGAGATTGCGCTCTCAGAGACAATCTTTACAAGACCGATGTTACCTGTAGCAGATGTATGAGTACCACCACAAAGCTCTACAGAGCTACCGAAGCGAACCATACGAACCTTATCGCCATACTTCTCACCAAAGAGCATCATTGCACCCGCTGCCTTAGCCTCCTCCTGAGTAGCCTCACGGTTCTCAACAAGTGGGTCATTAGCACGCACTGCACGGTTTACAAGGCGCTCAACCTCGCGAATCTGCTCAGCTGTAACCTTCTGGAAGTGAGAGAAGTCAAAGCGGAGTGAATCTGGACTTACCATAGAGCCCTTCTGCTCAACATGCTCACCAAGCACCTTGCGAAGTGCTGCGTGGAGGAGGTGAGTTGCTGTGTGGTTATTTGCTGCGCACTGACGCTTAGCAGCATCTACAACAGCGTGGAAGGTAGCTGTAAGGTTCTCTGGAAGGGTATTTGTTACGTGAATAGTAAGACCATTCTCCTTCTCTGTAGCGATGATAGCGATCTTCTCGTTTGCGCTCTCGATATAACCTGTATCACCAACCTGACCACCTGAGTTGCCATAGAATGGAGTGCGATCAAATACCATCTGATATGTAGTCTTACCCTTGCTCTGTACACGGCGAACACGTGCAATACGAACATCGCTCTCGAGTGTGTCGTAACCAACAAACTCGCTCTGCTTAACCTCTACAAACTCCTGCCAGTCGTCGATATCCTGCTGAGCAGCGTTACGAGAACGCTCCTTCTGAGCCTGAAGCTGCTGCTCAAACTCTGCAAGGTCAACCTCTACGCCCTTCTCCTTTGCGATAAGCTCTGTAAGGTCGATAGGGAAACCATATGTATCATAGAGCACGAATGCATCCTTACCAGAGATCTTACCGTTACCAACCTTAGCAATTACACCATCAAGCAGGTTGATACCTGTAGCAAGTGTGCGGAGGAATGATGCCTCCTCCTCCTCAATAACCTTCTCAACCAATGCCTGCTGCGCCTTAAGCTCAGGATACTGACCACCCATCTGCTCAACAAGTGTAGCCACAAGACGGCAGATAAACGGATTGTTAAAGCCGAGGTAAGTGTAACCGTAACGAACTGCACGGCGAAGGATGCGGCGGATAACATAACCGGCCTTTACATTTGATGGCAGCTGACCGTCAGCAATAGAGAACGAGATAGCACGGAGGTGGTCAGCGATAACGCGCATAGCCACATCAACCTTCTCATCCTCACCATACTTCTTGCCTGACATCTGTGAGATAACGGCAATAGTTGGCTGGAAAACGTCTGTATCGTAGTTAGACTTCTTGCCCTGCATAATCATACAGAGACGCTCAAAGCCCATACCTGTATCAACATGCTTTGCAGGGAGAGACTCAAGTGAGCCGTTCGCCTTGCGGTTGAACTGCATAAATACGAGGTTCCAAATCTCGATAACCTGTGGATGACCTGTATTTACCATATCACGACCTGAAATCTTCGCAATCTCAGACTCGTCACGAAGGTCGAAGTGAATCTCGCTACAAGGACCGCAAGGACCGGTCTCGCCCATCTCCCAGAAGTTATCGTGCTTATTACCACGAATAATATGATCCTCTGGCAGGTACTGCTTCCAATAGTCATAAGCCTCCTGATCGAAAGGTACGCCGTCAGACTCAGAGCCCTCAAATACGGTTGCATACATACGAGACTTATCAAGGCCATAAACCTCTGTCAGAAGCTCCCAAGCCCAGCTAATAGCCTCCTTCTTGAAGTAGTCTCCAAAAGACCAGTTACCCAACATCTCAAACATTGTGTGGTGGTATGTATCGTGACCTACCTCCTCAAGGTCGTTATGCTTACCTGATACACGCAGACACTTCTGCGAGTCAGCAGCACGTGGAGTACGACGAGGGGCATTACCAAGGAAGATATCCTTAAACTGATTCATACCTGCATTGGTAAACATAAGGGTTGGGTGGTTCTTTACGACCATAGGTGCAGATGGAACAATCTCATGCTCTTTTGCAGCAAAGAAGTCCAAAAATGCTTGACGAATTTTGTTCGATTCCATATTATACTAAAATTATCTCTAACCTCGTTTTTTAACAAGCGAAAAATGTTTCGCCGATTCAGGTTGCAAAATTAGTGTATTTTTTCTATTTTTGCACCTATATTTATAAGAAACTGATTAAAATTTAACAAATAGATCCTATATGGCGAATTCAACCATACCTACAAACGGCAAAGTGCGCATCAACAGATACCCTCTGTTGCGCAAACTGCTCATTGGTTTTATCGTCATTTCGCTCCTAAACCTGATTATTTCGTACTGTTTCTACACACCGAAACTCTTTTCGATAGACAACGACAACCGAGAGCTTGTAATCAAGTACAACATTCTCCAAGACCGCATCCACACCCTTGAGAGCAAGATTGATGACATCCACTACCGCGACATCTCTGTCTATCGCTCACTCTTCTCTGTCGATACACTGGCCATTGACGGTATATACAACCCTTATCCTGAGGCGAAATATGCTGCATTGCAGGGAGATGAGTACTCAAGTCTGATGACAAGTTCATGGAAGAGCCTTGACAATCTTGCCCGTAAGACCTATGCGGCATCACTATCGCTCGACCAGCTGCAGATTCTTGCCAAAAACAAGGAACGTATGTCATTTGCCATCCCTGCGATATGGCCTATTGACCGCACACAGCTCGACTGGTTCTACTCCTTCGGTATGCGAGCTCGCCACCCGATATACAAGACTCGCAAGATGCACAAGGGTGTTGACCTCTCTTGTAAGCGCGGTGTTCCAGTATATGCTACCGGTGATGCTATTGTGCAGATGACCGACGAGGGTCGTCGTCGCCGTGGTTATGGTCGCCAGATACTTCTCAACCACGAATTCGGATATCAAACACGATATGCCCACCTCCACAAAATATATGTCAAAGAGGGCGAGCGAGTAACTCGCGGACAGTTAATCGGAGAGGTTGGCTCTACGGGTGGTTCTACCGGTCCGCACCTGCACTATGAGGTGATATATATGGGTCGTCACGTGAATCCTGTAAACTACTTCAACCGCAACATGTCCTCTGACGAATACAAGATGTTGATGGAGAAGATGAAACACAATACCGACCTGGAAACTGAGTAAAAAGATGGCACGCAAACCTAAAAATAAGATAACCCGTTTTGTCACAACACTACTCACTTGGGTCGGTGCTGCGGTGATATATTTCATCCTTTTTTCACTGCTTTTTGACACCCCAACAGAGTACGAATTGCGACACTCAACAGACAAAATGAGGGCGGAATATGAGATCCTTTCTGCTCGCTATGACTCACTGAATATGGTGGTCGAGAATGTCATTGAGCGAGATCGAAATATCTTCGGAATACTCTTTGAGTCAACGCCTTACGACTTTAATTCCGACTACGAGCAGCAGCGACTTTCACTGCACGAGAAGCTCCTTGGTCAGTCCAAGCGTCAGATGCTTGATGACCTTACTGCACAGACCGACAACATAGAGGAGAAGCTAACAGAGTTGGAGTACTCGTACAACACTCTGCAAAACAACCTTGACGCAGTGGGTGACAAGCGCAACAACATACCATCTATTCAGCCGGTAATCAACCATCAACTTACGCTGCTTACTGCTGGTTATGGCATGCTGATGCACCCATTTTATCGCACTCTGCAGTCGCATCAGGGCGTGGATTACACCATCCCCGAGGGCGAGAGTATCTTTGCAACGGCAGATGGCGTTGTAAAGGAGGTTTTAGGCAAGACTTCAACCTCTGGCATCACTGTTGTTATTGACCACGGAAATGGATATACAACCTCATACAGCCACCTCCAAAAAGCTAAGGTAAAACGCCGCCAAAAGGTGCGCCGAGGAGATATCATTGCGTTATCCGGCAACTCGGGTCTTTCGCTCTCGCCACATCTGCACTATGAGGTTAGATATGAGGGAGTTAGAGTTGATCCAATCCACTACTTTTTCATGGAGCTAACGCCGGACGAGTACCAAAAAATCATACGAATTGCCCAGTCGGGTATGCAATCATTTGACTAATGGAGATTAAGCTTTTACTTTTAGACTTTGACGGCACTGTCGCCAACACCGGCAGAGCCAACGCAACATCCTATATCGAGGCCCTTGCTGAGGAGGGGATAACAATTACAATGGATGAGTACCGCCGTAAATATTTTGGACTCCGTTGCCCTGAATTTCTGACCGATATTGGCATTACCGACCCCGAGCAGATGCAGCGTATCCGTCGTCGAAAAGTCGAGATCTACCCTACTCACTTTGATTTGGTTACACTCAACAAACCTCTGTGGGATTTTGTGCAGGATTTCAGAGCAAAAGGTGGCAAGGCGATGATTGTTTCAACGGGACACATCGACAATATCACAAACGTGATGCGCTATCTCGGCATAGAAAATGATATAGATGGACTGCTCTCGTCCGATGACGTGATAAAGTCAAAGCCGGCACCTGATTGCTTCTTGAAGGCTATGAAGATTGCAGGTGTAACACCCTCAGAGACAATTATTTTCGAGGATTCAGAGATAGGCATTGCCGCCGCTGTAGCATCGGGCGCTGCACACTTTAAGGTAGAGCTTGAGTTTTAATAAAAGTTGCATCTGTACGGATGGACACTATTGATTTTCTGTAGAAAATTATTATATTTGCAAAAAATTAGACTATGAAACGTATAATATCACTGCTGGCTCTAACCCTGACACTATTTGTCAGCACCTCATCGGCCAAAGGCCTTGTTGCATATCAGGGCGAGATTGACTTCGGCTATGCGCTCGGTGTAGGCAAGGAGAGTTCAGGCAGAGCAAGCCTCCATACAATACAGGGTATCAGCATCGGCAAATACCTTTCGACCGGATTTGGTACCGGATTTGACTACCACCACAACTTCGATGATAGTAGCGAGGTGGTCGTTCCTATGTACCTAAATATCAAGGGCTACCTACCAACAGGCAAGAGCATCTGCCCATATCTGAGCTGTGATGTTGGTGCTAGCATCGGCGTTACAGATACTCTAGATAACGATTGCGGACTATACATCGCACCGGCAGTCGGATTCGTCTGGAAGATACTGAAGGTTCAGGTGGGTTATAACCTACAGAATCTCAACAATATAGACTTGGGCAAACTCTCCATGAGTTCCGTACAATTAAAGGTCGGTTTTGTCTTTTAGCACTGTCTGATTTTATCTCAAAACTACATGAAGGAAATTATTATAGACTCTTTGGGCGATTTACACAAGGTTGCCGATTTGGTTCTCTCCTCTCTCGAGGGGCGAAATGTTGTCGCTTTTTTCGCTCCAATGGGTGCAGGAAAGACCACACTTATCAGCGCGATAATGGAGCAAACCGGCTCTGAGGATATCGTCACAAGCCCTACTTTTGCCCTTGTGAATCAGTACTATACAGCAGAGCGCGAGCCCGTATATCACTTCGACTTCTACCGCATTAACTCTATAAATGAGGCATTCGACATGGGCTACGAGGAGTACTTCTACTCAGGCGATCTATGCCTTGTCGAGTGGCCCGAAAAGGTCGAGCAGCTTCTACCAGAGGATACAATGGTTGTAAAAATCGAAATCCTTGACGAAAAATCTCGCCGCTTTTTGATTGACTAGCGAAAGTTTGCATATCGTTTGATAAAGGGTCGGTAGTGCCGACCCTTTATCAGCTATTGGCTCGGCTGCGCCGACCCTTCCTCCTCGCAGTTCGGCATAGTCTGCAAGCAGCCTCTGCCCTCACGAG
>JAZORI010000051.1:0-21574 GCA_045656505.1 Alistipes sp. | reverse complement strand
GGTGGCGGTAAGCTCTCAAAGCGCGATGGTGATAAGATGGGCTTCCCTGTATTCCCTCTATATTGGGTATCTCCTACCGGCGACACTGCACACGGTTATCGTGAGGATGGCTACTTTGCTGAGGCGTTTATCAATATGCTTGCACTGCTGGGTTGGAATCCGGGTACAGAGCAGGAGATTTTCTCTATGCAGGAGCTTATTGACGCATTCTCACTCGAGCGAGTATCAAAGTCGGGTGCGCGTTTCCAGCCGGACAAGGCTAAGTGGTTTAATGCGCAGTATATGCACCACAAGTCAGATACAGAGTTGGCTGAAATCTACCAGCCAATACTCCGCGAGCACGGTATCGAGGTCTCTGACGAGGTTGCAGGCTCTGTTGCCGGCATTATGAAGGAGCGTGCTACATTTGCATCTGAGCTTTGGGATTTGACTTCATACTTCTTCGTTGCTCCAACTGAGTATGACGAGAAGCAGGTTAAGAAGTACTGGAAGGGCGAGAACCCTCGTATCTTGGCTGAGGTGCGCGAGGTGCTTGCATCTATTGACGACTTCGGCAAGGAGAATACTGAGCATGTTGTTCATGGTTGGATTGCAGAGAAGGGCTATGGCGTAGGTCAGGTGATGAACTCTCTCCGCCTCGCACTTGTTGGTGCAGGTAAGGGTCCTGGCATGTATGATGTAACTGCATTCCTCGGCAAGGAGGAGTGTCTGAAGCGTATTGATACGCTGATTGCAAGCGTAAAACCTATTGACGCATAATGGAGATTCTGCAACATATCTGGGGTGCTACACCTGAGGGCGAGGCGATAGTAATCTATACGCTCCGCAATAGCTTGGGCAGTGAGGTGCAGCTGAGCAATATCGGTGCGGGTATTGTCAGCGTTAAGTTTGCCGACCGCGAGGGTAAGGTTGAGGATGTAGTGTTGGGTTATAAAGATCCGATGAGCTACTTCGGCGATGGCCCATGTGCCGGCAAGATTGTAGGTCGCGTGGCAAATCGCATCGCGGGTGGAAAGATGACCATTGAGGGTAAGGATTATCACCTCGAGGTTAATAATGGCCCTAACCACCTGCACGGAGGTAGCAAGAACTTCTCAAATCGCCTTTGGGAGAGCTGTGTGGAGTATAACCGCGTGATTTTTACCCTTGTCTCTGAGGATGGCGATTGCGGATATCCTGCCGAGGTTACAGCGCAGATTGTCTATGACTTTGATGATGAGAATAACCTCGAAATCACCCTGCTGGCAAAGGCTGACGGCACAACGCCTGTAAACCTTACAAACCACACATATTGGAACCTCTCGGGTGAAAACTCTGGAACCAT
Source organism: Alistipes sp. (assembly GCA_045656505.1). Classification (GTDB taxonomy): domain Bacteria; phylum Bacteroidota; class Bacteroidia; order Bacteroidales; family Rikenellaceae; genus Alistipes. The sequence continues at coordinate 20,250 of JAZORI010000051.1, read as the reverse complement.
TCTTGACCACAACCTGCAGCTCAACTGCTCGCAGGCGCTTGAGATGAATCAGGTACAGATTCCGACTGGCAAACTGCTCGATGTTGTTGGTACTCCGCAGGACTTTACCACTCCGCGCCGTCTGGGTGATGATATTGCTTCTGAGTTTAACCATATTCGCGACTTTAAGGGCTACGACCACTTCTTTGTTGTCGATGGCTGGCAGAAGAATATTTTGGGGGAGGTCGGTGTGCTCTCAGATCCTAAGTCGGGTAGAGCCGTAGAGATTCTCTCTTCACAGCCCGGCTGTATGGTCTATACCGGCAACTGGCTATCTGGTGGCTGTCCACTCACCAAGTCAGATACCCGCTACTGCGACTACGCAGGTGTGGCAATCGAGTGTCAGGGCTATCCTGATGCGGTTAATCAGCCTGAGTTTCCAAGCATTTTGCTGAAGGAAGGTGAGTTGTATTGTCAGAAGATAGTATTCCGTTTAAGGGTTTTATCGTGATAACGCGGCATTAGCCGCACATCCCTAAAAGCCCGACAATGGCTGTACGTTTTAGTACTATCCATTGTCGGGCTTTCTGCGCGATGCACGCCTACTACCACGTTCTGACGATAAAACGGTGCAAATTGAAAGCGGAGTATCTGCCCCGTTTTGACGACAAATGCGTGCATGGAGGCATCGGAGTACAAGCTAATAAAAGCCTTTAGCTGTTAGCCTTTGACCGTCAATATCTCTCGCGTTACAGAACTTCGTTTATGGATCTGCATCAGAACTGTAAGGAGAAGAGCGTGGGAGATGTGCTCAAGACTCTGCGTGACAGTTGGCAAATGGTTCTATCTTCGAGTCTGATATAAATTACCTTACAATAACTACAGCAGCATACCTACAAAGGTGCAGGCAATCTGCACGCAGATAAAGGCGAGAATAGCCCTCCAGCCGCTGACGTTGCAGCTTGTGGTAAAGGCATTATAGTTCCAGATGTAGAAGAGTACGCAGAGGGCCATGCTCCAGAGTCCGTAGATCATCAGCGGAGTGAAGGCCGCCATATCGGGCATTACGCCACTTTGCAGAGATGCCACCAACTCAAGGGAGTTGTTCATCACCGCGGGCAGAAGCATCGGGGCGATCATCATCAGCAGTATAAGCTGTGCAAAGGCCGTTGTGCCGAGGATGTCTATCAGGCGAATCTTCGACTTTGAGAGGAGTATGCCGCAGAGATATAGCAGCAGCGCTGGCAGTAGCCACCATACAAAGTGCATCGTCGCCACATGCCACAGCGGGGCGTTTGCTATACCTATATGTATATAGCTATCCTGAATAAGTCCGCCGCTATATAGCATGAGTGTTGAGGCGACGATAAATATCAGACCCAAAAACAGAGCCTTTGCACCTGCGATGTATCGGAAGGGGTTGAATAAAGCTTTCATTCTATTCGAAATTTTGCAGTTTGGTAATAATATCATCAAGAATATTGCGCACAGTAGGGTAGCTCAGCCCCATATCGGCAGCCATCTGCTTGAGCGAGCCGCTGCAGCGCACAAATGCCATAACAAAGCTCTGCTCCTCGGCTGAGAGTCGAAGAATGGGGTGTATCGCAAACTCACCCTGCACAGTAGTGTCACACTCGGCGCAGTGGAGACTCTTTACGCTTAGCACTCCGCCGCACGATGGACAAGTGGTCGGAAAAGACTTCTTTACATTCATAGCTCGATAGGTTTTGTGGAACTGATTACATAACTCTTTGTCTGAGTCTTTACAAGATAGAGGTTCTCTAACTGCCCGCAGTAGAGTCGGTATGTGCCAAACCTGCTGTTGCGGAAAATGCCGAACCATCCGAAAAATCCGCCACTGCCAAAGAGACGTAACGAGCCACGCAGCTCACTGCGGTCTATAGCCTCAATCTTTACCACATCAGACTTCTCAATTACTGTCCTGCCGATAGGGTGGGTGATAATGAGCAACCCATTCTGAACAATCAGATAGCGAGGCATGGTGAGCAACACCCAAATTGCCAGTAACGCAAATATCGTATAAGTTACAATTACTGCCGTCATCCCCGCACTCCATACAGCAATCGCTCCATAGACAATCAGCGCCGAAAGTAGAATGGATGTCACCGTACCCATCCTACCTAAAGTAAATTTTTCACAATGAGTTTTCATAATATTGGTGTTTTGTTTTAACAAAGTTAAATATTGTTTTAATAAAATGCAAATTTCTGTATAAAAAATATCCGTAGCTTATAGGCTACGGATATTCAACTCTATTGTTAGGGGTTCTATTCCACTTCCACCCATTTTCTGTCTTTGTATTGGTATTTTAGTGTGCCGTTTTGCCAGATGCCGTAGAGTAGTGTATCTTTAGTGTCGGTGTAGGTAATCTCTACGCCGAAGCCGTGGCGAGTGCCAGAGCAGTGCTGGCCAATGAAGATTACACGCTCATCATTGTCGCGCGAGATAAGCAGGTGAACTTCGCTATCCTTCATTATGTAGCACTTTTCTATCTTGTTGCTGCGGTAGAGCAAATCTACTCCATATTTTACTGTCGGCACATCGCTCTCAAGGTCCGAGTTGTGCTTATACTGCTCGTCAGCAATGCCGATAAGGATATGGGAAAGAGGTATGTATACAGATGAAAACTCTATATCCCAGACGATTCGGCAAAAGCCCGTTATCTTATCATCCTTAATAACTCCATAGGCGATGTAGTCATGGTACTCATACAGGTCACTCATTGCGCGGCACGAGTTGCTGAACAGTTGTGTTCCGAATTGCTCTAAGATATTCTCTGTCATAGGTCGTAGGTTTTGGTTAGACAAATATACAAAAAAATATCCGCAGCACAAACTACGGATATTTTATAAAGCCTTTAATGTGCTAATGACGGCTTACACTAAACCGCTGAAGCCCATAAATGCCATAGCGAGCAGGGCGGCAGTGATAAGGGCGATAGGCACGCCATTGAACGCCTTAGGGACATCCTCAAACTCAAGGCGCTCGCGCATACCTGCAAACAGAACGAGTGCAACGGCAAAGCCAAGAGCGGTCGAGGTGCTATAAACAAGACCCTCGAGCAGGCCATACTCCTTCTGCACCATAAGGATTGCCACACCGAGCACAGCGCAGTTTGTTGTAATAAGTGGCAGGAAGATACCAAGTGCCTGATAGAGTGCCGGAGATACCTTCTTCAGTACAATCTCCACCATCTGCACAAGGGCTGCGATAACGAGGATAAAGACAATTGTCTGCATAAACTCGATACCCAGCGGCACGAGGATATAGTGCTGTATAAGCCATACAACCACTGACGAGAGTGCCATTACGAATGTTACGGCAGCGCCCATACCCATACTTGTCTCCACCTTTGACGATACGCCGAGGAATGGGCAGATACCGAGGAACTGAGCCAGAACGACATTATTGACAAATATCGCACCGATAATTATTGCGAAGTACTCCATTACTTTTTCAGATATTTGTTAAACAATACCATTAAGAATCCAAGCACGAGGAAGCCTCCAGGTGCGAGGACAAATACGAGTGGCATATAGTCGCCAATGCCGAGGTTCAGGCCGAAGATTGCTCCACTACCAAGCACCTCGCGTACAGCACCGATTGTGGTCAGCGATAGTGTGAAACCAAGGCCGATACCCACACCGTCAAGAGCTGAATCCAGGACGCCATTCTTAGATGCAAAGGCCTCAGCGCGACCGAGGATGATGCAGTTCACTACAATGAGTGGAATAAATACGCCCAGCGCAGAGTAGAGTGACGGCACATATGCCTGCATGAGCATATCGATTACAGTTACGAACGATGCGATAACTACGATAAATGCAGGGATGCGAACCTTGTCCGGAATAAGGTTTTTAATCATCGCAATAACGGCATTTGACATAATCAGCACAGCCATAGTCGCCACGCCCATACCTAATCCGTTGATTGCACTTGTTGTTGTACCCAATGTTGGACACATACCGAGAATCAGGACAAAGGTCGGATTCTCCTTGATAATTCCCTTCAGAATAAGGGAAAGCTTGTTGTTATTCATGCTGACCTCCTTCCTGTTTTGTTGCGCCAGTAGCTACCTGACCAGCCTCGCACTGCTGACCACTTGCCACCTTGAAAGCCTCATAAGCCACTGCAACAGCCTCTGCGTATGCGCGAGATGAGATTGTAGCTGCTGTCAGTGCATCAATATCGCCACCATCCTTCTTAACGGTCATATTGACATCTGCGGCAACCTTATCCTTGAACGACATAAGAAGGACGTTGCCCTCGTCTGCCATCTTTGTGCCAAGACCCGGGGTCTCCTTCTGCTCCAGGACGTTGATGTTGAGAATCTTGCCCTCAGCGTCAAAGCCGACCATTAGGCGAACAGTACCACCAAAGCCGTTCTTAGAGATAGACTCGACGGCATAGCCTACAGCCTTATCGGCTACAGTTGCGGTGTGAGCTACGATTGGCAGGGCATTTACCTCGATAGTCTGGCTTGTAGTGGCCTCATACTGAGGCAGTACCTGCTTGAGTGCGTCGTTTACAGCAGCGACCTTTGCCTGAGCAATAGGCTCCTCTGTAAGCATATATACACCTCCTACAGCTGCAGAGGAGATAAGGGTGATGGTAAAGAGTACCAAAACCATATTTTTCAATGAACTCTCCATGTTATCCCCTCCCTATTTTGCGCCGAAACGCTTTGGTTTAACATACTTGTTAATCAGTGGTACCACGCTGTTCATAATCAGAATAGCGAATGACATACCCTCTGGATATGCGCCCCACAGACGGATGCACATAGTAATTGCACCGATGCCGATACCGTAGATAACCATACCCTTGGTAGTCATCGGAGAGGTTACGTAGTCTGTAGCCATAAAGATAGCACCGAGCAGTGCACCGCCGGCAAGCAGGTGGAAGATAGGCATCTGCCAAGCCATTGCGCCACCCTCAGTTGCACCATAGATAGCAGCAAATGCAGCCATAGTGCCGAGCACAGCTACAGGGATATGCCAAGTGATGACCTTGCGCATAAGCAGATAAGCAAAGCCCAAGAGCAGTGCAAGAGCCGAAATCTCACCAAATGATCCGCCCATAGCGCCGGTAAACATACCTGCAATGTCGAAAGATGCGAAATCTACGAGGTGACCCTTAGCTGCACCGAGTGGAGTTGCGCCTGAGTATGCGTCAACAAAACCCTTGATTGTCGGTGTAGGGAATGAGGTCATCTGCACAGGGTAGGCGATAAGCAGGAATACACGCGCTGCCAATGCTGGATTGAAGATATTCTTGCCAAGACCACCAAATGGCATCTTCGCAACACAGATTGCAACCACAGCACCTACGACAACAATCCACAGTGGAATATTTGCCGGGAGGTTCATGGCAAGCAACAGACCGGTAACAACAGCCGAGAGGTTGTTTACTGTTACGGGCCCCTTTACAAGGTACTTCTGTACCAAGAACTCAAGCAGAACGCAACTTGCAATGCTGACTGCTGTCACTGCAAGTACGCCCCAACCGAACACCCTTACCGATACCATCAATGCTGGCAGCAGCGCGATGACAACATCGCCCATCAGGCGAACCGTTGAGTAGTCGCTATGCACATGTGGCGAGGGTGAAACAAAAAACTTATTACTCATTGTCTTTACTTTTTAATATTTCTTGCTCTGATGATTCCCATAACGGTCTGCTTTCCAAGTCGAATATAGTCGAGCAGTGGAATATTTGCAGGACAGGTAAACTGGCAGCAACCGCACTCGATGCAACTTGTAATGTCGTTTGCCTCCATAGCATCCCAAGCCTTCTTGCGTGCCTGCTTTGAGAGCAGATATGGCTCAAGACCCATAGGACATGCCTCGACGCACTTTGCACACTTGATACAAGCGCTCTCAGCACCACGCTTAGCAGCATCGCCAACCATGATTGTAACGCCCGAACAGCCCTTCATTGCCGGCATGGCGATATTTGATAGCGCACGACCCATCATCGGGCCACCGTTGATAACCTTCACATCGCCCTCTGCCAGACCTCCACACTTCGCGATAAGTGAGTCGATAGGTGTACCGAAACGTGTCAGCAGGTTCTTTGGCTGAGGAACTGCAGAGCCGGTAACGGTAATTACGCGCTCGATAAGTGGCTTGTTCTTCTGCACAGCCTCATATACAGCAACTGCGGTAGAGGCGTTGCAGACAACAGCACCAACATCAATTGGGAGTGCCGGCGGTGCAGGGACCTCACGACCGGTAACGGCTGCAATAAGCTGCTTCTCACCACCCTGAGGATACTGAGTCTTGAGCATCTGAACCTTTACGTCGGTAGCAGAACCGATGATAGACTGCAGGTGCTTAACAGCATCAGGCTTATTTGCCTCTACGCCAATTACGGCATTTGTCACACCGATAGCGCGCATCAAGATTCGTGTGCCGACAACAAGCTGTTCGCCACGCTCAAGCATTGTGCGGTAGTCAGATGTAAGGTAAGGCTCGCACTCAACACCGTTGATAATCAGTATCTCGGCCTTCTTGCCATCCGGAATAGAGAGCTTTACATGTGTTGGGAATGTCGCACCACCCATACCAACGATACCGGCAGCCTTAATCTTTGCGATAATATCCTTCGGCTCAAGGTTGCACTCGGTAACAAGGGTCTCTGAGCGGTCGATAGCAGCATCCCACTCGTCACCCTCGCGCTTGATTGTAATCATCATCTGGCGCAGACCCTGACCGTTGAGCTGCATATCTACAGCGGTAACAGTTCCAGAGATAGGTGCGTGGATATTTGCCGACATAAAGCCTGTAGCCTCGGCTATCAACTGACCAACTACGACTGTGTCGCCCTTCTTGACCACTGCGGTTGCAGGTGCACCAATATGTTGAGCAAGTGGAATGTTGACTACATCCGGCAGCTCCATTGTCTCTATAGCGCTGCCTTTGCTCCACTGCTTATTGTCTGACGGATGAACTCCGCCCATAGGAAATGTCTTCATACTACTTCTCCTCCTTTACTTCATCTTTTTTAACCAATGGAGCCAGACCTATCATCTTGATAGCGCCTGTAGGACACTCGCCAACGCACTTGCGACACAGACGGCACTTAGTGCTGTCGATAAAGGCGAGGTTGTTCTCTACGGTGATTGCACCAAATTCGCACACCTTCTCGCACTTGCGACAACCGATACAGCCCGCCTTGCAAGCCTTCATAGTCACTGCGCCCTTGTCTTGAGATACGCATGAAACGTAGATTGCGCGATTCTTCGGCCAACGCTTGCGCAGCTCGATAATCTTCTTAGGGCAAGCAGAAACACAAGCACCACAAGCTGTACACTTGTCGGCATCAACCTCGGCAAGACCTGTCTGAGGGTTGATGTGGATTGCATCGAATGCGCAAGCCACTACGCAGTCGCCATAGCCCAAGCAGCCGTACGCGCAACCGGTCTCACCAACGTAGAGAGAGGATGCAATGGCACAAGATGTCGCACCATCATAGCTGTTTGTTCGTGGGCGCTTCTCGCAGGTGCCACCACAGCGAACTGTAGCCACCTGAGGCTCCTTCTTCGGTGCAGCTTTGCCCAAATAGTTGGCAATCTTGCCCATGCATTCATCACCACCAACAGAGCAGTAGAGTGCTGAGATGTCATCACTCTCTACAAGTGCTGTGGCAAGACCTCGGCAGCCCGGGAAACCGCAACCACCGCAATTTGCACCCGGCAGCATCTTCTCAGTCTCGTCAATGCGCGGGTCCTCTTCAACCTTAAACTTCTGTGCGACGAAGTACAGCACCACTGCCGATACTACGCCGATGATAGATAGCGTAAGGATAGTGTAGATTAATGTTGTCATTACTCTTTATGTATTGAAAAACTTATTTTTTGTGCCAATTTATCTCTGAATAACCACAGTATGCCGTAGTAGGCAGCAACCGAGCCGAGCGAAACAAGTGCAGCTAAACCCTCTGTCGTACCCAAAAGTACTGATATCGCAAGCGTTGCTACCAACACCACTGCCGGAACGGCATAGCATAACGCTACAGCCATAAGGCCCATTTGGGTCCTTGTTGCGACAACCACGCGCTCACCAACGCTGTAAGAGCTTGCGTCGGGGGTATTGATTAGGATGTTGCGGGTATTGCTCTGTGTGCCTAAGGAGCAGGCAGCGCGAGATGCGCAACTTCCACAGGCCTCGGTGCTCTCAACGGCTACGGTTACCGTATCTCGAAAGATGCCGATAACCTTACCTGTGTGAGTTACATTATTAGTCGCCATACTTGTTAATCAGAGGCATCAGACGCTCATGGCCGAAGGCGCACGCAGAGAGACGAAGTACCGGTGGGAACTGGTAGCGCTTCTTCTCATTCTTCATAATCATTGCGTGAATCTTCTCCACAACCTCTGAGTCAAAACCTGCATTGATAATCTCCTCGCGGTGCTGACCCTGCTCAATCATACGGTTCAGAATAGCATCCACAACCTCGTATGGAGGCAGAATGTCGCTATCTTTCTGGTCAGGACGGAGCTCTGAAGATGGCTCCTTCTCGATAATAGAGTCCGGGATAGGGTTGTCAAAAGTGCGGTTGATATATCGTGCAAGGTCGTACATCTCACTCTTGTAGAGGTCGCCAGTTACGCTGAAAGCACCGGCAGTATCGCCATACAGAGTACACATGCCCAGTGCATTCTCGCTCTTGTTTGAAGAGTTGAGCAGAATGTAACCGGTCTTGTTCTGCAACGCCATAAGCATCACTGTACGGATACGGGCCTGAATATTCTCCTCGGTAAGGTCGAAATCACGACCTCCGATAACAGGCTTAAGGGTATTGAGCATTGATGTATATACCTCTGTAATCGGCAGTACGCTGTACTCTATACCTAGACGCTCAGATAGTGCTGTTGCATCCTCTACAGACTGGTCTGGAGAGAATGGTGATGGCATGAGCAGTCCGCGAACATTCTGCTTGCCTAACGCCTGAGCAGCGATGCATGCAACAATAGCAGAGTCGATACCGCCCGATAGACCAATACAAGCCTTTGTATAGCCATTCTTGTGGAAGTAGTCACGCAGACCCAAAACTGCCGCACGGAAGTTGAACGGGGTACGATCGTGGCTATAGAGTGCCTCCGGCAGAACGCAAGGCTCGTGCTCTGCGTCAGTGTCGTAGATTGCAAAGTCCTCGGCAAAGTCCTTCATCATCAGTGTCAGATTGCCTTTGCTATCCATAATGCCTGAAGTGCCATCATAGACAATCTCGCCTGAACCACCGACCTGATTTACAAACACGACGGTCTTGGACTGTATGAACGATACGTTGTGAATGGTTGAATAACGACGCGAAAGCACACCCTTACCATAACGACGAGCGTTGATGTTGATAATTGTCTGTGCGGTGCGTGGGAAGTTGCGGATGCGACGGAAGTCATCACCTACGACGAGAGCAACCTTCTCGCCAGCAATGAAGATGGTCTCAATGCCTGTGCCAGGGTTGAGGAAACCCATTTCGCGGCGAGCTGTGATATGCTTCTTGGTTACGCAGTGGCTGATTCGTCCATCCTGCATCACTACAGCGGCACTCATAGGGCCGTCGATAGAGAGCAGTGGTGAGCCCACGATGGCTACGATAGAGTCGCAGTGGGTTGCAATCTGTTCCAGAGCATCTTCACACAGTTCAAGGAAGGTTGTTTTACGAAGAAGGTCGAATGCCGGAGTGCCGCTTACGGCCTGCTCGGCAAATACCACAACATCAGCACCTTCTGCCTTTGCACGCTCTACTGCGTCAATGATTTTGGCAGTGTTGCCATTGATATCTCCGATAGTGTAATTAAGTTGAGCAAGAGCTAATTTCATCTCTTATACCTTAGTTTATAATAATACTGCGCAAATATAGTCAAAAAATATGAAATCTGCTACGATTGACTACTTTTTCAGTACTATCTTTTTAGAAACGGCATAAGCGACGCTGTCAGAGTAGTGTATATCGCCCAGTGAACCTACGGCTGTAATACCCCTGGCATCGGCATAGAAAAGCTCGTCTGCTCGCTCTAATTCAGAGAGTAGAATTGGGCGGATTGTGGTTGTGTGATTTGGTAGCTGTTTAAGGGCTGTTGCGACTATGTCACTATATACGGAAGTGGCTGAGTTACTGATAGTAATGTCTGTTCCGCGGATGATAATCGGAGTGGCTCCATCGACTGATAAAACGGCCTGATTTTCGCCCAAACAGATTGCTATCTGGCACTGCTCTGTAAGTGCTGTTTGTCGCATAAAATTGACCATCGCAAGTGCTGCCGAAGTGGGTTGCGAGAATGGGTAGTTGCACCCCTCTGCAACCATAGCTTTCGGACGCATTACGCGCAATGAAAACTCCTTGTATAGCGATGTTTCGATGACACGGAGCTGGTAGCGACCACTCTGCCACAGCCTTAGCTCGATAATATGTGTCGCTGTTTCTGAATATCCCCCTCGTGTGATGAGATTTTTACACGACTCATTTATCGCCCTCTCGGTTAGTGCGGATGGCTGTCCGAAGAGTTTGACGGAGGTGCTGTCAAGTAGCTGCAGATGCTCCTTTAGATGGTAGATAACACCGCCCTTTGTGCGCATGTGCTGGTAGAGGAACAGCTCTTGCTCCTCGGTGTCATACTTTGACACACCACTGCCATCTATGAGCCACTGCTCCATTACTCCATGAAGATTTTGAGTAGTAATTCGCGTAATAATTCAGCCTCGCTCTTGCCTCCGGTATCAATACCTTTGCTCTTGCCATCATACTCGCGTAGCAATCCTAAGATGTTGAAAACCTTAGAGTTCTGCCAGCCGCGTGCATACTGTTTGATGTCGCGTAGAGCGTATATGTTGCTCGACTTTAGGTGTCCGAGCAGCTCCTGGTCTGTTGGAAATGGCACACCCTTCTTCTGCTGCATCCAACTCAGATAATTGACGATAAATATCTCGCGGAAAGTGCCAAAAAGAGCCATTATTGTGAGCAGTAGTGGGTACTGCTTAGGGTTCTTGGAGAGGTGGTCGGCAATGGTCATTGCGCGTTTCATGTCGCGAGTGGCAACGGCACGGCAAAGCTCGAAGTTGTTGAACTCTTTGGAGATGCCGATATAGTTCTCAATCTCTACGGCAGTGATGCGCTTGTTGCCCTCTGGCATAGATATGATAAGCTTGTTGAGTTCGTTGCTTATACGCGATATGTCAGTACCTAAGTGGTTAATCATCAGCTCTATACAGTTCGGGTCAATCTGTAGTCCGTGCTGGGATACAAAGCCGCCAAGCCAATCCTTTATCTCGTACTCTCGAGGTCGTATAGACTCAAAGACCACGCCATTTGCAAGGCAGCTTTTGTAGAGCGCCTGACGCTTGTCGGGGCTCTTCTCCTTGTGGCAGATGACAAGTATTGTCGATGGTAGTGGGTTGGATGTATATGCTGCAAGCTGCTCAAGTTGAGGCATTGCTTGCGCCTCCTTGATGATGATTACAGTATATCCGCCCATCATCGGCATCTGTCGGCAGTGGCTGACAACGGTCACGCCATCTGTGTCGCGACCATAGACTGTCGTCTGGTTAAAAGCCCTCTCTGTCTCGTTTAGGATGGAGGTCGAGAGCTTGTCTGATATCACATCTATGAAGTATGGCTCCTCACCTGCAAGCAGGTATATAGGGGCAAACTTCCGATTGGCGATATCGGAACATATTTTGCGAAAATCGGCGTCGCTATCCTTAAATTTCTTTGTGCTCTTAGCCATTGAGGGTCTGTTTTGTTATCTTGAGTATATTTTCAGTGCGGTTTGTTACGCGATATCGGTCGTCAATGCGGCAGCCGACAACCCATACTATATCCTCTCCCGAGAGGAGAACAAATTGGCGGCTCTTCTCTATGACAGACATCTTGCGGTCGGTCAAAAAGTCGCTCACCTTTTTTCTGCCAATCATGCCGAATGGGATAAAACTGTCGCCCTCCTGCCAACGGCGTAGAGTGAGCGGATAGGTGAGTTTATCCTCATCAAGGTAGGCAATTTCCTGGGGGGCGTTGAAGTCCGATACGTTGTCGATATCTGTATGCTCGTAGTAGAGCACTGAGTTGCCACAATAGCTGCGAATGGCGCGCTTCTCGACCTTCATCTCACAGGTATCGTCAGAGGTGATTGTCGAGATGACAATATCTGTTCTGTCGATGCAAGCCACGTGTTCGCGTGCATAGAAACGCTTGCCTGTAGCACCCGATGCGAGGGATTTGTAGAGTTCATCTACAATATCACCCTTGAAACCGTACATGGAGTTTAGAATCTCGTATATGACAAACTCCTTCGGGAAGTGCGGCTCGATAAGCTCGGTGTGTATGCGGTCAATGCCGTCGTGGCTTTCAAGTATCTGCTCCTTAATCTGTGCAATGCCAGCCTCGATAAATCTCTGAGCATCGGCAAGACGGTAGAGGTTGCCTCGCATCATGGATGTAAATCGGGAGTTTATCTCGCGCACCATCGGGATTAGTCCGAGGCGAATCTTGTTGCGCAGATACTTCTTCGACCTATTTGACGAGTCCTCACGGAACGGGATTTTATGCGAAATGGCGTACTCTAAAATCTCCTTGCGCTCGGCAAAGAGTAGTGGGCGGATGATATTTCCGCGTTGGCGAGTAATGCCTGTAAGACCTCTAAGGCCAGTGCCACGCAGGAGGTTGATAAAAAAGGTCTCAATAGAGTCATCGACATGGTGCGCAATGGCAATGGCGGTATAACCATACTCCTTGCTCAACTGCTCAAACCACTCATATCGCAATCTGCGTGCAGCCATCTCCATAGACTCTCCGGTGCGCTCCATCTCACCCTGAGTATCAAAGCGTTTGTTGTAAAATGGCACGTTGTAGCCCTTTGCTACAGCCTCGACTGTCGCCTCATCCTGGTCGCTCTCGGCTCCGCGCAGAGAGAAGTTGCAGTGTGCAACGCCGACATTGTAGCCAGCCTCGACAAAGAGTGCCAACATAACCATAGAATCGACCCCTCCAGAGACGGTTAGCAGCACTCTGTCATCGTGTGTGAAGAGTGCATGGCGGGCGTTATATTGCTCAAAATGCTCTAAAAGCAGACTCTTTTTCATAGTATATTCACCTCAGTATCTATCTCAACGCCGAACTTCTCAAGGACGCTCTGCTGAACACCTTTCGCAAAGGCAATCACCTCTGCTCCGGTAGCTCGGCCAGTTGTGTTTATCAGTACAAGTGCTTGGCGAGCATGCACGCCGACATTGCCCTCTGAGTACCCCTTCAGTCCACACTGGTCTATGAGCCAGCCGGCTGCGAGCTTGACCTTCTCAGGCTCGGCAGTAGGGTAGTGTGGCATATTTGGATAGTGAGCAAGTAACGATTGTGCAACAGTTTGCTCTACTATAGGATTTTTGAAGAAACTGCCCGCATTGCCAATCTCTGCCGGATCCGGTAACTTCGAGCGGCGAATGGCGCAAATAGCCTCGCGGATATTCTTCAGTGTAGCACCACCTCGCCTCTCCACCTCGCTGCATAGGTCACCGTAGTTGAGCTTCGGATTCTCTGCTTTTGAGAGGCGGAACTCAACGGCGGTAATAATCACACGACCCTTGAGCGAGTGCTTGAATACACTCTCGCGGTAGCCAAAGCTGCAGTGCTCGGCAGCAAGCGTGATAAAATTATCCGTTGCAGGGGAGTACATCTCCACATTTGTGATACAATCTTTGGCCTCAGCACCATAGGCGCCGATATTCTGCACAGGTGCAGCGCCGACCTTGCCGGGTATGAGAGATAGATTCTCCAAGCCCCACAGATTGCGCTCTACAGCCCATGCAACAAACTCATCCCACTCCAATCCTGCACCTACGCGAATTGTCAGATGCTCATCGCTCTCAGATAGAACCTGAATGTCACAGTTGCGCGGAACGATGATGGTCTGCTCGATATCTGTAGTGAAGAGTATGTTGTTACCTCCACCCATAACCATCCACTCTCCGCTGATGTGGTGGCGGAAAATCTCGGACAAATCGTCGTTGTTATCAAACTCTACAATCTTCTTCGCTGTTTGGTGCACACCAAAGCTGTTGCGCGAAGATATATCCGTATTCTCAAAGAGTTGTATCATAAAAGCACTATTTTACGCGGTAAAGATAAAAATAAATGTTCAGAATGTGGAAACTTCGGAAAAAAATGTTTAACTTTGGAGTACAGAAACCTAAAATCTACAAAAATATGTTTACTGAACAAGATCTTAAACAAATCGCTGCTCATGGTCTTACACTTGAGGCTGTGGAGCGTCAAATTGAGAATTTTCGCAAAGGTTTTCCATCTCTGCAGGTTGTAAGCGCAGCCTCTCCGTCAGATGGTATTGTGGTGCTTACAACAGAGCAGGCGGCTCAGTATGCTGCTCAGTATGAGGGTCGTGACGCATCTGTGACCGTTGCAAAGTTTGTCCCTGCATCGGGCGCTGCTACTCGTATGTTCAAGGAGCTGTTTGAGTTTGTTAATGAGGATAAGCGCGGTAAGGGTATTGATACTCTGCTGCAGAATATCGAGAAGTTTGCATTCTACCCAGAGCTCAAGCAGGTCGTTGAGGATTTTGCTGACGAGAAGGCTGTTGTTAGTGCAATTATCAAGCAGGGTCTTGGCTATGGCTCTCTGCCAAAGGGTCTGGTTACATTCCACGCCTATGAGAATGGCGCTCGTAAGGCTGTTGAGGAGCACCTTGTTGAGGGTGCACTCTATGGTGCTGCAAATGGTGTTGTACGCCTCCACTTTACCGTATCGCCTGAGCATGAGGATGCCTTCAGAGCTCTGCTCGCTGAGCGTACTGCTAAGTATGAGGCTCTGTTTGGTGTGAAGTATGATATCTCATTCTCTCAGCAGAAATCATCAACCGATACAATTGCTGTAAATCCGGACAATACGCCATTTAGAACAGATTCTGGCGAACTTCTGTTCCGCCCTGCAGGTCACGGTGCACTGCTCGAAAATCTGAATGATATTGATGCGTCAATCATCTTTGTTAAGAATATTGACAACGTCACAACTGACGCTCTGCGTGCCGATACCGTTCTCTATAAAAAGGCTCTTGCAGGTCTGCTTTTGGAGCTCCAGTCTGAGACCTTTGCTCAGCTTGCGGCGCTTAAGAGTGGTGCTGCAGATTTGGCAGCAGTGGCAGACTTTGTTCAGAGTAAGTTGTGCGTGAAATTGCCTGAAAATTACGATGCTGCCCTGCTCGAGAAGCTCCTCTCTCGTCCAATTCGCGTGTGCGGTATGGTTCGTAATGAGGGTGAGCCTGGCGGTGGCCCATTCTGGGTGGCAAATGCGGATGGTACACAGACCCTCCAGATTGCAGAGTCGAGTCAGATTGCAGTCGAGGATATGCACCTTATGAAGGACGCAACACACTTCAATCCTGTTGACTTGGTTTGTGGTGTTTATGCTGCCGATGGTACAAAATATAATCTTTTAGATTATACCGACCCTGCTACAGGTTTTATCTCGTCTAAGTCAAGTGGTGGTCGAGACCTGCGCGCTCAGGAGCTTCCAGGTCTTTGGAATGGTGCAATGGCAGATTGGAATACCATCTTTGTAGATGTGCCGATCTCAACATTCTCACCGGTTAAGGTTGTTCAGGATCTATTACGCCCACAGCATCAATAAATCGATTTTAGGCGGTAATTTCTTCCGCTAACAAAGAGGGGCAACTGCGGCTGTACGTTTTAAGTACTATCCACAGTTGCTCCTCTTTGCCGAGCGTTGAAATTCCTCGCCTAAAATCGATTTATTGGTGCTGCATGTGCATGGAGGTTTTGGCGTCAGAGTGGTGTGTATAATAGAGGATGGTTGTAAAAAAGTGGGAATAATTTTCCTTAAATTCTCTAATTTCCCTAATCTCCCTATTCACTGCTCGCAGTGAAGCTCGCTATCGGCAAGCAAAAGGCCAATAGTCTAATAAAATGTCCCAAATCGAACATTGTCGGTTTTGGGCATTTTGTTTTATATCTCCCAATTTGTCAAACTTGTGATATATTTTAAGCAAAATTCTTGTTTTTCCGTAGGAATTTTTGTAAATTTGTGGCGTTTTGAAAAAATCTTAAATAATTCATATAAAATTCACACAATGGAAAACGCAAAATTAAAGGAGTTGACAGATCGCCTCTATGGTGAGGGCCTTGAGAAGGGTCGTGCTGAGGCTGATCGTTTGGTAGCAGAGGCAGAGGCTGCTGCAGCGAAGATTGTTGCAGATGCTAAGGCTGAGGCTGCAAAGATTGTAAAGGAGGCTGAGGGTAAGGCTGCCGATACTGCGAAGAACTCGATGACCGAGATTTCGCTGGCTGGTAAGCAGGCTTTGGCTAAGATTAAGAATGAGATTGCAGATGCAATTATCGCAAAGAGCGTAAACGCTGGTGTTGCTCAGGCTGTAGTTGATGCTGCATTTGTAAAGGAGTTGTTGCTCGCTGTAGCTGCTGCTTGGAATGGCGGTGCTAAGGTTGAGTTGAAGGCTATGCTTCCGGCTGCTCTTGAGGCTGAGTTCTCAAAGGTGTTTGAGGCTTCTGCTAAGGAGCTTCTTGCTGCAGGTATTGAGGTTGGTTACTCAAATACTGTACGCAATGGCTTTAAGGTTGGTCAGAAGGATGGTGGTTATTACATCGCCTTTACAGATGAGTCTTTTGCGGCTCTGATGCAGGAGTATCTGCGTGAGAAGGTTGCTAAACTGCTTTTCTAGTGGCTTATGTTTGGTAGTAACTACTATGCACTTGTAGCGGGTTTTCGCGAGTATGCACTCGATGCCGATGTTAAGGGCTTTGATATCGAGGAGATACTTGCGGAGATAGAGGAGGTGCTCTCTGCTAAGGATTGGCAGAGCGTTAGGCTGCTCTATACCTACTACGATTGCGAGAATTTGGTGGCTCGTCGTAACGGCAGCAGCGCGCACAATGCGCTGGGTCGATTGTCGGCAGAGCAGATTGCAGAGGAGCTTGTATCTCCTCAGACTCTTCCGGAGCGTATTGCAAAGGTAGTTCGTGCCTATGCAGATCCGGAGGGTGAGGATGCTGAGGGTGTTAACACCGAGGCTCCGTTTGCGCAGTCGCTCTTTGCTGCCTATTATGAGGAGTGTGCAGCCTCCGGCTCTCGACTTGTTAGAGAGTGGTCGGAGTCTGATCGTACTCTGAGAAATGTTATCTCGGCTCTTGTTGCTCGTGAGCGTACGACAGTAACTGTAGATCAGGTGACAGTGGGTGGCGGTGATGTTGTTGAGCAACTTCATCGTAGCTCGGCTGCCGATTTCGGTCTGCGTGGTGAGTTGAGCTATATTGATGCACTTATCAGTGCAATGGATGAGCAGAATATGCTTGAGAAGGAGCGTAAGATTGACCTTATCCGTTGGTCTGTGGTGTCAGAACTCTCTACATTCGACTATTTCAGTCTTGATGCTGTGTTGGCATATCTTGTCAAGGTAAATCTCGTAGCTCGTTGGACTCTGCTGGATGCAAAGGTGGGTCGCAAGATGCTCGATAAACTTATGGCAGAGCTTGACGGAAAACAATACATCGAAATATAAAACTTATCTATATAAATGAAAACAACAGGAAAAGTTAGTGGTATCATCTCCAACATCGTGATTGTTCGTGCCGAGGGAGCTGTGGCGCAGAACGAGATTTGCTATGTTTATTGCGGTGATACACGAATGATGGCTGAGGTCATCAAGGTTATAGGCGATGATGCCTATGTACAGGTTTACGACTCAACCCGTGGTCTGAAGATTGGTGACCGCGTGGACTTTGAGGGACATATGCTTGAGGCTACACTTGCTCCGGGTCTTCTGTCAAAGAACTATGACGGTCTGCAGAACGACCTTGCAAAGATGGATGGTCTGTTTATCGACCGTGGTTCGATTACCGAGCCGCTCGATTTTGACAGCGTTTGGGAGTTTAAGCCACTTGCAAAGGCAGGTGATAAGGTTTCGGCTGCATCTTGGCTCGGTGAGGTTCAGGAGCAGTGGATTGCCCACAAGATTATGGTACCGTTCATTATGACCGGTAACTACACTGTAAAGAGCGTTGCTGCAGCTGGTAGCTACAAGGTTACCGATACAATTGCAGTGCTTACAGATATTGATGGCAATGAGTATAACGTAACAATGGTGCAGAAGTGGCCGGTAAAGCAGGCAGTGCGTTGTTATACAGAGAAGCCACGTCCTTCAAAGGTTATGGAGACAGGTGTTCGCGCTATCGATACATTCAACCCGCTTGCTGAGGGTGGTACCGGTTTTATCCCAGGTCCGTTCGGTGCAGGTAAGACTGTGCTTCAGCACGCAATCTCTAAGCAGGCTGAGGCAGATGTGATTATCATCGTAGCTTGTGGTGAGCGTGCAAATGAGGTTGTGGAGATCTTCAAGGAGTTCCCTGAGCTCGTTGACCCACGTACAGGTCACAAGTTGATGGAGCGTACAATCATCATCTGTAACACCTCTAACATGCCGGTTGCGGCTCGTGAGGCGTCAGTATATACCGGTATGACTATCGGTGAGTACTACCGCTCTATGGGTCTGCGTGTGCTTGTTATGGCAGACTCTACCTCTCGTTGGGCTCAGGCTCTTCGTGAGATGTCTAACCGTCTGGAGGAGCTTCCGGGTCAGGATGCGTTCCCTATGGACCTCTCGGCAATTATCTCAAACTTCTATGCTCGTGCAGGTCTTGTAAAGCTTACTAACGGTCAGACCGGTTCTGTAACATTCCTCGGAACAGTATCTCCTGCGGGTGGTAACCTTAAGGAGCCTGTGACAGAGTCAACAAAGAAGGCTGCTCGTTGTTTCTACGCCCTCTCTCAGGGTCGTGCAGACTCAAAGCGTTATCCGGCTATCGACCCACTGGAGTCATACTCAAAGTATCTCGAGTATCCAGAGGTTGAGGAGTATCTCGGTGAGAAGATTGAGAAGGGTTGGGTATCACTCGTTCGTAAGGGTAAGACTATCGTTCAGCGCGGTAAGGAGGCTAATGATCAGATCAACATCCTCGGTGATGACGGTGTACCTGTAGATTACCATGAGCGTTTCTGGAAGAGCGAGCTTATCGACTTCGTTGTTCTGCAGCAGGATGCATTTGATGACATTGATGCAAACTGTCCAATGGTTCGTCAGCAGCTTATGTATAAGATGGTGCTTGATATCTGTGAGTACGACTTCGATTTTGCAGATTTCGAGGCTTGCTCTAAGTTCTTCAAGGGCCTTATCAACCTCTTCCGTCAGATGAACTACTCTGAGTGGCAGAGCGAGAAATTCTACGATTATAAAAAGCAAATCGAGGAGTATGTTGCCTCAGCAAAATAATTTGGTACAATGACAACACGAGCATTTCAGAAGATTTATACAAAAATCGACAATATTACCAAGGCTACAGTCACTCTTCGTGCAACAGGCGTAGGTAATGATGAGCTTGCTACCGTAGGCGGAAAGCTTGCACAGGTAGTAAAGATTATGGGTGAGAATGTAACCCTTCAGGTCTTTGCAGGTACTGAGGGTCTTGCAACAAACTCAGAGGTGGTATTCCACGGTGAGCCACCAAAGTTGAAGGTTTCTGATAACCTTGCAGGTCGCTTCTTCAACGCCTATGGTGAGCCACTTGAGGGTGGTGAGCAGCTTGAGGGTGAGGCGCGCGAGATTGGTGGTCCTACTGTAAACCCATTCAAGCGTCTGCAGCCATCTGAGCTTATCGCTACAGGTATTGCAGGTATCGACCTTAACAATACAATCGTAACCGGTCAGAAGATTCCGTTCTTCGCTGACCCAGACCAGCCATATAACGCCGTTATGGCAAACGTGGCTCTGCGTGCAAAGGCAGATAAGATTATCCTCGGAGGTATGGGTCTTACAAATGACGACTTCCTCTACTTCAAGCAGGTGTTTGAGAATGCAGGTGCACTCGACCGTATCGTATCTTTCGTAAATACTACGGAGAATCCTCCCGTAGAGCGTCTGTTGGTGCCCGATATGGCCTTGACTGCAGCGGAGTACTTCGCCGTTGATAAGGGTGAGAAGGTGTTGGTTCTGTTGACCGATATGACCCTTTACGCCGATGCTTTGGCTATCGTGTCAAACCGTATGGACCAGATTCCTTCGAAGGACTCTATGCCTGGTTCACTCTATTCAGACCTTGCGAAGATCTACGAGAAGGCCGTGCAGCTGCCTAACGGTGGTTCAATCACCATCATCGCCGTGACAACACTGTCGGGTGGTGATATTACTCACGCTATTCCTGATAATACGGGTTACATCAC
>JAZORI010000050.1:0-7432 GCA_045656505.1 Alistipes sp. | reverse complement strand
AATCCAACTATGGCTGTACGTTTTAGTACTATCCATAGTTGGATTTTTTCACGATGCGCACCTACTACTGCATTTTGACAACAAAATGTCTTTGCCGTGAAAACGTGCCATATATGGCACATCCCTCATATCCCCGAATAGGAAATACGCTTAGTATGTCCTATCCGGGGATATTTCACGATATACCATCTCTAACACGTTTTGACGACAAACGGGTGCAAGGAAAAACTTTTGGTCTTTAGTCCTGTCCGCCTTGGTGGACTAAATATAATACCACTTAAAAGCCAACTGACGCTGCTCGTGAGGGCAGAGGCTGCTTGCAGACTATGCCGAACTGCGAGGAGGAAGGGTCGGCGTAGCCGACCCAACAGTCCCTATTTCTCCCAGTGGAATGGAGCGAAGTCTGTGTCGTTGCTCTTCCAACTTGGTTTGCGCAGGGCGTAGATGATAAATGGAACGACCACAACGATTATGCAGCCGATGACAAGTATCGCCACCCATGTCTTAGGATTTCCGGTGGATATCTGTGCCGGTGGGATAAAGCTGAGTACGAAGGCGAGCAGTGAGCCGCAGAATCCCAGTCCGGCGATAATCCACATAGTGAAGTTGCTGCCGAGTCGGAATGGTCGTTCGCTGTTGCGCATGCGATATCGTAGGACTATAGCAGCGGCAAATAGCATCATATACATTATAAGGTATAGCGAGGCGGTCATCTGCGAGAGAATTTGGTAGAATGACTGCACGCTCGGCATGACGACAAACAGCAGCGAGAGCAGGGTGACGATACATCCCTGTATAAGAAGGATATTGCGTTGTACGCCATTCTTATTGCTCTTCTGGAAGAAAGGTGGCAGATATCCGGCCTTGCCGACTGTGAATATACCCTTTGATGGGCCTGCTACCCATGTGAGTACTCCTGCAAGCACACCGAACATAAGCGCTATGGCAATCAGCGGAGATGCCCACGACATGTGTAGATACTGGAAGTAGCGGTCAAAGCCAATGAGCAGTGATTGTGTAAGCGAAACCTCCTTTGCCGGGATGATAAATCCGAGCGAGAACGTTCCCAAGATAAAGATTGCCACGGTGATAAGCGAGCCGATGATAATCGCCTTAGGGTAGTTGCGCGTAGGGTTATTCACATCCATTACGTGGATACCCATCATCTCCATACCTGCATAGAAGAGGAAGATACTGCTGGCGAGGACAAGGTTGTCAAACTGTTTCAAATCGGGGAAGAAACCTGCGCTCATATCCATATTATTATGTCCGCCAGTCGCTAAATAGATAATGCCGAGGATGATAAGCAGTGCGGCAGGGATAATCGTGCCGATGATACCTCCCCATTTACTGATTTTGCCGACCCAGTTAAGACCTTTGAGCGAGATAAATGTCGCTGTCCAGTATATGGCAAGCACGACAATGAGGGTGAACATCTTGTTTGATGCCAACGCCATATCGCTCTGCTGATTCATGCCGATAAAGGCGATAGATACCGCGCCAAAGGTAAGTACGGTCGGATACCAAATCGTTGACTGAATCCACTGCAGCCATATGGCCAAAAAGCCCGCCTTAGCACCAAATGCCTCGCCAATCCAACGAAAAACACCGCCCTCTTTGTTGCTGAACATCGCCGCCAACTCGGCAGCTACAAGGGCTGTAGGGATAAGGAATACAAATGCTGCAAAGAGGTAGTAAAATGCTGAGCCTAAGCCATATACAGACTCGGCTGCAAGTCCTCTTAGACTCACAACTGCCGTCACGTTCATGATGGCGAGCGTAGCAACACTTAATCTAAAAGTAGAACTCTTACTATTTTCCATAAGCTAAAAATTTATTGATTGTGGCTTATGTTGTGCAACTACCACGCCAAAGATTTTGCGTGCTATACAAAAAGAAAGATGGTGCCCAGAAACAACTGGACACCATCTCGTAGGAATCTCTAAAATATATTAGATCTCAAGAGCACCACCCTTGCCAAATACATTGCCAACGAGTGTATCGAAGATCTGAGCACGCTTAGCAAGGTCGAAGAGGTTTACTCTCCAACGCATGAGCTGAACGTAGTTGGTCATATTCTTCCACTGCTCGCGAGATACACCGATCTGCTCAGGAGCTACTGGAGCGCCAGCAGTTACGAACAGGTCGCGCATCTTCTCGAATGAGTAAACGTGGTTGCGGAGCTTCTCGCGGAACTCAGGCCATGTAGCCTTAACGCGGTTGAGCTGCTCACGTACCTCCTCAGGGCTCTGCCACTTCTTGCCAATCTCAGTAGGACCGAGCTCAGGCACTGGGAATGTGCTGAAGAGGTTAGTTGCACGAGCAACCTCAGACTCCTTAGTTGGCCAAGCTGCAACGCAAGCGTCAACGTCGAGCTTTGTAAGATCCATCTTGAGGAGCTCATCAAAGAATGCACACATTGTAACAGTACCAACAGATACCTGGAAGCCGTGAAGAACCATACGATCCTCAAATGTGTGGTGAGTCATATCAAGGTAGTGGCTAAACAGGTGCTCAGCGCAAGAGAGCGGACGAGTATCGTTAGCAATCTGCATAGCAACACCAGAGAGTGTAAGACCAGCAAATACATTCTCAACAGCCTTTGGAGTACGATCAGCAATACCCTGAGCATCAGCAAGTACCTCTGGAAGCATGTCGTGAATTACAGACCAAGCATCCTGACGGATAGGCTCTGTGCCGAATAGGTCTGCAATCATCCACTCACCACCTGCAGGAACCTTAGCAGCAAGGTCAGCATAACCGGCAGTTGTAAGGCGTGCAGGAGCGTTGCAAAGAACGTTAGAGTCACCGATAATTACCAGTGGAGCAGGGCAGGTGAAGGTCTGCTTAGAGCCATCCTTAACGATAGCTGAACCTGATGCAGAGTAACCGTCAGCAGATGCAGCAGATGCGATACAGATGTAGCGCTGACCAAGACGGTGTGAAGCGAGCTTACAAACGTCGTTGATAACGCCTGAACCTACCGCGATAGCGATAGCGTCGTACTGCTTCATAACCTCCTCAATCATCTCCACATACTTCCACTCAGCATGGAAACTCTTGTCAGGAATAACGAACTTCTCGCACTCAACGCCCTCAGCGTTCATGATGTTGTACACATCCTCACCAGCAGCAGTCCAAACGAAGTGGTCAGTGATAACCACAGCCTTCTTGCCTGGGAAGAACTTCTTGAAGAGCACAGGGGTACTCTTAAGCGCACCCTGAGAGATCTCAGCACCCTTTGTCTGACCAGCCATCTCAAGTGCCTGATCCATTCTTTGCTTAATTGTCATAATCGTATATGTTTAAGATGAAACAAAATCCATTTTATCCCTACAAAGGTAGTAAATTTTTATATAGGGTGTACCGTTTCGGCTATTTTTATTTTTGCGACCACTTCTCGCCGTTCAAAACAACGCGCTCGGCAACGGCTCTCAGGTATGCCGCAGTCTGGGCATCGAGCTTGCAATTTGCAGGGTTTGAACCGAACTTTTCGCCGTAAATCTTCAGATATGCCACCACTGCCGAGAGGTATGCACCTGCATATGATTGGTGGTGATTATCAGTGTGATAGAGGACGATATCCGGACGCTCGTGCATCACAATCTGCCATGCCAATCCGAGTGGATTGATCTCTGTTCCAATCTGCTCTGCCTCGGCTGTCATCACCTCGATCAGACGGTTCTGCATAGCGTCATAGTCGGCATAGAAATGTGGGTATTTTTCGATGTATTGCTCGTACTTTCCGAAGTTGTTGTTACCATATCTGCGACCCCAAGTAATCTCGATGGCAACCTTTGCATTCGGACTGCTCTGGTGCACCTTGCCGACCATCTCCGCCATATCCTTCGCCGAGCCTGAATCGTCTGGTGTTGAGTTGAGTGTTGGCAGTATGCTCTGATCCTGCAACATCACCCAGTCGTAGCCACCCTTCTTGACCACATCCATGCAGTACTTGTTGTCCAAATGGCGACGCATTGTATATCCGCCTGATACGAATAGCGAACAGTCGGCATAGTGACCCTCGCGCCAAGCAATTTCCTTGAAAATCACGGGATAAGAGTGGTAGTATGTGTAGCTGTTGCCGATGAAAAGTATGCTGAGCGTATCGCGTGGCACCTGGTTGTCGTAGATGATTACCTGCGGCTGCTGACCGTGCGGTGATGGACAAGCAATAGTGCTCTGAACGGCTGCTTTTTCGGTGAGCTTGAGTCTGAAAGCTATCTTGCCACTGCCCACAATCGGCTGACTCAGAACGGCCGACGCCCAAAGTCTATTCATATGGCTGTGCGAGGTGGTTGAAAGCGCCTCTGCTGCGGGTAGCCAACGCTTGCCGTCACGGTACTCAAGCAGAAAGCTGTTGCGCTCCTTTTTGTTGCCCAAGAATGGCAGGAAAATATCCACTGCAGTGCCTGCAGCAACATCCGTAACGGGAACCTCCAAGAGCCAGTAGTCGCCACGCTTAGCTAAGGCTGTTGGATAGCCCTTCTCTGTAAGCGAGCACTTTGTAACGCGCCCCTTGTGGCGAAATGAGAGCTCTGCGCCCTTAATGCCAACGGCAGCAGGGTAGATGCCGCTATCTAAGAATGCTTGAGATGATTTTGTCGGCTTTTTTGAAAAACGCCACTCGGCGCGGTTGGCATTGCCCTCTGCAAATGTCGGCAGAGCGAGTGCAATGGCGATAAGAGAGATGATTAACTTTTTCATAGTTGTAGCAATATGCACAAATATACAAATTTTTCGTTTGCGGCGCAAATTTTTGGCGATATTTCTAAATTTTACTATCCTAATTTGCTTTTCTGAAAGAAAAGCGGTAATTTTGCGCCAAATGCGCGAATGATTTTTTTTATTTCCAATAAAACATTTAACAAACTATGAAGAAAACTATTTTGACAAGTGTGGAGTACACCGCTCCAACTCTTGAGCTCTTCACAACAGTTGTGGAGAGTGGCTTCGCTGCAAGCCTTGAAGGTGGTATCAATGATTGGGTTCAGGATGGCGATTCAATCGACTGCTAATTGTCAAACTTTTAACACGTACAAAAAGATGAGAAAGTACTTTTTCGCTTTGGGTTTGGCACTCGCTGCTCTTGCCCTTCCAAGCTGCTCTCAGAACGAGGAGCTTGACGTGACCGAGGTTGTAAAGCCCTCTTTTGAGCTCTTTGCAAACATCGACACTCGTACTGTAAACAACGGTCTCTCTACTGCTTGGGCTGAGGGTGATGAGCTCAACGTATTCCACGCTGTAGCTAACGAGACTGAGTATGTTAACGACAATGTATTTACTCTTGATGACCTGGCAACCGGTCGTTTCGAGGGTAGCCTTAAGGAGGAGCTTACTGCAGAGTCTTATGACTGGTTTGCTCTCTATCCTTATAGCAGCTACGTTTCAACTCCTGCTGCTACCGATGCAGGTTACATCACTGTAGGTGGTACAACTCAGACACAGAACGGTAACAACTCTATGGCTCACCTCGCAGGTAGTGCTTGCCCACTGGTAGGTGTTGCTAAGGGTGTTGCTGCAAATGTATCTCCAGTATTTACCATGAACCACGCAAGCTCTGTTGTTAAGTTCACTGTAAAGAACTCTTTGCAGGAGGCTATTACCGTTAGCTCTGTAGCTCTTACTGCTCCAACAGAGATCGTTGGTACATTCTACGTTAACTTTGTTGACTATCCTGCTATCGCTTACAAAGGTTCAGGTGCAAACTATGTATCAAATGTTGCAACTCTGAATGTAAATGAAGGTGCTGCTATCGCTCCAGGTGCAACTGCTGAGTTCTATGTAGCTATCAAGCCATTCACCCTTGAGGCTGGTGACGAGATTACAGTATCTGTTACTGCATCAGCAGGTGAGAATAGTGGTGTTGATGAGGCTGTAGTATCTTTGGATGACGATGCTGTATTCAATGCTGGTCACATCAAGAATATTAATGTAAACTTCGATACCGAGCTTGCTCCAGAGGTTGCTCTTGAGCTTCCATTCTCTGAGACATTTGAAAAGAGTCAGGGTGACTTCACCATTGAGAATATCGAACTCGGCTCACTCACTTATGTTTGGGGTCATGATGCAAACTACAAGTGTATGAAGGCTTCAGGTTATAAGGGTGGTGCCGTAGCTGCAAAGTCTAAGTTGGTATCTCCACTGATCGCTATCCCTGCAGAGACTGAGGGCGCTCCTATCCTTACATTTGACCACGCAATTGGTTATGGCAATGAGACTACTATTAGCGAGCTCACTCTTTGGGTAAAGACCAAGACTACAGAGTGGACTGAGGTTACTATTCCTACATATCCTACAATAAGTAGCTCTTTCAGTCCATTTGTATCTTCAGGAGATATTGACCTGAGCGCATATAAGGGCGAGAATATCTACATTGCCTTTGAGTACTCTTCTACTACTGCCAAGGCTTCTACTTGGGAGATTAAGAACGTTAAGCTTGAGGCTAAGAAGTTCTCTCAGACTATCGCTTTTGCTGAGCCATCTTACAGCTTCACTATTGGTGATACTTTCGAGGGTCAGCAGGTAACCGGTGCAAAGACTACTGTAACTTACGCTTCTGACAATGCAGATGTTGCCGCTGTAGATGCTGCTACCGGTGCTGTAACTCTTGGCTCTGTAGCAGGTACTGCAACTATCACTGCAACTGCTGCTGAGGATGCAACTTATAGCAGCGCAACTGCAAGCTATACAATCACACTTGTTGAGGCAGGTCTTGAGTTTAAGACAGCAACATTTGTATTCAACCAAAAGTCTGGTAATAGTGCTGAAACTATCACCCGCCATGAGGATTATATCACTTGTGTTGTTGCAAAGGCTGAAGCAGCTAACAATCCAAATGAGTATAGCGATGGCACTCACTTGCGTTTTATGGGTAAAAATACTATGACTCTCTCAGGTGCAACTATTCGTGAGGTTCTGTTTACATTCACAGGATCAAGTTATGCGAAAGACATTAGTGCAAGTGTAGGTACTATCGCTAAGGGCACCACAGCGTCTGTATGGACTGGCGAGAATACTGAGGTTGTATTTACTAATACAGAATCAGGTCAGGCGCGTATTATTTCAGTAGAGGTTAAGTACACTGTTGCGGACGATGCAGTTATGAAGTCAGAGCAGACTCTTTCATTTGCAGAGGCTGCTTACACAGCTGTTTTTGGTGAGGAGTTCACAGCTCCTACAGTTAGCGGTGCTCAGACTGCTGTAACTTACGCTTCAAGCAACACTGAGGTTGCAACTGTGGATGAGACTACCGGTGCAGTTACTCTCGTAGGTGCAGGTTCTACTACTATCACTGCAACTGCAGCTGAGTCTGATCTGTACTACAGTGCAACAGCTTCTTATACTCTTACAGTATCAGAGCCTGTAGTTACCCCTCCAGCAGGTGATGGTGATCAGACACCTGGTAAGGGTACTGTACTTTGGAGTGATG